>DASVAE010000017.1:0-35723 GCA_036376495.1 Candidatus Sulfotelmatobacter sp. | reverse complement strand
GGCCCACGCGCCTCCCCGGCAGCCTTCGCATCACGCGCCCGCTTCTTTTCCTCGCGCGCGTTTTTCGCGATGCCCAGCTTGTCCAGATCGCGCTGCAATTCGTTGGTGACGATCTCTTCCCGCAGGTTCAGATATTCGGTGGCGGTCGCCGGCTCGTCCATGTTCACCTTCTTGCCGCCCGCGAAGATCTCGTGACGTCCATGCTCTTCGTACCACTTGGTGAGCGTGGCCGTCATGTGCATCTTCTCGATGATGTTCCGCCATCCCACGCCCGTGTTGTAAGCGCAGAACGAAATCTCACCTTCCTGCGTCGCGTACGGAATAATGCACTGTTCCGTCCGCCGGAAGTCGTAGTTGAACAGATCCTGGAACCACATCCCCGCAATGAACAGGAAATTCCAGCGATCCGTCTGGCGCCGCTTCATGACATCGTCGATCGTGCGGTCCGGACCAACCTTGCCGTAATCCTTCCCCGTAACGTGATAATTCTTGTCAAATTTCTTCAACAGGTCCATCAACTTGAAGTGAGTCGGCGATTGATATGGATCGTAGTTCTTCATTAAGCACAGCGCCATCCCGAGCCCCGTGAGGAACTTCCCGCGTGCGGCATCGTTCACCTTGGCGATGTCTTTCGCCAACTGGTCGCCATGTAAGAAGGCCGTAACCGGCACCGCCTCTTTAGTTTCCTTATCGATCATCACCGCCATGCCAGTTCCGCAATTCGGATGGCAGCCACAGCTCAATTGACCCCAGTCATTCTTCGGGTCTTGGGCATGCATCAGGTCGGCCCAGTCGCTGAACGTTCCCATGAACGAAATCGGGAACCAGTCGCGCGACGGTTCACCAAGCCCAGTCTGATTCTTCACATCGTGCGCTAGGTGGCTCAGTGTGTAGCGCTGCGCCTGCCGACGCTCGTCAGTCACGGCCTCGTCGCGTCCGGTAAACGAGACCGGCTGGAAGCTCAGGAAGCTGATCGTCTTGGGATTGTCGAGTGCAAATTTGATGATGCGTCCGACCTGCTCATTGTTGATTCCGTTCACGATCGTGATGACCGGAACGATCTCGCATCCCGCCTTGTGCAGGTTCTCGATCGCCTTCAGCTTCACGTCAAACAAGTTCCCGACCATGCGATGGGCGTTAGCCGCATTGCCGATTCCGTCAAACTGCAGGTAGGCATAGCGCATACCGGCTTCAACCGCCTGCTGCGCGAATTCAAAACTCTTGGCGAACTCAATGCCATTGGTCGCCGCCTGCACCGAGTTGTAACCCACATGGCGTGCGTAGCGGACCGCATCCAGGAAGTAGGGCGACAATGTCGGCTCGCCACCGGAGAACTGCACGGACATCTGACGGCGCGGTTTGATAGTGATGGCGTTGTCGAGCATGGTCTTGATTTCTTCCCAGGTCAGTTCGTGCACAAACCCAACCTGGTTGGCATCCATGAAGCACGGATCGCACATCATGTTGCAGCGGTTCGTGAGATCGATCGTGAGCACCGATCCGCGTCCGTACTTAACGGTGGACGACCCGTGATGATGCAGATGCTCATCGTTGTGAGCCACGATGTCGCGGCCGGGAAAGACATCTTCAAGGTGCTTGGAGAAGATGGTGTCAATCGACATCACGTCTTCGAAGTGGCCGTGCTTGGGGCAATCCTTAACCATGAGAATCTTGCCGTCGCGCTCGATGATCTGGGCTTTGATCTCCCCGACTTTCTCGTTCATCAAAACTTCATGCGGCAGGTGTCCATCAAGAATCTCTTGCCGGATTTCCGGCACGCACTTGGGGCAAAGAGAATCCGTGGTACGCGGCCAGCCCAGCGGGGGCTTGGTCTTCTCGTACGACTTGAGCAGCGGTTTGTCAGACCACTTGGGGGTAGGCGAGGGGTTGGGGTTAACGCGGTTCATACGATCGAACACAACCCACGCCCCCTTGGCGGCGGTGACAACCGCTTTCTCGACGTACTTAATCGGCTTGCGCATGATAACTTTTTGGCTCCTGGCTGCTAGCAACCAGCAAAGGTCATTGGTCGCTGCGTTTGGCTGGGACTCGCTTGGCTGCTCTTAAGAAAAGAGAAATGCCAGATAGTGCTATCCCAACAACTCGTTAGCTTTTTGCCTTCGCTTCGGATGAACCTGGAAACCATCATCCAAAAACTGCGGCTCCCTGGGACTTCTCTCCGTGACCGGAATTTTCTACACCTCTTCCTAGGGTTTCTTCTGAAACTATCCTATTGGACCCGCGAGAAATCACGCACCAACTTCCCAACGAACGGCACAATTTCCGGGTTCAGTGGGTATTGGGAGGATTAGACGGACCTAAGTAGTTGAAAGTAAAGGAGACTCTGAGATCGTCGAAGCACGTGCCAGCGGGAAATCCTGTGACATCTGCCATTGCCGCCCTCCTATCACGCCAGCGCCAAAAGCCCTGGCGCGGATAATTCTTATAAATGTAAGCCTTTATTCCATAAAACTTTGCCAACACGTTCAATCACTTCCGGACCAGAACCAGTCCGAGGCGAGTTCCCTGAATCAATAATTCAATTTAGGCGCAGCGGTTCATTGCGGATTGACGGGGCTGACTGGGTCATCGCTCTTAGTCAACAGCCAGATGGCGCCCCCGACGATCAAGGCGCCGCCCGCGCCGACGGCAATAGGGGAGTTCAAAATACCCCCCGAGGCGCCGGGAGAAGTGCCGGCGGTGGTTTTTTTTCGCTTCTTCTTGGAATTAGTCTGAGCCTGCGAATCATCCTGCGATGTACCTTCGTCGCGCGTGGTTTGCTGTCCCTGCGCGAGCAGGGTCGCTCCCTTCGCGTCACTGATGGTGAGGTCGCCCTTACGGGCCGTGATGTGCACAGTCCCATCCACATCGCGCACTTCAAACTCGGTCAAAGCGGTCGAGGCCGGCAGCACGGTAATCAAGCCGGCGCGCGCAGACATTGATTTTGAGGTCGAGACGGTAACTCCCCCGTGCTCCAATTTCACCCGACTGCCCTCGAACTGCACCAGCGAGTCGTTGAGCACGATCACGCTGCTGCCGGTGGCGCTGATGTTGGCCACGGAATCTGCCTGGGTCTGCACGACGTCGTCCAGGAACAGCACCGAGGATCGCACAATGCTGCTGCCGTTCACCGTCGCCGTCCCGTGGCTATACACCATGGCGCCGGGCGTGTCGGCGGCAAACATGGACAGCGGAAAGATCGCGCTCAGCGTACCTGCCAGGATCTTTTGAACAGTCCCCACTTTGGCCACTCTTCCGTCCTCGGGAGATGACTTGTACGCCCAGATTTAGTGCTATGCCTCGGAATCGTACCTGCCTCTTCTCTGCCGGTCAATGCCTTTTGAGGCACGAAAGTGTCTTAGCGGTGGAAAACTGCCCCGAGAACAAGTGATTCGCGCTTCGGCTCAGCGCCAGCGTTCGATGGCATTCCACCAGATCAGGCGGAGCCACTCATCCAAGCATATCTTTGCCCACTGCCGATGAGTCCACCAGCGAACTCCGAATTGTGAATCGTCGTGCGCGGCAGCAACGGAAAAATATTTCCCCCGAATCTCATGACGGAAAATGCTGAGCGCGCGGCCCGTGTGATAATCGGAAGTGACCAGAAGAATTCTCGTAGCGCCGTGTTCGTCATTGAGGCATGCAGCGACGTCGTGAGATTCGTCCCGGGTGGACAGGCCAGCAATGGGACAGAGAGCGATCTGCGATGCGACCGGAAGTTTTCGCGCGTAATCTGCTGCAATCTGCGTCAGTGTAGCGTCGTAGATTCTGGCGGAAGCAGGAACATCGAGCAGAATTCGCGTGGCATAGCCCTGGTGCAGAAGATCAAGCGCTAGCGCGGGCCGCCGGTCGGTCTCACCTGCCAAAACTACGATCAAGTCCGATTTCTGCGGAGAATTGACTACCAGGACTCGTCCCGCTTCCAGGGCAAACAAGGTCACGCATGCGAGCAGCAGGATGAGCCATGGCCGGCGCCGTCTTTTACCAGTCGAGGTAATCAGCAGAGCCATCATTTGTGTTCGATGAAAACACAGGTCGGGTTATTATCGAGCCACGTTCGCTAAAAACATACGAGGCACTGGAATGCATGGACGCAATCTTAATGGCACTCTGTCCGACTGGGCTGGACTTTCATTGACGGTGGGAATTCTCCTCTGCACGACCTTATGCGCGCAAACGCAACCGCTTGTCCTAAAACAAACAACGGCTAGCGGACACCTGGTCACCGTTTATTCGATCTCGTGGCCGACGCCGCTGAGTTCCGTCAGTGCTGACGTGGAGGTCTGCGCTGGCCCGAATGCCCCAGCCGACAGCTTCGCCTTTCCATCGTTTTTCCAGGTCCATTTCGCTGATGGAGGAGCCATTGCTTCGTATGGTTCCAAAAAACAGCCTACTCTGGAGAGAACGGCGCTGAAGCCCAAACAATGCGCGCGCGGCTGGCTCGACTTCGCGGTCACCTCTGGGCAAAAACCGACCGTAATTCGTTATCACGAAATGAGTGCCGACAAGAAGATCATTGAGTGGCCGGTTAAGTGAACACAAGTGTGGCGATTGAATTCGAGCAGAACGATCATTCTGGGTGGCGTCCGCGTGGCGGCCAACGCTTTTAGACCACAGATTGAGTCGGCTTCAGCGTGCTAGAATTGTGGCGCCTAGATGCGTTCCATTCACGATTTCTACTGGATTTTTTCATGACTCCTTCCTCTACCGCAGATTCATCCCTGGACCAATTGAAGCAAAAAATCGAACAGCGCCAGGCCCGCGTGGGCATTATCGGACTGGGTTATGTCGGTCTCCCGCTGGCGCTTCTTTATAGCGAGCAGAAATTTCGGGTGACTGGTTTCGACATCGACGCTCGCAAGGTGGAGACTCTCGCCAAAGGGGGATCGTACATCTACCGGATTGCGCCGGAAGAAATTCAAGCGGCAAAAGCCAACGGGTTTTCGGCCACCGCCGACTTTTCGCAATTGACGGCGATGGATGCGATCATCATCTGCGTCCCCACTCCGCTGAACGAGTATCACGAACCCGACCTCAGCTTCATCACGAATACCACACACGCGATCGCTCCTCACCTGCGGGCTGGGCAGTTGGTGGTGCTGGAAAGTACAACCTATCCGGGCACGACGGAAGAGGTGATGGTGCCTATTCTTGAAAAGGAGAATAAACAGGCGCTGAAGGCCGCTCGGGGGTCCAGCATGGGGCCCGATGAATTCCTGGTGGCATTCTCTCCGGAGCGCGAAGATCCCGGCAACACAACCGTCGCCCGGCGCGATATTCCGAAGGTCGTAGGAGGCTTGAGCCCACAGGCTTCGGAGCTGGCGAGGGCTTTCTATGGCTCGATCTTCAACCGCACGGTTCCGGTGTCGTCGCCAGCTGCGGCAGAGATGACCAAGCTCCTAGAGAATATTTACCGCTGCGTGAACATCGCGCTAGTGAACGAACTGAAGATGCTGTGCCTGCGCATGGGCATCGATATCTGGGAGGTGATCGAGGCAGCTTCGACAAAGCCTTTCGGATTTCATCCCTTCTATCCCGGCCCGGGGCTGGGAGGGCACTGCATTCCGGTCGACCCGTTCTATCTGTCCTGGAAGGCGAAGGAGTGGGATTTCCGTACGCGATTCATCGAACTGGCGGGAGAAATCAACACCAATATGCCGTATCACGTGCTGGCGTCGGTGACCGGGGCGCTGAATTCCCACAAGAAGTCGGTGAACGGCGCGCGCGTGCTGGTGCTGGGAGTCGCTTACAAGAAGGATATTGACGACCTGCGGGAATCGCCATCGCTGACGATCATCGAGCTGCTGCAAAAAGAGGGAGCGCAAGTCAGCTATCACGATCCCTACTTCCCTTTTATCGGGAGGGGACGAAAATACGACCTGCAGATGAAGTGCGCGGAATTGAAAGATCTCGGGCAATACGACTGTGTTGTCATCGTGACGGACCACTCCGATTACGATTTCCAAGGCGTGGTGCAAGAGGCGCAACTGGTCGTGGACACGCGGAACGCCACCCGGGGGATGGACAGTCCGAAGATAGTGCGCTGCTAGTTCGACCCTCGCTGCGCGAGCGGGCGGACGAGGCGTCCGCCCCTACACGGCTGCTCGCCCAGCAAATCTCCATCGCAGCATGTAAGTTTTTTGCATAGCCGAAGCCGGAAGAGACCTCCGGACGAATCCAGCTCGTCTAAGTTGTTGATCCTTAACCGTGTTGGGGTGGGTTTTTGGCCAACAGAGTGGCCTCTGCCGTGCATCCTGGAAATCGGAGTAGTAGACTCAATCAAGTCCCTGTCATCCCAGGCTCCCGCCTTTGAACAGGGCAAGTTTTTGGCAAGATTTCGCTCTTGAAGAGTCAAAACGTGCTGACGCAACTGGAACCCCGGAGAATGACGTTGCCGTACTCCGAGTCACCGATTCTATTCTCCACCCTGCCGAAGTGGACAGCGCCGTGGCATGAATTCGTTCTCAGCTATGGGGTCCAAGCCGTCGTCATTGCCATACTGGTCTGGATTCCGGTTCTTCATCCGGAAGTGCTCGAGGGACCCAAAAAGGACTATCACGCTATTGAGCTGGTACCCACTCCGGTGCCAGTGAATCACGAGCCGCAGCAGCAGTTGCGAACGCCTGTGATCGCGAAGCTAAACCCACCTCCAGCGGCTTTGCGCCTGGCTGCGCCGCAACCCAAGGTCAATGTCGAAGTGCCGCGACCTCCTGAAGTAAAGATTGCTGAGAAGAAACTGGAGCCTGTGCCCACCCCTGCACCGGTGATCCCGAGGCAAATCGTGAGAACCAACGTATTTTCTACCGGCAGTTCGGCACCGCAGACCATCGAAAAGGCACCGGAGAAAGTACAAACTGGAGGGTTTGGCGATCCCAACGGCGTGCCGGCAAAGACTACGCAGACCCGAGCGGTTAACATCGCGCAGTCAGGTGGGTTTGATATGCCTGGGGGACCGGGCTCCGGAAACGGAACCGGCGGCGTAAACGGGGCGCGGGCAGTGGTTGCGAGCACTGGATTTGGAAGCGGCGTCGCTACCGGCAACGCTCGCTCCTCCGGTCCAGCGACAGTGCATCAGGCTGGATTTGGAGACGCGGATGTTGCGGCTCCTCCGACCGTGCGATCGCGCGCAGCGACGCAGGCCGCGGCGAGGATGACTCCGGCCGAAATTATCTCCAAACCCGTTCCCTCCTACACCCCCGAAGCTCGCGCCCAACGCATCGAAGGAGAAGTGCTTCTGGAAGTGGTGTTTGAGGCATCGGGCAAGTTGCGCGTATTGCGAGTGGTTCGCGGGCTCGGACACGGTTTGGATGACGCCGCAGTACGAGCCGCGGAGCAGATCCGCTTCAAACCAGCCTTGAAAGACGGTCAGCCTTCAGACTCGACCGCCGTCGTTCACATTATTTTCCAGCTAGCGTAATTCGCTGCAGAAGGTTGCTATGAGTATCGTACGTTCGGGCTTGCTGTTGCTTGCATTGGGCGGCGCGTTGGCGGCCGCTCAGGATTCCCCCTCGTCTGTCGTACAAAGCGACACGGCTTCTTCGCCAACCGTGTCGAGTGCGCCGTCGCCAGTGCAAAGCACGCCCCCGGCAACCACTTTAAACGATGTCATGGATCGAGTCGTGCAGCGGGAGCACTACTTCATGGCGCAGATGCGTCACATGCATCCCATGGTGGAGACCTACCTGCAGGATCTGAAGAACGACGCCGATGGGCATCCGGATCCGGTTAAGGACCAGTATTTCCTAGGGCGGCTAGATATGTCGGAGGGACCGGAAGACGTTTCCTTTGTCGGGCAGCCGGGATTCGGACACCGCATGCTGAGCAAACTCACCGGGGTATATTCCCTGCACTACCTGCCCATGGGCTTCGCGCAGATGGTCGTGCTCGACACTGATTTTCAGAAGAAGTACTACAAGTTCACGTTCGTTCGCCGGGAATTTCTGGGAGAGCTTCGGTGCCTGGTAATCGATGTGCAACCCCGGGAGGGCGAGAAGTCGGTGCGATTCCTTGGGCGGATTTGGGTAGAAGATCAGGACTACAACATCGTCCGTTTTAACGGCACTTACTATCCGCAGCCCAAGGTGAACTTCTTTTTCCATTTTGACAGCTGGCGTCTGAACATGCGCCCGGGAACGTGGCTGCCGGCGTACGTCTACACGGAAGAATCTAACTTGAAGACTGGACTCACAAAGACACTTCACTTCAAGGCGCAAACGCGGTTGTGGGGTTACGACTTAAAGGGGCTGAGCAAGAGTGAAGAGTTCACGCAAATCCTGGTGGATGCCCCGCAGACGGTGAAAGACCAGAGCGATGCGGCCGCGGATCCGAGTCCGGTAGTAGCGCAGCGCATGTGGGAGCGCCAGGCGGAAGATAATGCCGTCGAGCGTATGCAGAAAATCGGCCTCCTCGCGCCTCCGGGTGAAGTGGACAAAGTGATGGCAACGGTGGTCAATAATCTGCTGGTCACCAACAACATCGACCTGCAAAGTGACTTTCACTGCCGTGTGCTGCTTACTTCGCCGCTCGAATCGTTTACCATCGGCCACACCATTGTCGTAAGCCGTGGATTGCTGGACGTGCTTCCCGATGAGGCCTCCCTGGCGCTGATTCTCGCGCATGAATTGAGCCACATTGTGCTGGGACATCCGTTCGATACGAAGCTTGCCTTCAACGACAAATTGTTTTTCCCGGATGAGCAGTCATTCCAACGGTTGGATTTCAAACAGAGCCGCGGCGATGAAGAGGCGGCCGACACCAAAGCCCTGGAAATGCTAAAGAATTCGCCCTACAAAGACAAACTGGCCAACGCTGGCTTATTTATGAAAGCGCTGCAAGAGCATGCGCCGGCGTTGCCACAGCTCATTCGTCCTCACCTCGGAAATAGCCTGGCTGGTGCCAATCGACTCACGAATCTGGTGGCCGCCGCTCCGGCTCTGGATCCGAAACGTCTGGACCAGATCGCGGCCTTACCGCTGGGTGGGCGCGTCAAGGTGGATCCGTGGAGTGATCAGGTGGAACTCACGAAGGCGAAGCCGGTGGCCCTCACCTCCGCCCGGGAGAAGCTGGAGTTCGAGATTACACCCTTCTTTCCGTACCTGACTCGATTGTCCAGCGGAGGAGAGAAGATGGCACAGACGACACCTGCGTCCGCGGGGAACCAGCCTAAGTAGCTCGCTGGCAAGAGAAGATTGCAGAATCTATCGAATAGACACGAGGGTGGTCCGGAGGCAGAGGTCAACCGTGTGCGAGGATGAGCTCGCGGAAAACGACGGATCGCTTACTGAATCGCGCTCCCAACTTGCGAAAAGACATTGTTCGCGTTCGATCCGATGAGGCGGATCGTACCCACGACAATGACGAGAATGACGGCCAACATGACCGCGTATTCCGCGATGTCCTGGCCTTGTTCATCATTCCATAGCTGTTGTAGAAGGTGTGCCACGGGGCTCCTCTTTGTTTAGATAACCTTGGATTAAAGGCCCGTCTTAACGGGATGAGACGTTGCAGCCAGTAGCAAATACACTTCCCCAAGGCGTTTCAATTAGCTCAAGTGTAGCTTTACATGACAGGCAAGCCAATGGCACCGAAGTGCCAGAACGCTATGGGCGAGATTAGTGACTGCCGCTCAGCATCTTATCCGATCGGCTTTAAAGGCAATGATTGATTCACGGCAAACAAGGCCAGTTCGAGGCGTGTAGAAACTCCCAGTTTGTCGAAGATGTTGCTGAGGTGATGTTTCACCGTATCTTCGCTGATCTTGAAGTATTCGGCGATTTCCTTGTTGGAAAAGCCGGCTACAACGGCGGAAACAATTTCGAGTTCGCGGGGGGTGAGCCCGAATTTACGTTGGCGCGCCTCGTCATGCGACGACTGCATCAGGGTGCGCAAATACTGCACCAAATTGGAGACACTCTCGCGCCCTACCCAATACTCTCCGGCCATGACGGTTTGGATGGCTTTCAATAGGAGTTGCGTGGCGGAGTCTTTCAGAACGATTCCCCGGGCGCCCAACTGCAAAGCTTCGACGATTTGGGTTTTTTCCGCTGCGGCCGTCAGTAGAATCACTCGCACCTGCGTGACGTTACCCGGGGCACTCAAATCACGAAGCGCCTCCAGGCCCGGGTGCTTCGGCATGGCGAGATCCAGTAGCAAGATGTCGGGTTTCAGTTGACGGACCAACTTGACAGCCTCGGCGCCGTCGGAGGCCTCTCCCAAGACCTTGAAGTCGGCCTCAGCTTCCAAAAGGCGCCGCAATCCGTCACGAAAAATCGGATGATCGTCGGCGATTACTAAGCGAACTTGTTGCGGCTTTCTAAAATTCATGCGGCACGTTTCCGTTCCGAGGCACAATAACCTCGAGGCGCGTTCCCTGTCCGGGATTTGATTCTACCGTGAGTTCCCCACCGAGCAAGCGTACACGTTCTCGGATGATCATCGGCCCAATCCCCGCTTGTTGCATTTGCTGTTCATTGTAGCGGCCGGCAAAGGACAAGCCCTTGCCATCATCCTCGACAGTCAGACTCCACTGGTCGGCTTGGGAGGCGAGGCGGATCAGCGCATGACGCGCTCCACTGTGTTTGCGCACGTTCACCAGCCCTTCCTGCACAATCTTGAGAAACTCCTGGCACATCCGTTGAGGCATGTCGAGTTGCACGATGTCGGTGACGAAACGCGCGTTGATACCAGTCTCCCGTTGAAACCTCTCCACCGCATCTCTCAGCACCGGGAGCAACTTCTGGGAATCGACATCAATGGCTTTCATCTGCTGCATGAGTTCGCGGAGTTTCAGGACCTCTTCGCGCAGCAAGCCCTGAATCCTTCCCAGTTCCCCGTCAATGGGTCGATTTGCCTCGGCCTGGCGGCGCAAGACGTCCACCTGCATCTCTACGGCGATGAGCGATTGCACGGCGCCATCATGCAATTCGCGGGCAACGCGCGCTCGCTCGGCGGCGTAGGCGCGGCGGCGCAGGCGATGCAATAGATACACGTTATAAATTGCGGGGCCGACCTGGCGCACAATGTCGAGCAGGAAGCGCAACTCCTCTTGCTTTTCGCCTGCCCACGAAGGATTGAACAGAAAGACGCGGCCACGCCAGTCGCTGCCAAAGGTAAAGGGAACGGTGACGATGGAATCGAAGGGTTGCACCTGGCGCAGCTGAGAAAATGCAGCCCGGTTGTCTGCCTGGACGGCATGGCCGGAAGCATCCAGAGCTAGAGTTTTCCATTTCTCGCGGTGAACGGATGCATAAGAGACCTCCCCGGGATAATCGTCGAGATATGTTTTTGCATCACGCGCGCCCGATTGCAGCCAGGTGAACTCGCTGGCCCCATTTCCCTTCGTGGGATTCAATTCTCCCAGGAAGACTCGCTTGCTATGGACCTCCTGGGAGGCCATCATCACGCGGGAAGCGCCGTACATGGACGTGATTTCATGGAAAATCTTATCGATGGTTCCGGTAAGGCCGGCCTCTACCCGCACCCGCGATAACATACCAGTGACCAGAGCCTTCTCTGCGCGCAACTGCTTTTGCCGCTCCGCCAGGTAGCCCAACAGCAGACCCATCACGATCAGGTAGATCGACAGCATGAACAGGCGTTGCGGCTGGAATTCAGCGACATTGATGTGCAGGCCAGTCAAGGCCCGCAGCGGAGCCGAACCGGAGGGCCAGACGTGCAGAACCACGAAGCTTTCGATCCAGAGCAACGCCGCTTCGGCAGCAGCCGTGCCTAAGGTCTCCCACAATCCCCAGCGATACGCGGCGGCAGCCAGCACAAAGAAGAAAAATAAGAAGAATGGAGTGCGTGGGCCTTCCGCAAAAACGGAAATGAGGGCTGGCCAGACAATGTCGCCCGCGTGCACCAGGAAACGGAATGCGGCTGTGGATTGCTGCCGCCGACGCAACAGCATCATGATCAGAATGCCGTTCGCCATGTAGAAAACGAAAAGGCCGTATGCCGCCCAGGAATGCCCCAGTTCAGTGGGATCCATGCGAATGGCGACCAAGGTCGAAACGGCAAGGAACACACGCGCGGTGGCGAGCCAGCGCTCGATGCGGCGCGTCTCCCCAGGGTCGGGAGGGACTTTTAGTCTCCAGGGTTGTCGATAACGCTTAAGGCGAGAATTCAAAGATTGCGTTCTCCCCGTGGCGGCTAAGTCGCATATTATTGAAAACAATGTTGAACGAGCAAGCAGCGAGACCGTAATTCACTGTTGGGACGGCGGCGCGAACCTTATCATAGCTGGTCACAGGTTACTTGCGTAACCATTCTTAGGGTAAGTTCGCGCCTAGAATGTGGACTCGAGGGAGTGTCCCAGTGGGTAAGGCTTTGAAGTTATGGCTGGGGGCGGTGGCACTCGTTTTGGCGACGGCGATCGTGTCTGCGCTGTTTTTGTCACGCTCGTTCGGCCTTACCGCGCTCAGCGATGTCGTGCAATGTGTGTTGCTTATTTCCGGCACGGCCGCGTTTATTCCAGCCGCTCTGCGTAGTCATGGCCGCCTGCGGCTTTTCTGGTCTCTGGTGGCGGGAGGAGTGGCCCTCTGGCTGGGGTACCAGCTTTTCTGGACATATTATGAAGTCGTTCTCAGGCGGGATGTTCCCGACCTGTGTGCGTGGGATATTGTGTTGTTCCTGCACTTCGTTCCTTTGATGGCGGCGATTGCGCTGCGTCCGCACGTGCCCCGAGATGAGTATGCGGCCCGCGTGGGGCGACTGGATTTCGCACTGCTGCTGGTCTGGTGGTGCTATCTATACGTCCTCATCGTTATGCCCTGGCAGTATGCCGTGCCCAACGTTGCGGCCTACAATAGCAATCTCAATGGCGTTTACAACACCGAGAAAATCGCGCTCTTGGGTGCATTGCTGGTTTGCTGTGTGACCAGCAAAAAAGGATGGAGAAAGTTATATATAAGCCTGTTCGCGATGAACTTGTGCTATTCCTTGGGTTCTACCGTGGCCAATGTCGCGCTCGCACGAAATACGTATTACAGCGGCAGTCTTTACGACATCCCGATGATTGCGGCCATGGCGAGCCTTACCTGGATCGGTTTACGAACCAACGTTGCTAGACCGGGCACGGAAATTCCGCAGGCCTTCACTGCTTACGGAGTCTGGATCGCACGCTGCAGCATGATCGCTGTGTTTTCCCTGCCTGTGTTCGCCGGGTGGTCGATTGCTGATGTTCAGCTTCCCGGGCCAATTCGCACATTTCGGCTGGTGCTGACGCTACTGGCAGCATTTTGTTTGGGAACCTTGGTGTTCGTGCGTCAGCAACTGCTGGACCGGGAGTTGGTTCGGCTGCTAAACCACTCGCGCACGGCATTTGACGGTCTGAAGCGTCTGCAGGCACAACTTTTGCAGTCAGAGAAGCTGGCATCCATCGGGCAGTTGGTCGGTGGTGCGGCACACGAACTCAACAACCCCATCACGGCCATGCTGGGGTATTCGGATTTGCTGTTGAATACTCCGTTGACCGCAGACCAGCGTCCTGCCGCGGAAAAGATTGGTCTGTATGTACGGCGGACGAGATCGCTCGTGGCTAGCCTGATCAGCTTCGCGCGGCAGACGCCGGTACCGAAGAGCCTAGTGGATCTCAACACCCTGGCGCGCACCGCCATCAAATTGGCGCAGCCGCAATGGGAGGGCCTGGGAGTCGAGGTCCGCCCGAATTTTGATCCGGAACTCCCGAAGGTGATCGGTGACTCAAATCAGTTGCTGCAGGTCTGCCTGCAACTGCTGGCCAACTGCCTGCATGTGTTGACGGAGAGAGGTGGACGAATTCTCACGATCAGCACCCAATCTCACGCCGGAATCTGTGTACTGCAAATCGCTACCGAGAAGCTCCCCAGCACCACTGCTGCTTCTCAAGATGCTGAAAACACTTTGGCCTTAAGCGCGTGCCGGGGCATTCTTCAGGAACACCGAGGTCAACTGTCCCGCGAATCCAGCGCGGATGGTTCTGTCCATCTCCGGGTAGAACTGCCGGCGGCCGGCCCAGCTCCGGCCAAGCCCAAAGAATCTACAGTGCCGGTGATGTGGCAATCTCAACCGTACGCTTGAGTTGACCACACGCCGCGAAGATGTCACGACCACGCGGACGGCGCACGAAGGTCAAAATTCCAGCGTCCCGGAGAACCTGCTGGAAGGCTGCGACAGCATCCATATCCGGGGTAGCAAAGGCAATTCCCGGCCCGGGGTTCAATGCGATCAAATTCACACGCGTGCGGATACCCCGGAGCAATTCAACCACTTCCAGTGCGCTTTCAGGCGAGTCATTCACTCCGTGCAGCAGGACGTATTCGAAGGTGACGCGTTCGCGATTGCGCAGCGGGAATTCGCGGGCGGCTGCCATGAGCATCTCCAGATTCCATTTCTTGTTGAGTGGCATCAGGCGACTGCGCAGATCGTTATTGGAGGCATTCAGCGAAATCGCGAGCCGGGGGCGAATGGCTTCCTGCCCGAATTGCGGGATGCGGAAAACGATTCCGGCGGTCGAGACCGTCATTCGGGACTCTGCCAGTCCTGTTTCCTGTACCAGTAAGCGAACAGCTTTGATGAAATTGTCGTAATTCAGGAAGGGCTCGCCCATTCCCATGAACACCAAATTCACGCGGTCGTGCTGCGGGGAAACGTTCTGGTCGTTCAGGATGGCCAAAACCTGTCCGGCAATTTCGCCGGCAGTCAGGTTGCGCTTCACTCCGAGCAGAGCCGTCAGGCAAAATTGGCAATCTACCGCACACCCCACTTGGCTGGAGACGCATATCGTGGCCCGACTCCATCCGCGAGCGCTACTGTCCCGCGGATTGATGGTTTCGAGCGCTTCATCCGCTTCTCCGCCGTCCCCTTCCGGCATCCAGACGGTCTCAACGGTTTGGCCGTCAGGAAACCCAATCAGGTAGCGCACTGTCCCGTCCTGAGATAAAAAACGCTGTTCAATCCGGGGCAACCCCACAGAAAAGCCCGCTTCTGCCATTTTCGTCCTGAGTTGCTGAGGCAGAGTGGAGATTTTGTCGCTGGAATCGACCCGCTGGCGATAAACCGCCTCCAGAATCTGGTTGGCACGGTACGCCGGCTCGCCCAAGCTGCTCACGAGCGAAATCAGGTCAGCTCGATCCATCCCGAGCAGCGTGTTTTGCGGAACTGGGTTCATGGCAGCAACGTCTCAGAGGACGGTTGGCGATCCGATGGGGCCATCGGGCAAGCCATCAAGACACCGGCACTAGACCTGCAACTTTCTGATTCTACACGCATTAACTATTCTCGCACGCTTTCTCGCGCTATGTCAGAATAGATCAGGCCCTCCGCCGCAGGTTCACTGGAATTTTACCCAATCCGTTGGATGGCAGGATCCGCAATCATGGTTCAGGAATCGCGTAACATTCGTCGCCAAAAATTGCCCAATGGGCTGACCATCATCACGGAACAGATGCAGCACATCCGCTCGGCCTCGATCGGAGTATGGCTGCAGACCGGGTCGCGGGACGAAGATGCCCAATGGAATGGGATCTCGCACTTCATCGAGCACATGGTCTTCAAGGGGACCAAAAACCGCACAGCCGAAGAAATTGCCCGGCAGGTCGACTCCATTGGCGGCAACATGGACGCTTTCACAGCCAAGGAATGCATTTGTTTCAATGTCAAGGTACTCGATGAGCATGTGCCGACTGCATTGGACATTCTGAGCGATCTTGTTCTGAACCCTGTGTTTGACGCGAGCGACATTGCACGGGAACGCGGGGTCATCATGGAAGAGATCAAGATGGATGAGGATAACCCCGATTACCTTGTGCATGAGATATTCACCCAGAACTTTTGGAAGGACCATCCACTTGGGAAGCCGATCTTGGGAACGAAAGAGACTGTAAAGCGGTTCGAACGGGATTCGGTGGTCGACGCCTACACGCACCGGTTCGCTCCCAGCAACATCATCGTCTCAGCGGCGGGCAATCTGGATCACGATCACTTCGTGGAATTGGTAACCGGGAAGTTCGAGCATATGAAGCCGATGAACAACGGCTTCCACTCGTCAGCGCCCAAAATTATCTCCCGTATTACCCTTCGTAACAAAAAGGCATTGGAGCAGGTGCAATTGTGCATCGGGGTACCGGCACATCCGATCGCGCACGAGAAGCGGCACGCCGGATACATCCTCAACACCGTGCTGGGCGGAGGGATGAGTTCCCGGCTATTTCAGAACATTCGCGAGCGTCAGGGCCTGGCCTACTCTATTTACAGCGATCTGAATCCGTATCGCGACACCGGCTGCCTTGCGGTCTATGCCGGAACCTCGCTGGCTTCGGCTTCGAAGGTTGTGCAATCTGTGGTGAGCGAGTTTCGCAAGTTGAAGAGCGAACCGGTCCCGGACGAAGAACTTCGGCGATCCAAGGCTCAATTGAAAGGCAGCCTGATGCTGTCGCTGGAGTCCAGCACCTCGCGCATGTCGAACCTGGCGCGCCAGGAAATGTATTTCGATCGGTTCTATGACCTGGATGAACTGATCGCCCGCATCGAAGCCGTGACAGCCGAAGACCTAACCAGTCTGGCGAATGAATTCTTCAAAACTGAAACGGTTGCGGTAACGGCTCTCGGGAACTTGAATGGGCTGAAGCTGACGCGCGACCAGCTAGCCTGCTAATTCGCACCCCTCGCCCCGGAGCAGGGCGTCCATCCTGTGTAACTTTGCCCCGGATTGTTCATCCCATGTTGGCCCGCAGGTAGAAACCTGCCGCACATCAATTCACTGAGGAGAATCTATGAAGAAGCTCGTGAGCAGTCTGGCGTTGGCGTGTGCCCTGGCAATGTCGATGAGGGCCTTTGCCCAGGACCAAATGAAGCAGGATCACTCGATGAAGAACGACCAACCCAAGACGATGAAGACAGACCAGATGAAGAGCGACAAAAAGAGCAAGAAGTCGGCAAAAAAAAGATCAAATGAAACAGGACAGCATGAAGCACGACAGCATGCAGGAAAATATGAAGCACGACAATATGAACAAAGATGAGATGAAAAAGAACTAGGCGGCTGCGAGCGTGCCCCGTCCGATCGGCGATTCCGCCGCACGGGCGGGGCTTTTGAGCTTATGCCGTGCGAGTTCTCGTGACTTGTTTTACTCTCCCCCATCCTGTTTGGGGTCGGCGATGTCTGGTTGCGAGGTTACTTCCATTTCAAGCGACGTCCGGCCTGAACTCGCGGTCTGTAGATACTTCCGCATGCACCGCACGCAGGGCACGTAGCCCTGCTGTACGGCTTCTTTGGCGGTCAGCGTCCTTTCCCGGTCCTTGTTGTGTATGAACTCGCAACCGGGAACATGGAACTCTTTGGCATCCGCCGATACCACCACAACCATGTCAGGGGGGATATTGCGCGCGGGCTGTGCGTGCTGCGAGAGCAAGGGCTGCGGCACAGCTCCTGAACTCGCGATACGGACTCCGCCGGTAACAAGCAGGAGGGCGGCGAGGGGCACCAGCCAGGCCGACCAGGGAGACCAGCTTCTGCCTGCACCTCGCCCGCTTTGAGCCAGCCTGCGTTGCAGCCTCGAACTGAATCCCGAGGGCACTTCGATCATGCGCTCGTCGCTGTAAAGCTGAATCACGTTGCGCGTGCCCTCGAGCAGCGACCTGCAAGCCGAGCACGTTTGGAAATGCTCATCCATACGGGAGCGGAAGCTGGCCTCGATGTCACCTTCGAGATAGTTCGAAATCTCGCGCCACACGTGTTCGCAGTTCACGGTTTTATCGTTCACCATGGCTTGGTCCCCTTCTCGAAAGGCAGGCGGCTGAACCAGCCCTGCTGCCAACCCGCGGCCAGCAGGTCCCGCAGCATGAGACGTGCGCGCAAAAGCCGCGTCTTTACCGAGGCGATCGAGATGCCAAGCGCGTCGGCTGTTTCCTGAATGTTCAATTGCTCCATATCCCTAAGTACAAAAACTTCCCGATACTTTCGATCGAGGGAAGCCAGGGCCTGGGCAATCCGCTGGCGAACTTCTTTGCGTTCCAGGGCCTCGGACGGAATCTCGCGCCAGTCGGCAAAATCCCGTGGCGCGTATTCCCCTTCCTGGTCGCGACGATCGTCGATCGCTTCCATCACGCCGTTTCGTTCCTTTCGCCTCCGCATGAGGGCCTCATTGACCGTGATCTGAATGAGCCAGGTGCTGAACCGCGCGTCTGCCCGGAACTGTCGAATTGCACGGAGGGCCTTCAGCATGGCCTCTTGCGCGACGTCTTCGGCGTCGCTTTCATTGCGCAGGATGGCCATCGCGGCGGCAAAGACGCGCCGCTCGTAGGGGCGAACCAATTCATAGAATAACTGGTTCTCTCCGCGCTGCACGCGCTCGATGAGTTCCAGTTCATGGCTGGTACCCGCCGGCACCGGCTTGTTCAGCACGATATTGCCTTCGGCCATCTCTCCCGCCGTGTCAGTACTCTGGGTCCTTCTTCCATCCCGTCAACATCGAGACGAAGTTATTCCAGCCGTGCAGAACGACCATGATCAAATGACCAAACACAAAGGCCAGCATCGCCCACATCACGAGAAAGTGCCACAAGCGCGCCCAGTGGAATCCCCCCATCAACCATGCCAAGGATGAGAATTGCACTGGCTTCCAGATGGCCAAGCCGGTCAGAACGGAGAGCACTCCCAATGAGATGACCGTGGTATATGCGAGTTTCTGCAGCGAATTGTAAGGCTCCGTCGCCGGCGGCTTCTTGCCCGCGAAGAAATAGTGCTTCACCATGGGCCAGACACCCTGAATATCGTGGTGCGTGAACAAGACCTGCCGGTAATTCCCGCTGAAGATCTGGTACGCGACGTAAATCAGGCCACTCGCCAGGTAAATCCACATGAACGTCAGGTGCCATTGCAAGGCGCCGCCCAGCCATCCTCCGATGGCAAGCGCTTTGGGCCAGTGGAGTAGATCGTGCTGCGGGATTTTCGCGCCGAAGCTGGGGAACGCACGAAATATCTGCAGTCCGCTGCCGACCAGCACAAAAAGGGATATGGCGTTGATCCAATGGCACCAGCGGACGATTAAGGGATGCTCATGCGCGGCTCGGCCCACCGATTCCGTCTCGTCGCCAGCAGTGCGGATGATTTCGAGGATTATGCTGCTCATATCACTAAACTCAATAATTCCTAGAGGCCGTAGAACTCGGAGTATCCCTGGTCCTCCCAGTAGCCAACCTTTCCACCCAGAACATTGGTGACCGTCAAAGCAGTCAAGTATTTCGCCTGCTTGTACCCGATTTTGGTGGGAACGCTGAGGCGCAAGGGCGCGCCGTGCTCACGGGTCAGCGGACGATCATACATCTCGTAACACAGCAGCGTCTGCGGATGCAGTGCCGTCTCCATGTCCAGCGACTCATAATAATCGTCGGCACAGGCGATCGTGATGTAGCGGGCGGAAGTATCGGCACCAATCATGTTCAGGAAGTCCGAAAGACGCGCGCCGCCGAATCTGCCAATCACGTCCCAACCTTCGACACATACATGCCGCGTATTCTGCCGGAACTTGGGCAGCGCTTGGATCTGCGCCAGGGGGTATTCGCCCGGGTTCTGCAAGGCGCCACTCACGGTCAGCGTCCAGTTTTCGAAGATCACTCCAGGATCGTCCACGTCGTAGTCGTTGATGGGAAATTGATCGAAGGGCGTGAGGTCTTCATTTGCAAACGTGGAGGCGTGATGTCTAGGTCGAAACAGGCGTGCGGAGACCCAGTCACTGAATCCCAATCCCTTTTTCAGCAGAGCTTGCTGTACTTTGGGGACAGCAAAAATTCCCAGCGCCAGGACAGGGGCCACTTTCAGCAATTCCCGGCGCGATATTCGGGAAAATTTAGCGGGGTCAACACTCCGTACGACTTCTCGCCCTCTCAGCGCCAAAGAAGACGAGTCAGCCCCTTGCCCGGCCGCTTCGTTAGAGGCTGGAGTCTCAGTTCCGTCTTCGCTTGCAACGGATTTCCTGGTTTCGGGTTCCATGATGGGGTTCTGGGGTAATTCTTCGCTTATCTGATTCAGAGCCCCCCAGAAAGTTACGACACCATATCACGACTCTGTGGCTCTACGAAGCAATGTGCGGAGGTGTCGAGGCACGTGTTTCTGCTGGTTTTTTAGGCTGGATGAGGCGATAATCTTAGGTTTCCAGGGCTTCAGCCTGGATCCTTATGCCCGACCGCCAGCAGATTTCCCCGGTTCCTCGTCTCTTGCAAAGCCCTTCGCTTCAGGCGAATGCCATGAAACAGCAGCGCCTCATGGTGGCCGCTTTCATCCTGCTGGTAATCGCACTGGCTGCTGTCCTTTACCATGATCGCGATTTCTGGTTTCCAGACCAGCAACTAGTTCAAGAACAGGAGCAACCAGCGTCTCCTGCCCCGGTAGTTTCGACGAGCACTGTCCCATCGAAGCAGGCGCCGGCGGCCTCCAAGAAGAGAGCGCATCGAGGTGCAGCAACAGAGCCGCAGATCGGGCAGGAGCCAGGTCCGGCAGTCACGACTGTGAGAACGGTTCTGCCACCGCTGGATGTCGAGGTGATCGCGGGAGATTCGCATCGCAACTTGCGCCCAGCAAACAACTCGGTAAAGGTTGATTTACAGAGGGGAGCAGCGCCATCGAGAGCCAGGACTAGCGCTCCGGCAGCTATTGAACCGGAGGAAGTGGTCAAGGCGGCGGAGCGGGTCGAGGTATCCGCGAACGCCGCCGACCTGGTGACCCATTCGGTTACGCCAGGGTATCCCACGTTGGCGCGGCAGATGAAAGTACAAGGTTCAGTGATCATGTTGGCGGTGATCGGTCGCGACGGACTGATCCAGCAGCTGCGACTCCTGAGCGGCCCCCCTATTCTGGCCGGAGCCGCACAGGAAGCAGTAAGACAATGGCATTTCAAGCCCCACTACATCGGCGCGGAACCGGTGGAGACGCAAGCCAAGATTACGGTTAACTTCACTATTTCGACGAACTGAGTCCGCAACCGTAAACTTCGTGTGCGGGGATTCACCCCACGCGCGTTGCCCTAAACCAAAATCTTGTCACAAATGACGAGGGCCTTGGATTCTTTTGAATCCAGGGCAGCTTTCTGGCTATAGCCTGACCGGCCAGGACTTGCACGAGAGTCGCACGCGTTATCTTCATGAAAATGCTGCCTACTTTGGTATGCGCGAGCGGCTCTGCGCTTCTCATGGATTAAGTCTTTTCTACCGCTGCCGATGAAAGCTCACAGGTGCGTTCGACTCGCGCCAAGGCAAATGGCCGCATTTGAGGACGCTGAAGTCTGCCGTGACATGCTCGAGAATGTGCCCGTCGCCTTGTGCGTAGTAGACCTGCAGAAAAGAATCGTCTTCTGGAGCAGCGGTGCGGAACGGGTGACTGGCCATCTGCGGCATGAGGTCCTGGGGCATTCCTGCATCGCGGAACCCCTGCTTCATTGTGACCAGCCCGGATGCGAATTCTGCGACGAGCATTGCCCTGTGGCCTGTGCCATGAGAACGTCGCAGGCGGTCGATTCGGCTGGATTTCTTCGACACAAGGACGGGCACGAAGTACCGGTGCGAATCCGAGCCGTGCCGGTTTATAACCAGCATCGTTCCATCATTGGCGCCCTCTCAACGTTTGAGGAGTTGCAAGCCGGTATCAGCCGGGAAAGGGGTGAGGGGAACGCCAGCAGCCCTGATTTCGAGGACCATGTTACCGGAGTGGCCAGCCGCGCCATGATGCAAGCGCACCTGCAATCGGAATTGGCCTCCTTGTCTCCAGGCAACTCTTCCCACTGGGTTTTCCTGGTATGGGTTCAGGGCCTAGCGCATTTCCGCGCAAGCCTGGGCAGCGAGGCGGCATCTTCTCTACTTCGGCTCATGGTGCGCACGATCGAGAGCTGTCTCTGGACCAGTGATCTTGTAGGGCGCTGGAGCGATGATCAATTCCTTGTTCTTGTGAATGGACATCGAGAAGAAGGAGTCGTGGCTCTAAGAGCCCGAATTCGGCGGATGCTTGCAGCAGAAGGGATCGAGTGGTGGGGAGAGCGACGATCGCTGCCCGTGCTGATTGTAGCAACGGCGGCAGAGTCAGGAGACAGCGTCCAATCGCTCGTGCAGCGTCTGCATAAGTTGTTACCTGGCGGATCGGGCTGTATGCCGGGCAATGCTGGCTGCGCGGGCGGATGAGCGGGTATTAACATGTTTGCGATTATCGGTATCGTGGTGGTATTCGGCTGCATTGCGGCCGGGTATCTCATGGAGCACGGAAACATGATGGTGCTGCTCCAGCCTGCGGAGTTGATCATTATCGGCGGCGCAGCCGCGGGCACCGTTCTGGTGGCCAATCCACTGCACATTATCAAGAAGATCGCGGCAGGAATCGTGGAAGTTTTCAGCGGATCGAAGTTCGGCAAGCAAACCTACATCGATGCGCTGAAGATGATGTATGACTTGCTCAACAAAGCCCGCAAGGACGGTTTGATGGCTCTGGAGAATGACGTCGAAGAACCAGAGAAGAGTGCAGTATTTTCCAAAAATCTGACTTTCATGAAGAACCATCACGTTCGGGATTTCGTCTGCGATTCGCTTCGCATGGCGATCACTGGTGTAGATGCCTTCGACCTGGATCAAATGCTCGATCTCGATCTCGAAGTTCAGCACCATGACGCGGGCCAGCCGACGGCGGCCTTGTCCACCATGGCCGATTCACTTCCCGGACTTGGCATTGTGGCGGCCGTGTTGGGCGTGGTGATCACGATGGGAGCTCTGGGCGGCCCACCAGAAGAAATTGGCAAGAAAGTGGCGGCCGCGCTGGTAGGCACTTTTCTGGGCATCCTGCTCTGCTATGGCCTGGTGGGGCCTCTGGCCGCAAATATGAGCAAGGCAGCCGAAGAAGAACACGCATTCCTTTACGTCATGCGAGTGCTGATGGTTTCTTTCCTGAAAGGAACCGCACCGATCATGGCGGTAGAGGTGGCTCGGCGTGCCGTGCCCGGCCATGTGCGTCCTTCTTTCAAAGAATTGGAACAGGCATGCCGTGCCCCAGCAGCATCGGCCGCAGCAGCAGCGGGAGCAACGGCTTCTTAATCTTTGGTGGCCACAGTCATGGAAAATAAGCGCCCCGTTATAATCCTCAAAAAAGTCGCAGGACACGGAGGCCACCACGGAGGTGCTTGGAAAGTCGCTTACGCTGATTTCGTGACGGCCATGATGGCGCTTTTTATCGTGCTGTGGCTCATGAACAGCAGCAAACAAATCCAGGAAGCAGTAGGTGGATACTTCAAGGATCCAACCGGCACGTCAAAAAAAGTCGGCTCCAACATGATGGGAGCGGGAGAAAACTTCACGCTGACTCGCGACAACATGCCCAAGCTCAAAGAGCAGTTGCAGAGCGCGATGCAGCAGATGGCAGATTTCGAAAATCTTAAGAACCACATCGAAATGACGGTCACGAGTGAGGGATTGCGGATTGAGCTTTCCGAATCCGCCAGTGGAACATTTTTTGATACTGGACGCACGAAACTTAAACCTGACGGCGAGCAACTGCTCGTCACTCTGGCGCAAGAGTTAGGTGCCCTGCCCAACAAGCTATCGATCGAGGGACACACGGATTCTCAGCCCTACGCCCCTTCGGCCGCGTATGGCAACTGGGAACTCTCGGCCGACCGTGCCAATACGGCGCGGCGGGTGATGCAAGCCAGCGGCATTCGCAGTGATCAGATTACGCAGGTGCGCGGCTTCGCGGATCAGCATTTGCGCAAACCGGAATCTCCACTCGACCCCGCCAATCGTCGCATTTCGCTGATCGTGCAATACATCGTCAAGAACGTGGAAGACAGCGAGGGTGCAGGCATGAGCGTGC
Source organism: Candidatus Sulfotelmatobacter sp. (assembly GCA_036376495.1). Classification (GTDB taxonomy): domain Bacteria; phylum Acidobacteriota; class Terriglobia; order Terriglobales; family Acidobacteriaceae; genus Sulfotelmatobacter. The sequence continues at coordinate 11,902 of DASVAE010000017.1, read as the reverse complement.
AGAAACCACCTGCCGTCGAGAAGGCGTCCCAAGGCGGCGAAACGTAACATCCAACACTAGTCTCCCGCTGCGGACCTGTGTTTGACCACCTGCTGACCCTGTGCCAAACTGCTCTCCACGGAACTGCGTTATGACGCGAAGCAATATGACGAACCGCTCCGCGCAGCATTTTTGCACCGCTGTCTTTCTCGCTTGCTGGCTGGTCGGCGCTGCCTTTGCTCAGCGGAAAATCGATCCCACCGCTGAACCAGGCCGCGTCGCTGAGACGATCACGTCCTATCGCACGGATCCCGGCACCGCTGTCCTCATTTTCCACGTTTTCGCCCAGCGGAATACCTCTTTGCTCGATCGGCAGGCCGTGGTGACTCTCGTCAATGCGGCGGATCATTCGACAACCTGGACAACCACAGAAGATAACGCCAAGGGATTCTTCACCAACGTGCGTCTGGGCAGTTATGGACTTGACGTGAGTGCCGTGGGTTATCTCACCGCGCATAAGGATCTTCAGGTCATGGATTCAAACCGGCCCCTTGAAGTCGAGATCGTGCTGCAGCGAGATCCGGCAGCGCTTAATCTCGATGTGGCGGAAGCGATTATCTCTCCCAAGGCGCGCAAAGAAACCAAACATGCAATTGCACTGCTCAAATCGCAAAAGCTTGCAAAAGCGGAGAAGAAATTACAAGAGGCGTACAAGCTAGCCCCCAGCAGCGCGGAGTTGAATTTTCTTCTCGGCTATCTGTATTACCAGAAGAAGGAGTTACCGAAGGCTGCCAGCTACTTGAACACGGCGGCGACTCTAAATCCGCGCAATGGCCAAGCGCTCACGCTTCTGGGGCGAACCCAACTTGAGCGCGAGGATTATGGAGCCGCACGATCGGTGCTGGAGCAAGCATTGATGGTGGATTCCACGCCTTGGCTCCCGCACAGTTTGCTCGCAACCGCCTATCTACATCAGAAGACCTACGACAAAGCTCTGGAAGAATCCGAGCTAGCGATCAGGAAAGGGCAAGCCGCTGCCAATTCCACGCAGTTGATTCGTGGAGAATCGCTGGCTGGCCTCGGCCGCGATCGGGAAGCAGTAGAGGCTCTGAACACATTCCTGGAAGGGACGCCTCGTAGCCCGATGGTGGCCCAAGTGCGAAGTCTGATCGCTCAGATCCAGGAGCATACTCTCATTGCATCGGCGAACACACCCTCTATCCCGGCTGTCCACATTTCGGGTGTCGATCCTCTTGCGGCACTGCCGACTGAGGTTCTGTCGATCAGGGCATGGCAGCCGCCCGGCATCGATGAAATCAATGTTTCCACCGCGCCCGGAGTCGTCTGCCCTTCGGCTCAGGTGATTGACGAATCTGGCAAACGCGTGCAGGAACTGGTGCATGACGTGGAGCGTTTTGCCGCAGTCGAAGACCTCTTTCATCAAACGCTCGACAGCTACGGCATCCCTGTTCGTTCGGAGACACGCAAATACAACTACGTGGCGTCCATCTCGGAGCCGCAGCCCGGAGTTTTGAATGTTGATGAATACCGTGCGGAGAAGATGACCCTCGAGGGCTATCCAGATCAGATCGCCAGCCTGGGATTTGCGGCCTTGGCCCTAGTGTTCCACCCTGATCGCCGCGACGAGTTTGCGATGACCTGTGAAGGACTGGGTGAATGGCATGGGCAGGCAACGTGGCTGGTGCGCTTTCAGCAGCGCGAGGATCGTCCGAATCACATGCACGCCTACAAGCTAGGAAATCAAGAGCACCCGGTCCAGCTGAAAGGAAGAGCATGGATTACCGCCGATAAGTTTCAGATCGCGCGCATAGAGGCCGAGATGGTCAAGCCGATGCCCGAAATCCAACTTCTAAGCGAGCACCAGATTGTGGAATATGGCCCGATTCCATTTCCCAACCGGAACACGACGCTATGGCTGCCCAAGAGCGCCGATCTTTATTTCGATTTTCGGAAGCATCACTATTACCGCCGCCATAGTTTCGATCACTACATGCTGTATTCGGTGGAGACGGAAGAGAAGCGCAAGGAACCGACCGTGCCGCGACAGAACTGACGCAACCGCGAAGAAAATCTAGTCAGATCCTCCGATTGGCGCGGCGATAGAGATTCTGAAGGCTCGGAGATCCCTGCCCGCGGCGCGGTCGCTAGGCACACGGAAGTTGAGCAACCCTGAGAACAGCACGCGGTCTCGCACGCTGCTGCTGTCCAGCCGCAGCTTTCCACGGGTGATCTTCATCACTGCCGGAAGACAAGGGGAAACGCTACGCTGTGAGAAGAAATTCGAGGAGGAGATCCATGGCTGAACGACATTTTTCGCTTGAGATGATTGAAGATTTTCTTGGGCAAAAGCGGATTGCAATGATTGGGGTGTCCCGCGATCCGAAACATTTCAGTATGGCGCTATTTGAGGAACTCTGCCATCGGGACTACGACATTGTTCCGGTAAACCCTGGAACTGCGAGTGTACACGGCCGCCATTGTTACGCTCGAGTGCAGGACATTCAGCCTCCTGTAAGAGCCGCGCTCCTGATGACCTCTCCCGAAGTCACGGAGAGGGTCGTTGAGGACTGCTACGTCGCCGGTATCAAGCAGGTATGGATGTACAGGGCTACAGGCAAAGGCGCCGTCAGCATGAAAGCGGTTGAGTTCTGCAGAGCGAAAGGCATGGAGGTGATACCGGGCCAGTGCCCATTCATGTTCCTACCGGGTGCGCAGGGAGTTCACCGCTTGCATGGCTTCTTTCGCAGGATTACCGGCCGCTATCCGCAGCATCGCAGGGCAGCTTAAGGCCGAACAAAAGAAAGTCCCTGAATCGCGGTGGAGCGCGATTCGGGGACTTGGCACATTTCCAGCTACGCGGGATTAATCCTTCACTGCGCGATCAGTAATTTCCAGACCTTTATCGATTATTGCAAAGGCTTCGCGAAGCTGCTGCTCGTTTATACAGAGCGGGGGATTTGTGTAAAAGGTGTTCCATCGCACCAATGTATAGAGCCCCTGGTCGCGGAAGAAGCGGCCGAGTGCGGCCATCTCTTCCGAGGTTCCGTTAAATGGAGCCATGGGCTGCCGCGTCTTTCGACTGCGGACCAGTTCGAAGATCCCGAATAAACCGATCGAGCGTACGTCGCCCACAGACGGATGCTTGGCCTGCATCTGGGCGCCAAGTTGCTTCATGGCCCCGCCCATTTTTTTCGCATTGTCGATGAGGCGGTCCTCCTCATAAACGCGAACGGTTGCCAGCGCAGCGGCACATCCCATCGGATGGGAGTTGTAGGTTAGTCCTCCGTAGAACACTTTGTCCTGAAAGTGCTGCGCGATGTGGTGACGCATGCCCACTGCACCCAAAGGGAGGTAGCTCGAAGTCAAGCCTTTCGCCATGCAGATCAAATCCGGCACGACCTTCCAGTGATCGATGGCGAACCACTCGCCGGTGCGCCCGAAACCAGCCATCACTTCATCGGCGATCATGAGAATGCCGTACTTGTCGCAAAGCTTGCGAACACCCTGCATATACCCATCTGGCGGAATCAGAATGCCATTGGTGCCCACGACCGTCTCCAGAATAAAGGCAGCAATGGTGTGAGAACCTTCCAACTGAATGGTCTCCTCGATCATCGCCAGCGAGCTTTCCGCCGACTCCCAGCCGCGTTCGATTCCATGATATGGATCCAGCACCCGGACGACTCCCGGGATGCCTGGCTCGGCCGCCCAACGCCGCGGTTCGCCTGTGAGCGACATGCTGCCAGCGGTCGCGCCATGGTAAGAACGATAGCGCGCCATGATCTTCTGACGGCCGGTGAAGAATCGAGCAATCTTAATGGCGTTCTCGTTGGCCTCAGCACCGCCGTTGGTGAAGAAAAATGTGTCGATATCGCCCGGGGTGATCTCAGCCAGCTTGGCTCCCAGCCGCGCCCGAGGTTCGGTCGCCATAAACGGATTCGCATAGGCAAGCGTCTGCGCTTGCTCGTAAATGGCCTGAATGACGCGCTCATCGCCGTGCCCGATGTTGACGGACATGAGTTGACTATTGAAATCAATGAAGCGCTTCCCTTCCGGTGTCCAGAAGTAAATTCCCTTGGCCTTCGCAACCGGAATGGGATCGACTTTCGATTGCGCCGACCATTCAAACAATGTGTGCTTTTTGGTTAGATCGACAATTTCTTGTCCCGTCATGGATTTCTCAACTGTAGTAGTAGCCATAAATGCCTCTGAATTCGCCACGGATCGACACGGACACTCACGGATACATCCAAATCCGTGAATATCCGTGTAAATCCGTGGCTAGATTTTTAGAACTTGCGGCTGTGCTCCTTTGCCCAGCGCTCGACAACAACTTTCTTGTCTGTGTAGAACTCAATGGCGTCTCGTCCCTGCCCGTGCAGGTCGCCGAAAAAACTATTCTTCCATCCGCTGAACGGAAAATAGGCCATGGGCGCCGCGACTCCAATGTTGATCCCGATATTGCCCGCCGGAGCTTGGTAACGGAACTGCCGCGCTGCAGCCCCGCTGGAGGTGAACAAAGATGCCTGGTTGCCATAGGCACTGCGCTCGAGAAACGCGAGCGCCTCATCCATGTTATCGGCGTGCACGAGGCTGAGCACTGGTCCGAAGATTTCGGTATCGGTGATCTCGCTGCTGGCCGGCACGTCGTCGAGAATCGTTGGCTTCACGAAATTGCCGGTCTCATGCTTAGGCAGTTTCGTGTTCCGGCCATCGAGAAGAACTTTAGCTCCTTGCTTTTCGCCGACCCCGATCAACTGCTCCACCCGTTCCTTGCTCTGCGGCGTAATCACGGGCCCCATCTGCACTCCGGCTTCCAGGCCATTGCCAACTCGCAGATTCGAGGCGGCCTCTGCAATCGAATCACGAAAGGTCTTCTGCGCCTCTCCGATAGTTACCGCTACGGAGACTGCAAGACAGCGTTGCCCAGCGCATCCGAACGCGCTGTCGGCGATGATCTGCGTTGCAAGGGGCATGTCCGCGTCCGGGAGTACGACAACGTGGTTCTTGGCTCCTCCCTGGCACTGGCAGCGTTTCCCCTGCTCCGCCGAGCGCGAGTAGATATACCGTGCAACCGGAGTCGATCCCACGAAACTGATGGCGCGCACCTTGGGATGGTCAATCAGAGCATCGACAGCCGCCTTGCCCCCATTGACCAGGCTAACGACACCTTTAGGCAGTCCGGTTTTCTCGAGCAGTTCGTAGATGTAATGCATGGTAAGCGGCACGCGCTCGCTGGGCTTGAGGATGAATGTATTGCCGGTCGCGATGGCGTAGGGCAGATACCAGAACGCAATCATGCCCGGGAAGTTGAACGGTACGATCGCCGCCACGACTCCGAGAGGCTGGCGAATCATGATCTCATCGATGCCGCGGGCTACGTCTTCGAGGTTGTAACCCTGCATCATCATTGGGATCCCGCAGGCAACTTCCACATTCTCAATCGCGCGACGCATCTCGCCTTTCGCTTCAGCAAAGGTCTTGCCGTTTTCCAGGGTGATGATGCGGGCAATATCGTCAATGTGCTCTTCCAACAGCATCTTGAGCCTGAACAACGGCTGAATGCGGTCTTCGGGTGGAGTACGGCGCCACTCGGGAAAAGCGGCGGCGGCGGCTTCCACCGCGGCATTCACATCCGCGGCGCCGGCCAGGGGAACGCTGGCCAGGATTTCCCCGGTCGCGGGATTGACGACATCTCGCCACTCCGATGATTGCGCGGGTGCCCATTGTCCATTGATGAAATTCGTAACCTTGTTGATAGGGGGTGCTGCTACGCTCATGACGGTGATGCCTCTCGCTGTCGCGAAGAATGTGCTACCGGGAGCCGTGGGTCACGGAAGAACTCCCAAACGCTTCAATGATACTCGTTCACTTTCCTGAGAGCGACTGCCACAGCGCTCAGGATGAATGCCAGAAACAGGCTCTAAACAAATTGCGCGACGGCTCCCTTCGCGTCGCAAACATTCGCAATGGCCGATTCGAGCACATTCAGAGCTTCGTTCATTTGCTCATTCGTGATCACCAGCGGCACCAGCACACGGATCACGTTGGAATAGGATCCTGCCGTGATGGTGATGAGCCCATGCTCGTAGCAGTACTGCGAAATCTTTTTGGTTTCCTCGGAAGCGGGAGCTTTTGTGTCTTGACCTTGCACCAGTTCTATGGCCTGCATGGCGCCCAGACCGCGAATGTCCCCTACAATCGGCCAGCGATGCTGCCATTCGCGCGCACGGCGCTGGAACTGAGCCCCGAGTTCGTTGGCCCGGGCCAGCAGGTTTTCGCGCTCGAACAGATCCAGAACAGCCAGCGCTGCTGCGCACGAAAGCGGATTGCCCGCGAATGTTCCGCCCAGACCGCCAACTCCGGGCGCATCCATGATCTCAGCGCGGCCGGTGACTGCGGCCAGCGGCAATCCGCCACCAAGGGACTTTGCCGTAACCAGCAGATCGGGCTCGACGCCGTAACGTTCGCACGCAAATAGCGCACCCGTACGCCCGAACCCGGACTGCACCTCGTCGGCAATGAATAGAATTCCGTATTTGTGACATAACTCGATCAGAACTTTGAAGTAGTCCGGAGGGGGTGCAATGAAACCGCCCTCGCCTAACACCGGCTCCGCAATGATTGCCGCAACCTCTTCGTTCGCAACCACGCGTTTGAATGTGTCTTCCAGATGGCGCGCGCAGTACAACTCGCATGACGGATACTGCAGTGAGTACGAGCAGCGGTAGCAGTAGGCGTAGGGAACCCGGTAGACCTCACCGGGAAAGGGAGCGAAGCCCGCTTTGTACGGATGAGTTTTGCTGGTCAGAGCCAGCGTCATCATCGTCCGCCCGTGGAATGCATCTTCGAAAGCGATCACTGCCGGCCGCTTTGTATAAGCGCGGGCTATCTTCACCGCATTCTCAACCGCTTCCGCTCCGCTATTCACGAAAATCGTCTTCTTCGGGAACTTACCCGGAGTGACCTCATTCATGCGTTCAGCCAGACGGACATAGCTCTCATACGGCGTGACCTGGACGCAGGTATGCAGGAAGCGATCAAGCTGGTCCTTTACTGCGTTCACAACTTCCCGCCTACGGTGGCCGACATTCAGGCATCCGATTCCCCCGGCAAAATCGAGGTAGCGATTGCCGTCGACATCCTCGAGCCACGCGTCTTCGGCTTTTGAGACGTAGATGGGCGTGCCGTGAGAAAGACCGCGGGGCACGGCTTTCGCGCGCCGCTCGGATAGAGCTTTCGATTTCGGTCCCGGTATGGGTGTGCGGAGTTGAATGGTGGACATCGGCTTAGTTCTCAGTTGTCGGTTCTCAGTTCTCAGTTGTCAGTTCTCGGATCGTGACGATTTGGGAACGGCACGGGTTTGGGAAGGGCACGACTTTAGTCGTGCCGTAAAGCCACTCAAACCCATACGGCTTCAGCCGCTAACGTTCAGTACCACCCGATCGGCGCCTCATTCAAATTAATGTGCACCTGTTTGGTTTCCAGATATTCCTCGATTCCCCAGGGGCCAAGCTCGCGGCCGAAACCGGACTGTTTGAATCCACCCCATGGAGCTTCGACATAAGTCGGCTGCATGTGATTGACCCAAACAATTCCGGCGCGCAGAGCCTTTACCGTCCGCATCGCCTTGAAGATATCTCGAGTCCAGACCGCTGCCGCCAGTCCATACGGAGAGTCGTTGGCGATCTTCATTGCATCTTTTTCGTCTTCAAAGGGAATAACGGCCGCCACCGGGCCAAAAATTTCCTCCCGCGCGATGCGGGCATTGTTGTTCACGTCATAGAAAATCGTCGGCTGAACGTAATATCCCTTGGCGAATTTGTCCGGCCGGCCTCCACCCGAAGCCAGCTTCGCCTCCTGCTTGCCAATCTTGAGGTATTCATTCACACGATCGTATTGCTCTTTGCTGACCAGCGGACCCATCTTGGTCTCGCGTTCCAGCGGCGGGCCCAATTTGATCTTCTTCGCTTTCTCAGTCATGGCCTCGACGAAGTTCTTGTAAATGGACTTCTGCACCAGGATGCGGCTGCCTGCGGAGCACACCTCGCCTTGATTGATGAAGACGCCAAACAGCGCCCCATCAATGGCCGCTTCGAAATCTGCGTCGGCGAAGAAGATGTTGGGCGACTTGCCGCCCAGTTCGAGCGTGACGCGCTTCACCGTATCGGCAGCCTGTTTCACGATCATCTTGCCCACAGCGGCACTGCCGGTGAACGCAATCTTGTTTACATCGGGATGCTGAACGAGAGGAGCGCCGCAACTCTCGCCAAATCCGGTCACGATGTTGATGACTCCCGGCGGCAGTCCGCAGTCGGCAAAGTGCTGGGCAAATTCCAGAGCGGTCAACGGCGTTTGCTCCGCTGGCTTCAGAACACAAGTACATCCAGCAGCTATGGCCGGAGCCAGTTTCCAGGCCGCCATCAGCATCGGATAATTCCAGGGGATAATCTGTCCCGCCACGCCGACGGGCTCCTTGAGCGAGAGCGAGAGCGCGTTATCCGGCACTGGATTCACATGCCCGGTGATCTTCGTCGCCAGCCCCCCGTAGTACTCGAAGCATGTGGCAACATCAGTCAGGTCGTATTCGGCTTCCACGATAGGCTTGCCCGTGTTGCGGCATTCGAGTTCGGCAAGCGCCGGCAGGTTCTGGCGAACCTTCTCCGCCATGCGGAACAAGACGCGGCCGCGCTCTTGTGCGGTGGTGGACGCCCACGGCCCTTCCTCAAACGCGGTTTTCGCTGCCGCCACGGCGCGGTTGACATCTTCGGCGTTCGCATCCGGCACCTGCGCGATTACTTCTTCGGTCGAAGGGTCGTAGACAGGAAAGGTCCTGGCGGATTGGCTCGTCACCCGTTCGCCGTTGATGAACATCTGATACGTTTTCACGTCAGCTTTGATACCACCGGGCATATGCCCTCCCACAATTTCAACGCACCGAGCCGCCACTGGCAGACACGGGCTCGCTGTTCCTGACAACCTTGATTGCTTGTGGCGCTTTGCGCCGTCCATATACGAAAAAGAAGAAAGCTGCCAGGCCGATGGACAACACAGTCATGCCTACCATCCAGATCTCATACCGCAGCAGAGAAGTGATCTGCTGGGCCGGAAAAAAAACGAGCCCGATGCCGAGCACGGTGGTGAGCAGCCCGCTGGTTCCGGCGAGAAACAATGTTGCTCTTCCATACTGCCCTTTTGGCTTCGATTCACTCACTGCGAATTTGACCAGCGCGCCGAACATGTATACGAACGGCACGAGCTGCAACACGACTGCGAGCGATAGCAGTTTCTGAAATGTCTCCTGCACTCCCGCTCCGGCAAAATTCAGAATGACCAAGACTGCCGATACAATCCCTTGCAGAATGAGCGCAGCATAGGGAGTCGCGTATCGAGGATGCACCTTGCCAAGCCACGAAGGCATGTAGGAGTCGAGTCCGGCGACGAACGGTATTCGCGCAGAGCCGCCCATCCAGGCCGATCCTATCCCGGCAATGGACATGCTGAGCATCAGGGCAAACGGAATGGTGATCCATCCGATGCCGACGCGAGCCGCCATGTGAGTGACCGCTTGCACGATTCCCTGGAGCACGTTGACGTTCTTGCCCACCGCAATCAGCAGAGTAAGCGTCGCTCCGATGTAAAGAACGCCCGACAATAATCCGCCCAACGCCACCGCGCCCGGCAAAGTCCGCCGCGGATCTTTGATCTCATCGCCCATCACTGACGCCAGTTCCAAGCCGACGAGGCCAAAGCAAATCACGCCAAAGGAATTGAGTACAAACTTCGGATTGGCAGGAATCTTGAAATCAGCCGCCGCTATGGTGCTGCCGAAATGTGCCCAGATCACGACCCCAAGCCCAATCAGCACGGCCGCCGCGACGAATGTGCCGATGGCGCCGATGTTGTTGATCCACTTCCCCACACCCAGACCGAGAATATTGAACAGAGTCAGCAGCGCGAGCAGCGCCAGCGACGCGATCGAGGCGAAAATCTTATTATCTGCCAGTCCCTGATGCCCGGGGCCGAGCACGTACACGGACACACCCACGAAGTACAGCATCACCGTGGGCACGTAGAGCATGTTGTTGGTCCAGTAGCACCAGCCGGAGAGGAATCCGTGAAAGTCCCCGAACACTTCCTTGGCCCAGAGATACACTCCCCCTTCGCCGGGATAACGATGCGCCAGTTCGATCACCGCGATACCCTGGGGCCAGAAAAACAGGAGCAGCGAAATGATCCACAGCCAGACGGTGACGCCGCCGTTGGCGGCAATCGAAGGCACCACGTTCAGATTGAATACGGCGACTACGAAGAGCAGCACCAAATCGCGACGCCCGAGAGCACGGATCAGATGCGGCTGTTCGGCTTGTGTCGTCGTGGACAAGTGATGAGCAACAATGTATGAGCCGCCAGCCTTCGACTGAGAGACGAAGGCTGACGGCTGGCATCTATTCTCAGTGTGCTACTTCCGCCGGAACGCGCTCGCTACGCTCCTGCTGCGCTTTCGCCAGCGAAGCTGCGATGTCGTTGAACGCGGCCAAGTGCTTATCGATATCGGCCTCGGTATGCTGGACGGAAATGGTCCACTGCTCATCCCACCAGTAGGGCTGAGCCATAACACCGCGGTTCACCATCCCGAACCAGTAGTGACGCCACAAATCGACATCGATCACCGTCCAGTCGCGGTAATTGCGAATCTCCTTGGGGTACAACATCAGCGCGCCGTTAGCTCCGGCTTGCGCGATATAGGCCTGCAGGCCCACCTTCGCAATCGTCTGACGATAACCGTCGGCCAGTTTTTTGCCGAGCTTATCCACATGCGCGTAGTTCTGGCGTGTGAGAACTTCGCGGAACGTCGCCAGACCTGCTGCCATCGAGACCGGATTGGTGTTGTAAGTTCCGCCATGGAAAACTTTGTGCTGCGAAATGAGGTCCATGACAGATTTATGCGTACCAAACGCTGCCAGCGGCAAGCCGCCGCCGATCGACTTGGCCAGGCAAATCATGTCTGGGATGACGCCGAAGTACTCGCTGGCGCCGCCCCATCCAAGTTTGCAGCCGGTTTTCACCTCGTCGTAGATCAATAGTGCGCCGTTTTTCGTCGCGATCTCGCGCAGGCCTTTGAGGAAACCCGCTTGGGGCATGCAGAGGCCCACATTCATCAGGATTGGCTCCAGAATGATCGCGGCAATTTCTCCGGGATTCTCTTTGAAACGGCGCTCGACCGTTGCCAGATCATTGAAGGTTGCAATGAGAACATTGGCTACCGCAGATTTCGGTACTCCAAGCCCGCCCGGCACGGAAGTGGGCGCGTTGATGTCGCCGAAGTCTGGAGCGTGCGGCTTCACGCTGACCAGCGCGCTATCGTGCAGACCGTGATACGCCCCTTCGAACTTCACGATCTTGTCGCGTCCGGTCGCGGCTCTCGCCAGGCGAATGGCATGCATCGTCGCTTCCGTCCCGCTATTGCCAAACCGGCACATCTCGATCGGAAAACGGTTGCAGATCTCTTCCGCCAGTTCCCATTCCATGTCGTGCGGCATGCCAAACATGGTTCCGGTCGAAAGCCGCTTCTCGACAGCCTTCATCACCGCGGGATGGCAATGTCCGGCCATCAAAGCACCGAATGTCAGGTTGTGGTCGATATACTCGTTGCCATCCAGATCGCGAAACTTGCTACCGCTGGCCTCTTTCACAAAAATGGGCCACGGATCGTAAGCGCGATAATTACTGGCCACTCCCAGAGGAATACGCTTCAGATTCTTCTTGTGGGCTTCGGCGGACTTGGGCGTTCGCCGCTCGAAAGTGGCGAGTTCTTTTTGCAGATCGGGGTACATCGAGGTCTCCGAGATAAACTCAGGCCGGCGCTCTAGCGGGGGCCATTAGATTATCCGGGCGGCCG
>DASVAE010000016.1:0-40518 GCA_036376495.1 Candidatus Sulfotelmatobacter sp. | reverse complement strand
AGATCCGCTTCGAAAGCGCCCACCGAGCCGTAACGCTCCCCTGGGTCCTTCTTAAGCGCTTTTCCAACGATTGTGTCCAGATCGCCCCGAAGCTGCCGCCGCAGACGTTCAGAACTCACCCCGCCCTTTTGGCTCGTCGCTTCGCTGCCGAGCTTTCCCGATGCAATCACGTCCGACGGCCTCGGTGCGTCGTTTTCCGTGATCGCCTTGATCAGGTCCGCCGGGGAGTGTGGACCAGGACCCGCCGGGTGCTGCCCGGTTAATAGCAGGTAGAGCAATATACCCAGAGCGTACACATCCGTCGCGGTTGTGACTGAGCCGCCGGTAATCTGTTCGGGAGCTGCAAACTGAGGAGTCAACGCAGCCGTGCCTTCCATTGTAAGCAGGGTCGCCACGCCAGAATTCGCGTCGTCGGCAAGGAGCTTGGCGATGCCGAAGTCCAGAAGCTTCACTGCTCCGTCGCTGCTGACCAGCACATTGGAAGGTTTAATGTCACGGTGAACGATCAAGTTTGCATGGGCATGCGCAACTGCGCCAAGAACATCCAGAAAGATCTCGATTCTTCCGTCCACGCCGAGACTGCGCTGGTCTAAATACTCGTCTATTTGCTTCCCCTTTACATGTTCAAGGACGAGATAGGGCTCTCCACGAGGAGTCACGCCGGCATCGATCAGTTCCGCAATGTGAGGATGCGCTAGTTGGCCCAGAATTCTACCTTCGCGCCTGAATCTTTCAGCCGAGGCTGCGGACCCTACTGCAAAATGCAGAAACTTGATCGCCACCTGGCGTTCGAACCGGCCATCGTGACGCTCCGCCAGCCAAACGCTGCCCATTCCGCCTTCGCCGATCCGCGATAGCAGCTTGTATGGTCCCAGGATTTCTCCGGCTAAACACGGTTCGCCCGCGGGCCGAGCCGGTTGGTCCTCTAGAAAATTTTCCTCGGAGAGTTCACGATGTTCGTCGAGTAACATCTCGAGCACACCGCCCAAATCGCAATTCTTCGCCCGGAAATCCGCCAGCCAGCTTGCACGCTCCTCCGCCGAAAGCGACAGCGCATGGTCCAGGTAAGGACTTATTTCCTGCCATTGATCAGGGCTGAGTGTCGACACGGTTCCTCACATCTCTAAGTCTGTACGAATGCAGCGATGGAGATAGATGCGGGCTTTCTCCCATTGACGCTGAACGGTTCGTTCGCTGACGTCCCTCATGGCGGCGATCTCGGCAAACGTAAAACCGCAAAAAAATTTCAAGTCCACAACTTCTGCAAGCGCCGGCTCAGCCTTAGCCAGTTCGTCTAACGCCTGACTGATCTGCACCAGCTTATGCTCATCCACCGTACTCTCGACTTCGGCTCCCAGCGACGTGATCTCAAATTGCCCACCCCGCTTCTGAGCGCTGCGGCTGCGAGCATGATCAATAATCAAGCCCCTCATCACCCGGCTCGCATAACCCATAAACCGCTTACGATCGGCGAATGAGGCCTCATTATTCCCGGCCATCTCGATGTACGCCTTGTGTAACAGCGTGGTAGCGCTAACGCTCATTGGGGCCCCGTGCCGCGCCAATTCGTACCTGGCTAGCCGCCTCAATTCGGAATACAGTGCGCTAAACAGCACATCTGCGGCTGGTTTCTCCCCGCCTTCAGCGGCGGCGATCAGTGCAGATAATGTGGGATTAGTCTCCAAAGCGGACGCCTACCGCACGCCTCTCTCCCGGCCAGATCACAAGGTTGCGGCAACTTTGTCCGCAATTCTAGCCCGGAACTCAACAGATCGGTAGCAATTTCACGTGTCGCAGGTCTCTCTTATGGTTTCAAGTAACGAAGCGCAACACATCCTGACTTGAAGAAGTTCGACTCAACCAGTCTCAACTGCAAACTTTCCCGTAGGCTGACCCCTTCCATTAACCGTCTTCCTTCTCCTGCAAGGATTGGCGAAACGACAAAAACATATTCATCCACCAGGCCAAGCTCGATAACTTGTGAAGCAACGCTTACCCCACCGACTAAGATATTTTTGCCTTGCCCCTGTTTCAATTTAACTATTTCGTCGCGAAGGTTGGCACGAACAATTCTCGTATTTGGATCTTCAACGCCGTCGAGTGATCGTGAAAAAACCACTTTTTTGACGGCGTCAAAGGCTAGAGCAAATTCGTTCGATGCTTTGGTCATAGACTGGCTTTTGGCGACCTCAGGCCAAAATGGAACCATCAATTCATAGGTCTTGCGCCCGAAGACCTGCAGGTCAGCCTCTCGCATCAGCTGCGTAAAGTACTCATGCGTCTCTTCATCAGCCAGTTGTTTGGTGTGGTCGCAGCAGCCGTCCAGAGTGGTGTTGGTTGCGAAAATTAGCTTCCTCATTGGATTTCCTGCAGTTGCTGGTTTCGTCAGTTTTCCTCTGCTTGAGTTCTGTCCGCGGTTTGCTCTGTAGGGATAGCCGCCATCGGCTGTCCAGTCGAGCGAAGCTCGACGGGGAGTGCGCCCGGAATGAAAAAATCGTACCGGCCTCCACAGAGTCTTCATTATTGCGGGCAGGGTCAAAGTGCAATCGAAGGCGTTGCTAGCTCGAGATGCCCGCCTATACCGGCAACTCATCCTGCATCCAACCCGGAGATTCAACCTTGGGCTCGGTAGTGAGGTCCATGATGAGCCGCTCCAGGACCATGCGCTTGCTAACGGGATTGGAGCGCAGGGCCAAGTCCGCTTTTGCTACCAGCCGGATGGCGCGCGTCAACTCCCGGCGCGATTTGTAACGCCGGGCCTGCCGGATAATGTCGTCCGCGGCAAACGGAGGCACGCGAAATCCTTGCCACAGTGCCGCCCACAGCATGCGCTGGTCGCGCACGTTGCGTTCCAGGATAATGAGCATCTGGCGAAAGCTTTTGGCCAGCATGTAGACGTGTCCGATCGAAGCCTCTTCGCCATCGCCCGACGCGAGGATCGCGTCCAGCACTTCCAGCGCGCGCACCCGATCCTTCGACGAGATCGCATCCGTCAGCTCGTACAGCGACCTCTGCTTCGCGGCCAGCACCATCGTCTCCACGTCACCCAGCGTGATCCGCTTTTTCTCGCCCACGTACAGAATCAGCTTCTCCAGTTCGTTGGAGATCATCATCATGTCGCCGCCGAGCGCGTCCACCAGTTCGCGTGCGCCATCGGCCTCCATCTGCACTGCCTGGCTCGTACAGTAGTCGCTGATCCAGCGCACCGCCTCGCCTTCTTCCACGCGCGCCAGTTCGACGATTCCGCAGTACTGGCCCAGGGTGTCGCGAATGCGCTGATAGCGCTCCCGGTCCTGCATCTCGATTTTGCGGACATCGGCGGGGATGCTGATGTGATCGGCCACAAACACAATTAGCGCGTCGGGATTGGGATTCTTGCAGTAGTCCTCGATTGCAGCCAGCTTCTCTTCATTGGAACCACGGCCGAACAGATTCTTCACCCCGCGCACGAAGAAGACCTGGAAGGGGGCCATCAGCGAAGGAGTGCGGGCGCGATCGAGAACCTCAGCCAGATCCGTCTCCCCGAGGTCGAATTCAAACAAGCTGAAATCCCGCAAGTCGGCCGGAACCAGGTGCTCCAGAATGGCGTCGCGAAAGCGCTTGCGAAAGAAGGTTTCATCCCCCACAAACACGTAAGCCGCACGCAACTTGCGCGACTGCAGGTCGCTGACAAAGCGTTCGGCTTGGGCAAAGGCGCGCATCAGAACCGGCTATTCTCTAGCGACTTTAGCATTGACGGCCACCGGCGGCTAGTGATCGGTTCGCGACTACATCCGGCTCAGAAATGCAATCACGTCCGGAGCATTCCAATCGACCGGCCCCACAAATTTCCGCCGCAACACGCCTTGCCGGTCGATGATATAAGTTTCCGGCCAGCCCGAGGTCCCGTACATGGACGCAACTTTCTGCTCCGGATCCCGCACCGTCACGAAGTTGATGTTGTGCAGTTTCAGAAAGCGGTGGTAGGCATCGCCGTCCACGTCAATGCTCACCCCCACCACCACAACTCCCCGGCCCTTCATCCGCTCCTGCAACATCATCAACGATGGGAGTTCCTCTACGCATGGCGGACACCACGTAGCCCAGAAGTTCACCAGGACCACCTGTCCCCGATACTGGTTGAGGCTGACGCTATGGTCGGCATCCGCGACCGTGAATTCCTTGGCTGCCGATCCCACGTGCGGCGGCCGCGATCCGCTATAGCACCCGGAGCACAGCACGCTCGCCAGCACGGCCGTCAGAAAACCAAAGCGCCTCAACATCAGAATCCCTCCAGGATGTTCGCGACCAGCGTGCGGGCAAAGTCCTGCGAAAGGCGGCGGAATGCGGGAGAGTCTTCCTCAAAGAAGCTGGACAAGTCCTGTGACACCTCGTACTGCTCGCGAAACAGGTACGCGGGATTCTGGTAAAGCACCTTGCCGCCACGATCGCTCAAAGTCACACTCATGCTGACCACAACCAGAACGCTGGCGGCGCGCCCGGTGGAGGTGTCATAGGTCAGCGGCGAGGCGGTGGTGGAGAGCACGGTTCCTCGCAGCGTCGCATCGGCATCGGTGGTATCGGGCACGATGTGATAGCGTGTTCGCGTATTGAATTCCCTCACCACCGAACTAGTCAGTGTCTGATCGATGCGATAGGTCAGAGTTTCGTTTTTAAACGGCGGGACCGCGATGGTGGTGAGGCTCTGCGGAAGCTGGGCCGCGTGTCCGGCGGTGTGATATCCGCACGCAGTGGTGACGCCCAGCAGCAGGCAAGACATCAGGCCCGCGAATCTGTTCACTGGATCTTCCCTGTCGGACGCATCGCGGTCATGCTCTCCGCACATTCGACGGCAGTCACGGCGGACAGGCGCAGATTGTCAGCCGCTGCCCAGAGCCAGACGCCATTGGGCTGCGTCGGATCCATCTTGATAGAGAGTTGAATGTCCGCCTGCCCTGCCGAACTCACGTTGCTGGGCGCATCTTCCTCGCCACCGGGAATGGCGACGTGGTCGCCTCCCAGAACGCGCGCCCAGTCTTCCACCCCGACAGCATGATCCATCTCCAGGAACACTGCCATGGCATGGCCATGAAAAATCGGAGCCTGTAGCAGGAGAACGGAAGGATCAGGCGCATCGTCTCCGGCGATCTTCCGGTAATGGCGCAACACCGTCGCTTCCACCGAATCGAGCGCCGGCTGTGACTTGTGCCCGTAACGCGCCACCATGTTGAAAGCTACCTGCGCATCGAAGACATCTTTGGGCAGTGGCTGGAACGAGAGCAGATTCACGGTCTGCTGATGCAGTTCATCCATGCCGCGCTGGCCGTGCTCGGAAGCGGGTTCATAGATCGTGGCCACCACGCGCCGGATCGCGCCCGCTTTTCGAGCCCGCAACAGCAGCAGCGCCAAAGTGATGGCTGCGGGGTGAGCGGTTACACAGGGCCCGGGCTGCAGCTCCGGAAGCGCAACTTGCCCACGCTCGCGCTCCACCCACAAAGAGCGTACGTTTGCGTTCGTCTGATCTTCGAGCACGCCCGAGAGATCGACAATCGTGCTGCCCGCGTCCCGCGCATCCTTCCAACTGCGGCGGGTGCTCTCCTGATCTGATGCAAAGAACGTGAAATCCACGTGCTCGAATTGCTCGGCGCGAACCCGCTGGATGAAGCTGATCTCGTCGCCCATGGCCTCGAGTTGCCCGAGCGCTTCGTCATCGTCCAGCAAACGAATATCTACCGCCGGGAAGTTGCGCTCGTTCAGGACCTCGGCGACTTCTTTGCCCTTGAGAGACCCTGCCCCCACGATGGCCGCACGGTAGAGCTTAGTGCGCGACGCTGAGGTTTGGGCCGTGGGCGTAGGTTTGGCGGTGTCGCTCATGATGGGTGCGGAGCCTCCTTATAGGACGGTGGAGGTGGCCCGGGGCGGCGGCGGAAAATCCACTGCAGGCGCCAGAACACGCCCGAAACCATGTACAGTAGCGCAATGGCAAAAAGCACCCGGCGCGAGAAAAAGAAGACGAGCCCAAACAGGGCTGCCAGGACCACGATTAACCGAAACGGATGACGTGAGCGAAAATCGATGTCCTTGAAACTGTAAAAACGCCAGGTGCTCACCATCAGATAGCCCACCGTGGTCACCATCGCCGACCATGCCAGAGCGGTGTAGGCGGAGGCCAGCGGCTCGCCCACGGTAAAGTGCACCACGGCAGCGATCACTCCGGCTCCAGCTGGAATGGGCATGCCAACGAAATACTTCTTCCCTGGGCGGCCAGGGTTTGAAGGTTGGGGATTGCCGCTGATATTGAACCGCGCCAAACGGCTGGCGCCGGCGATCAGGAACAGGAAACTGGCGATCGCGCCCAGTTGCGTCAGCTTAATGTGCCACTGGCCCTGGCTGAGGAACACCGGGGGCATAAGATGAAAACCCCATACCCAGGCCAGCATGGCCGGAGCGACTCCGAAGGTAATCACGTCGGCCAGAGAATCCAGTTCGCGTCCGAAGTCGCTGCTGGTTCCCGTCATGCGGGCGATGCGACCGTCGAGCCCATCAAATAGCACCGCAAACCCAATTGCCTTGGCGGCGTTATCGAGGTGCCAGAAGTCAATTGCCGAGGCGTGCATCACCTCGAGTATGGCGTAGTAGCCGAAAGCCACGTTGGCAGTCGTGAACAGGGACGGGAGAATGTACATCCCCTTGGTGATCCTGCGTCGCGGTCTGGTCGGAGTCTCGGCCATCAGTGCGCCTTCTGAGTCGTGGAAACGGAGCCGGCACTCACCGCTTCACGCGGCTGCAGGTAAGCCAGAATAGTCGATCCGCCTTTGACGTGATCGCCAATTTTTACATTCACGCGGGCGGAGGCATCCAGCACAACGTCCACGCGCGATCCGAACTTGATCATGCCAACCCGCTGACCGCGTTCCAGGCGGTCGCCGGCTTTGGGATTAAAAACGATGCGCCGCGCCAGCAGCCCTGCGATCTGTTTGAAGATGACACGCTGTCCGTCATCGCCCTCGACGGTGGCGATGTTCTGCTCGTTCTGGTCAGCGGATAGATCGCTCATCGCATTCACGAACTTGCCACGCACGTACTTCACTTCCCGCAGCACCCCGGAGATGGGCGAGCGGTTCACGTGCACGTTGAATACGTTCAGGAAAATGCTGATGCGCAAGCGCTTGTCGTTGCCAACGACGACGTCGGTCACTTTGCCGTCTCCGGGAGAAACCACCGCGCCGGGTTCAGCGGGAATGACCCGCTCGGGATCGCGAAAGAATTGCAGGAAGAATGCAGCCAGAAGGAATGGAATGATCGCCCAGGCAGGACGGGTCAGCCAGCCAAGCAGAATGCCGGCGGCGATAAACGTCAGCCCATAATAGTAGCCATCACGAACCATAGGGAGTCTTTCAATTATATCTTCTGAAAGCTGAGAAGGTGGACGGCGCCGCTCAACAAAACAGTCGTAAGTATAAATAAAAAAAGGCGCTGGGTAGCGCGCTTCGCGGGGTAGATTGCTCCCAAGGCGGGCGGACCGCCGGCAGCGTGGCAATGCGGAATTAGGCTACGTTGACGCCGTAGTGCAGCCGATGCTCGCGCTCGATGGATTCCATCTGATCCTTCAGGCGGAGTTTCATCTTTTTGAGACGGGTTTCTTCCATCTTTTCGTCTTCGCTGAGATAGCGTTTCTGGGTGAGTGCATCGAGACGTTCTGCATATTGGGAGTGCTCGTGGGCCAGCCGGCGGAATTCATCATGACTGGTCAGGAGTTGGTCTCTCGAAGTCAGCATCCTGCAGACCTCCAAACCTTCTATATGGGCTCAAATTAACACAGCCGTAACACAGCGGCAATGCCAAAAAAGTGGTGCAAATTTCAGGTCTGAATCGGCTTACGAATGTCCAAGCGGTACAAAATCGCATCCTCTGGGGGATCGCGATAGTAACCTTTGCGAACGCCGGCCTGCAGAAAAGCTGCCTTTTCGTAGCAACGCCGCGCCGGAAGATTCGATTCGCGGACTTCGAGGAAAACTGATTCGGAGGCGCTCTGGCTAGCCGCGTCGATCAGAGCCCGCAGCAAACGCGCGCCAATGCCTTTGCGGCGCTCAGTGGTTGACACGACGATGTTCTCCAGTTCCCACTCGGAGGCGATTCGTAGGGCGACAAGGAAGCCGAGCGGTACGTCTTCTGTCTCCGCCAGCAACACAAGTCGGTGGGCAGGGGCGCCGTCCCGGAATAGGTTCGTGTATTGCTCCAGCGTCCAGTGCGCCGCGGTAATCGAGTCGTGTCCCAGTTGAAACAGGAAAGGAATGTCGTCGGGAGTGGCGGTCCGGATCTTCACGGCTTTGAGGACGGTTGCGGCGTAGCAGACGATGGGGAGCCAAAGATCTCATCCGAATGCCGGACGTAGTTGGCATCCAGTTGCACCGGGGAGACGATTTCTCCATCGCGCAGTTTGCTCCAGCCAAGGAGTGCAATCATCTCCGGTGGGATTGCTTTGACTTCGAAAGTGCGCAGGCCCGCCTCTCGCGAGGTGCTGGCCAGAACCGTGTCCGGAGTAGATATGGCAACCGTGCGCGATAGACCGGCCAAACCTTCGCGGGTGATCAGGTGCTCCTGAACCAATTGGGCTTGCGCAGCGGAGATTTCGTATTCGCCGGAGTAGAGCTGGCCGCGCCCGGCATCGAGCAGGGCGACGACTCGTCCGTCGATGCCTGCGGCACGCGCCAGTACTTCCAGGAACGACACGGGCACGATCGGTTTTTGAAGGATCTCGGCCAGCGCCTTGATCGCCGCCAGGCCCACGCGCAACCCGGTGAACGATCCTGGGCCGGACACCACGATGAAGGCATCGATCTCGCTTTTGCGTAAGCCATGCTTTTCGAGGAGGGCTGCAATCTGTGGGACCAGTTGCGCGGAAAAAGTGCCGCCGGCCAGGGGCACGGATTCGAGAATGTGGACTTCGTCCGTTTTTCCGGCTTGCGGCGCGCGAGCCAAGGCCACGATGCCGTTTCGACCCGACGTATCGGTGATCAGAAGAAGCACATGCGCTCCCCCCGGACGAGGCGTCCGGGGCTACACAAACCGGGTTACGGAAACACTAGCCTTGCACCAACTCCAATAGAACGCCCCCTGTGCTGGCTGGGTGAACAAAGATGTAGCGATGGCCGCCGGCGCCGACCTTAATCTCTTCGGAAACCAGGCGGACGCCATCGGCTTTGAGGCGCGCGATGGCGGCGGCGAGGTCGGGCACCTTCAGGCAGACGTGATGTAGCCCTTCGCCGCGTTTGGCGACGAATTTCGCGATGGTCGAGTCCGGGGAGGTGGCCTCGAGCAGCTCGAGCCGGCTCTCTCCGACCGGGACCATCACCAGCTTCACCTGTTCATGTTCGACGGTCTCCTCAGGAGAGATGCTGAGCCCTAGCTTCTCGTAAACGGCCTTAGCCGAGGAGAGCGATTTCACCGCTATCCCCAGATGGTCGATTTGGAACGTCCGTCGCATGGTTAGTTGATGTTAATTTTTTCAGGCCATTTCTCGCAAAGTATTCTATCGGCGAGATTTACGTCGTGGGTATCTACATCTTGCCCCGCAAAGTCTTCGATCTAAAGGGGTTGCGGGTAAAGTATTCCCGAATAAGCACTTACGGTACGGCAATAGCGACCATGCCGCATTCCCTTGATTGCCAGCACAGACGTCGCGAGCTTCGTCTCTACGCGGGAAGGTAGGGGAATCCGAGTTCATGATTCGATTGTCTGACTTCTTGGCGTCTGGAGTAAAGGTTGTTCGTCACAGGGCAATGAACTTGGCTGTGGAAAACTACAACATCGCGGAGTGCGCATCTGTTCCCGGTCAGCTTTTCTACGGCAGCTTCGCAATCTCCTCCACTACCGTGTAGGGGTCGCGCTTGTGCTCGGCAATTTCTACTGCCAATGTGTTGATGTCTCCGATGCGAGTGCGTGCTTTCTCGAGCATGGCATCGCGCAGCATTTCGACTAAGCGCTCCTGCCAGTTTTCGACGCTCTTCTTCAACGCGCGATTCTCTTTCTGCAGGAATTCTTGATAACCCGCAATTGCGGTGGCCAGTTCGGTGACGCCGGTTCCGTCACTGGCGACGGTCTTCACGATGGGAGGCGTCCAGCCGTCCTGGCGTGTGGCCAGGGCCTGCAACGCGCGGATTTCGCGCTCGACGCGCTCGGCGCCTTCGCGGTCGCTCTTATTAATGACGAAGATGTCGGCGATTTCCATGATGCCGGCTTTGATGGTTTGGACATCGTCGCCCATGCCGGGGACCAGGATGACGACCGTGATGTCGGCGAGGCGAACTATGTCGACTTCGTCCTGGCCAACGCCGACGGTTTCGATCAGGATGAGGTCGCGTCCGGAGGCATCCAGAAGCGTGGTGACGTCGGCGGTGGTGCGGGCCAATCCTCCGAGAGAACCGCGTGTGGCCATGCTGCGGATGTAGATGCCTGGGTCGGCAAAGTGGTCCTGCATGCGGATGCGGTCGCCGAGAATTGCGCCGCCGGAGTAAGGGCTGGTGGGATCGACAGCGACGATTGCGACCGTGCGATGCTGCTTGCGATAAAGCCTGGCGAGTTGATCGACCAGTGTGCTCTTCCCTGCACCCGGCGCGCCCGTCATGCCGATGACACGAGCTTTACCGGTGTAGGGGAACACGGCTTTGAGCAGATCGGACCAGCCGGGGGAGCGATTCTCGACGCTCGAAACAGCGCGTGCGAGCAAGCGCGTGTCGCCGGAACGTATGGCTGAGATCAGAGCTGAGTGGTTCGCGTCCAAACTGGTCCAGTGTAAAGCAGAAGTGAAGGAAAGACATGCAGTCCGGGCAGAGATACTCTGGTAGTTCAAGAATCTGTCGAAACGACGAGGACCGACCCACGTTCTGCGAGCAAGAACACCTTTTCTGCCAGTCACACTGTAAACCCCAAGCACGCCCTATGCGGTTTCCCTCGGCATCGGCGTTGCAGTTTGCCCGTCGGCAGGGACTTTCACCGGCAGCGAGGCATACCAGTCGATCCCGCGAGTGAAATACATCACAGCGGCCACTGCCAAGAAACTGGCAATTGCGCCGACCAGCAATGCATTATCTTCGAGCCGCAGGAGCATGTAGATGAGAACGTAGACCAAGGTAAGAATGACGAGCACCCTGAGTCCCTGCAGCCGGCTCGAGAAAACCCAGGCCGCGTTGACCGAAAGCAATATTACCGTCGCGGCACCCGCAAGCAGAAAGCCGAAGCCGAAACCGATTCTCTCGGCTATGGATAACAGGAGCAGATAAAAGATGGTCTGTGCGACCCCCACTAGAACATATTGAGCGGGATGAACCCGCTTACCGGTCGTGGCCTCAAAGGCGAAGTAGGACAGGAAAACCAGCCCCAAGATGAGAGGGGCATACTTGAGGGTCCGATTGACGGACTGATAGGGATCCGCGACTTCGATAAAGGAAACTCCCAGCGAGGTCGCGTCGAGTCCGGTGATTGAGTCGGCTTGTCCTTCGGCAGGCACGCCCCTTGCGATAAAAGGCACGGACCACTCCGCCGTGAAGCCGTTGCTGGACACGGCCCGGGACGTGGGCAGGAAACCCCCATCAAACCCTGGACTGGGCCAGTCACCTTTCACAACCAGGTGTGTCGTCTTGCCATAGGCAAGCAGCGCAATCCTCTGAGCGCCGGAAAACCGTAAGGCCGATTTCACATTGAATTGAGCATTGGGTTTAGCAATATCTTCTATTTTTGCGCCGAATAACGTCAGCTTGAATTGCGAGCCCGGCGCTCCGCCGATCGAAATGTCCTGGGCAACAGACGCTGGCAGGAGCGCGGAGGTTTTTCCCTCCATTGTCAGGTTGGCCTCGGCCAGGGCGCCGCGTGCGTCGCTCACCCCGACAACGATTTCGGATCGGCTCCAATCAAGTTGGGCATTTGTCGGGACCGCGGTGGGCACGCCCGTCAAGTCAAATGCGGCATCGAGGTCCAGGTCTGCCTGGAACACGGGCACCTTAAAGAGGGAACGGCGCCGCTCTTCCGTTGCGATATTGAGACCAGCCGAAGCTTGCTTAGGAAACACCAAGTACATGCCGTGCTTTGGGGAATCTACGGGCGACCTTGCTGCAATGCTGTAGGGAATAGCGAGCGTCGGTCCAAGAAAGATTTGCTGACCGCCCACATGAGCGCTGATTTCTCGAACGACGTCGCTGGCTCGCTTCGTCCTATCTTCGACCAAGCCTTCCACAAACAGCATCGGGATGATCATGACCAGAGCCAACCCACAAATGACCATGAGTTTCACACCCATGGACCGCAACTTGAAGTTTGGCTGCAATGTCGACAATTCGCTCACGGGCGCACCCTCTCTGTAATTGAAGAGTACTTTACATTGCAAAGTACAGCTTGTCAATATAGCTAACTTCTAATCGCACGAGCTTTACGGACAACCAGCGTTGGTATTTTTGTTGAGAGCAAAAAGTGCATAGCCGCTGCGCCGTTGCGAAAGCGAGAATCCTGCCTTGAGCAATTCGTCTTGCAAGTTAGAAGCAGCGGCTTCTGTAGTGACTACCACCCCGACATGATAGCGGCGGAGCAGGTCGAGGACTTGCGCCGGCGTCTCCGCCCCCGTACCTTTTCCGGATACTAATTCCCGCAATCGACGTCGTTCGCTAGCTTCTGCAGGGGACATTTGCGGCGCCATCTGCCGATCATAGACGGCGCGCACGCTGACTAGCGGTGGACGTTGCAGAAAGGTTGGAATCCAGCAGGCAATTGCATCCGGCGCAAGTACCGCGGTGCCATCCGGAGCCGCCGCGGCGGCGGTGCGAGCAAGATCCTCGATGTCGGGAGGGACTTTAGTGAGTTGCAGGGAATACGAAACGCGATTCCCTGTTCGGAGGGTTGAGGAGCGCGTCAAAACCACAAACACGATCAGTGTGGCCAGCACCGAGGCGACGAGCCCGTGAAGCCTTGCACGAGATTCCGCAAACTCGGTCAAGCCGATCAACATGATGCCCGCAAAACCTACTACAGGAGCAGCCCAGAGCAAGCGCCAAACTACTTCTGACGTTACCAGCCGTGCGAAAGCCGCGAACAAGAAGGGATTCAGTATCAGAAGAAAAATGGCCAACGAAGCGGTTGCGAGTTGCCAGCCCACCCGCGCAGAGCGCACCAGCAACGGTGAGAGGAGAAGTCCGGGGAGAATGATGAATTGGCCATGGCGCCCGAGCACGGCACGGACTACTGCATCGGTGGACGGAATAGGGACGATGAGTGTAGGAAGGAGGGACGAAAAGGCTCGCCGAAATGCCAAGCCGGCCGCAATGGGATAAACAGCGGGTGCGATGGTGGCGCAGGTGAGCCAGAAGGCTTTCGGCCGCCATGTGGTCATTGCACAGATGCCCAGCGCTATGGGAACTATGAAGAGTGAAGAAGAAGAGCAACCGACCGCTGTCAATGTGCTCAGAAGTAGAATGGTCCAAGCCCTGAGCCCTCCGACAGCGGCAAATCTCCACGCACAGGCAAAGAGCAAGGGAATGGCTATGTTGACGAGGACGGATTTCCCTTGAAAAAGTCGAACAAAAGCAAAATTACCAAGGCTGTAGTTGCCGTCCCCAAGCAATATAAGGAGCAGCATGACCAGTGCAGTACCGGCGATCCAGCGCTGGGTAACGGAGCGCATGAACAAGGACCACGCGAACGGCAGGATCAGGGCAAAGAAAGTGGCGACCAGGGTATGCGCCCATACCAAAGGAGGACCGCCAAAGAAACGTGCTAATGTCGCGGTAAAAAGCTCTATCGAATCTATTGCATATGTTGGCATGACCAGCCCAAAACGCCCTATCCCGTAGAGGGGATCATGACGCAGGACGGGAAGGTCGGGATGAGCTACAGCATCAGCAACGAGGCCGACGTACATAGAGTCATCCCAGTCCGCCCGATGTGCTGCAAAGGTGATAGCTGCTGAAATCCCTGCCAGTGCCAGCAGAATCATAAACGCCGTACGAGTTACTGGCGGCGCAACAAAATTCGTGGCCTGCCACCCATGCCGGAGTGCAATGAACACGGCAACAAGGAAGATAACGGAAAGGACCCAAAAGGTAGTGTAACCATTGTGGTAAAAGGCTCGTACGCTCACTACGAGTACTGCTGCGACCAGGTATGCTTCTGTAAGTCGTGATGGCTTTGGGATAGTCTCCTTAGTTGTGTTTTGCTGAGACGCCTGATTTGCTGTACCTTTCGCGAGCGATAAGCCACATAAGACTCCAGCAGCCAAGACAATCGGTGAAAGGGAAGATAGCGTGCGAAACTTTAGGCTGAAAACGTACGCAGCATTGCAGAGAATAGTCCAAAGACCAAAGGAGGCAATGAAGGTGTAGACGATGAAGTAAAAGATTGCCGTGGCAGTGTTGTGCTCTGTGGTTTTGCGAGTATTGGTAGGTGTTGGAAGCGAAAGCATAATTCTTGGCTTGTCTCATTTAAGTTCGAATAGGCATTCAAGGCTCAGAGTGCTTTCTTAGTTGAGACACATTCAATCGTATCGCCTGGTTTTCGGTTGATAAGTTACTCGTCGGAATCATTGACTTCAGGCCAGTGAGGGTATTATGAAGAACACCAGACAATAGACCTCGGTTAGGTCTGCCACGACTGCGTTAGGACTGAAGGAGGTCCCCACGGCGATTGGCAGTTTCTATATGCACAGTCTAACAATTTTTTGCCGGCCACCGCGGTGCTGCTGGCCGTAGTCGGTCTTTACGGAGTCATGTTGTACTTTGTGAACGAGCGGACGCACGAGTTCTATTGGCATGGCCTTAGGCGCTCTGCCTCCGGTGTCCTATCCCTTGTAGGCAGCTGGGACTTCGGCGCACGTTGATCGGCTTTGCGATTGGAGTCCTTTAGCGGTCGGGTTAACTCGCCTGATTGCCCGTTTTCTGGTCGACGTGATATCAACGGACCCGATTACTGATGCGATGGTATCGGTGGTGCTGGTTGGGGTCGTGTTGTTCGCCTGCTATATTCCCGCGCACGGGGCTACGAAAGTTGATCCCATGGTGGCGGTGCTGCGAATAATCGAACGCTAGTCTTTGAGCAACTGCCGGGCGATTACCAAGCGCTGGATTTCGCTGGTACCTTCGCCGATGGTGCAGAGCTTTACGTCACGATAAAATTTTTCGGCGGGATAATCTTTGATGAAGCCGTAGCCGCCATGAATCTGGACTCCTTCATTGGCGCACTTTACGGCAACTTCGCTGGCATAAAGCTTCGCCATCGAGGACTCCTGGGTAGTTTTCATGCCGGCGTCCTTCATGGAGGCGGCCTTCAGCGTGAGCAGCGTGGCGGCTTCGATTTCGGTGGCCATGTCCGCCAGCTTCCATTGGATGGCCTGGAAATCGCTGATGGCTTTGCCGAACTGCTTGCGTTGCTTGGAATACCTCAGGGCGGCTTCGTAGGCTCCTTCGGCCATACCGAGAGACAAAGCAGCGATGGAGATGCGGCCGCCGTCGAGAACGCGCATGGCGTCGGGGAATCCTTGCCCTTCCGCACCGAGCAGGTTCTCGGCGGGGATTACGCAATCTTCGAAGATTAATTCCGCGGTGTCGCTGGCGCGCAGGCCTAGCTTGTTTTCCTTTTTGCCGGGGCGGAATCCCTTGGTGTCTTTCTCGACTACAAAGGCTGAAATCCCGTGAGTGTGGGCGGTGCGATCGGTTACAGCCAATACGACGATTACATCGGCGTAGTGACCGTTAGTACAGAAAGTCTTGGTGCCGTTCAGGACCCAGTTGTTGCCCTTGCGGACGGCGGTCATGCGGGCGCTGCCGGCGTCGGATCCGGAAGAGGGCTCGGTCAAGCCCCAGGCGCCGATGAATTCTCCGGTCGCTAGTTTGCTGACGTACTTCTTTTTCTGTGCCTCGTTGCCGGCAAGAAAAATGTGATTGGAGCAGAGCGAGGTATGGGCGGCAACGATGATACCGACCGAGCCATCGACGCGCGAGAGTTCCTGGATGGCGGTGACGTATTCGACATAGCCCATGCCAGCGCCGCCGTACTCCGGCGGGAAGACTACGCCCATCAAGCCCATCTTGCCCAATTCTTTGACGGTCGCGAGGGGGAATTCTCCGGCTTCGTCCCATTGCATGACGTGCGGCCGGATCTCGCGCTCGGCGAATTCACGAACGCTTTTTTTCAACTGCTGCTGCTCTTCGTTCAGTAGGAAATCCACGCTTCCTCCGGACAACTCGGGCGGCTGCGACGGCGGGCCCGCTTCAGTGAGGCTAATGCCCCGAATTTTTGATTAGAACATGGCGCGGCAGAGGGAAGAAGTTACGTCCGGAGGAGAAAGGAAGAGGATGGCAGAAGGCGCATGAACACTGGCGATTCTGCGTACTTCACGCTGCCACCCAACCGACCGGATGGTTTGGGATTTCGCGCTCTTCTCTAACCAGCGCTGGTTGCATTATACGCTTGGAGTTACAAGAGCAGGGGTCAGGGATCGGGGATCAGGGGTTAGGAAATGCTGGAAGACTTCGTTGGATAGCAAGCGGCCTCGTTGGGTCAGGCGAATGGAATTTTCGCATCGCTCCAGCAATTGTTGTTTTTCCAGGTCCGCGATTATGGACTGCAGTGGAACTAGCGTAGGCTGGCCGAATTCTTCTGCAATGCGGGCCAGGTTCACTCCACGGTTCAGGCGTAATCCCAGAAAAAATGTTTCTTCCAGAGCGGCGTCGATTGATACCGGAGTTCTCTGAAGGGGAGAACCGCTTACATACTTTTCCAGCACATCGGGTGTGGCGAGGCGCACTGCCTGGCGGGAAGCTGATAGCAGCATGGAATGAGCGTCCACGCCGAAGCCTAGATAGGGCTGGCGTGTCCAATACTTCAGGTTGTGCCGGGACTCGAATCCTGGACGAGAAAAGTTGGAGATCTCATACTGGGGCACACCAGCCGCGCGCAACGTCTCACAAGCTTTGAGGTAGAAATCCGCGGTGCCGTCGTCGTCGGGAACGAAATGCGCGTGATAGCGGGTGCCTCCGGCGATGAGCTCGCGGCCCAGGCGGGAGTCATCGTCGACTTCGAGCATGTAGACGCTGGCGTGCGGTACTTCGGTGGCAATGACTTGCTGCAAAGATTGCTGCCAGCTCTCGGGCGTCTGGTGAGGCAATCCGGCGATCAGGTCGATATTGATGTTGGAAATTCCTGCGGCCCTCAGGTGGGCTATGTCATCGAGCACGGTGGATTGCTTATGCAGGCGGCCGACCGCTGCCGCCTCGCGATCGATAAAGGACTGAACGCCGAGGCTGACTCGATTCACGCCGCAACGCGGGAGGGCTTCAAGAAGCTGCGAAGAGAGCGTTCCCGGAGCACACTCGACGGTCACTTCCGCATCCGGTGTGAGCGAAAAATGGGCTCGCACTGCGTCGAACAAGCGCTGGAGTTGGGCAAGTTCCAGTACGGTAGGCGTGCCTCCGCCAAGGTAAATGGAGTCCACTTCCCTTTCGAACTTTCCGCCCATGTTGGCGGCGTCGCGCTCCGCGTTGGCAATGTCGGAGCACACTCGATCTACATAGCGCTCGAAGACGGCACGGGAAAACACGTCAGACGCGAAGTTGCAATAGCTGCACTTGGTGCGGCAGAAAGGAACCGAGATGTATATGCCTGCAGGCACTGTTGCCATTATCCCATTGGAAAGTCTTTCCATCCCCGGCGCCGTCTGGGCCATCTATTTGAGGTACCCTGTGGGAAGGCGTCTCGTGGCCTCCCGCACGATTCATAGCTCATGGCCCAGGAAGAGGAAGTACTAGGTAAAGCGTATGACAGCCGGCTGATGCGGCGGCTGCTGACCTACCTGCGTCCGTATGGATGGCAGGTCGGGATTGCTCTTGCCGCGATCATTTTGAAGTCCTTTGCCGACGTTCTGGGACCCTACCTGGTGAAAGTGGCGGTGGACCGCTACCTGGCGCCGACGCCGGGCGCGATGTCGGGCTTGTGGAACTGGCTGGATCCGCGACCGCTCAAGGGTATCGCGCAAATTTCAGGGATTTATTTCGGGCTGCTGATCTTTACCTTCGTTCTTGAATTCCTGCAGACCTACTTCATGCAGTGGACGGGACAGAAGGTGATGTTCGATCTGCGGAGCCAGATTTTTCGACATCTGCAGCGCATGCACGTGGGATTTTATGACAAGAATCCTGTGGGACGACTGGTCACGCGGGTGACCACCGACGTCGACGCGTTGAACGAGATGTTCACCTCGGGTGTGGTGTCGATCTTTGAAGATTTCTTCGTGCTGGCGGGAATTGTCGCCATCATGCTGTGCATGAACTGGAAGCTGGCGCTGATCACGTTTGCCGTGCTGCCGTTGATTGTGGTGGCGACCAAAATCTTTCGCGACAAGGTGCGGGACTCTTACCGGCGAATTCGCGTAGCCATTGCGCGCATCAACTCTTATCTGCAGGAACATGTCAGCGGCATGGTGGTGCTGCAACTGTTCAACCGGGAGCGCAAAGCCTACAAGCGGTTTTCGGAAATTAACCGCAGCCATATGGACGCGTACAAGGATGCGATCCTGGCGTACGCACTGTACTATCCCGCAGTGGATTTCTTTTCGGCGATCGCAATTGCGTGCGTAATCTGGTACGGCGGACAAGATGTGATGCGGGCGATCGTTTCCAAGAGCGTGAGCATCCAGTTCGATCCGCAGCACCTGATTTCATTTCACTTCGTCGCGACAGCGGCGTCGCTGGGCGTTCTGATCGCGTTCACGCAATATTCCATGCGCTTTTTCCGGCCAATCATGGATTTCAGCGAGAAGTACAACATCCTGCAGTCGGCGATGGCGGCAAGCGAACGGATTTTCAAGTTGCTGGATGCGCCAGTGGAAGTGGTCTCGCCGGCGGTGGCGAAGAAACCGCAAGGTCCGGGGAGAATCGAGTTTGATCACGTGTGGTTCGCCTATCGCGAGCTGGGAGAAAGCAAAGAGCGGGAAGGCAGCAATGGCCATGGCGGGGCGGGGTCCAATCAATTATCGAAGATCGAGGCCGTACAGCCCGACTGGGTGCTGCGCGACGTCAGCTTCGCGATCGAACCGGGAGAAACTGTCGCGGTGGTCGGTCACACGGGGGCAGGCAAGACTACGCTCATCTCGCTGCTCATGCGCTTTTACGATGTGCAAAAGGGAGCGATCCGCATGGATGGCGTCGATGTGAAAGAGATGGATCTGGCTGACCTGCGCGGGCGTTTCGGGGTGGTGCTGCAGGATCCGTTTCTGTTCACGGGAACGATCGGGGGGAACATCCGGCTAGGCACTGAGCGCATTCAGGATGCGCACGTGCAGCAGGCGGCAGAGGACGTCAATCTGGCCGAGTTCATCCGAGAATTGCCGAAGGGGTTTGAGGAGGAAGTGCGCGAGCGCGGCTCGACGTTATCTACGGGGCAGAAGCAACTGATCTCGTTTGCGCGGGCGCTGGCGCACGAGCCCAAGATCCTAATTCTGGATGAAGCCACTTCCAGCGTGGATACAGAGACAGAGTTCCGGGTGCGCGATGCGCTGGCGCGGATGGTCGAGGGGCGGACGTCGCTGATCATTGCCCACCGGCTGTCGACGATTCAACGCGCGGACAAGATCATCGTCATGCACAAAGGCCAGGTGCGCGAAATGGGCACTCACCAGGAACTGCTGGCCAATCGCGGGATTTACTACAAGCTTTATCAACTGCAGTACAAGGACCAGGAGATTGTGGTGAAGCAAGAGTCCACTCTGGACCAATCTGTTGGTGAGGAGCCAGGAGTTGCGGCCAGGGGGGATGATTAATTTTGCCGGACTTCTGAGCGCTTGAGACCGACTGTGTCGACAATTTTGCGGAAGCGCTCCTCGGAGCGAAGTGGGTCAAACTTCGGATCCGCGGCCAGCCAGACCAACCAGTTCGAGCGTTCCTCCACTGCTTTTTCGAGCCATTGGAGCGCCTGCTCGTTTGAGCCCAGACCTAAGTGGATCCAGGCAAAGAAAGCCGGAGAGACATAGGAATTCTGGGCGCGCGCTTGCAATTCCGCCAGAACTTTCGAGACATCTTCGGTGCGTTTGGCCAGCGCCTGGCAGTGACCGAGTAAGGCCAGACTCACGGCTGCCCGCTGCGAGAGATCAGTAGCGCGCTGAAATGCAGCCTGAGCTTCATCGTAGAGCCCCTGTTGCACGTAAGCCTGTCCCAGGAAGAGATAGGTGACGAGGTAATTAGGATCGAGTTCTAAAGTGCTTTTAAACTGCGCTACGGCCGGTTCGTATTGGCGCGAGAAATAGAGCATCCAGCCCATATTCCAATTAATGATGAGGGAGAGAGGATCGAGCTCAAGAGCATAACGTGCCTGGTTCCGGGCTTCTTCCAGGCGGAGATTGGCGGCGAGAAAATCAGAGTACCAGTGATGGCCGGGCGCATATTTCGGATTCAGCTCCAAAGCACGCCGGAAATGATTTTCTGCTGTTTCCATGTCCCAGTCGTACAACAGGGAGATAAATCCCATGGCGGTGTGGGGCTCCGCTAAATTGGGGTCGATCTCGAGAGCTTTCAAAGCGGCAGCTTTTGCCCGTGGATAGGAGTCCTGAGGGCGCACATAGCTGTACCATCCCAATACGATGTAAAAGTCGGCCAGGCCGGCGTAAGCCAGCGCGTAGGAGGGATCGAGTGCAATGGCCTGCTCAAAGTATTCGGCTCCTTTTCGCAGTTCCGTTTCGCTGCGCTTATTCCAGTAGTATCGGCCTTTGAGATAGGCTTCATAGGCAGCAGTGTTCCGCGTCTTGGGGCGACGACGTCCCCGCGATGTACTTTTTTCGGTCAGCGAGGAGCGGAGACGTTCTGTGATGTGCCTACCAATGTCATCCTCGATGGCAAGAAGGTCTTCCGCACGACGGTTGTAGCGTTCACCCCAAAGCCGCAAGCCATTGGCAGTGTCAACCATTTCGACCGCCACGGTCAGCATTTCTGCGCGTCGGACCAATCTGCCGGTAATGACTGCTCCGACGTTCAACTCTTTTCCCACCGCCTGAGGATCGAGTTCGCGATGCTTGTAGCGAAACACGGTGCTTCGGGCAACCACACTGAGCTTTGGAATTTGCGAGAGTTCGTCGATGATGGTCTCAGTCAGTCCATCGCTCAAATATTCGTAGGACGGATCGGCATTAGCGTTCTCGAAGGGCAGGACGGCGATGGCGGTGAGGGGGCGTTTGTGAGATGGCCGCACCGCCAAATTGCCGCTGCTGGCGCGCGAAGAAAGATCCCGCTTCAAGCGCTTTAAATCGGATCGCAACTCTGCGGCCGACTGATGGCGCAATTCACGATCCTTTTCCAGGGCTTTGGAGATCAGCCGATCCAGGTCTTTCGGCAACTTGGGATTACTACTCAGAATCGATGCCGAAGGCTTGTGCAGAATGTCGTCGAAGATTGCTCCGGTAACCTGACTCTGGACCAACATGGTTCCGGTGAGCATCTCGTAGAGCACTGCGCCGAACGAATAAAGATCGGTACGCACGTCCAAGGCTTTTCCGAGCACCTGTTCGGGCGACATATAGGCCAAGGTGCCCAGCGTGGATCCGGGAGTGCTCAGTTGCGAAGGAGCAACCGTGGGAGAATCCGGGCCAACGGGGGCGTCAAATGCTAATTTAGCCAGCCCAAAGTCGAGGATTTTGGCCTGTTGTCGCTCGGTCACGAACAGATTCTCGGGCTTCAAATCGCGGTGAATGATCCCCTTCGAATGCGCAGCTTCCAGCCCATCGCAAATCTGGATTCCCAGTTCCAATACCTCATCGATGGGGAGAACGGTTCCAGTAATTTTTTGTCGCAATGTGGCCCCTTCCAGCAGTTCCATTGCGATAAATGGCCGGCTATTGTGCTCATCAATTTCGTATATGACGCAGATATTGGGATGGTTCAGGGAAGAAGCGGCGCGGGCCTCGCGCTGGAAGCGTTCCAGAGCTTGAGAATCTGAGGAGAGAGTGCCGGATAAAAACTTAAGGGCAACATGGCGGCCTAATTTCGTGTCCTCAGCTTCAAACACTTCGCCCATACCCCCGCCGCCAATGCGGCGGAGAACCCGATAGCGGCCGACTCGCTCCAGATCCACGCAGTGCATCGTAGGCGACTGAATATGAGGCGTCAATACGGACTAAGAGGGGGAGACGGCACTGTCCCCAGTACAATGCTTTGGTGCGAATTCTGATCTCCGCCGGAGAAGCCTCTGGAGAAATGTATGGGGCGCAGCTCATTGAAGCTCTGCGGCGCGCCTTTGCTCGTGCAGGGACACAAACCACGGTTTTCTTCGGCGTTGGCGGGGAGCGGATGCGGGCCGCGGGATGTGAGACGGTGGTGGATGCCAAGGATCTCGCGGTGGTCGGCATCACTGAAATTCTCAACCATCTGCCGAAGATTGTTGGGCTCTATAAGCGCCTGATTGCGGAGGCCGACCGGCGCAACCCCGATCTCGCCATCGTCATCGATTCACCGGCGTTCAACTGGCGGGTGGCGCGGCAGATGAAAAGGCGGGGAATTCCTACCGTGTACTACGTCGCGCCACAGTTTTGGGCCTGGAGGCAGGGTCGGGTGCGGCTGATTCGGGACTACATCGATAAAGCGCTGGTCATTTTTCCCTTCGAAGAAAAGTTCTATCGGGAACGCGGGGTGGATGCGGTCTTCGTTGGGCATCCGCTGGCGGAACTGCCTTGCCCTTCGGTGGAGCGCGGGGAATATGCGCAGCAATTCAAGCTCGATCCCGCGAAGCAGTGGATCACGCTCATGCCCGGCAGCCGAATGAAAGAAGTGCGGATGAATCTGCCGACGATGCTGCAAGCCGCGGCGACGCTGGGATCCGGGTACGAGTATCTTCTCCCGGTGGCGCCTACGCTGGACCATAATTTTTTGCGTCAGCTCATCGGCCCGCAGAAGATCACTCTGGTTCCAGAGGCCCTTCCTGCACTGTTCCACTCGCGGGCGGGGATTGTGGCGAGTGGCACGGCCACAGTCGAAGCCGCTATGATGAATTTGCCCTTCGTAATGGTTTACCGCGTCTCCGGCCTGACGTATTTGCTCGGCAAACCGCGGGTGAAGGTTCCGCGATTTGCCATGGTGAATCTGATTGCGGAGGAGGAAGTCGTTCCCGAGCTGGTGCAGCACGAGTTCACGGCAAAGAATGTAGTGGCGCGAGTGAAAGAAATTATTCCCGAGGGTGCGCCCCGAGCCCGGATGCTCGCGGGTTTAGCCAAGGTCAGGGGAAAGCTCCGGGGAACATCCGAAGCTGGTTCGAGCGCTGCGGATCGGGCGGCGGACCTTATTGTTCGACTGGCACAGGATCGGGGAATTCCGCTCCAGTGGACAGCCCAAGGGGGTGTCCCTGCGCAAGGCTGAGATCTACCTGCGCTTGTGTTCCCTACATCTTTTGGGTCAGAATCTTCATCATAGGAAATGAGTTACATTTCCTGGAGATTCTCCTGAATGTCCAATAACCTCCGACGCGTACGCGGCGTCTTACCGACGTTGTTCGTCTTCCTATTCCTTTTGCAGGGTTTACCTGCCCATGGCGCCGTGGAGAAGACCCGGCTGCGGGTGGACGATTACCAGATTAATGTCGTCCTGCAACCGCATTTGCATCAGATGACGGCGTCGGCCAAGGTGAAGTTCACGGCCCTGCAGGATCTCAGTGTGGCCGTCTTTGAACTGCACAATGATCTGCGGGTCACCAAGGTGACCGACGAGAAGAAGCAGCAGTTGTCGGCCGAACGAGTCACGCAGGACTCGACCATCCGCGTGCCCCTCCCCAGTGGACTCTCCAAAGATAGTTCGATGACGTTGACCTTCGAATACGAAGGGCAGCTGGAGAACGCCGACAACAGTCCGGTACCGGGGCTAAACCTCGCTTATATAGGGGACGACACCAGTTATTTGCTTTATGCGGGACGCTGGTTTCCGGTGAACGGGTATGGCCTGAACCGATTTACTTCGTCGATCAGCATCAACGTGCCGGCGCACATGCTGGTGATTGGGAGCGGCAAGATGACGGTGTCCGATACGGCGCCACCCAAGAAAGGCGCGGAGAGCGTGCTGCCGACCAAGACGTATACGTTCGTTTCGGACAAGCCGAGTTTTCCGGGAACGATCGTGGCCGGCGTTTTCCAGGAATACAAAAGCGACGAAGCGGGACTGGACCTGCACGTTTATTTCAAGCCGACCCACCAAAGCATCGCTCCGGCTTATACGACGACGGCGGTGCAGGAGTTCACGTACTTCATAACGTTGTTCGGGTTACCGCAATCGCAGAAGCTGAACCTGGTCGAATTGCCGGGCGACACGCTGCCGTATACATGGGCTCCGGAGCTGGTCGGTATGGCGGGGCCGTCGATCACGGAAAAGACGAACTATCGCCTGCTGGCGGACGGGATCGCGCACCAGTGGTGGGGAGTTTCGGTGAGTCCAGCGAACAAGGACGACTGGTGGCTGAGCGACGGCTTCGCGCGCTATTCCGAAGCTTTGTACGTGGAGAACGCCGCCGGCGCGGGGGGGTTGGAAGAAGCGGTGAAAGATATGTCGGTGGGCGCGCTGGCCTATGACACGGTTCCGCTTTCCAGCGCGAGCAAGCTGGATATTTTTTCGACCG
Organism: Candidatus Sulfotelmatobacter sp.; assembly: GCA_036376495.1. Taxonomy (GTDB): domain Bacteria; phylum Acidobacteriota; class Terriglobia; order Terriglobales; family Acidobacteriaceae; genus Sulfotelmatobacter. The sequence continues at coordinate 15,921 of DASVAE010000016.1, read as the reverse complement.
AGTTCCAGTCGCTGGTGACGGACAAAGGCGCGATGATCCTGCACATGTTGCGCTGGGTTCTGGGCGAGGACAAATTCAACAAGACCATGCGCGAGTTCGCTGCGCAGTACGCGGGGAAATCGGCGACCACCGATGACTTCCGCGAAATTGCGGAGAAGAATTATGGCAGCCAGCTGACCTGGTTCTTCTCGCAGTGGCTGGACTCGACGGGAGCTCCCGAGTTCAAAGTGAAATACACGACCTATCGCCTGGGTGGAGCGGTAGCGACGCAGAATCCGAAAGAGGAGAAGACGCCGGGCTTCCGGGTGACAGGAGAAATCTCGCAGGACCTGGACCTGTTCCGGATGCCGGTCGATCTAAGAATCGATACCGACGGCAAGACCGAAAACAAGCGCATTGAGGTGGTGGGCACGAACTCGCCTTTCACGATTGAAACCTTTGGGCGTCCACGGCGAATTTCTGTGGATCCGGACCATCGCGTTCTGACCAACTCCAGCGACGTGAGACTGCGCGCGTCCATTCTTCGGGGACAGGCGTTGCAGCAGCAGGGAGATTTGTCAGCGGCTCTTACCGAATTCAACAAGGCATTGGACCTGAACAAAAACAGCTCCCTGGCCCACTACCGGATTGCGGAGGTCTTTTTCCTGCAAAGGAACTATCAATCTTCAGCCAATGCTTATCGCGAGGCGATCAATGGCGACGGCGAGCCGCGGTGGACGGAAGTCTGGAGCCGTATTCAGCTGGGGAAGATTTTCGATATCACCGGCCAGCGCGAGCGCGCGGTGAACGAATACCGGCAGGCTCTGCAGACCAACGACAATACCTTTGGGGCGCTGGAAGAAGCGCGAAAATACATGCAGAAGGCGTTTGAGCGGCCGAAACAGAACCCGCAGTAGCAAGGGCAGTTGTTACGGTCAGTTCTCAGTTCTCGGTTCTCAGTTCTCAGCAAGTCGTATGGACTGTTTTCGGAGTCAGGGCTCAGGGATCAGTTCTTAGGGCTCAGCGTTACGTCGAGCGGCTGGTGTAACTCACTCGTGAGTCGTGTCTACTGTCTTCTGTTGCAGCACTGGCTAACCTTTTTTGGGTTCGCAGGGTCTAAGTAGATAAAGCCAGCGTTGGAACTTTTCATAGTTCAGCTGCGTATCTCTGATCAGATGTTGGGCGGGACTTGAGACCCCTCGCCTAAACGTTACCCGGGTGCCCCTACGCTCCTCCCCGGAGGCGTAGGGGCATTATTTTTGAGATCAATCGGCAGCTACTGCCCTTCGCATCGGACGCGCCGTAATGGCCTGCCATTCCAGGACCACGTTAGGCAAGATGGCGGCCATCGCGATCACGGTCCAGACAACGGTCTCGATGCCAACGACTCCGAGCCGGAAGATGGGAGGGATCGGAATAATCATCCGCGTGACCGTGAAGACCATGGCAAAGGGATAGCTGCGAATCATCCAGCGGCGATGCTGGGCGACGTTGCCGTGCCGCACGCAGTACAGCGCGATGGCAGTGGTCAACATCCATCCGAACGACTGGACGCCGGAAGCCGCAACCAGCGAAGGGCCGAAACGGATCGTCATGGGCACTGCGAGTGGCGCGGCAATGAATACACTCACGACATAGAGGTAACCGAGGGTGCGATGCGTCTTGAGATAGCGGGCGCGCAGCCGGTTGGAGAACTGAAACACCCCCAGCAGCATGCCCAACGCACCGAAGAAGGCGTGCGGGATCACGTACCATTTCACCGGCGCGAAATGCTGAGCGATCTCCGATGTGGGATCGAAGACCCGGGCATTTTTCATGTAGGTGACAAAAATGGTCAGGAGCCCGAAGATGATAAAGAAAACAAGTTTTTTCTGCGAACGTGCGCGTACCGCGGGCGCAACGACAGTGGCCATAAATTTCCCCCAATAACCCCGAGAACGCGAGGATCTCGCGCGAGCCTCAGTCCCCCAAAAACGCCGCACTGCCGAGACTCGAAGTTGCGCCATTGTAACTTGAGTTGCTGCTGGCCACCATGATTTTCCGGTTTTAGCCGCGCTGGTCATACCGTCTGACCTGCCGAGTTTTTGTGCTTTACAATCCTGGCATGCCTCCTCCCACAGCGGATCCACTCGAACGCGTGCTGGCGCAGCTTCGCTTGTACGAGCACCCCCTGCTGAACTTCAGCGCGCGGTCGAAGGGGGATGGAGTTGAGGTCATCATCAAGTTCAAAGACGAAAGCATTCCCGTGCATACCTACTACTTCGATTTGCATCCCCGGGATCTGAAGAATCCGCAGTTTGAGTGGAGCTTTCAGCGGCAGCTTTATGACGCGCTGCACGATTATTTTGTCGAGATGTTTATTCGTACTCCGCAGGATCGCGCGGATCGCCAGCGGAAAGGCCTGTGAGCGGACTGCGCGCAGCGATCGAGGAAGAAATCCGCGAACGGGGGCCCATTCCCTTTTCCCGTTACATGGAAAGCTGTCTGTACCATCCGCAATTGGGATATTACTCGCGCCGCTCTGCCGAGCAGTTTGGGAAGGCGGGAGATTTCTACACCTCGAGCGATGTGCATGCCGTATTTGGACGTCTGCTGGCGCGGCAGTTTGAGGAAATGTGGCGGGCTCTGGGATCTCCGTCGGCGATCGTTATCAGGGAACTTGGGCCGGGCCGCGGGCTGTTTGCACAAGACGTGCTGGACTGGTCGGAGAAGAAATTCCCCGATTTCTTTCGTGCCGTGCGCTATGAACTCGTCGAGCAATCGCCGGCACTGCGGGAGCGAATCGCAAGAACACTGCAGTCGCGATTGGAATCGGGCAAGGCAGTTTTCATGTCGCTGGAGCGACGGCTGGAGTCTCCCGCCATCGTGTTTGGCAATGAGTTTTTTGACGCGGTTCCGGTGGAGATCGTGAGTTCCGCCGGCTCACTCCGTGTAGATGTGCGCGATGGGCGATTCGTGGAAACCTGGGTTACGATTTCGCCGGGGGAACTGGAGTTCCTCGACCGCTATTCCGTCCATCCCGGGGACCGGGAGCGCTTGGAGATTCCGCTGCAATCGCAAGTGCTCATGAGCAGCGCGGCGCAATTGGATCGGGGATTCATCGTCGTGATCGACTACGGCTACACGCGCCAGGAGCAGCTTGCGGGCCGCCATCGCGGAACGCTCAAAGCCATTCGACAACATTCTGTGAGCGGCAGTCCCTATGAGGCTCCCGGCGAACAGGACATCACTGCAGATGTGAACTTCACGGCGCTGGAGGCGGCGCTTGAGCAGCAGGGATTTCGGGCGGAGAAACTGGTCACCCAATCACAGTTTCTGATGGGCATCGGTGAAGACACTCAGTTTGCGGATGCTTTCGAGGATTGCCGTTTGCCCCAGGAGCGAGCGAAGGTGGCGTTGCAATTGAAACATCTGGTCACGCCGGCGGGGATGGGCGAAAGCTTTCACGTGCTGGTGGCGAGCGCGGGTGTTCAGGATGCATCGAAGCTGGCAGGACTGAGCTTTGGGCGGCATTAGCCCTACCCAGCAAATCGCCCGCCAGCCAGAGCCTCTTGAGTTGCTTGCAATCGATGCCTGCAACGCCTACAATGAATGCATGCAATACACGATCCGTAACGTACCCCGTACATTGGATGAAGCTCTTCGCAAGGCAGCCCGAGAGAGGGGCAAGAGCCTGAATGAACTGGCAATTGAAGCCCTCGCCCGGGGCGCTGGCGTTACGCCGGACCGCGTACGGCAACGCGATCTCGGCGACATTGCAGGCACGTGGCGCAAAGACCCGGCTTTCGATAGTGCATTGGCAGCGCAGGATACCGTTGATGAAGAGATGTGGCAGTGAGGCTGGCACTCGACACCAATCGCTATACGGATCTATGCCGGGGCGATTTCGCCGTCGTTGAAACCATCGAACTCGCCGATGAAGTGTGGCTTCCGTTCATTGTGCTCGGAGAATTGCGCGCCGGATTTGCGGTGGGCACTCAAGGGCTGCGAAACGACGCTGTCCTGCGCCGGTTTCTGCTGAAGCCTGGGGTGGGAGTGCTCTATGCCGACGAACAGACAACCCAGCAGTACGGCGCTGTTTACCGCCAACTGCGAAAGCAGGGCACGCCCATCCCGACGAACGATATGTGGATCGCGGCGCTCGTCCTGCAACATTCGCTCCTTCTGTTCGCCCGCGATTCGCACTTCGACGTTCTTCCCCAGCTGCCGCGCGTGTAGCCAAGGTGGCCTGGTTTATTTGAGTGGGGCATCGCTGAGCACGCGAAGGGTGAGGCCGCGTCTATTTCGCTTCGGGATACTCGTAAACGCCGCGGCCGGACTTCCGTCCCAGGCGCCCGGCCTTGACATACTGAACGAGCAGCGGGGCTGGGCGATACTTTTCCCCAAGCGACTTGTGAAGGTATTCGAGAATGTTGAGGCGCGTGTCGAGTCCCACCAGATCGACTAACTCGAAGGGGCCCATGGGATGGTTCAGGCCGAGTTTCAGCGCCTTGTCGATATCGGCCGGACTGGCGATTCCTTCCTGCAGCATGTAGAAAGCTTCGTTGCCGATCATGGCGTTGATGCGGCTGGTGATGAAGCCGGGGGATTCCTTGATGACCACCACTTCCTTGCCCATGCGCCGGCCGACCTCGACCGCCGTACTCAATGTTTCTTCATCCGTTTCCAGCGCGCGCACTACTTCCAGCAACTTCATCTTGTGCACAGGATTAAAAAAATGCATTCCGATGCATCGTTCGGCACGGTAGGTAACGCTGGCGATTTCGGTCACACTCAGAGAGGAAGTGTTCGAAGCGAGGATGGTGGCGGGCCGGCAGATTTTGTCGAGAAGAGTGAAGATTTCGATCTTCGACTCCATCTCTTCGGGGACGGCTTCGATGACCAGATCGGCCTGGCGTGCTGCTTCCTCGACCGAACCGGCGTAGGCTAGCCGCCTGAATGCGGCGTCAGCATCGGCGGCGGTCACTTTATTCAGTTCCACCGCCTTGTCGAGGTTGGAGCGAATCTCCGTCTCGGCCTTGCGCAGTGCATTGGGCAGCAGGTCTTCGAGGATGGTGGGATAGCCGCCAAGAGCCGCGGCATGGGCGATACCGCGTCCCATGATGCCGGCGCCGATGACGGCGATCGTCTGAACTGGGGGCACCTACTTGTCCGCCTTCTCGAGGTCGGCGATAGCGGAATTGATGGCGGTAGCCGCGCCGCGCAGGGCTTCGGCCAGACGCTTGCGCTCGTCAGAGTTCATGTTGGGGATGTAGATGCAGATACGGCGGAGAGTTGTGGTCATGTCGTCCACATAATTCATTGCCCGGATGAGTTCACCAGTTGCTACTGCCATGAAGGCTCCTTGTCTAGCGATCCGCGGAAAGTGGGTGCGGGTCGAATTTCTATTTTGGACGCGCGAAGAAATTTAGTAAAGGCACGCAGATACGGTTCGGCCGTCGGGTTGTGGTTTACAGTTGGCCTCCTTGTTGTGGAGGTGGTTGCGAGGGCTGGCCTGGTTGCGCCGGCTGCGTGGCGGGGGCAGCATTGTCTCTGGGTGCGACGAAAGGAACTTCCGGCAAATGCGTAACCTGACCGCTGGTGGCATCGGCTACGTCGATGTGAGCGTGCTCGAGCAACAGGCCTGTGGAGCGATCGAGTTCAAGCAACGATTTCTCAAAGGCGGCTTTGGCGGAAACTAAATTCGATTCGCTGGTGGTGAGGGTGGCGGCATCCTGCAGAATTGCCGTTTGGGTCGTCAGTCCGACTTTGAGCTTTTGTTGATCGGCCTCGAAAGTCTGGCGCGCCAAGTCGACCGCCGACTGCGCCGACTGAACTGCCGCGCGGTTCTGCTTCACGTCGAACTGTGCATTGCGGACTTCGATGCGCACCTGGTTTTCCAGTTGGTGCTGGCGAACCAGCGCCTGGCGATATTCCAACTCCGCGCGTACCTGGTTGGACTGCGCGAGACGATTGCGAATGGGAATATTTAATGCGAGCCCGACTCCTTTATCGGGGGAGGTTGAGTTCACCAGCTGATTCAGCGTGTTGCCGTATCCGACGCTCGTAGCACGCTGGAACGGGGGCGGCGCCTTGGCCGGATTAAAACAGAAGTTTCCGGAACCGGCCGCGCAGGTGGGAACGGCTGGATTGATGTCGCCACCGACGCCAGAGCCGCCATAGTAGGCGTAGGCCTGGAGGGTGGGCAGCATCGAATTGCGCACGGACTTCACATTGATATCCCGCGAGTTCAGGTCGATGCGGGTTTGCACCAGCTCGGCCCGGTGTTGCAGAGCCTGGTTTATCAGATCCTGAATGGGCGTGACCGGCTCTTGCTGGGGCAGCTGCATAGTGGAAGTAGGGATGACATCTGCCTCGGCGAGGATGGGGTCTTCAATGCTGCGGCTGAGCGCGTTCTTCATCAGGAGCTGCTGCAGTTGCAGGTTATTCTGGGCCACGATGAGGTTCTGCTGACCGGTGGCCACTGTGCTTTGCGCGCTCACCACCTGGATGGGCGGGACGGTTCCAACTTGTGCCTGCCGCTTGGCATCTTCGAGCGCTTTCTGGGTATAAGTGAGCGACTCCTGCTGCACGCGGACGTTTTCGTAGGCATAGACCAGATCCCAATACATGTTCTCGACCTGGTCGATGGTGGTGATGATCTGCAGGCGGAAAGCTACGTCGGAGATCTCGCGGTTGTTCTTGGCAATGCGGATGAATCGCGTATTGGGAAGAAAACCAAAGCCCTGCAACAGATTCTGGGTGAAGCGGAATTGGAAAGTTGAGCCGAGCTGCGGCGTGAGCAGGCTGGTGGGGTTATTGGTGGTGAGGTGGGTATTGTTGAAGGCGCCGGTGAGCGATCCCCCGAAGTGAAATCCCTGGGTGTAACCGAAATTCGAAGTGTAGGAGTTCTGGGCCACGATGGGGACAGGGCTGAAGACGCTGACCGACTGCGTTTCATTCTTATCCAGCTGCGTTGTGCCCGTGAGCGAGGGATCAAAACTGGTGATGGGCGATCCTATGCCGAGCGTGGAACTGACTAAGCCACTGGTGCCGGTACCGGCGCCGCCTGCGGCTACGGTAGTGCCGCCGGTGCCAGAACCGACGCTGCCGCCGAGTCCGCCGACGCCGCCGCCGGGAGTGTTCTGCACAACGCCGGTATTGATGCCGAGAATATTAGCGCCGGATTTGGCGCGCAGCAGATCGGCATCGGCAATATTGAGGTTATAGCGTGCGATCTCCAGGTCGAGATTGTTCTCGAGCGCAAGCGCGACCGCGTCATCGATGGAGAGATAGATCTTGCCATCACGCATCAGGGCATCGATGCGCGGCGAGTTGCCCAGATTTGAGAACTCCAGCGGGCGCGGAGTGTAGGGCTGCAGGAATCTGGGAAAGGCGGCGCGCGGTTGGGAATAGTCCCGCAAGTGAACGGGCGAGGGCGGCGCCGATTGCGGGGCAGGAGCAATCGAAGGAGACGCGGCCTGTTGCGCCAGCGCGCATGAGGCGATCAGAAAAGCGCAGAAGAGGTACAAAGTGACGGCAGGAATCGGACGCGGTACTTGCATGGGCTTCTCCTTACAAAAATAGCGGGAAGGCATTTGAGGATCACAACAGGTAATGCCAGTGTTGAATGCGATCTTTGCGCATTGGTCATTCAATCTTAGCGGGAGAAGTTTGGGGGAAGTGCAGCGGGATTGTAAAGAATTGTGAGGAAAAGCGGAGCCCCGGGCGCATTCGTCCGGGGCGCGCGCTTCGCTCGGGGGCGGACCAGTGGGTCCGCCCCTACGTGGTTTATTGTTGCTGGGGCTGTTGTGGTGGCGTTTGGGTTCCGGGCTGGTCTGCGGGCAGATCTTTGCGCGGAGCCACATAAGGAGCGTTGGGCATGCGCGTGACTTGGCCACGAGCTGCATCGTCGATGCTGATGCCTGCGTGGTCGAGCAGGTTACCGACTGCACGATCGAGTTCGACGCGGGCCTTTTCATACGCAGCCATGGCGGACATCAGAGTCGATTCCGCGGTGGCTAAAGCGCTGCGCGTCTGCAAAACAGCAGTGGTCGTGGAGGTGCCGAACTGATATTTCTTTTGCTCGGCTTCCAATGACTGCCTGGCGTAGTCCACAGCTGCTCTCGCGGAAGCCACGCTAGCCTGATTCTGCTCCACGGCGAACTGGGCTTGACGTACCTCGATGCTCACCCTGTTCTCCGTTTGCTGCAGAGCCATCTGGGCCTGGCGGAATTCAAATTCTCCGCGCACCTGAATGGCTTGGGCGGCGCGGTTGCGCAGCGGGATGTTGAGCTGCAGCCCGATGCCTTTGTCCGGGGCAGTGGAATTGACGAGTTGGTTCAGGGTTGAGCCGTACCCAACCGACGGGGTGAGCGGAAACTGGTTCAGAGTCGGATCAGGAGTTGGGCTGGCGCAGAAAGGCTGGTCGGGAGTCTGACAAACGCTTCGTGGATTCTGCGAGCCTCCCAAGCCAGAGCCGCCGTAATAGGCGAAGGCGTCAAGGGTCGGCAGCAGACTGCTGCGCAGTGCTTTATTGCTTTGTTCCTGGCTGTTCAACTGGATGCGGCCTTCGACCAGTTCAGCACGATGATGAAGAGCCTCATTGACCAGGTCTTCGGTGGGCTGAACCTGCTCGGTCTCGGGGACTTCCATGGTAGAGGTAGGAATTACGTCTGCCTTGGCGAGCACCGGATCGTGCAGAGTCCGGCTGAGCGCATTCTTCATGACCAGCTGCTGCAATTGAAGATTGGTCTTGGCAACCGTCAGGGCCTGTTGGTCGGCGGCAACCGTGCTTTGGGCGCGCACCGCTTCAATGGGGGCAAGGCTCCCGATCTCGACCTGCTTCTGTGTGTCCGAGAGTGTCTTCTGGGAGAACGCTAAAGATTCCTGCTTCACGCGCTGGTTCTCATAGGCGTAGACGAGATCCCAATACATGTTTTCGATCTGGTCCACGGTGGTGAGGATTTGCAGGCGGAAAGCCACATCAGACAACTCACGGTTGTTCTTGGCGATGCGAATGAAGCGAGTGTTGGCTGGAAATCCAAAGCCCTGCAACAGGTGCTGGGTCAATCTGAATTGGAAGCCGGAGTTCAGAGCCGGGCTTACGGACTGGAATCCGCTGTTACTAGTGACACGGCTATTGTTGAAGCCAACCGAAACATTCGTTCCCCAATGGAAACCCTGAAGGTACTGGAAGTTTGCGGTCGTAGTTCCCTGAAACGTTCCCTGAAAAGGACTGGTGGGAACAAAGCTGGCGTGATCGCTCTGGAAGCTTCCGGTAATGATGGGGTCGAAGCTGGTGATGGGAGGACCAAACAGTCCGCCCGCGGTGGAACCAACTATGCCACCGGCGCCTGCGCCTGCTCCGCCGGCTCCCAGAGTGGTGCCACCAGTGCCGGTACCAACCTGGGTACCGATGCCGCCCACGCCGCCGCCCGGAGTGTTCTGCACCACGCCGAGGTTTACACCTAGAATCTGAGCGCCGGCTTTGGCCCGCAGCACGTCGGTATCAGCGATGTTGAGGTTATAACGCGCAATGGCGATGTCGAGATTGTTCTCCAAGGCGAGGGCAATGGCATCGTTCAAAGAAAGATAAAGCTTGCCGTCGTGCATAAGCTGATCGATTCGCGCCGTGTTGGCGAGATTGGGATCGGCGACATGCTTAGGAATGTAGGGGCCTACTGGATTAGGAAAATGAGAGGCAGGCTTGACATAGTTCAAGGCTGGAAGGGGGCGCGCCTCAGGAGTGTTTTGTGCGCTGGGAGCGGCCGGAGGCTGCGGCTCCTGCGCCAGGCACGCGAGAGTTAGAACTCCCGATAAACTCGCGATGGCGGCGGACCGGATGAATGAAGCTATAGGGGCGGTTGGCATCTACTCATCTCCAATCGTGAAACGGTTATAAATTCGGCGGCAAAAAAGCGCCGGAGCAGCTGGGTTCGTCCAAACAAATGTCCTATTCAGGCATTGGTACGCAAAGAAACGGCGGAAGGTTCCTCAAAGCTGGGATGAAAAACGACCTTTCCGGTTCCACGTGCCATCTGGGTTGCACGGTTCCCGGGCGAACTCGATCCGAGTTGCGCAATACAGAACGAGACTCCTCGGAAACCGAATAGTATATCTGACCAACACCTGGACGGGTTACGCCGCACTTGCTGGAGCTGATAGATTGCTGGCACAACCCGAAGTACCTTCGATGATCGGGATGGGGCGAAGGACTCGAAAGATCGCAACATGCGCAATCTCAAAATGATCCTCTCCTATGACGGGGCGGAATTCTCGGGATGGCAAGTGCAACCTGATGCGGCGACCGTGCAGGGGACACTGGCCTCAGCGATTGGACGGATCACCGGAGAAAAGGTATTGCCGCAGGGATCCGGGCGCACGGATGCGGGAGTGCATGCGCTGGCGCAGGTGGTGACATTTGTCACGGAGTCCTCGGTCCCTACGGAGAATTTCCAGCGGGCTTTGAATGATATTTTGCCGGCATCGGTGCGCGTGATGGAGGTTGCCGAAGCGGCGCCGGGCTTTCATGCGCGGCATTCGGCCCGGGCAAAGACTTACCGGTACCGCATCTATCGGGGCGCGATTTGTCCACCATTTCTGGCGCGCTATGTCTGGCATTATCCGTATCCGCTGAACGAGAGTGCGATGGCGGACGCCGCGGGACTGATGGTCGGCGAGAAAGATTTCACTTCCTTTGCGGCCGTGGATCCGGAGCGCGGGCGAGAAGGCGAGCCCGTGTCGAATGTGCGTACCATTTTTGCATCCGCCTGGCAACGCTGCGGGGAAGAGTTTGTATACAGCGTGCGCGGGTCGGGATTTCTACACCACATGGTGCGGAATTTGGTGGGGACATTCATGCTGGTGGGCAAAGCAACGCTGAAGACACAAGACATCACGCGTATCCTTCAAGCTCGCAACCGGGCAGCGGCGGGAGCGACAGCTCCAGCCTGCGGGCTCTATTTAGTCGAAGTGGAATATGAAGGGGAGCGCGTGCTGTGACGGCAGGCATGGCAGATATCGCCATCGAGGCTTAGGATTTTTCCATGGCAACAGACTTACAAATCGCTTCACGGAGAATTGTGTCGCTGAATCCAGCGACGGGCGAGGTTCTGCGCGAAATCGACTGTGCGGGTGAGAGCGAGGTCCGGGATGCGGTGGCCCGGGCGCGGGCGGCACAGCCGGGGTGGGCGGAGCTGGGGCTGCGGCGGCGGATTGAAATCCTGCGCAATTTTCAGGCGGCGCTCTACGCGCGCAAGTCGGAAGTTGCGGCCGTGATCACGCGTGAAGCCGGCAAGCCGCTAGCGGAGGCGCTGGTCACCGAAGTGCTCGTGGTGCTGGATGCTGCTCGCTTTCTGATCGACAACGCGTGGAGCTTGCTGCGGGACGAACCGGTGCCCCACGCCAATATCGTCGCGAAATTGAAGAGCGGATGGCTGGTGCGCGAGCCGCATGGGGTGATCGGGATTATCTCGCCATGGAATTATCCGTTCTCGATTCCATCGACGGAATCTCTGGCCGCACTGGTGGCAGGAAATGCCGTAGTGCTGAAACCATCCGAGTTGACGCCGGTGGTGGCGCTCGAATTGGCATCGCTGCTGCAAGACGCAGGACTGCCGACTGACGTGTTCCAGGTAGTGGTGGGAGAGGGCCCGGCGGGAGCGGCTCTGCTGGGCGCGCCCATTGACAAACTGGTTTTCACGGGCAGCGTGGGCACAGGAAAGCGCATTGCCAGCGCCGCCGCCGAACGTTTACTTCCGGTCGTGCTGGAGTTGGGCGGCAAAGATCCCATGCTGGTGCTCGACGATGCGGATGTCGACGTGGCGTCTAGCGCGGCGGTTTGGGGAGCGTTCGTCAATGCCGGACAGGCTTGCCTGTCGGTGGAACGCTGCTACGTCCATCACAGCTTATATGAAATTTTTGCGAAGGCTTGCGCCGAGAAGACCAGGCAGTTGCGCGTGGGCAACGGGATGGATGTGCACACTGACGTGGGTCCAATGATTCGGGAGCGGCAAGTGAGGATTGTGGAGTCGCACGTGGAGGATGCGCGGCAGCGCGGCGCAAGGATTCTGGCAGGTGGTAGTCGCTTGCCGCAGTTGGGGCCGAACTATTACGCTCCGACCGTGCTCGCCGATGTAACGCATGAAATGCGCATCATGCGGGAGGAGACCTTTGGGCCGGTGCTGCCGATCATGCCATGTGCAAACGACGAGGAGGCGGTGCGCATGGCTAATGATTCGGAATTTGGTCTGGCCGCGAGTGTGTGGACGCGGGATCGCAGCCGGGGTGAGCGTCTGGCGCGGCGCATTCACGCCGGCACGGTGATGGTGAATGATGTGATTTCATGCTTCGGCATCAGCGAAGCTCCGCACGGTGGCGTGAAGGCCAGCGGCGTCGGGCGCACGCATGGGCGCTTCGGGCTGGATGAGATGGTGCGGGTGAAGTATGTGGACACGGATCGACTGCCGGGAATGAAAAAAGTCTGGTGGCACGGGTACGGGGAGAGCTTCCGGCGCCAGATGGAAGGGTTTCTGGATATGCAGTTTGGACGAGGGTGGGGGCGAATGCGGGGAGCACTGCGAGCGGCGGGAATCGTGCGGAGAAAACGGTTATAAATCAAAATCGCAAACGACGCTGCCGCGGCTTCGCCGACTGCTGGGCAGCCAGAGAGGCTGTGCTTACGTGGGCGCGAGCGTTCTTACGATTTTCTTTGCTCGTCGATTCGATCGCCTCGGCTTGAGGGCTGCGAGATTACCAGGAAACGCACCGGGCTGGAGGATGGATTCCGGATCTGGTGACGCGTGCCAGGCATGATGTGCATACCGGCTCCGGCGGCGAGCAGGTGGTTCTCTCCATCCACTTCCATCAGAACTTCACCATCCAGGATGTAGAAGAATTGCTGCGCGTGCTCGTGGTGGTGGCGGACCTCGGCTGAACCCGGAGGCATGAATTCCTCGATCACGCTGAGGTTCTTGTCGCGCACCAGAAACCAGCCGTCGCAATCGACTCCCCAGCGGTAGTGCTCGGCATTTTCGCGGCTGGTCGGGGAATGCCGGACGGGACGGCGCGCGCCGGTCTTGGGGTCTTTCGCTATCTTCGTCATAAGTGCCACCCTGGCAAACCTGGCCCGCTGCGCCGGGCCGGACAGCCGATGGCGGCTGTCCCTAGATGTTCTGCCCAGAGTAGCAGAGGCGTGGGCGAAGTGCTTTCGGTTACAATGGCGCGAGTAAGCGGTGAATCCCGGGTTTCGAAGCCTGGGGCAGCCAAAACCTGAGGAGTATATCTCTTGGCTACTGGCGAAGTGACCCCTTCCGGCACACAGAACGTTCCGCAGCTTCCCAACCACAAAGTGAAGATCAAGAAGGCGGGACAGCGCGCCTGCAATGAGAAGGACGCCAAGGGAAAGTTCTGCGGCGGTCACTTGAAGCGATGGTTCTACACGACCGATAGCGTCGAGCGCGCGTGCGGCGATGTGGAGAAGGCCTGGGGTCCGAACGCGGAAGTCTACCGCTGCGAGAATTGCAAGGCGCTTTATCTGCCCGCTCCCGGGGAGAGCAAGGTGAATGTCGCGGGCGAGGGGATGATTTCGGTCTTTGGGTTGACGCTGCCGCCCAAAGAGAAGCAATGAGCAGTGAGCAATGAGCAATGAGCGGTGAGCAACTGCCGGCCCCTGCTTGGGTTCTGGGGAAAGTAAACAATCCGAAGTCGGGCTGCATCCGTATGTAGCTCATTGCTGATGGCTCACTGCTCATAGCCCATTGCTCACAGCTTGTCCATGAACACCTCCGATCTCATCTACGACTGGAACAAGAATTTCCCCGCTAGCCTCTTGCCGCCGGGTCCGGTGTTGCTCAACGATGAGAGCCTGCGCGATGGACTGCAGTCGCCTTCAGTGCGCGATCCTTCGATTCCGGAAAAAATTGAAATTCTTCATCTGATGGAGGCGTTGGGAATCAATGCGCTCGACCTGGGTCTGCCCGGAGCTGGGGCGCGCGCTGTCGAAGCGGTTACCGCTCTGGCGCGGGAGATCGTCTCGAACAAGATGAAGATCCAGCCGAACTGCGCGGCCCGGACGCATGAGAACGACATTCGCCCTATCGCTGAAATCGTCCAGAAGACCGGGCTGCGGATCGAGGCCGCGACGTTTATTGGATCGAGTCCGATTCGCCGATTCACGGAAGGCTGGAGCGATGACTTCCTGGTGCAGACGACCGAGAAGGCCGTTAAATATGCCGTCTCGCTGGGGCTCGACGTTATGTATGTCACCGAGGACACCAGCCGCTGCGATCCGGAGACGGTCAAGCGCTTGTACGCGACTGCAATCAACTCCGGTGCGCGGGCGATCTGCATCTGCGATACCGCGGGGCACGCCACACCGATGGGCGCGCTTGCGCTGGTGCGATTCATCATGCAAGAAGTGGTGAAGCCGTCGGGCGAGAAGATTCGGGTGGACTGGCACGGGCATAGCGATCGCGGACTGGCCATTGCGAATTCCATGGCGGCCATTATTGCCGGGGCGAATTGCGTGCATGGATGTGCCATTGGATTGGGCGAGCGCGTGGGCAACACGCAGATTGATCAGATGCTGGTCAATTTGAAATTGATGGGACTGCCGCCGTGGGATCAGCAGGATCTTACGAAATTGAAGCATTACTGCCAGGCAGTGTCGCGGGCGACGGGAGTGCCCATTCCGGCGAATTATCCGGTGGTTGGCGACGATGCCTTCCGGACGGCAACCGGGGTGCATGCGGCGGCAATCATCAAGGCGTATCACAAGAATGATGTCGTCTTGGCCAACACGGTTTATTCCGGGGTGCCTTCGCACGTGTTCGGGATGGATCAGATCATCGATGTCGGACCCATGAGCGGCAAGTCGAATGTGTTGTTCTGGCTGGAGCGGCGCGGTATTCCAGCATCCGACGAGGTGGTGGATCGCATTTACCAGCGCGCCAAGAAAAGCGATCACACCCTGAGCGAAGCAGAAATTCTCGAGTGCATTCCATCTGAGGCAGCCAAACACAAATAGACCCGCATGCCAGACCAATTACGACACGCAATTCTGGGAGCAGGCGGGGTTGGCGGCTTGATAGGCGCCTGCCTGGCTCGGAGCGGCGCGCCCGTGACCATGGTGGTCAGAGCCGCCGCGCTCGCAAAATATCCGCAACAACTTCAACTGGAGAGTCCGTTCGGGAACTTCACCGTGCCGGTGACCGCGAGTGCCGGAGTGCCCGCTTGCGATGTTCTGTGGCTCACGGTCAAGGCAACGCAGTTAGAGGAGTCGCTTGCGGCGGTGAAGAATCCCGATGCGGTCGGCGTCATCGTTCCTTTGCTCAACGGGATTGACCACCTCGCATTCCTGCGATCGCGATACGGGAACGAGCGTGTGATTCCGGCCACCATCGCCGTCGAGTCGGAGCGAGTCGCCCCCGGGCACATGATTCACCGCTCGTCCTTTGCGCGCCTGAATGTGCTTTCCAGAGGACGCACCTTGCTCAGTTCCACGCTGGAGCAACTTCAAAAAATCGGATTCGAATGCCGTTTCATCGACCACGAACCGACTCTGATGTGGAGCAAGCTCGTATTCCTCGGGCCGTTTGCGCTCACCACAACCGCGTCGGATAAAGGCACAGGCGAGATTCTGTCCGATCCGTATTGGCGGGATTTGGGTATGACCTGCATCCGTGAGGCATGCGCGGTCGCCGTCTCTGAGGGCGCGCAGCTCAAGGCGGAAGCCGTCATTGCGGGGCTGGCGAAGATGCCCGGCAATATGCGCAGCTCGATGCAAAAAGATGTGGAGCAGGGGCGCACGCCGGAACTGGACGCGATCGCCGGACCGATCCTGCGAGGCGCAGAACGCCATCACATCGACATCCCTGCGACTAAAAATCTGGTCACGGCAGTCGAACAGCGGGTGAATGCGCAAAAGCGCTAATCGTTGAGACGTTCCCTTTCACGCCCCGA
>DASVAE010000015.1:0-42477 GCA_036376495.1 Candidatus Sulfotelmatobacter sp. | reverse complement strand
CATCTTTGGTACGATCCAGTCGCCACCACAGAAACTCGGCGTCGCTGCCCCAGGAAACCAACTTCCACGAACCCTGCTGGGCGGCAAAGAAGAAAGCGTGCTCCTGGCGCGAATTGCGGTATCGATAGCCGGAGATCTTTGTGGCAGTGGAGTCGCTTTCCCTGGTGAGCTGCCCCAGATCTAACTGACCCGGCTCACCAGCCATGACGAGCGTGACAAAGTCCATGGGGAGCTCATCCTGTGCGCCAAAGGTGATCACGCTTGTACCCATTCTCTTCCCATAAGCGGGAGAGCAATATTCCCGGCCCACAGATTGAGACCATGTATGGCCCTCTGGCGTCAGCAAGGCTAGATCACTGCGTCCGTTACCGAACACAAAGGGGCTCGCGTTTTCGGGACGCAACGTCGGGCCGAGGTGCCAGGAAACGTTCAACTGGTGAGATCCCCCTCCTTCTGCCACGTCGCGCACCAGCCAAAACGAATCCCTGGCATGAAATACCCAGCGATGGTGCAGCACGGGAGAGGGTAACCTCGAATACCCATCCTGAGTTGCGTGAAAGAGATCGAATTCCCGACCGACGATCCATTTTTCCACTTTGACGTGGGGAAAACTGCTCCAGGAAAAAGGGCCTGCGGGATCCGATTGAGCAAGCCCGTCTACTTCAAGGCTGTTATGAGCACGAGTACAGCGGAGGCGAACTCGTTCGTCACTGTCGCCGACGTACTCGAACGTTCCCGGATCCAGCAGCAGATTATGACCTTGTCGCAAAAGGCCCACGCTGAGCGCATCGGCATGCCCGTGTCCTCCGCTTCCGGCGCCTAATGGTCCTGCATCAATCTGCAGCTGTTGCCCCGAGGATTCATGCATCAAGTAGATGCCACTGGCGGGCAGCGCAGTCGAGTCCCAGGCCGGCTCCGACTCGGGCAGCGAATCGAAATCAGCCAGCCCCTTCAGGCCCAGCAGCCAAAGCATTTCTTCGCGTGGAGCGCCGGCCAGGAACTTGAAATCGCCGCGGCGGTACAGAACGGCACCCGTGGCGAGAGGATCCAGCATGTGTTCTGAACGGTTGCGGCAAGGATCGAACAATCTGCCGCCGTCATCATCGCCAATGCTCAGCGGAATGCCGGCTCTACAGAGCAAAAGCAGAGCCTCCAGCATGCGTTCGAGGGTACGATCAAATTCCGGCGGAATGGGCATTGCGTTGAGCCCTGCCAGAATCCGGGCATGCAGGAACATATCCAGCGCATAAACGTGATAGTACGTCGATTGTTCGAAGTAGAATCCGTCAGCCCGCACCTGCCTCGCCGCTTCGCGATTCAGGATCTCCCATCCCCGCCGTTGCCAGCGTTTGGCCAGCTGGAGTTCGGGAAAAAGAGTGCCTAGAAAAAACAATCCCAGAGCCTCCCCGAGAAGATGGGTATTCGGAGAAAAGTACGTAGACAGGTAGGTCTCGAGGTGACGTCCGTTGAGACTCAGCGCATCTCTCCACTTCCAGCGCAACTGAGCAGTGAAGAGCGGGCACTCGAGCAGGAAAAAAAAAGTCCAGGTCCAGGACAGGCTCCGGAACGCAACCTCAAGGCTGCTGGCCCAATTCACTCCCATGGGATATGGATTGCTTTGCTGCCAGGAGGTCCACTCCGCAAAGATCTCGCGGACAAACTTCTCCTCACCGGTGATCCGGTAGGCTTTTGCAAGCGTGACCAGATGCTGGTGGCGGTTCAGTTCCCAGATGACCTTGGAATCTCCGACTTCGTCGAAATCGAGATATTTCACTTTAAACCATGGCTTGAGAGGTGCGCGTCGGCCGTGCACTGCGTCCAGATGCCAATCGATCTCCGCGCCATAATCCAGGTCTTCGTACCCAAGCAGATCGAACCGGTGGCTGCAAATGCTCTCCGCCCGGACCACAATGTCATTGGTTTGCCCAGGAACGATACGCTTCAGCTCATTAACAAGTGCAGGAATTTCGGCGGGAGTGAAAAAGAAGCGCCCTGATGATTCCTGTAGCGATTCCGAGCGGGCAAAAGTGTGCCCGGTTCGATACCGGTGCAGATCGGCGCGAGCAGTTGCGTATTGCCGGACTCTGTCCAGAATCTCGCGTGGAGGCATGGAGAATACGCGTGCGACGCGACGACGGAGGGAACCACTGGGCATGGCTAGTGATTTCCTCCGTGCTCCCGCAGCAGAGCGGTATAAAGGGCATCAACCTCGCGAACCAGGCGCTCGAAGCTGAAGTTCTGCGCCACAAATTCGCGCCCTCGTTCGCCGAACCTCCGCATCAATTCGGGGTCGCGAAGCATTTTCAGCAACGCCGCGCCGAGGGCTTCTGAACCAGGCGGCACCAGGAAGCCGCTGGCGCCGTCCTCCACCAGTTCCGAATTGCCGCCCACCCGGCTAGCGATTGTCGGTAGTCCCGCAGCCAGGTATTCCAGCAAGGCATTGGACAGGCCTTCCGCCCGGGACGGAAGCACGGCAACATCACAGGCAGCGAGGATGTCGGGAATATCCGCACGGCTGCCCAGAAAAAGAAAGTTCTCGGTGAGACCCAGGCTCGCAACTTGCTGCTCAAACTGAGTTCGTTGTGCGCCGTCGCCGACCAGGACGAATCGCACATCGGAAAACTCGCGCGTGACTCTGGGAGCGCACTCAATGAGCCAGGGATGGCCTTTGACATCGCTGTGCATGTTCCCGACCAGCACAACCAGTTTGGCGTTGCCCACATTGGGAAATAAAATGTCGCGGCAGTTTCGCCCCTTGCGAAATTTCTCGACATCGATTCCGTTGTGGATGACATGCACCTTCTCGGGCGCGAAGCGGTCCTCCGCGATCAGCGCTTCTCGGATCGGAGAAGCATTCGCCAGCACGGCACTGGACAAGTTTTGGATGCGGCGTAACCAGGCACGGCGTTTTCCCCGATACCAATCAAAATGAGCCAGATCGCGGCGACTGGAGACAATGGCCGGCACTCCAGCCAGCCTCGCCGCCGGTACGCCCATGAGGTTCGACCATAGGTCGTGAGTGTGGACAATATCGAATTTTTGTTTTCGCAAGAACCGGCTTAGGCGGAGCAACTGGTAAATTCCGGCCGGGCTGTCTATGCCTCCGTTGGGGTGAAACTCCTGCAGGACAACGGGAGTTTCAGCGAGCCTTTGCAACAGCGGACCCTGGGCACGCAGGCAGCCGAGCGTCACCTGGTAACCGGCCGCAGGGATGCGGCGAGCAAGTTCAACAGCTTGCGTTTCAGTTCCTCCGACGTTGAGGGAGTCCAGCAAGTAAAATACTTTGCGTTGCGAATGGGAGGGTACCACCCCCGCTGGTTTCAGAGGTGCGGCTACTGCCGACAGGTCTGGGTTGCTGAGACTCACGCCCATCTAGAATAATGCCATGCAGTGCCTTTAGACTCGGTTACCGGCGTGTCTGTTGCAACTCGGTGCGCGTGTTTTAATAGTATCTTATTCGCGAGACCGAAGCGGGTGGGTAAACGCCTGCCCGGCTCAACCACAGATCGGCTCCAAGATCTCTGATTTTTCTGTATATTGCTGAAACGAAGCGAGTTCCCGGGCACAATCCCGCGTAACACGATGACCTGCCAAACGAGCGCCTCTATACTCACCATTGCGACTTTGTTGAGCCAATTCGATACCTGTCATTCCGAGAAAGGGACAGCGTAAGCAGATGAACCGGTCGATCAGCGTATTTGGGTTAGGTTATGTCGGCACTGTAACGGCAGCTTGCCTCGCACACAAAGGCCACAAGGTTATCGGAGTCGATTTGAACAGGACGAAGATTGAAGCCATGCAGTCCGGCCGCAGCCCTATCGTGGAACTTGGAGTCCCCGATCTGATCAGCAAGGGCCACGCGGATGGCCTGCTTAGCGCCACTTCGGAATCGGAATCCGCGGTCCTCAACAGCGACATATCCTTTCTCTGCGTGGGAACTCCGAGTCTGCGTAACGGGAAACTTGATTTGGGCCATATCGAGCCCGTTTGCCGGGAAATAGGCAAGATACTGCAGAGCAAAAAGACATTTCATCTGATCGTTTTGCGCAGTACGGTTTTGCCCGGCACTGCGGAGACCATCGTCGTCCCGGCTCTTGAAAAAGCTTCGGGTAAAAAATTGGGCCAGGACTTCGGGGTGTGCGTCAATCCGGAGTTTATGCGGGAAGGAACGGCCGTCGCGGACTTCCTGGAACCAGTGGTGACTGTGATCGGTGCAGGGGACCCACAACACAGCGCGCAATTACGCGAGATCTATGAATGGGTCCCAGGACGGATTTTTGAGACCTCGTTTCGTTCCGCCGAAATGGTCAAGTACGTTTGCAATGCATGGCACGCGGTCAAAGTCTCGTTTGCCAACGAAGTGGGTACGCTGGCAAAGGAGCTTGGGGTTGATCCCGGCGCCGTGGTGGATATTTTCACGGCTGACACGAAACTCAATATTTCTCCCACATACCTGAAGCCCGGTTTCGCCTTTGGAGGATCGTGTCTCCCCAAGGATGTGCGCGCACTGAATTATCGTGCGAAAGAACTGGATCTGACTCTTCCGCTGCTGCAATCGGTTCTTCCCAGCAATGAGGAACACCTCGATCGTGCCGTGGAGATGATTCTGGCGACCGGGAAGCGGAAAATTGGCATGCTCGGGTTGAGTTTCAAAGCGGCCACTGACGATTTGCGAGAGAGTCCCCAGGTACAACTCATCAAGCGGCTGCTGGGCGAGGGCTGCACGATTAAGATTTGGGACGACAACGTGTCGCTCGGTCGGCTGATTGGCTCAAATCGCGAATACATTGAGCAAACGATTCCGCATATCGGATCATTGCTGGAGAACGATCTTGCAACGATCCTGGGCGATGCAGACGTCGTAATCGTTGGCACTCGCGGAATTTCTCGCGACCAACTGCAGCCCCATCTTCGTCCTGATCACGTTGTGCTTGATCTGGTGAACCTGGAAAAGGACCGCCGCCCCGCGGCGGCCAAGTACGAAGGGATCTGCTGGTGAAAATATGCGTATCCTCTGGGTCAAAGCGGGCAAGATGTTGCCGGTCGATACCGGAGGAAAGATCCGTTCCTACAATATCCTTCGGCACCTTGCGCGGAACCACCAAGTCACGCTGCTTTCCTATTACGGTGGCCAGCGGGACTCTGACTACGAGATGGCGATCCAGCGCGAGTTTCCAGGAGCAGAAACCATTTATACGGCCGCGCTGGATGGGCATTTTGTGGCCCAGGCACTGGACTATGTGGGTGGAGTGTTTCAGCCCGCGCCATTCGCGGTGAGCAAATTTACTCATCCCAAAGTGCAACGCGCCGTTGCCGGCTGGCTGCAGGGCCAAAATCTCGATGTAGCCGTGTGCGATTTTCTCTCCGCGTCGCGAAACTTCCCCGAGAAGCTTCTGACGCCCACGGTTCTCTTCCAGCACAACGTGGAGTCGGCTCTGTGGAGGCGCATGGCGGATGCAGAATCGAATCCGGCGAAGCGTCTCGTCTATGAACTCGAAGCTAAGAAAATGCTGAACTACGAGCGCAGCGCGCTCGCCAAATTCGATCATGTCATCGCCGTCTCCGAGCACGATCGACGACAATTTTTGGCGATGGACCCCGGTTCTTCCGTCACTGTGGTGCCTACCGGAGTCGATACCCAGAAATACACTCCGGCCCCGCCCGCCTCGGCGGATCCACCACGCATCGTGTTTACCGGTTCCATGGATTGGGAGCCGAACGTTGATGCCGTAGCTTACTTCTGTACCGAGATATTTCCTCAGATCCGGACAGAATTTCCGCAGGCCCTTTTTCAAATTGTCGGACGAAACCCGCACGTCAGCGTCAAGCAACTGGCATCGAACTTCGTAGAAGTAACCGGCACGGTTCCTTCTGTCAGCAAGTACCTGAATGACGCCAGCGTCATGGTAGTCCCGTTGCGAATCGGCGGCGGAACCCGCCTGAAGATTTTCGAGGCCATGGCTGTCGGCAAAGCGGTGGTTTCGACCTCAATCGGGGCGGAAGGACTGGATGTACAGAGCGGGCGTGACCTCATCCTGGCGGATAACGCAAAGAGCTTCGCGGAAGCTGTCTGTCTCTTACTGCGGGACGCTCAGTGCCGACGCGGTTACGAGCAGGCTGCCGCGAAAGTAGCTGCTCAGTATGACTGGTCGAACATCGAGCGCCTCTTTTCCCAAATTCTAAGTGACGTCAGCAGCGCACAGCCGCCACGCGCATTCTCGCGGGAAACTGGGGCTCCTGCTCAATCATGAAGGTCCTGGTACTGGATGGAAACCAGAATCAGGCAGTGGCCAGCGTCCGCTCGCTGCGGCGGGCGGGCTATACCGTAATTTCCGGGGAAGCGGCATCATGGTCGAAGGCGAGCTGGTCGCGCACTTCATCCGCCCGGTTTCGCTATCCCTCCCCGCACCAATCTGCGGACCTGTTCGTCCAGGCAATCGTTGCTTTCGCTCGGGTTAATCCCGGGATTTTGATTTTGCCCATGACGGAAGCAACCATGCTTCCCTTGGCCGCAAATCGCGGGCTGTTGGCTTCGGCGGAGGCGCGATTCGTATTCCCTGATCAGAAGGATCTGGTGCGCGCTTTTAACAAGGATGAGACTACAAGACTGGCGGCGTCGCTGGGCATCGTCGTGCCAAAAACTGCCCTGGTCACCAGTTCAGAGCAGTTGCTGGACGCGGCAAATACGCTGCGATTCCCTCTTGTATTGAAGCCATTTGCCTCCGAAGAGCTCTCGCCTGACGGCAAGATCCGCACTGGAGGTCGGCCGCGCTACGCAACCAGCCTGGCGGAGTGCGAAGAAGCTTTCTGTGATATCCGCACGCGATCGTCTTCGGTGTTGGTTCAGCAATTCGTGGAGGGAGAAGGGACTGGATATTTTGCGCTAATGCACCATGGGGAGTTGCGCGCGGAATTTGCTCATCGCCGGATTCGGGATGTTCATCCCACAGGATCGGGAAGCGCGGTACGGCAAAGTGTCTCGGTTGATCCCGAGGTTCGTCGTTGTTCGTTGTTGATCCTGGCTGCCTTACACTGGCATGGGGTAGCTATGATCGAGTACCGTAGAAAAGCTGGCTGCTCTCCAGTATTCATGGAGGTCAACGGGAGGTTCTGGCATTCGCTTCCACTGGCCTGCTATGCAGGAGTGGATTTTCCTGGGCTGCTGGCCCGCATGGCCGAGCAGGGCGATATCGAGCCGCAGACCAGCTACCGAACAGGGGTTCGTTGTCGCTGGCTGCTGGGCGATCTACGCCATCTCGTTGGTGTCTGGAAGGGTCCGCCGGCGGGTTACCCGGGCAGGTTCCCAGGGCGGGTGGCAACACTGCTAGACGTTCTGAGGCCAGTGCCGGGGACCTATCATGATCTGTTTCAGTGGCGCGATCCGCTGCCTGAATTCGGCGACTGGGTGAGCACTGGTTTGCGTTTGTTCGGTAGGAATTGAGCCGCCAACAATGTTCAAAGGCGCACTACACGCTCATAGCACCTACTCCGACGGCGAGTTCACGCTGCCAGAGCTGCGCGAAATTTTCGTTGCGGCGGGCTGCTCTTTTCTCTGCATGACCGATCATGCCGAGTATTTCGACGAAGCTTCCGTCCACCGCTATAGGCAGGAATGCAAGTCGCTCTCGGACGAGAAATTCTGCCTCGTCCCGGGACTCGAATACCGATGCGAACGAGAGATGCACATCCTCGGCTACACCGCCACTCAGCTGACCCAGTCGTCTGATCCTCAGGAAGTGATCCGGCACATTGATTCTCAAAGCGCGATCTCAGTCATCGCGCATCCCAAAGACGAGTTTTTCGAATGGATTGAGACCTTCCAGACACTGCCCCGAGCAATCGAAACCTGGAACTCGAAATACGACGGGCGCTATGCACCGCGTCCCGGCACTTTTCGATTGCTTCAGCGATTGAAACAACGAGTTCCCCAAATGCGTGCGTTTTACGGACTGGACCTGCACTGGAAACATCAATACCGAGGCTTGCATGTCCTGCTCGATTGCGGCTCACTCCGTCCGGAGGCAATCCGAAGTGCTCTGGCGGAGGGCGCCTATCACGCACAAAAGGATGATCTGCAACTCCCATCCGACGGCGTCTTGTCCGAGACTCTCTTAGACGAGTTTGCCCGGGTGCAGGCCCGCTCCCGTTCCATGTGGCGGTTTTTCAAAAACGGAAAGCAGCAGCTCGATCGTCTTGGCATTCGCGTTCCGGAATCTCTCAAGGCACAGCTGCGCAGGATTTTTTGATGGCAGAGCACGGGATCGTCTTCCTGATGTATCACGAGTTAGAGTTGTCCGGGCGCCCGTTGTGCCAGTCGGAGCCCGGCTATGTCCGTTACATCCTGCCTGAGGCATCGTTCCGTTCCCAAGTAGTGTGGCTAGCTCAGGGGCAATGGCAGGGGCTCAGCGTCAGCGAAGCACTCAAATATCCTTCCGCGAAGTCTGTGGCAATCACTTTCGATGATGGTTCTGAAACAGATCTGATCAGCGCCGCTCCCATTCTCAAGGAAAGCGGCTTTCGCGCCACTTTCTATGTGACCGCCGGGTTTGTTGGCAAGCGTGGCTATCTGTCGCCAGCACAATTGCGCGAGTTGCAGGAAAACGGTTTTGAAATCGGCTGCCATTCCATGACCCATGCCTATCTTGATGATCTTGACGCTGCCGCTCTGCGTACAGAGATTGTGGATGCCGGGAAAAAGCTGGAGCAGATGATCGGCGAGAAGGTGCTGCACTTCTCCTGTCCGGGAGGCAGGTTCGATGAGAGAAGCCTGAAGCTGGCTCGCGAAGCTGGCTACCGCTCGTTTGCAAGCAGCCGAACTCACGCCAATTCTTCCGGGGACGATCCGTACAAGCTTGGGCGAGTCGCCGTTTTGCGCGGAACCGATCTGACCAGGTTTCAGCGTATCTGCACGGGGCAGGCACTGTGGCGCATGCGCGCATCTGAGTGTGCGCGAGACGCCGCCAAGCGCACACTGGGGAACACCGTTTATGATCGTCTGCGTACCCTGATGCTGAAATAAGCAAGATCGTCAGGAATCGGCGCTGACGCTGCCACGCTCGATGTTTTCCTCATCGGCCTTGCGCTGCAATTTTGCAGTAATCTCCGCAAATGCGCGCGTGATCTGGATCCGGCTCACGGCATCATAGTTACGAAGGTACTTCGCGCCCGATGCAAGACTCGGCATACTAAACTCCGCCAACTCCCGTCCACTACATCAAGTTCTGCTGTAAATCCCTCCGAAAGGCGCTCGAAAGCTGGGTTTTGCGCTGATGAAACGTCCATCACACGAGTGCGCCTTCGGTCCTTGCCCACTTTGCACTTCTGTGTCGTATCCGGACACGGTCTTCGGTTATCTGTGAGCCTCGCACCGATTTTCCTAAAGTCGCAATTGCGGACTTAAGCCCTTGGTCCCCCAAATCCGTTCTCCGAGGGAAATCGATGCTGCGCGCCAAATCGGCAATCTTCGTCGAAGCTAAGCACCGAAAGACAACGTCAACGCTGGTTTCATTCCTGGCCAGCGCCATTCTGTGTACCCTTTTCACTGTCGGATGCAGTAGCATACCCAACACTCTAAGTTCTTCGACCTCTGCGCCGACCCCGCGCAGCGTTGTAACTAGTCTGCCGGATGGCATTGTTGGCACCAGCTACAATTCAGCACTGTCCGCCCTTGGCGGGAGCTCTCAATTTCGCTTCTCGGTGACGCAGGGCGAATTGCCGAGCGGTTTAGCACTCAATGCGCAAACGGGACAAATTTCTGGAACGCCGACTAAGGCGGGCAGGTTCAACTTCAAGATAGCCGTTGAGAGCGAACCAGCGCGCGCCTTCCGGGAGCACGGATACAATGTGACCGTTAGGCCTTGCGACAAATGCGTCGCAGTTCACATCACACCGATCAATCCATCCATGGCCCCAGGTGGACACATACAGTTCTCCGCTATGGTCACTAATACCGGCAATACAGCTGTCCACTGGTCCGCAAGCTCCGGAACGATCTCCAACACCGGCTTTTTTACGGCGCCAACGAACAGCACCAGCAACACCGTTGTTGTAAAGGCCACCAGTATCGCGGACCAGGGAGTACAAGCTGACACGTCGGTCAGCATTACGAGGAACACCGTACTGGCCATCGAGACGGCTAGAATTCCGCCGGCAGTTGGCAACGAACCTTATTCAGCCGTGTTGATCGCGACCGGGGGACAGCCGCCTTACACCTGGAGCATCAGCTCCGGCTCTCTACCCAAAGGCGTAATGCTCAACAGCACCACCGGAACGCTCTCGGGACTGCCGACGCAGGCAGGAACCTTTGCTTTTACGGTGCGAGGATCGGATACGAGGGCAGATACTGCTCAGCGGACCTTCTCTCTGCCCGTAGCCCAAGCTGGTAGTTGCGGACCTCCTACCTATAACTGCTCCCGCACGGACCTCAGCATTGTGCAACTACCGCAGACACCGCCCAGCGTGGGTAATCTGAGGGGTGCAAACACCATCGTTTTAGACCCCGACTTCCACAATCGCATCGTGAGAATTACGGATGCGCGAACGAATCCGAACCCCATCTTCGTGAACCGCACCTTCGTGTCTTCCGCCAGTGGAAGTGCCGACGATAACCTGTGGAACCTCAATTCGACGCTGTTCCTCGTGATGGACAGCGGTGCCAACGGATATCCCTTCAGCTTCAATCCATCCACCATGCAAGCCTCACGCATGTATGTCTCGAACTTTCCCTCGACTAACGGTTTGATGGTACCCAGCAGTGGAATCTGGAGCCGAGTGAATGCCAACCTGCTATACACGTTTTCGGGAACGTCCATCAGCAAATACGATTTCAGCGATCGTACAACCCCCCCCACTGCGCAGCCGGTTTATAAGTTCACCAGCAGCGCGAATTGCCTGCCATCGCAATTCACTGCAACCTGGGGTTCAAATGGCGGGGTGAGCGGCGACGACAAGACTTTCGGGGCGGCATTCTCCAACTCAGGCACCCAGGGCAGCGGCATTTACGCTGTGTCTTACAAGGTCGGCAGCGGCTGCACCATGCTGAACACGCAGACGGGGCAGGTTTCCGGCGAGTGGGGAGCGCGAGGAACCATCAACATCCCCGACCGTTGGACCATCCACAACGTGAAGCTATCGAAGGATGGAAACTGGCTGATCATCGTTCCCACCCAGTGCACCTCGGGGTCATGCTCATCGGGGCCGTACTACTGGCAGATTGGAACTACAAATGTCACGTCCTGCGGCCAGGGAGGCCTCTGCAGCGGACATTGGACGGAAGGCTACAGTCATTGGGTGAACTGCAACAACTCACCCATGGCAAACCAGGTGATCCGTTCATTTGCCGTGGCTGCGTCAGCGAGGAGTGTCAGTAATGATTTGCCACCGACAATTGTGGCCCCCTTGGATCAGCACCAATCATGGAACAATGTCGATCCGATGGACTCTGTTCCCTTCTTCTCCAGCACGTGGAGCAATCTCAAACCATTCCCCGCGCCTTGGTACAACGAAATTATCGCGGTCGCAGCCGACGGAAGCGGCAAGACCTGGCGTTTTGCTCACACCTTCATCACTGCCAACTCGCAAAAATTCAGTACCCAGTACGCAATTGGAACTGTATCCCAGGATGGCAGGTTCTTCATCTTCTCCTCGGATTGGATGGGCAACCTCGGTTCTGAGTCGGGAACCGCAACCTGCACCATCGGCACGAACTGCCGCGGAGACGTCTTCGTGGTCGAATTAAGATGAGATCTGCTGTCTATGCTGCCCTGGGACTCCAAGATACATGCCACGAGTCTCGGGCTTGAGCTAGTTTCGCAGAGTTCGAGACGTCATCCGAAATCGGAAGCTCTCACCTCACCTTGGCAGCAACAACCCCGCTTCTTGCTGCTGGGGATTGTCTTGTGGGACCTTTATGGCTCTACAGCGCGCCTTGACAGCGTGTAGAGTGGCTGCTACAGTCCAATCAATTTTGATACCTCCTCGTTTGGTTAAGCTCTTTGCTATTTGATACGCCCATCTTCTTCGTGTTTTTGTCGCTGGTCGTCTTCTCATATTGGCGTCTGGGTTGGCGACGTCAGAACGTCTTCCTTCTGCTTGCGAGTTATTTTTTCTATGGGTGGTGGGACTGGCGATTCTTGCTGTTGATGATTTTTTCCACCGTCATCGATTACATAATTGCGCAGCGGATCGCAGACGAGACTCGCCCCGACCGTCGTCGCACGTTGCTGATCGTTTCCCTGTGCATCAATTTCGGACTGCTAGGATTTTTTAAGTACTGCAACTTCTTCGTGGGCTCGTTCGCCACTATGTTGCAAACAATGGGCATCCACAACGTGCCCATGTTCTTCCTGAAAATTATTTTGCCGCCCGGGATCTCGTTCTACACGTTTCAGGAAATTGCCTACGTGGTGGATGTATACAAAGGAGAACTTGAACCGTCGAGATCATTTGTCGATTATGGCTTGTTTATCACCCTTTTCCCGCATTTGATTGCTGGGCCGATTCAGCGTCCCTCGCACCTTCTTCCGCAAGTACAGCGACCGCGCACTTTCAACGATCGGGCCTTCTTCGACGGTTGTATGCTGCTTCTGTCCGGGTTGTTTCGAAAGACCGTCATTGCAGACAGTTGTGCCAACCTGGCTAATGCTGCTTTTGACGGGCGACTGGGTTCCAATTTCTTCTCTACCCTGATCGGCGTTTACGCCTTCGCATGGCAGATCTATGGCGATTTCAGCGGATACAGTGACATGGCTCGAGGGGCCGCGCAACTACTGGGATTTCATTTCATGCTCAACTTCCGCCAGCCGTATCTTGCGCGAAGTCTACAGGATTTTTGGCGGCGTTGGCACATCAGTCTCAGTACCTGGCTTCGAGATTATTTGTATATCCCCTTGGGGGGAAATCGTAAGGGCCCGGCGCGGACTTACGTCAATCTGATGCTCACTATGCTACTCGGAGGTCTATGGCACGGCGCAAACTGGACTTTCGTGATCTGGGGCGGGATCCATGGAGCGTGGCTTTCAGTGGAACGCCTTGTCTGGCCCAAGGGAGAAAACTCGGCCTGGTACGGTCGCGTGTTGACACTTGGTTTGGTCGGCGTGAGTTGGATCTTCTTTCGTGCAAAATCGTTGGCCGCGGCCTTGGAAATGCTTCGTAGTAGTATCCGTCTCCAGTGGGAACCGCAATATGGTCCGGAATTGGTTTTCCTGGCAGTGGTTTCTGGGATTATGCTTCTGGTCGATTATCGGCTTGAAACCTACGGCGAAGAGTACATGTTCGAAAAAGCGCATCTTGCCATCCCAGTGTCCACCGGCGTTTTGATGGCAGTTTTGATGATCGCTTTCGCAGCGAGCGAAACCAATGCCTTTATCTACTTCCAATTCTGAGCGGTCCCCCGAACTCGTGGCGGCCCATACCACACGTCCCAGCCTGCGTCGCGCTACCATCCTCGCGATTGCATCTGTCGTGCTGGTAGTGCTGGCTGCGGAGGCGCTCTCGCGCTATGCCTTCCCTCGGATCAGCCAGATTGAAAGCAGAATCACCAGCGATGAACGGGAACTAACCTCGATCCATCCCGCTCGATCCGATTCAGCCCCTACCCTATTGTTGGCTGGAAATTCTCTGCTCTTGCGTGGTCTCGATTATCCCAAGATAAGGCAAGACATGGCGCCCCATGCTCGGGTCTTCCGGTACGTGATAGAAAACACTGAATACTTGGACTGGTACTACGGTCTGCATCATCTATTCGAATCCGGAGTCCGACCCTCCACCGTGGTGTTGTGTCTCAATCTCGGGCAGACCGTGAGTTCGCTAACACTCGGCGATTACAGCGCCCGACATCTTTTCGGCGTTTCTGAACTCCTGCCCGTCGCCCATGACGCTGGAATGAATCCCACACAGATCACTGAATTAGTTCTCGCCCACTGGAGCGCGTTCTACGCCAGCAGGGCGACGATAAGAAATTTTGTTTTGAACAAGGCCGATCCGCCCTATGCAGCGGCCCTCCACGAGCTCGCAGACAGCACAAAAAGATCCGTTCCCGCTGATGAGGAACTCGTGGCCAAAGCTCGTGGCCACCTGCGGGCAATGCAGCAGCTTTGCGCGCGTTACGGGGTCCAGTTCGTTCTGCTGATACCGCCCTCTCTCAGTCATTCCAATGATCTACTAGCATCTGCGGCCGACGCCGAGCACATATCCTTTTACTATCCCTTGCCGGTTGGTAGCTTGGGTCCAGAGAATTTTCGCGCCGACAGGAGCCACCTCAACGAAAAGGGTGCCGCGGTTTTCACCGCCGCCATCGAGCGCTGCCTCGAAACCCGAATTTCGAAGTCGGGTGAATAAGCCCCCATCAGCGTACCGGCCCTGGATGCATGCTCACTGTGTCTTGGTGTTGTTACACTGATCGGCCGGCCAGCAATCCGTCGCAAATTGTCGCGGTATCGTGTTCGTCGTCCAGCTGAGCTGGAACTGCCTTACCAGACGCGATTGACTTAGTTCCTCTGTGAGCCAGCGCGGTAAGTCGGCCAAGCTAGGGTATTATCAAATCCTGGATAAATGTCTTAAACCCGCGTGCATACCTGTGATAGTCCCCGGTCACCAAAAGACGCAAAGTACCGGGCGCACGGGCCAGGGGAGACCGAGCTTTCTGTGACTGCCGAGCACTGGCAAAGTTGAGACATCGCTCCGAGAGGCGCAATAAATCGTCCAGTTTAGACGGTTGGCGAAGCGGCAACTCCCGCTCCTTAATCTGGCGCAACCGGCTCACCATATCCTCCCAGCCTCTGCGCTTTTCACCGTACGCCTTCGAACTGCTGTGTTTCTTTTTGACCACTCGCCACTGGTACTGCAAGCCTCCGTCCAACTCGGCATCGCCGCCCTCGTTTTCACCATGGCGGCGATAGTACACCAGGGGCCGATCAATCACCGCCATCTCACCGACTGCGTAGGCGATGAACCCGATCCAGTGGTCGTGAGCCCACTGCATGGAGAGTGGCGAAATCGGTATAACGAAGGGCTTCAACCGCGAATGGAAAGCGATCATGGGCCCGTTGAAGGCCACTCCCCGGCTCAGTTCGCCGAGGTCAGGCGGCTTTCGGAGATCGGCGGCTTTCCTGCGATCGAACATTGTTCCCGTGGGATTGAGTTCGCGGTCCGTAAGGACAGCATCGGAGTACGCCAGAATAACTTCGGGACTTCGGGCAAAAGCCTCGACCATGGTGCTGACCTTGTCGGGGAACCATACGTCATCAAAGTCTGCCAGGAAAATAATGTCGCCGGTGGTGAGGCTAATCGCATTCTCGAAGTTGCCGCCGCTACCCCGCGACCTGCGGTTTTTGACGATTTGGATTTTGCCGGGATATTTTGCCCCGATTTTATTGACAATTTCGATTGTGGCATCCGTCGATCCATCATCGCTGAGGATGATCTCGTCGGGGCATCGTGTCTGGCTCAGAATGCTTTCCAGTTGCGCTTCCACAAAAGCCGCGCCATTGTATGTACACATGGCCACTGAGACTTTGAATTTATCCTGGCTCAAAAATGTCAACTCCCGCTACTTGGGAAATCAGGCCTCGCCTCGCCCTGACTGGAATCTTTCCTGGTAATACGCAAATCCTTCCAGGTACTTCGAAATCTGCTCTTGCGTGCGTTTGCGCGTCATCCCCATGCGCGGTAGCAGGTAAGGGTCAGTGCTCGCTTGTACCAGGCCAAATTCTGCGATCACGGCACAGATGTACCCGGCCTCCTGAATCTGTTTGACCTGGCTGGAACGGTAATCATTGGCCTTTCCATTGGGGAAACAAAAGCAGTTCACAGGACGGCCGATGCCGGCTGAAATCTGTGCTCGTGAGTTGATCAGCTCAGCCCAAGACTCTTCGTCGGAAATGCTGGATAGAATGGGGTGAGTAACGGTGTGCGAGCCGATCTCGATGAGACCAGAATCTGCCATCTCACGCAACTCCCCCCAGGAGCACGGGGCAAACCTCGACGGCGGTGTCTTCGGAACACTGACTCCCATACTCTGAGCTGTATTTTCGATCCACGCATTGCGACTTTCTGGTCTCATCCGGTTGAGAGCTCCAAAGACAGCAGGCAGACTGTCCGGCATTATTGCTTCTGGGCCATTCGCCTGCCTGCTAAGCCATACCACCTTGTCCGTCCAGATCCAATCCTCGCCCTGAATAAACGCACTCACCACAAAGAACGTGGCAGGCAACTCGAATTCCTTCAAGAGGGGAAAAAGGAACTCATAACAATTTCGGCGGCCGTCATCGATGGTGAGAGCCACGGTATGCTTCTGCAGGCTGGCTCCGGAACGGAGCTCGTCCGCAAGTTGTCGCAGCGACACGACTCGGAAGTTGCGGCGCAGATAGGCGAATTGTCGCCGCAAGTCCTCCACATTGATGGCATCGTCATCGGCTTCGTTTGGCCCGCAAAAGTCGTGGTACATCAGAATGCGAGGCATGCTGGCCGACAGGACACGGGTGAGCGAGAAAACACCCAGGCCTCGCAAAGTACGCAGGGCGAAATTGCTCATCTCTCACCCGCAGGCTGCTGAACCGAAACTGAATCCTGAATTGTGAGAAGGGGCGCTTGCATGATCTCGGGCCCATGCAGCAGGCTGAAACGTTGAACCCGATGATATCAGACGCTCAGATGACTGGAATAGCCGGGCCTAGGGCAAATCCGGCCTGCCGGACAAGGCCCTCGGTACTACGCCAGCACAGGAATCGACTTCTTTGCGGTGCCACGATGATGTGGCATGATGTTTATACGTCATAAATCCCTCCAAGGGGTATGTCTTTGTCCGGAAAACAAGAATTGAACCAACTGCCAGTCGACCCGGAACTGCTCGCGCTGCTCCGCTGCCCAGGCTGCAACCACTCCTTGCAACTTGCCGACGAGGACCTCGGTTGTACCGGTTGCGGCCGCCAGTTCCCCGAAATCCGCGGTGTTCTCAGGTTTGTGGATGAAGGCAACTACGCCGACAGCTTTGGATACCAATGGAAGCGCTTTCAGCGCACTCAATTGGATGACGCTGCAGGCACACGGTCAGAGAGGGATTTCATCAACAGAACTGGTCTCAAACCCGAGGACCTGAGGGGAAAATTGGTGCTCGACGTAGGCTGCGGTATGGGGAGGTTTGCGGAAGTGGCGACCCGTTGGGGCGCCCGCGTGGTTGGCATCGACTTGAGCGCCGCGTGCGAAGTCGCCGCCAAGAATCTTGCCGAGCGCCAGTTTGTAGCTTTTCAGGCGGATGTGTTCTCGCTTCCCTTCGCGCCGGAGAGTTTCGACCTCATTTACAGCATCGGCGTTCTGCACCATACTCCTGACTGCGAAAAGGCAGTTAAAACTCTGCCGCAGTACCTGAAGCCGGGTGGCACCCTCGCGGTTTGGTTATATAGCGGGTACAACAAGTGGTATCGCTTTAGTGATCAGTACCGCAAGATCACCTATCGGATGTCGCCCCGGGCATTGCACGGTTTCTTTCGCGTTGCAGTCCCCTTCTTTTATTGGCTGGACCGAGGGCTTCGCCTCATCCCGCTTATCGGGGCACCAGTAGCGGGCGTAGTGCATCATGTCTTCCCGGTAAATCGAAATCGTGACCCGGAAATCCGCGTCTTAGACACACTGGACTGGTATTCACCCAAGTATCAATCCAAACACACCTACGAACAGGTATTCCGGTGGTTTGAAACTTGTGGGCTGCACGGAATGAGCATCGGCAATATGCCGGTGGGGGTAAGGGGCAGAAAACCGACCAAGTCTGAAAAAGACAGCCCCACGTTGGTGAGCGCAGAAAGAAAGGCCTGATCGGAAAGTCAAGGCTACGGATTTGACGTGCATCCGCAAATCTGACGTTTCAGTCTCCAATGACGTTATCCCCCACACATCGCCCAAATCAATTTGACGAATTCCAGTATCCAAATTTTGGCAGACTGCCGGTGGCGCCACCAAGGATATTCAAATTCCGGGTCTGCCACTCCTTGTATCCAGACATGAATGTCAGGGTCAGACTTGCTCACTCTTCGCCAAAGCAATCGAGCCCGTCGGGTGTGATAGTCGGAGGTGACCACCAGGATCGATTTCCACTGGTGCTGTCGTATGCAAGAGATGCTCTCTTGGGCTTCCTGCGCCGTTGAATTGACATTGACACTCGTCTCGCAAAAGTCGACGCGCGCGGCAACATCGGCACCATATTTTCTTTGAAGGTAGGCCCGCGCAATGGGTGGCACGGATTCGCCCCAGAAAGATTCCTGCGGAACGCTCAGCAGTGCGCGGGTGGCGATTCCACCACGTACAAAATCCATGCTCCCTGCAATGCGAGCTCTCTCGGCGCGCATCGAGCCTTGCAGCGCGACGACCACATCCACGTGCTGCGGCAAAGGTTCGGTGACCATTAGTAGACGGTCTCCCCAAACCAGCAAACAGCCGACCATGATGACGACCAGGGACAGCAACAGCAATGTACGCCTGAAAGCTTTCATGGGCAAAAACATCGCAGTCGAACCGTCATCCTCATCGATTGGAGCCCTTGGTGGTACTACGAAGAAGCGCTTGATTCTAGCACCCACACGAATAAACGCCTCGTGCCTCGTGTCACCTGCAGCGGGATCCGTGGCTAGAAAATTGCATGACTCAGTCGTTATCTGGACATCTCTTTACACTTTGTGCCACTCTGAGATGATGCGTTCAGGGAGGCCAAAGCTGCAACGTAAACTGCTCCAAAAGCTGTCCTCTGCAGACGGGACCCGCCAGCAATGAGTCTGACCCGCAGGGCATTCAAAAACGTCATCTCGAGCTGGGGAGGCCTGGCAATCAATATCGCCGTCGGCTTCTTCTTGTCTCCTTTCATCCTCCATCATCTTGGGGACGAAGCTTTTGGGCTCTGGGTTCTGATTTTTTCTCTCACGGGTTACTACGGCATCTTCGATTTTGGAATCCGCTCTTCCCTGGTGCGCTACGTTTCGAAGTTCGAGGCTACGGGCGACAAGGATCAACTCTCCAGGCTCATCAATACTAGCCTGTTCACCTATACGTGCCTGGGTGTGTTCCTGATGTGCCTCACGATTGTAGGCAGTTTTTACGTGGACCGGCTATTCCACATTGCGCCGGCATTTCTGCGAGATGCTCGCATTTTGTTTTTGATGGTTGGAACTTCTCTGTCTGTCGGTTTTCCCCTCGGGATCTCGGGCGGGATTCTCGAAGGCCTGCAGAAGTTCTACCTGATGAACTGGACGAACATTGTCTCTACCCTCGTAAGGGCAGTCCTGATCGTCTATGTCCTGAGGCACGGATTTGGACTGCTCGCAGTGGCTCTGATCACGGTTTCTCTGCCCCTGATTACTGCGCTTCTTCGAGGCGTGATTGCGCACAATCTGCTCGCGATTTCTTACGGCTGGAAATACGTCGATCGCGCCTCTTTGCGCGAGGTTGCGAACTATGGGGGGGTGACGTTCATCATCATTGTGGCGGGGCGACTGCGCTTCAAATCAGACGCTGTGATCATCGGAACATTTCTTTCCGCTACTGCGATCACGTTCTTTTCAATTGGCGCGCGCTTGGTTGACTATGCCGGCGAGGTCGTCAGCAGCATGGCACAGATCTTTACCCCGATGTCGAGCCACCTCCACGCAACCGGCGATTACAATCAAATCCGCAGAATCTTCATTTCCGGGAATCGCGCTTGCGCCCTGGTCATGTTTCCGATGACCGTAGCTTTGATTGTCATGGGCAAGTCAGTGATCGAAGCCTGGGTCGGAGCGCGTTACACCTCAAGCTATACCGTACTCCTGGCGCTGTTGATCCCCTCCACCCTCTACCAGATGCAGTCTACGTCAAACCGCATTCTGTTCGGCATGAGCAAGCACAAAGCTCTGGCTTACGTCGTGCTCATGGAAGGCATTGCGAACGTGATTCTTAGCATTGCACTGGTACGGCCACTGGGAATCCTGGGCGATGCGATTGGGACGGCTATTCCGATGTTGTGCACTGCCCTGGTTTTCCTTCCCCGACACATGTGCCGGCTGTTGGGAGTGCCCGTCCGCAAATTCCTGGTGGAAGCCTACCTTTACCCGACAATTCTTTCGATTCCGATGATCTTGGTCTTAGCGCTTATGCAGCGCTATTTCTATGCGCACCGGTATCCTCAATTGCTTATGAACTTGATAGCCGGATTGGCAGCCTACGGAGCCGGAGTTCTCTGGTTTGTGCTGAGCCGCAATCTCCTGGGAGCGGGCATCAAAATCGCGATCTACCGCTATTTTGGTCGAGAGCTACAGGAACCAGGTGCCTGATGCACCTAAATTGTGAATGGTAGAATTCGCTGCGAACATGACCCCAACTGTCCCCAGAGACCAGCCTCTTTTCAACGATAGTCGCGTCAGGATTGAGCGGAAGCGACGTCCGGTGTTCGTCATGGGCTGCCATCGCTCGGGAACCAACCTTCTCTATGACATGTTGCTGTCGGCAGGCGGATTTGCCGTGTACCGAGGCTATCTTCCACTCTATGAGTCGCTGCTGCCGCGTTTCGGCTCCCTCGACAATCCCCGCAGTCGCGAAAGGATCGTAACTGCCTGGATGGCAAGTAAGGGTTTTCGCCGTGCGGGAGTCCATGCCGAGCCTCTGCGGGCCAGATTATTGACCGAAGCGCACACGGGCGGAGATTTCATTCGCATTGTGATGGACGCGATCGCAGAGACGCAGAATGCGCAACGCTGGGCGGTTTACGATCCCGATAACCTGCTTCACGTTCCGCAGATCAGCCAGGACATTCCTGGCGCTTTGTTCCTGCACATCATTCGTGATGGACGCGACATCGCGTTGTCCCTGATGAAAATGGAGGGATTCCGGCCATTTCCCTGGAACCGCCAGGCAAGAGGCTTATTGGAAACCGCGCTCTACTGGGAATGGATGGTGCGCAAAGGCCGGCAATACGGGAGCCGTGCTCCCGACAATTACATCGAGGTTCACTATGAGGAACTGGTGGGAGAAACACCGGCCGTGTTGGATCGGCTGGGAAAGTTTCTCGACCATGATTTGGACTACGATCGCATCCAAAGTGCAGGACTAGGCCGGCTTCGGGAGTCAAACTCCTCATTCCTCGACGATGCGGAAGAAGCACAGCATCCAGTGCAGCGCTGGAAGGAAAAGCTCTCCCCCGATGAGATCGCGGAACTTGAAACCTTGATTGGGCCGGCCCTGGAGGAATTCGGCTACACCCTAAGCTTGGCTCCCGAGCAGCGGAAAAAGAATTTTCGAACGAGATGTCTCGGCTCAGTCTACCCGTTTTTTTTGGAGAGCAAACAATGGCTTAAAACGAGCACACCCGTCGGCCGGCTGTCAAATCTCTCTGCGCTGGAAATCCAGAATATCAAGGCGGGAACCGATTGAACGAGTTCTCGCCCCCGGCGGAGCCTTGGTAACCGATATCGCAGGCGGTTGCGCTCTATCCGGCACTGTTGTGCGCCCTCAATCTACAGCCGATACAATAATCCCAACGGCGTTTCAGGGAATATATCCTTATGAGAATTCCGTACCTCCATTGGTGTTTCTTTTTGCTCTTCAGCTTGGCCCCGAGTGCAGCACAAACTCCCCCTAACGGAAAGAAGGACGCGCGTCCATCCGGCGCTTGCGGACCGCCGGAATATTGCGCGCCCAGTGACCGCGAAGTGAGAACATATCCGGACAAGCCGCCTTCGCTTGGGCCTGCTGGTTCCATCGTTCGTGATCCGACGTTCGGTTCGCGTATTCTACGCGTGACCGATGCCAATTCAGATCAAGTTCGTGCGGGACGGTCCCTGTCTACGCCTGCTTCGGCGGAGCAAAACGCCTGGAACACCAACTCCACAATGTTCTTCGTGAATAATGCCGGAGGATCGTTTCTCCTCTACGAATTCGATCCCACGACCATGAAGGCCAAGCCCACCGGCACGCCTCGTCAAGATATGGGCGGTGAGCCCGTTTTCAGCTTTCAGCACCCGAATCTTCTTTATGGCATGCATCGCAAGCGACGGATCCTGGAGCAATACGACACCTCAAAAGGGCAAATGAGCGATCTCGATGACCCTTCCAAGTGTGTGAAACTCCAAGCGGCGGATATTGGATATCTCACCAGCATCAGCGGCGACGACAACCGTTTCCTTGCCGTCATGGGCCCGCGACAAGATGACAACTACCTCGCTTATGTTTACGATCGGGCCCAGGGTTGCCGCTGGTACAACACGCAAACCGGCGAGATCGGCGGCCAGTGGGGACCCAAAGGCACTATTTCCATTCCCGACCGCTTCTCGCTGCACAATGCCCGCATGGCAAAGTCCGGGAAGTTTCTTTATTTGGTCCGCGGTGGCCGTGGGATTGGCCACGGCTGGGTCGTCTGGGAAATCGACACCATGAAGCTTTACGTCTGCAATAAGGCGTGCGCCTCCCATCACGTGCTGGGATATACGCACATCGTTGGGCCCTCCGGTGACGTGCATCCTCTGGATGCCTTGGTAAGGCCTCTCAACGATCTGGAAGCGACAAAAGCGATCATACCGGGGTTGCAGCGCGCCAAGGGCTTCTGGTTCGATTCTCACTTTTCCTGGAGCAATGTGGATCCGAACGACTCGGCTCCCGTCTGCTTTTCCACCTACCGCCCAAACAACCCCGATACCCCCGGAACCGCCCCGCTCGTGACCGGGCCATGGGAGAATGAAATTGACTGCGCGGAAATGGATGGGAAGGGTTCGAAGATTTGGCGCTTTGCGCACACCTACACTACTGCCCGGAATGGCTTCTGGTCCACGCCTCGAGGAAACGTCTCCCAGGATGGGCGTTTTTACATGTTTACCTCTGATTGGGAGGACCAACTTGGCAAAACGCCGGCCGACAAGTACCGGACAGACGTCTTTATCGTGGAACTTCGCTAGCAGAGGCCGGGACTAAAGGGAGTGGTATATGTCCAACCACCTTTCCCGGACCGCAGGCCAGCGAAACGCCTTTGATTTCGCGTAGGCAGCCGCTGCCAAGTCGGCGGACAAGTCTTGATCGCGCAATACGCGGATGACGTTTTTTGCCAGAGCCTGAGGATTCCCCACCTCGGATAACAACCCAGTCTGCTCATGCTCCACCAGGTAAGGGATGCTCTCGGCAGCGGTGCTGACGACTGGCGTGCCGCAGGCAAAGGCCTCCATGATGGAAACTGGCATGTTGTCCAGCCACGAAGCGTTGATGAAGATGTCCGCCTGGTCATAATAACGACCAATCTGGTCTCTCGCGATGGCTCCGAGAAAATGGACTCCGGAAAGATTGAGGCTTGCCACTAGTTCCCGGATTTCCTTCTCACTGGGACCGTGCCCGAGCAGATCCAGGCGCGCATCGGGAAAGTGCTTTTTAACTTCGGCAAACGCGCGGACCACAACATCAACACTGTAATAGGGATGGAATCCGCGCGTACAGATGAGATGCGGTCGCACCGGGCGCCGTTCGCGAAACGAAAACTGGCTTACGTCCACGATGTTGGATACAGCCTGCGCCTCGATCCCGAATTCCCGAAAAACGTCCACCAGATATTCGGAAGGGACGACCAAACGATCGGCCTTGGGTAGAATCGCTCGCGCGCTGGCAAAGCGCCGCAAGTGATCACGAGCCTCCCCGCTGTGATAGTGAATGATCGCCTTCTTGCCTCGTAGCCGGGCTATCAATAGGGCTGGTGCCGGCGCGATCAGAAACGACCAGTAGCTCGCCGAAAAAATGTGCGCGATCTCCGTCGGCGCCAGGGCTCGCCACAATGAGGCAAGGTAAAACGGCTGGCGCACCACAGTGCGCAACAAGGGTACCCGCTCGACCCACTGCAGAGAGGAGGGCAGTTCGGGATCGATGGGAATAAATTTCACGTCCGCTGCCGCGTCATTTCGCCACTGCCGTACCAGCAAATCGGCTTGCACCGACTGCCCTCCGACGTATCGCAGTGAAGCGGCGACAATACTCACTTTCAGCCGCTTGCTGGGAAAAGGCTCGGGCTGGTGCGCCGCTTCGTCCTGGGTTGCGGGCGCGTTCATCCCAGGTCTCTCGAGCCGACGGACACAATCGATGCCTCCTGCCGGTCCCCGATTCTGGCCAGGAAATTCCGGTGCCACAGCTCGAACACCAGAAAACGCCACAAGCGCGCAGAATGATCACGACGCCCGTGCAGATGCTCGTCAAGCATTCGCCGCACTCCCGCGGCATCAAAATATCCACGCTGCAGAGTCTGCGAATCGAGCAGGATCGTGCGCACCAACTCCTTCAGCTCTCCCCGCATCCAGTGGCCCAAGGGTAGCGCGAACCCTTGTTTTGGACGGTCCAGCACTTGCCTGGGTACGCCGACACGCTCGGCCAGCTTTCGCAGGATGAACTTCTGGGAGCCGTTTCGCATCTTCCACTTCGGCGTCAATGAGGTCACCCACTCGAGGAAGACATGGTCCAAGAGCGGAACCCGCGTTTCGAGCGACGTTGCCATGCTCATTCGATCCACTTTGGTCAGGATGTCGCCCGCGAGATAGGTCTTGCTATCGAGATAGAGCACGCGGCTCAGCGGATCCTCTGCTGGAGCCTTGGCGAGCACATCTTCGAAACCGCGTAGCGGGGACTTACTCGACTGCATAAAGTCTTTCGAGAGCACGCCCATTTCACGTTGGAAGGACTCTAAGGAAACTCCCTCGACGTATCTCTCTTGCCAGGGCAGGGAGATGCTGTACATCAGATTGCGTCCGGGTACTCGATAAGGGACGAGTCGGTGAAGATAGCCGCGATACAAATCTCCTGCCCACGGCGGAATCCATTTGAAGGAGCGGTCCTGTAGATGAATACGGTATCGCTCATAACCGGCGAAGCCTTCGTCGCCGCCATCGCCAGATAGGGCAACTTTCACGTATTTGCGCGCGAGGCATGAGATGAAGTACGTCGGAAGCATGGAGGAGTCGCCAAAGGGCTCTTCCAGGTCGCTGGTCAGTTTCTCGAGAGTTCCAACCAGATCGGGTTCAACGATCAATTCCTGGTGATCCGTGCCGAATTTCTGCGCGACCATGCGGGCATAAGGCGCCTCGTCGAAATCGCTGTAACGAAATCCGACAGAGAAGGTCTTGACCGGCTGCGACATGCTGCGCGCCATTAGCGCGACTACCGTAGAGGAGTCCGTCCCGCCACTCAGCAGCGCGCCCAGCGGGACATCGGCGATGAGCCGGATGCGAACCGCTTCCTCTAAGCGCGCTTCGAGTTCTTCGAGCAGTTCCTCTTCACTGTTGGGCTCATACGTCCCGTACCGCGGAAAATCCCAGTACTGGCGAATACTCACTTCGCCGTTTTCAAAGTGCAAAAGATGACCTGGAGGCAATTTGTGAATGGCCTCGAAAGCGGTAGCCGGATCAGGAATGTACCCGAAATACATGTACTGCAAGAGAGCGGCGCGGTTGAGCTTATCCGCCAACTGGGGCCTGACGGCGAGAATGGATTTCATCTCGGAAGCGAATAGCAGCGTCCCATGATCCAGTGCGTAATGAAGTGGCTTCTTGCCCAGGCGATCGCGCGCCAACAGCAGGCGGCCGGCCCGTTCGTCATAAAGCGCGAAGGCAAACATGCCGCGCAGCATCTGTACACAATCTGCCCCGTGCTCTTCATAGAGATGAATGATCACTTCTGTATCGGTGTGCGTGGCAAAGTGGTGCCCGCGAGCTTCCAGTTCGGGGCGAAGCTCCTGGAAGTTATAAATTTCGCCGTTGTAGACGATCCAGATTGATTTGTCTTCGTTGAAGATAGGCTGGTGGCCGCCGCCGAGATCGATAATGCTGAGCCGGCGCATGCCGAGTCCGACGCCGCCCTTCACAAATATCCCCTCGTCATCAGGACCACGGTGCACGATGCTCTGGCACATGCGGTGAATGGCGGCGCTATCCAGCGCGCCGTTGGGATGAGTCTGCACCATTCCGGCAATGCCACACATGATTAACCTCTCAGCACTGCAGCGGGAGATTCCCCGCGAAGTTCGGGAGAGCTGCCCCGCAAATGCTTGAATTGGTAATCGCGGTAGTCTCCGGGATTGCCTTCCCTGCCGTCACACGCTGCAAGCATGATGTTGACCATTTCCCGTGCGGAAACAAAGTGAAGCACTTCACCTCGCTCCTCCGCGCCAGAAACCAGATCGCGCAGAAACCCCTGCATCGAGGCTCCTAGCGTGGCGTCCTCGTCCCGAGGGTCCATACTGTGACAGTGCAGCTTGATGAACAACCACTCCGGCACACCCTTCACACGGGGTGCCACTCGTTTCCATAAACGCAATCGGCGCAGGCTTGCCGGATTTCGTCCGGTGAGCGCCCCGTTCTCAACCTTCAAACGCCGCGCGCGAACATTGAAATCCAGCAGCAAGGGCCCCTGCACCATCAACGGCCAGATCTTGGGAGCCGTCCCACGCGTCAGATCGCGTCCCGTGCGATGAGGAGCGCGCTCCTTAAGGGGAAGCCCACACTCGTAGAGTGAGTTTATTTTTCTGGTCTGTGCACCGTTAAAAGCCGCTGTAGGCAATGTCAGGTCGGCATAGCACCCCGTTTCGGCCAGGATCTGCATCTCGGTGTCTACCCCGCAGAAGCGCCCGTCATTGGAGTTCGCCAGTGCGAAGTTACCATGCACGAAGCTGTAGCAGGGCTGCGTCGACCCATCTCGGTAGCACAAGCACCCATGCCGCTGAGCCAGGAGATCGCGAAATTCGACTAGTTGCCGACGGGTGTTTCCCTCTGAGTCAGGGGCGCCGAGACCATGGTGCAGGTGAATTTCAATCTCCCCCCATCCGCTATGGCAATGGTCGGCTAAGTGCGCAATGTGGGACTGGTCGTATTGCTCCGCGGGATAGTAATACGTGTGAATGAAAGGGCGGCCTTCGGCATCCCGGTATTCCCCGAACCGAAGCGGATACTCCCGGCACCATCGCTCCATCCTGCGTTCCTGTTCATCGTATGGAGCGCGGGCAGAGCCATCTTCCGGAACAATCGCCGGTTCAAAATGATCTGCCAGGGCCATGATGAGATGAATCCGAGCTGGCAAATGAGGGCGCGTGAGCCTCTGCCAGAAATAGCCGGGCACCCAGCGACGCATATACGACAGCTTCCGGCTTCGCCTCGCAAGTGATGCGTTTCTGCGGGCTACCGTGGCGCGCGATGTTTGTTCCACATTGTTCATCGCTGGTCGGAAAATAGGTGCGGTGCCTTGGAGGCGGTTCGCAGGCTTCGAGAACCCGGAGCGAATCGATCTACTCGCGGTGACGTTCTGCGGGGCAGGTCTAGCGCTCTCGTCGAGGCTGTTTCAGAATCATCCGCCCAGTGTTTTTCGCGGGCGATGGCCAACAGGACTGACGTGTACGCTACCGCAAAATACGGGAAATACTGGTATGCCTCGGGCGCGAATAAGGCTCCGACAACGAATCCGACAAGGGTGGCATACAGCGCTCCCGTGAATAAGACAACCTGCGGATCCTGGAGGTTCATCTGCCGCAACCTTCGGAGATTGGCAAAGCCACAGCCGAAGAACACCAGATACAGTATGAAACTGCCCACGCCCCCTTCGGCGGCAATCTGCAAGTACGCGACGTGAACTTCCCGCCACATACCGTTGTAGCTCACGAAGTTGCCGACTCCGAGGCCGAGAGGGTAATGCAACACTGCTTTTACACTCTCAATCATCAGACGCTCGCGCTGTTCATATGAGCCATGCGCACTGACGTCCAAACTGCTGTGAACATTCTCCTCGGAGATAGCGAAAAAACGGTCTTTCAGCTTTCCACCAAGCGCGACTCCAAACAGCAGCGAAACCAGGAGCGCGGCAGCGACCAGGTGAAACCGCTTTCCTTTGATTCCGAAATACCACAAACACACAGCACCGGTAACTACCAGATCAATAAATCCCGCGCGCGAGGCAGTCATAAACAAGCCTAGACACATCACCAGCATTGCGCCTGCCCACGCGATTTTCCGCGGAATGCTGCGCGTACTCAGCAAGAACGCGAAACAGAATGGCAACGAGAGCACGATGGCAAACGCCAGATCGTTGGGATTGGAATATATTCCTCCAATCACACCCTCTAACCTGGGGTGAGAACGCCCCTTGACCACGGAAACCGCGGTGATCAGTGCAACTGAGGCCGACTGGATAAATATGATTCGGCGCAGCCTCTCAAAGTTCGTGATTGCCAGGTACGTCAGGACCCATGCCACTGGTACTTTGGCGAAGTCCAGCGTCTTGAAAAATGCTCCCCCTCTCCATACTGGAGATAGCACTGCGGAGACGAAGAGCAACCCCACCATCCCGAATAGAACCTTCGCCTCGGTTGGCAAATGCTGCAGGCCCCTCTTGCTTTTGCCCGCACTCGCCACCAGCGCCAGCAGGGCGCAAATACCCGAAATCTTGACCAGCGGAATGTACGCGAGACCG
This sequence comes from Candidatus Sulfotelmatobacter sp., assembly GCA_036376495.1. Lineage (GTDB taxonomy): Bacteria > Acidobacteriota > Terriglobia > Terriglobales > Acidobacteriaceae > Sulfotelmatobacter. The sequence continues at coordinate 14,046 of DASVAE010000015.1, read as the reverse complement.
GGAATCCAATCCTCCGGACGAGCACAATAGATCAGGTAAAACGCGCACAACCAGAAAAATGCTCCGCTGAGCGGTTCCCTCTGGAATGCGGGAATTTTACGAGTTGTCGCGCTCCCGATCTCTTTCTCAAGAACCGTCATCAAGATTCCTTTACAAAATGGCAGAGCAACTTACCGGGTCGCCCAGACTGTTTTGCGTCCCGTCAGGAAATTCACAAAAGCCATTGCCGCAGCGCTGTTCAGAACGACGAAGGTCAGCGCCGCATCTGAGATGCGCACCAAAGGCCCACGGCTTAGCCGCAATCCAGCCAAGGCACCCAAGCCGTAAAACAGCAACTGCAGCACCAGTGCAGCCCGGTATAACGGCCCCGGCAGTGCGATGGAGGCCAACAGCACAGCTGCCAAGGCAAACGGCACGATCAGTCGCAGCAGTTTGTGACTTATGAACTCAAACCGCACCGGATTCTTGCCGCTTAGGACCCAGGGCGCCAACTGCACAAGTTGGTAGTTCCCGGTCAGCGTCCGCACTTTCCGGGAGAACTCCCGCTGTTCCCCCAAACTTGCGCTATCCCAGGCATGGGCCCGAGGTTCGAAGACGACTCGGCTTCCCTGCCGCACGACCCCCAGCGGGATGTAGACGTCATCGAGGATAGTGCCGTCCGGCACGGGCGAGAGTAATTCACGTCGCACAGCGTAGATTGCCCCGGTGGCGCCCACCATTGACCCGGAAGCAGACTCCAGTTCCCTTATTTGTTTTTCGATCCTCCAATACAGGCCCATGCCTTGGCCGGCGTCACCCGTCGCCGGATTGCCCAGGATCAAAGCTCCGCTGACGCAGCCCACATCCGGATCTGCAAAGTTCTGCAGCAGCAGCCGCAGAGCGGCGGGGTCAATCAACTGGCGCGCGTCGACGAACAGAATCACCTCTCCACTTGCGAGGTTCATGGCGTCATTCAGTCCCGACGCCTTACCCGAAGAAAACTGTTTGAGGACAATCTGCACTCTGGGGTTGCGCGCTTGCTCGCGCAGGATCTGCTCCGTTCGATCGCTGGAGCCGTCCGAAACCACAACGATCTCATAGCGTTCGGGGGGGTAGTCGAGGGCAAGCAGATTGGCCAGTTTCTTCTCCAGCACCCCCTCTTCGTTGCGAACCACCATCACGATGGAGACGTGCGGTGTGAAATCTCCGCGGAGCACGGGCCGCGGGCGCAGGCGGGCCCGAAGCCATAACCATCCCGCATAGCCGGCATACGTGTAGAAGATGAGCCCGGCGGCTCCCCAGAAAAGCACTTTCATCTTGCGCCCCGTCCCAAGAGGACGATTTTGACAGTGTGGAACATGATCAGCAGATCGAGACCGATCGAAGCATTTTTGATGTAGAACAGGTCGTATTGCAGTTTTTCGCGCGCATCCTCAAGGGTATTGCCGTACTTATACTGAACTTGCGCCCATCCCGTTATGCCCGGCCGAACCACGTGGCGCAAGTTGTAGTAAGGAATCTCGCGGCTTAACCACTTCACGAACTCCGGCCGTTCAGGACGGGGCCCTACAAAATGCATGTCGCCCTTGAGCACGCACCACAGTTGCGGAATCTCATCCAGGCGCAGAAGTCGCAGGTACTTGCCCACCTTAGTGATGCGTGGATCATCATCCGTCGCCCAAGTGGCACCGGTATCCGCCTCAGCATCCTGCCGCATGGTGCGAAACTTGTAACAATAAAAAGTCTCGCTTCCGCGGCCCACCCGCTCTTGCCGATAGAAAACGGATCCTTTCGAACTAATTTTTACGGCCAAAGCCACGAAGGGAAGAACCGGAAGGGCAAGCACGAGTCCACAAAATGCAGCAATGAAGTTCACGATGCGCCGGAGGATACGATTGACGGTGCTGAAACGGAATCCCTCGGCGAAGATGAACCAACTGGGATACAACTGTTCCACTTCGATGCGTCCGGTGAGCTTTTCCAGCCAGGAAGTTGCCTCTTCGACCTTGACGCCCGCCAGCCGCAGATTAAGCAACTGCTGAACGGGAATGGTTCCGCGCCGGTTGGGCATGGCAACAATGACCCGATGAACCCCTCGTTCTTTCGCCAAACCCGCCAGATGATCTCCCACCGAATCCAGCGTGAGTTCACCCTCAATGTTTCCCGTCCAGCCCACGACTTCGATCCCCAGGCCCGGGCGGCGTAATCCACTGACCAGGCGTTGTGCCCGATCGCCGGTTCCCAGCACGTACACGCGTTCCCGGAAGAATGGCTGGCACACGAGCCAACCATAAGCGGATCGCCAGCAGAACAGAGAAACCGCGAGGATGACTACGCCGAAGATGGCGGAATTGTTGCCGGGAAGGAAATCGGGGAACTCGTAGATCACGCCCCCGAGTACCAAGGCCACCAGGCCTAGTACAAATAGCAGACGGAACGCCTGATCCAACTTCTGTTCGATCTTGGACGAATCGTAAAGATCGAAACCGTGCGACAGCAGCAGCACAACGCCCGTAAGCCCAAGAATTCTGAGATAGCCGCGTTCTATGAACAGGGCGTTGTTGAGCCGGAGCATGCTTTCCACCGTGAACATGGTTCCCAGGACGAACGAAAGCCCGATCACCAGCGCTTCTCCGAGCAGAAGCACCAGGCTCCGTACCGGGTAATACACGTTGAAGAGCCGAATCACTTGTAGGGTCCCCTATACTTAAACGGTGGTCGTCTGCCGTTTCTCGTAAGCCTCGTAGTAATACCGCGCATACGGGGCCACTTCGTCGCTGGTGCCGTTGAGCACGACTCCAACCAGCGCCTGGTCAGGAAACTCTTCGCGAGCCTTGCGGGCCACGTCGGATGGCGTGGAATTCGAGCGCACGACCATCAGAACTCCGTCGCAAGCTTTGGCCAGAACGCTGGCGTCTGAAACCGGAATAGCAGGAGGGGAATCGATAATAATCCAGTCGAACAGAGGCTCGACTCTTTGCAAAAGTACCTTCAGTTTGCCATTGCCCACCAGTTCCGCCGGATCCTCAATTCCAGTGCCGCTGGGCACGAAGAACAGGTTCTCCATTGGGCCACGCTGCATAATGGCGAACTCGTCGCTTTTGCCCTGCAGATAATCGGATAGGCCCGGCCCCGCCGTGGTACCCAGCATGAGGTGCAGACGCGGGCCCCGCAGGTCGGCATCGATGAGCAGCACGCGGCGGCCATGCTGCCGCACCAGCACCTGCGCGAGATTCGACGAGGTAAATGACTTGCCCTCTTTCGGCAGGGCGCTTGTCACCAACAATTTCTTCAAGGTCATCTTCTCGCGCATGTGATACAGGCGCGAACGCAAGGTGCGGAACTCTTCTGTACCCCGTTTGCTGTCGTCGCCATTCATGAACAACATGGTGCCGAGGTCGGGTTTCCATTCCATCTGGGCGCAGCGAGCCAGCATGGTGTCCACGCTGAATGGGCTGGCAAAAGCCGGCATCATCGCAGCTACGGCCAAAGGATCCGGGACTCTGTGCGACGCCATTTCCGGCATGACAGGCGACTCCACCGCGGCAACGGGAGTTGGGTCCTGTTGCGCGCCGCCCTGGTTCGCAGCCCGTTCTTGTTCGGCTTTTTTCAGCGCTTCGTGAATTCGGCTCATATTTTCCTTTCCTCGGGTACATCTTTTTCTTCTTGGCGTATGCGATCAGCCAGCGTTGCAATCGAGCGGATGGCCTCGACGACATCAAACTTGTCTACCGGCGCAACCGGAGGTGGCACTTTCATTGCCCCCGCGGAAGTGTTGTCGCCCAGGTCGAAATCGCGGGCCACTCCGTCCACCACCGAGGGACCTATAATCTTCTGCTGGTCCACAAATGCGCTCACCAGGCAGTGTTCACAGATCAGATTGATGACCCGCGGAATGCCGGATGAGTAACGATGGACGGCTACCATGGATTCCGGCTCGAAAATCTGCGTTCCATTCGAACCCGCGATCCGCAAACGTTGCTGGATGTACGCCCTGGTTTCCTCCAGGGTTAACGGATGGGTCTTGGCGCGCAATGTGAGTCGCTGCTTCAGTTGCCGCAGTTGTGGCTGCTTCAGCTTCTGTTCCAGTTCGGGCTGGCCCACCAGCACGATCTGCAGCAGTTTCTCGGTGAAGGTCTCAAGATTGGTAAGCATGCGAATTTCTTCGAGAACTTCATCGGAGAGGTTCTGGGCCTCATCCACGATCAGCACCGCCGTCTCACCGGCGCGGTAGCGATCGAGCAACCAGTTGTACAGCCGCAGCAGGATCTGGCTCTTGGCGCGGGTATCGCAGGGAATTCCGAAATCGGCCATCATGTAATCTAGGAACTGGGGAACGTTCAGCCGGGAGTTGAAGATGAAGGCGGTGGCGACCTGTTGCAGGCGCAACCATTCCAGCAGTTTGTTAATGAGCGTAGTCTTGCCGGTCCCTACTTCTCCGGTCAGAAGGACGAATCCTTTCCTGCTTTGGATCCCATAGGTCAGGCACGCCAATGCCTCTTCCGTATGCCGCGTCAGGAACAAATAACGCGGGTCCGGATTTACATTGAACGGATTCGCTCGCAGTCCGTAGAACTCTTTATACATAGTATTTTCCGCGGCCAGTTCCGCCTAGACGGAAAGCGGGTCGCTCTGAATGTCAGGATCTTTGGTTTTTGCTTTCCTATGCCACAACTTGCCGTCTTTGTTCTCCGAAGCCGGCCCCACCCAGGGCACAGCGACCAGCATCGGCAACTCCAGCGCGGCCTCGGCATCGGCCTCGGTGCGGATTGAGTTGTCCCGCAATTCCAACCACATGGCAATGCCGACTCCGAGCGCCAGGCCCGCAGCCAACCCTCCGCCGATGAACATCAGCAGATTCGGGAAACTCGGCGCATCGGGAAAACCGGCAGGCTGGATCTCTGTCATGCGCTCGCCCTGCGCCTGATTCGTCATGTGCGCGGTCAGGTCAGCCGTGGATTTTTTGCCCAGCAACTCCTGATACGTCTTGGCCGCGTTTTCGTAATCGCGTGTCAAGGCCTTGTACTGTTCTTCGACCGCCGGACTCAGCGAGAGGTGCGACTCGTATTGGCTAATAGCGCTTTGCAGTCTCTTGATCTCCCGGTTCGCCAGCGCGATGTCGTCATCGTCCTTATGAATCTGCTGCCGCAATTGCCGGATCTCAATGGGCTCCATTGCCGATCCCCGATCGCTGTCCGAATCGGTCGCACTAGCCGATGCCTTAGTGATCTCGGCCAACTTGGCCTTCACTTCGGCAATATCTGCCTTCGTCTTGACCACGTCTGGGTGGTCATCGGTGTAACGCGCGCGCAGCGAAATTAACTGCGATTGCAGGTCGGACAATTGCTTCTGCAGTGTCGCGGGATTGGTGGACGCCTGGGTGGACCGCCACGCCGCCAGTTGTTGCGCCAGTTGCGATTGGTTATAAGCCTTATCCTGTTGCGCGATATTCTGCTTCTGCGTGAAAGCGTCCTGCTGCTGGGTCAGGGTCATCAGCATCTTCAGGTTGGCATCCTGGTCGGTAGGAAGCTGTCCCGAGTGCTGCCTTTTGAAATCTGCCAGCTTGGCGTCCATTTCATCGAGCGTGCGTTTGGCGTCGTCAAGGCCCTGCGTCAAAACGTCCACGGTGCCCTTTGCACTGGCCTGGATGAACTCCAGATTCTTCTGAACGATCTTGGAAGTAAGCGCTTCGCAAACCCGCTGTGCATCTCTCGGGTTCGACGATATGTACGACACCATGAAGCCTGGCGACGCTGTTTGGCCCGGCCGCCGTCTGATGCCGCCAGTGACCTGGGACAAATCAGAGAATGGGGCCCCGAGCAACTGCGGCTGAGAGCGCATCTCTTCCAGGATAGAATCGATCTCCTGGCTGCTCTTCCCTGGGAACAGGTTCTGCAGAACTGGGCGCATCTCCGAGTCGCTGGTGGAGAGGGCGCGAAGCATTCCAATGCGCGCGTTGAGGTCATCGGAAACCACCGGTTGGACCATGTTCTCGGGTACTTTCTGGCCTTCAATCAGCACGACCGATTGCGACGTGTACCTGCCATAGAACTTTTTGACCGGCAGGAAGGCCAGATATCCTAAGAGCGGGCCGATAAGCGCCGGAATCAGGATCGATCGTGCGCGCCGGCGAAACATCGCCAGATAATCGTCCATGCTTAATTCGCGATTCTGAATCATCTTTGCATCCATTCCGGCCTCGCTCCCCAGAGAAGAGGCCTTGAAAATCAATCCAGCCGCATCGGCCGGGGGGTCCAATCCAGTCCAAACGTGAGCGAATGTCGGTTGGAGGTCTTGCCGCAGTTCGCCAAGCCGGCGCAATAAGTGTTGTCGAACGCCAGCCGATTGAACTGATATGCCGCGTAGCCGTGAAAATCGTGACCAAACTGGCGGTGCAAGCCAGCTCCAAAGAAACCGTATTGGAACGTATTGGCATTCACTCCCGGGCAGAGCGGCAGACCGGTGGGATTCTGCTGGCCAGAAAAAACACAGGTCGCCAGCTGTTGAGCGCTCAATGACTGCACTCTCGAATTGTGTGAATAACCGATATCGGCAAACAAGTTCCAAACTCGCGACAAGGAGTGATTCATGCCCAGACGAGCGATATCGCTTTGCGCTCCGGCAAACAGGCCCGAGCCACCCGTCTCATAGCGTTGATAGCTCAGATCGTAAGAGGTTCTGGGGAACCTGTAGCGCAAATGAAATTGACCGGCGACGCCCAGCTTCGTCTGGTGGTTGGTAATGGGAATCAATGCGTTGCCAAATAGCACGCAGATCGAATTCGCCGGGAGGTTCGGGTTGGCGCAGACTGCGCTCTGGCTATCAATCACAGTCAATTGGGGCCCGGCAGCAATCAGGAAATCCATCCTGCCCGTAATCCGGTGTCCGTACATCGCTTGCAGGACGTGCGAATGGAATGCCATTCCCCCCACCGAATAATCAAAGCTCTGATAGCCATATACCAGCGCTAATTGCGTGTGCGCGCTTACCAGGTGGTTGTAGCCGGCCTGCGCGGAAATCTGCTTCACGCCGAGAAAAGATGTGCCGCTTGAAACGTCGCCGCCATAAAAATGTGTGAAGGCATATGCGCCCGCCGCCGTGACCGACGATCTTGGGCTAAGGCTCTCCTGAACGTCCGCCACGCTAACATTCACGATTCGCGGCGCAAGGCCGAACGAACCTAACGTACTGCCGCCAAAAAAAGCCCCGAATGACGCATTCCCCAAGGAACCGACGCCCATCGATCCCGCGGAACCGTACGACGCCCCGAAGTTGCCTTCCGGCAAATAGCTGAAGCTATCGCGTAGAGAGAGTGCGCCCCGTCTCCATGTAATTTTCTGGTCCACATCCATCTGCTGGAGCAATTTCACGCTTTTTCCCTGCAGGCTGTAGAACGCAGCGCCGCCTACATAATCGAGCGCCAGATCGTAATGACTCCACAGCCGACGCAACGTCAGGCTGCCCAGCGCGCGCGTAATGGAACTGACATGGGTGCTGTTGCCGATGAGGTTCAGAGCATTGGAGTCCACGGTTTCGCTGACCGTCGCGCCTGGCTGCAAATAACTCAGCGGCGCGGCATTGGGCTCCAGCGACGGCAGGTCAATCCCGGAAAGCGGCGGATTCTCGGTTGTGCTGAGAGGCGCATTCTCCTGGCCATAAGCTGGCACCGGTCCCGGTTGCTGCTCCGCCTGTCCAGCGGCGTTCGCAGCGGGCGCCGAAGTATCCTGCGCGTTGCCAATGCCGAGCGCCAAGCTCAACATCCCAATCCCACAAATGATTTTTCCTCTGCTCATTTCGTCCTTACGGAACCACCAGTGTGTCACCGGGTTTCAGTTGAATATTTTGTTCCTGGTGATTCCCTTTCACGACTTCCTTGTAATTGAACGGCAATTTCACTTGCCTGCCGTTTTCGGTGCGCAGCAGATAAATTGCTTTGAGGTTCGCAAATTGACTGAAGCCGGCCTGAGACAAGGCTTGCAACATAGTCATGTGCGGGAGCAGTACCATAGGCCCGCTATGCACGACTTCTCCCGTGACGAAAACGCGACGACTGTTCATCGCCGTCACCACCACGGTCACGCGTGGATCGGCGATGTATTTCTTCAGTTTCTCCGTAATGGAGTCCTTCAACTGCAGGGGAGTCAGCCCTGCAGCCGGAATGTCGTTCAGCAGCGGCATTGAGATCTTGCCGTCCGGGCGTACCGGGAGCGTCTCCGACAGGTCGGGCTCTTTCCATACGGATATCCTGAGCACGTCATCAGCACCGATTACATAATCGGAAGGAATGGCAGAGTCCTGCGTACCTTGAGCCGGCCGGGCGGGATTATCACCAGCCTTGGGGCCCTCCGCCGATTGCGCCAGGATCCCCGCTGTGAACAAGAAAATGCACAGCAGCAACGCCACTTTCATGCTTTTCTGCATACATTCTCCGAATGATTTAAGACGTTCCATAGCCCTCATATCCAATCTGCTTTAGCTTGTAAAGCAGGGCTTTGTAGCTGATCTGCAGCTCCGCCGCAGCCCTGCGACGATTCCAGCGAGTGCGGGTAAGGACCTTGAGAATCAGCTCCCTTTCAGCCTGATGGGAAGCAGCCTTGGCGGCCGCCTTAAGCGACAGCCGGTTCCCGTTTCCCGCCTCCGACGGCTGGCGCAAGAGAGCTCGCAGGCCTCCCATCGCCAGATGCTCATCGCCGAGCGCGACCAAGACCCGGGCTGCGCTTTCCAATTCACGCAAATTGCCTGGCCATGAATAGTCCTGGAACAGTCGCGCCATGTCCGTGCTTATCTCAGGCAAGGGGCGCCGAAACTCCTCTGCGTACCTATTCAGAAAATGCGCCATCAGCCGGGGTATGTCTTCTTTGCGCTGCCGTAGAGGCGGGAGTCGCAGGCACACCCCGCTGATCCTGTAATACAGATCTTCGCGAAGCCGTCCCGCTTTTACCTCCACCTCCAGATCACGAGCACTTCCACAGATAAATCTCGCGGCCGATTCAGCAGACCCATTCCGACCAGTAACCCGCAGCAAAGCCTCCCGGAGGTAGGCCTGAGATGCAGCACTCAGGTCTGCCAGTTCCTCCAGAAATATCGTCCCCCCGCGGCTCTGTCCTCCATTGTGCGGAATAGCCAAATCTTCCGGCTTCAGGGTCGAGCATTGCAGCTGACGGAATGGCTGAGTATTTCGCCGCGACATCTCGTGAATGCGCCGAGCAGTCGCATGCTTGCCGGCCCCGGCTTCAGCCAGCAGCAGAACGGGCACGTCGCTCTGGGAAAGCTCGCTGATAACGGCTTCGACGGGCCGCATACTTGCGCTGACGCTTTCGACAAAAGCGCCGTTCGGCGCCCGCGAAGCGTTTGGGTCAGCCTCACGCACAATGTCAGGCAATTGTTTCCCCATTCCGCCGGTTCATTCTTAGGCCAAATCTGTCCACAGATGTTTACTTACGTTGTCTTGTTGCACGAGAACTGCCGAAACGGAAGCAACAGAATTCAATCTTCTGCATGGGTACTTATCCCCCTTTGAATTCAATGCTTTGACCTACGTTTCGGCTCTGGCGCAGCAGCATCGTCGTGCTCGTGCCCACTTAATCCCAGTGGGGAAAATGGGAAAAGTTTTTCCCACACAATCCGCAATGGTGCCGGTACCCGGAAGCTCTAATCCACGTGTTCCGCAGCGCTTAAGGCCCACAGAAACGCCAAACTCCTCCCCACCATACGGTGTGAAACAACTTTCCCAATATTACCCAAGTAAGACCCGCTGTGGGGACCAAAGTGTTGTTCAACCCGACTCGGGGTCTTTCCGCGGAATGTACCTTGCAAGACACACTCTTCTGTCCTGCCATCAATTGCCTGTTTGGCACCGATTCGCTATGCTTGAGCTTTCCCGGGCGGTTGCTGAACTTGTGAATCCACCTGTTCAAATCGAGGCCATGACTGCCCGCCGGGAGCACGGCCTGGCCTACCTCCTCCAATACTGGCACATCCTGATCCTCGCTGCTTTAACGCTCTGGCTCTACTGGCCTACGCTGGTGCGCTTGGTACAGCAATGGGGTAGCGATCAGAATTTTTCTCATGGATACTTCGTTCCGCTGTTTTCAGCATTCGTAATCTGGCAGGATCGGGCGCGCTTGGGAGGCATACAGAGACGCCCAAGTTGGACAGGCCTGGCGCTGCTTGTTGCCGGGTTGAGTCTGCTGATAGTCGGGCAATTGGGTGCCGAACTCTTCTTGTCCCGGTCTTCTCTTCTGATCGTGCTGGCCGGCTCGGTGGTTCTGTTCGGGGGATGGGGTTTGTTACGAGCGCTCTTGTTTCCCTGGGCTTTCCTCTTCCTCATGATCCCGATCCCTGCAATTATCTTCAACCAGATCACGTTTCCTTTGCAGATTCTGGCTTCGCAAGTTGCAGCTGCGACGCTTCCTCTTTTTGGGGTGCCGGTGTTACGTCAGGGAAACGTGATGACGCTGGCTTCGCAAGTTCTGCAGGTGGCGGAGGCGTGTAGCGGCATCCGGTCCCTGATGTCGCTCGTGACCTTGGCCATTATTTACGGATATCTGATGGAGCGACGTTTGTGGATCCGGTATGTTCTGGCTTTGGCTGCGGTGCCGGTTGCGGTGGCGGCGAATAGTTTCCGCATCATCAGCACTGGACTGATGGTGGAATACTGGGACCCGGACAAGGCGGAGGGATATTTCCATACTTCCTGGGGCTGGATCGTGTTTGTAATCTCGTTGCTCTTGCTCTATGCCGTGCACACTGTCATTCGTAGGATCGCATCTCAGTCAGGGGGAGGAGCATGAAGAACATGACAGCGCGTTTTGTGGCGGCTGGTCTGCTCATCGCGTCCACTGCTATTTTCATGCAGGCCCATAATCGTCAGGAGGTCTTCCCTCGTCGCCAAGACCTGCAAGCGTTTCCCGTCACCCTGGGTCCTTGGCTAGGTACCGATACGCCGATTGACAAGGATGCGCTCGAGGTCCTGGGCAAGGGCGAGTTTCTTCTTCGGGTCTATCAGAATCAGGAGCAAGCCCAGCCTGTTGTGGACTTGTTCATCGCCTACTACCGCAGCCAAAGGACGGGCGAGACTCCGCATTCTCCACAGCACTGTCTCCCGGGGTCGGGGTGGGCACCGATCGAAAACACCCGGATCAAACTCTCCATGCCGGGGCATGAACCGTTTCCCGTAAACCGCTACGTGATCTCCAAGCAGGATGCGCGACAAATCGTGCTGTACTGGTTCTGGGCGCACAATCGCGGTGTAGCAAGCGAGTATTGGAATAAGTACTATCTAGTTGCCGATTCCATAAAGATGAACCGCAGCGATGGCGCTCTTATCCGGATCACGAGCCCCATTCAGCCGGGAGAAACTGCGGATGCCGCGCAGCAGCGGATTTCACCGTTTGTCAACAGCATTTTGCCTCTCCTCGACGATTACATCCCGCGCTGAGAAGGAAATGTATTCGAGCCTGTACAGAGTGTGACTGCGGTAACTGTTTTGACCGGTTACCCTCAATTATGATCAACGTTTGCGTGGACGAAGATACCCGTCGCCCTTCTGCAATTCCGGTTGGAGGATTCAAATGACCCGCTCCGTTCTCCTGCGCTTGCTCGTCCCTTGTTGCCTGCTTGCCGTTCTGTTCACCGGATGTTCCCGTGATCCCAATGCGCGTAAGCAGAAGTATTTCGACAGTGGCGAAAAGTATTTCAGCGAAGGCAAGTACCGCGAAGCTGTCATTCAATTTTCCAACGCGATACAGATCGACCCCCGTTTTGCGCAAGGGCACGCACAGCTAGCTCAGTCGTACCTGAAGTTGGGCGACACGCAGCGTGCTTACAACGAGCTGTCGCGCACGCTGGAACTCACGCCCGACGACTATCGTGCGCACCTCGATCTCGCCAATCTGCTGACGGCGGCCCGGCACCCCGACGGCACGCCGTTTCCGGACTATATAACACAGGCGAAGCCTCACCTGGACTTCCTGAAGGAAAAACAGCCGAACAATCCTGAGACCCATCAGGCTTGGGCCAGCTATTACGAAGCTCAGAACAAGATCGGGGAAGCCATACAGGAAGCGCAGCAGACAATTTCGCTGGATCCGAATCGCGCCGAATCATATTTGTTGCTGGCCCTTCTGCAGATTCGGACCAATCAACCGGATCAAGCTGAGACCAATTTCAAGAAGGCCATCGCGGCCGATGCAAAGTCGTTGAATGCCGTGCTCGCGCTGGGCGCTTTTTATCAATCGCACAACCGCCTGCCCGAAGCGGAACAGCAGTTCAGGCAGGCCATACAGGTTGACCCATCCAATGGGGTGCCGCGCGCGGCTCTGGTTCGTTTGTTGATGCAGGAGGGGAAAAGGAATGAGATCGTGACTTTCCTGCAGGAAACGAAGAGAGACCTTCCCAACAATCACCAGGGATACACCATGTTAGGTGATTATTACTTCGCAACCGGCGACATGGACAAAGCCATGGCAGAATACGCTTCCCTCTACCATGACCATCCTAAGGATACGCAAGTCAAGAAGAACTACATTCAGATTCTCATCCTGAAAAACCAGCTGGACGAGGCGGCGAAGCTCAACAATGAGATTCTGAAGGGCCGCTCCAGTGACGTGGACGGACTGATTTTCAAAGGCGAACTACAGCGCTTGAAAAATGATCCCTCCGGGGCAGTGGAATCGTTGCAGGCCGCACTACACAACGAGCCCAATAACGCTGTGGGGCATTACCAACTGGGCCTCGCCTATGCCCAGGAACGCGACTTGAGCCGGGCTGAATCAGAGTGGCGCGAAGCAGTCCGAATCCGCCCCGAACTGGTCGACGCGCAGCGCGCTTTGGCGACTCTACAGATCAGCCGCGGCGAATATGACAACGCTTTGCAGACCGCCCAACAGATGGTGAATGCGCAGCCGCTGTCGGGTGATGGGTACATTCTCAAGGGCATGGCGGAACTGGGCCTGCGCAAGTTCGCGGACGCGCAACGAGACGATGAACAGGCCCGGAACCGGGCGCCCGATAATCCCGCTGCCTACGTGCAGCTTGGCCATGTGCAGCTTGCTCAGAAACAATACGGCGAAGCGGAGAAGTTCTATCGGCAGGCGCTCGAGAAAGATCCGGCCTCCGCGGACGGGCTTCGGGGCCTTATGACGACGTACGTGGAGCAGAAGCAATACGATAAGGCGATCGCCGCAGCCCATGCGCAGATCGCCAAATCGCCCAACAACAGCAATTTCTACGATCTGCTCGGGACCGCCCTGTTCGATGGCAAAAAAGACTATGCCGGAGCCGAAGCTGCCCTGCGCCAGGCAGTGGATTTGGATAAGACGAACAGCGACGCCCTGGAAAAGCTGGGCAAGGTGCAAATTCAGCAGGGCAACATGGACCAGGCTCTTGCACTTTACCAGCAGGCGATCAAGGACAATCCCAAGAATGCTCGCTTTTTCATTCTTTCCGGCGAGCTTTACGACGCAAAACAAAATTGGGATCAGGCAAAGGCGATGTACCAACAGGCCCTAATCGTTTCTCCGGACAACCCCCTGGCCGCCAATAATCTGGCCTACGTGCTACTGGAGCAAGGCGGAAACGTCGATGTGGCCATGAACATGGCGCAGACGGCACGCCGCGGGATGCCGAATTCTCCCAACGCTGCTGATACTCTGGGTTGGGCCTATTATCAGAAGGGCATCTATCACTCGGCCATTGATCAATTTCTGGAGGCTCTGCGGCTGAATCAGAAGAATGGCGGGCCTGACAATGCTACCGTCCACTACCACCTTGGCCTCGCATACCAGAAGGTAAATCAGAATACGCTCGCGCGCGAGCATCTGGAAAAGGCAGTGAAACTCAGGCCGCAGTATGCAGACGCTCGCAAAGCGTTATCAGAGCTGCGGGGATAATCTGACCTCGGCCTACATCTCTCGCTGAGCGTTGCTGCACAAATGAAAAGACCCCGCATAGGCGGGGTCTTTGCACTCTTGCGAACCAATCCTACGCTTTCAGCTTGCGCCGGATCGCTCCCGCCATACCCACCAGTCCAGTACCAAGCAGGGTCAAAGAACCCGGCTCCGGCAC
>DASVAE010000014.1:0-30871 GCA_036376495.1 Candidatus Sulfotelmatobacter sp. | reverse complement strand
CGGTCTTTTAACCTCACCGCCATGCCGTTTTCGCCAAGATCGGCCGTAGTTGCCTGCACCGTGCCCAGTCCGCCATCGAATTTGAGTTCGACGGGAAGTTCGATGGGGATGCGGGCGTGCCGGCGGCGCTCGCGTTTCATGAGCGCTTTGACCGCCCGGAAACTGGCGCGCGTACGTTCCAGCGAGATCGGCTTGAAGAGAACGAAATGCGCGCCCAGGGCGAAAGCGTCTTTGAGCGCGGCTTGGCTCTCGCTGGCAGTTTCAGCCTCAAGAACCGCAACCACAATGGCGCGCTTGTTCACCGGGGATGAGCGGGCGCCTTTGAGCATGGTGGCCGCGATCTGGGGCGTGGTGCAATCGACGATCACCGCCTCGAAGCGCTGGCGAGTAAGCTTCTGGACCGCGGTATCGGTATTGGCGCAGAGCTCCACGCCAATTTCCATTTCGCTGAGCACCCGACGTAGGACGCGAACCACTTTCTCGTCGGTACATAAAAGCAGTGATTGCAGCCCTGGTTCCACCTGGAATCCGCTTGGGAGAGGAGAGACACACTCCCAAACCGCAATCTAGCAAGGTTGCCAAGGCGACTCCAAGAACTGTGGGCAAAGACAGGTTACGGATGTAACCAGACTGGGCTGCAGGGAATCGTTTTCCTAAGCTCCTGAAGTGAGCAGGTCGTCGATGGTAAGTAATGCATTTTCATATAATTAGCCCAATGCGCATTTCTGATTATTGACTTTCAGGGCCTGTTGGGTACAATCATTCAGTTTCCGGCTGACTTTCATCTTTCTGAGCAGGTCCCAGCGGTCCATTCTGTTTATCTGTGTAGTAGGCGGGAGGATTCGGAATCCTTCGCCAAGTCATCGGAATCTAAATATTTAAATCCAGGTAACGAGGGCATAATTTCCATGGCAAAACGACGCGGCAATCCCAACTGGGGCAAACCCGAGCCGATCGGCCCGATTGTCCCTACCGTGACGGAGTTTGAGCAAGTGGTGAAGGAGTATAAGTTGACGCCCGACCAGTATCTGCGCTCGACACGGCTGCGCGAGTGGGCACGGCGCAATAAGAATTCCAAGTACATTCCGGAGCCGTTGCTCGAGGCATGGGGATTTGAGATCGAGTCGACGCTGTAAAGCTTTCATCGAGAGGAAGAAGGCCGCCACTTCGGCGGCCTTTTTGCTTTATCGGTTCTGAGTGGCCACATTGCTCGGCGGGTTCATGTTACCGGGTTGGGTATGTGTGGGTGACTCGGATAGTCCTCCCACCATGCCCAATCGAGCAAAAAACATTCCGGAAGATTTCCGCAACGTGTTGCGATTCGCAACTTCGTGGAAGTGGTTTAGAATCAGTAAAGCAATTTCTGTCGGGGCGTAGCGCAGCCTGGTAGCGCACCTGCCTTGGGCGCAGGGGGTCGTCGGTTCAAATCCGACCGCCCCGACCAACTCACCCCTTTGACCTCTTAGTGTAAACAACTGTCCAACTGCTTTACTCCGCCCCAGGCCTGGAAATTTCGGCCGCCAGCCGCCAGAATTTCGCCCAAGGCTCGCGGCCTTCCGTTTCCTGACCCGGGATAAATGACGTACGCGATCCCATTCTCGATTCCGCCGCTGCGCGGGTTTGAATCGACGCCTAAAGCATTCGCCAACGCGATGGAACCTTCTCCCATCTTCAGGTTGGAAGCGCTCTCATCGGCGACGATGGCTTCTTGAATCTTTCCATTGCGGCGATTCACGATGGTGGCAAAGTCGCCCAAGCGAGCATGCTTGAGACCCACCGGTGGAAGCACCACGTAGGGAATGCTGGCCGCATCCACAAACCGCCGGGGATCGCGTTGGTTAGTGTTTCGGGGATCGGAGAGCGCCGTCATGGATATGTAGTATCCCGGCGCGGGATCACCCGGCCCTTGCACGACCGGGCGGCCGCTGGGCTTGCCGTCCTCCGTCTCCAATGCCCACCAGTTGCCCGGATATCCCGCGTGCTTAATGGTGTCCAGGCCCAGCCGGTCATGCGGATGGTAAGCCCGTGGCGCGCCATCGGCATCAATCGCCATTCCCGCCTCGTAAACAAATGCATTCACGCCCGTGGAATTACACGACCATGCGGTCGTAGAGTGATGCCGGAAGAGTTTAGCTCGAGGGGGCGGCGGTGTGGTAACTGGCCTTGAATTCTGCGGAAAACACGCTGCGGCGGCGAGCACGCATAGCCCCAGCTTCGTCTTGACGGGCATGCGGCAACGCGCTCGCAGGCTCAGGGCTTCCCTGCCACAACTTCTCTTCAGAACTTGGTCACCTCGGTGAAGTTGAAGTCGCGGACCTTCATCGCGGGCACAACCATGTCGAAGCTTTCTTCCCCGCTGGTGCGCACGGGCGCGCTCATCTGCTCAACCTTCGAGAGCATCTCAATCAGGCTCTGATTGAAGCGGAAGTTGCGCAGGCCGCAAACCACTTTCCCGTTCTCGATCAGAAATGTGCCGTCGCGAGTCATGCCCGTCAGGATCTTTTCGTAGGGATCGACTTCGCGGATGTACCAGAAACGCGTGACCAGGATTCCCCGCTCCGTCGAGGCAATCATTTCCTCCACGGTCTTGGGCTCACCAGGCGGTTCGAAAACCACGTTCATGGGCGCTTCTCCCATTTCGTTGGGAAGCGGAAATCCATGCCCGGTGGGTTCAACGACGCCCACTTTGCCCGCATGTTCGGATTTCTTCATCTTCTCAGCGCTTGCCCGGGCATACACCAGCCGCTGCACCACACCCTTCTGCACCAGCTGCAGCCGCCGCCGCCGCACGCCTTCGCCGTCAAATGGAGAACCGGACTGCAGGGGATGAAAAACGTCGTCCCAGATGGTGATGTTCTCTCCAAAAAGCCGCGTGCCTACGCGGTTGTTGAGGAACGAGCGCTGATCGAGGACGGCGAGCCCGCCGAAATCAAAGAAACCAAAGCCCACCGTGTCCAGCACCGCCGCAGGTTCGAGCACGACTGTGTATTTGCCGGCGGGAACCTCGCGCGGGCCTGCCGACCGGATGGCTTTTTCTGCCGCAGTTTGCGCGAGCCATTCGGGATCGAGATTCGAAACATCCGGCGAATTGGCCTTCTGCCATCCCGAAGAATCGGGCGCCAGCATGGTAATGGAAATTTCCGCCGAGGTTTGCCCATGCCATTGGCTTAAGCCGCGCGAATTGAAGATGCCCTCGACGCTCTGCGCGCTGGAAAAAATCCCGGCGGTCGTGAGCTTGTGCTTTTGCGCGATCGAGACGATCTTACCGACACCCACGGCCCGTTGCGCGGGGGTCAGCGCCGCCGTTTCGTCGAAATGGCGGGAGGACGCAGGGGATCGAGCCGCCCTCCCCCCAGCCTCCTCGGCGCTGGGCACGGGCAGCAGATCCGGGTCGGGCTCCTGCACCCGCGCCAGATCCTCCGAGGCGCGCACCACGCAGCGCAGGCTGTCATCGTCAAACTTGTTCGTCGTAGCCCGCGCGGTGCGCCCGCCAAAGACGGTGCGAACCGAGACCCCGAAATTTTCTTCCGCCACGTTCTGGTGAATGGTGTTGTTGGCGAAGCGAGTCAGGGCGGAATGCCCGCCGTAGAAAAGACACTCGACCTCGTCCGCGCTCGCGTACTTGCGAATGCGGGAAAAGATGTCGGCGGCTTGGTCGCGAGTCAGCATCGTAAATTGCAGTGAGCCGTGAGCGATGAACAACCTCAATCCGGTTTCTGATTGCGCATTGCCCGTTGCCCGCGGCTCACAACTCCGTGCGCCAGCTGAGCGCTACGAATACGCGCTTCCCACTCTCACCTTCCGGAACCTAGCCGGCGCCGCGCCGTGGCCTGTGCCCATGACCTGCTGCGGCTGGCCTTTGCCGCAGTTCGGCGTGCCCCAGAGCGTCCACTCGTCGCGCGAGCAGATCGCATCCATGGAGTTCCAGAATTCCGTCGTGATTCCCGAATACGACGGGTTCTTCAGCATGCGCAGGCGCTTGCCGTTCTTGATCTCCCATCCCAGTTCCGTCCCAAACTGAAAGTTGTAGCGCTTATCGTCGATGGACCAGGAGCGATTGGTCTGAAACAGAATGCCGTGATCGGTGGAAGCGATCAGCTGCTCCAGCGAAAGCGGCTTCTCACCAGGAAGAATGCTGATGTTGGTCATGCGGATGATGGGCAAGCGGTTCCAGCTTTCCGCGCGCAGGGTTCCGCCGGAGCGCTGTAATCCGATCAGCGGCGCGGTCTCGCGCGAACTCAGATAGCCGGTGAAGAGACCATGGGTGATAATGGGCGTGCACTGCGCCGGCACGCCTTCGTCATCAAACGCAAACGTGCCCAGTCCGGGCCCATGCTCCTGCCGCGCATCTGCAACCACATTGACCAGTTCGCTGCCATATTTCAGCCTTCCCAACTTATCGAGAGTCAGGAACGAAGTTCCGGCAAAGTTGGCTTCCATTCCAAGGACCCGATCGAGTTCTATGGGATGGCCAATCGACTCGTGAATCTGCAGTCCCAGCTGCGAGCTTTCGAGGATGATGTCGAACACCCCTTGCGGGCACTGGTCGGCGCTATGCAAGGCCACCGCCTCTTCCCCAATGCGGCGCGCATTCGCGACCAGCTTCAGCTCCTCGATCAGCTCATATCCTTTGTTCTGCCACTGCCCGCCGAAGGAGTTCGGATAAGAGCGCTTCTGAATCTCGCTACCGGCAAACGCGTAGGCCAGGTAGCCTGCGCCGGTCGTGAACTTCGTCTGGTGGATGTTCGATCCTTCCGAGGAGAAGAACCATTGCTCCTCGCGGCGGAAATTCAGGTTGGTTTCGGCCAGGGTCACGCCTGCGACGGAGCGCAGTTCCTTATCGATCTGCTCAAGCAGCGCGAGATTCTGTTCAATGGAAATGGTGAAGGGATCGATGCGGCAGGGCGAAGTCCACGCGGCCGTAACCGCCGGCTCGGGCACCATACGCACATCGCTCTGCTTGACGCGCGCCGACGCCCTGGCAATCTCAACCGCGCGTGCCGCGGTGGATTCCAGCGCTTGACGGCTGAGATCGGCAGACGAAGCGAATCCCCACGCGCCGTCCACAATCACGCGCACACTGAACCCTTGTGATTGCGACTCCGAGGCATTGCCAATTTTGCCGTTTTTTGTGGCGAGCGCGCGGCTGCGGTCGTTTACGACGCGAACATCGGCATAGGTTGCGCCGCGCTGGGTAGCAGTATCGAGCGCGCAGGAGGCGAGATCTTTCATGGCGAACTATAGGAATTTATCACACGAACTCTGGCGCGAGTTGTGCATGAGACGAGGATCTGGCGCGGCCGGAAGGGCAGGTTTCCTTGTCCGCGCACGCCCAGATGCTCGAGACCTGCTGCGAAGAAACGCGAGCCCTTATTCAACGCCGGCGGTGGACGCGTGACAACTTCCCCGCGCTCAGGGCCGCTGCGGGCGCGACTTTTGCCCGCTATTCGGGTTCTCTCTGGCAGTGGGAGCGGAGGGGGCTATGGCAAAGATTATCGAATTCTATGTTCCCAAAGACTTTCGTCCGAAGGGTAAGTGGGTTCCACCAACCCGTCGGGGGCAGGTGATCGAATTCTGCTTGCCCAAGAAAACTGCCTGAACTGCGCAGCGGCTGAGTGCCTAGGGCAGCTTATCTACCGCCCAATCATCCTTCCCCAGTTGCCTGATCACGAGCGCCGAGGCGCGAGGGTGAGCATCAAGCCCAGGTGATCCGAATAGCACCACCGGAAAAACATACTGCCCGCTCAACAGGCGCCCTCGCTGGATTTCAAATGCCGCGTCCGGACCAGGCGAGAAGAACTCCTGCAGGCGATCTCGAGATACATTCTGGCGCGCGGCATCGGTCAGCATCATGATCCCGGTTTCGTGGTCCTGCGTCTGCCAGGCGTGCAGAAAACGATTCGCAGTGGCCAGAGCCGCCGTGTAGGCGGGATCTGCAGGCCGCACGCTGCTTCTCGAACCGCTTCTCCAAGCGGTCTTATGCACCCGCGCCGGCGAAGCCACGCAAGCAACAAAGACTAATGCCATGAGAACTGCGGAAAATCTCATACCTAGATTCTGAATGAGGGTCGCCACCAGTGGAAGAAACCAAAAAGGTTCGGATGGGCGTTCTTTGCGTCCTGGGCGAATCCTTTGCGACCTTTGGGGTTAAATGCTTTTGCCGCCAGCCAGCAGCACCCTGAACTCGGGTCCATCAACATCCCGTGCCAGCAACCCTCAACTAGCAGCGTGCAGGTATTTCTGCGCCAGGCGGATCACGTCCCGTTCGCCGCGGTAGCTCAGCTGGTGTTCTGCCCCTTCCAGCGGAATCCAAAGCGCGCGGTTCACCTCGATGCGCATGGCTGGGCTCACGTCATCGATGGTGCCGAATTCGTATTGCAACAGGTAAAAGCTAACGATCTTAAACACTCGTTGCTTATCACCCCAGGTGCGGACGTACACATATTTAATATCCGTGAGCTTGGTGATGATGGAGCCTTGAATGCCGGTCTCTTCCCGCACTTCGCGCACTGCGGTTTCTGGAGCCTTCTCTCCCGGATCGACGATGCCCTTGGGCAAGGCCAGCACGGAATTTGCGGCTTTTTTCCCACTTTTGGCTGCATCAGCCTCACGTTTGGGCTCAATTACCGCCACTTCCCAGCCCATTTCCGCGCGCCGCACTACCACTCCCCCGGCGGAGATTTCCCTCGGCATGGTTGACAACTTATCAGGAACAAAGGAGTTCGTCACGTAACCCCGACAATCCACTAGAGTAATTAACTTCGCCATCTACATGAAACGTACACTGGATGCGGACGCATCTATCGTTATAAGGGTCTGTGCGGCGGGCCGGAGGTGAGTAAGTGGCCATCAAGAGTTTAGGCCGGATCGTCCGCTCCATGCGCGCTTTCGGGCGCGGGCTCGCGGGTCCCTCTTCTCCTGATTCTCCCGTAAAAGCGCCGTCCATCGGCCTGGCGCTTGGCGGTGGCTTCGCGCGCGGCATCGTTCATATTGGCGTCCTGAAGGTTTTCGAAGAAGAACAGATTCCCATCGCTTGCATTGCGGGGACCAGTGTTGGCGCGCTGATCGGCGCCACTTACTGCAGCGGAATGTCTCCGGCGGAACTGGAGGAACTGGCCGCGCGCGTGCGCATGCGCGACCTCGCCCGCTGGACAATTTCCCGCCTCGGATTCGCCACCAACCTGCGGATGATTACGTTCCTGAACAAGGTCCTAAAGGTGAAGACGTTCGAGGAACTGCGAATTCCGCTGGCCATTACCGCGACCGATTTCGCCTCGGGCCAGGGCGTCGTATTCCGTTCCGGCCCGCTGGCCGATCCCGTTCGCGCCAGCTGTGCTTATCCCGGAATTTTTCTGCCGGTCAAAATTAAAGACCGCTTGCTGATCGATGGCATGCTCGCGCATTCTCTCCCCACGCAGCCGCTACGAGACATGGGCGTTGAACGCGTGGTTGCGGTGAGCCTGAAGAGCAACTGGGTGAATGGCGCAGGTCCGCGCCACATCTTCGATGTCATCGGGCAATGTTTCTCGATCGCGCAGGAGATGATCTGCGTGCAGTCAAAACAATGTGCCGACGTGATCATCGAGCCGGATGTGACCGGTTACCGCTACGACGATTTTGAACACAGCGCCGAGTTAGTCAGGATCGGCGAAGCAGCTACGCGTGCCGCTCTGCCGCAAATTCGCGCCTGGCTGGAAACCTCCCCCGCCAAACAACCCCTGTTGAAGCCGGCGCCGGTGGCACCCGCAACGTAATCCAGCTTTAGATTTGGGGTGCCCCATTTCAGGGAAATGGAGGAACCTGCCGTTGCTGGCAGACGGCAGCGGCAGGCTAATCCAGGTGGATACGAAAGCTATATCCATGCCTCTCAAATCCAGTTGCTTGATAAAACTCATGCGCCCCGGCGCGTTGCAGCCCGCTTGAGAGCGTCAACTTGTAGCAGCCCGCCTGCCGGCATTGCGTCTGTGCATGCAGCATCATCACCCGCCCGATTCCGCGTCCCTGGAATGGCGGAGCAACCGCAACGTCTTCCACCACGCCCGATCTCCTCCCGCGCTTCGCCAGGTTATCCATGATCAGCAATTCGTAGGTTCCAACGATCTCGCCATCCAGTTCGGCGACAAAGACGCGCAAGCTGGGGTAGCTCCGAAAGGAGGCCAACTGGGCGCGGCCTTCTTCGGGCGTAAAGCCACACTCAGCCTCAATGCCGGCGAGACGATACAGCTTAAGAACATGCGCTATATCTTCGCCGACCGCCTCGCGAATGAGAATGTCCGCCATGTGCTCCAGTGTGCAACATGGCCGGGGAAGAGTCCATTCTGTCGCGGCTTGCGGCCACGCATCCTACTGGTGACTTGAGGGTGGCCATGGTTCCTACGCCGCCCGATCCGCTCGCGTATTCGCCGACTCCGCGATGCCGCTGAGCGCATCGTTGGCCTTCTTCTCTTCCTCGAGAGTCTTCTCCAACAAGCTGGACGAATTCGCCTCGCCTATGATTTCCGCAAAATTGCAGACCGCGGAATACGCCGCCATTTCGTAGTGCTCGATCCGCTGGCAACCTGTGATAATCGCTACGTCGCGCACGGGATCGTTCTTGGCGTTCCCAACCAGTTCGTTGGCCTCGTCGATCAGCGCCGCAACCGGCTTGCTTCGCTTGGGTTCCAGCTTGCCGACGGATTGCTGCACGATCTGCTCCAGCCGTGAAACCTGCTCTCGCGTCTCCTGCAAGTGGGTTTGCAGCGCACGTTTCAGGTCTGCATCGGTTGCCGCCTCCATCATTTTCGGCAGAGTTTCCATGATCTGGTTTTCCGCCGAGAGCAGATGCTCAATCTGATCGACGTACAGCTTGCGAAGATTATCGATGTGAGCGGAGTGGAACCTCATTTTAGCCTCCAGTAGCCTCTATGATGGACAGCGCTTGACACCTTGTTGCTTGCGCAGCCTTTCCTGGACAGTGGGTTTCCGGCCTTGACAAACAATTCTTCACCGAAATTGAAACTTCTTTTAGGCATTTGTGAATAAACTCAGGGCAGGAGGAATCGCCCGTGAAGAAATTCGTGTTCCCGCTGATCTGCCTTTGCGCTGTTTTCGCCTCAGCGCCTCAAGCCGCCCGAGCCCAGGATGACGCGCAGCAGAACGCAAACGCGCGGCACCGGCCCTCTCCCGAGGAAGTTGTTTCCAGACTAAACCAGAAGCTTACGCTTTCCGATGATCAAAAAGCCAAGATCACGCCCATCATTGCGGAGCGGCAGGAAAAGATGAAAGCCCTGGCCGCGAGTTCCGGGCGCCGCCGCGCGAAGGCCCGGGAGATGAGGTCGATCATCTCTGACAGCGATAAGAAAATCGAAGCCGTGCTCACGGACGAGCAGAAGAAGGCATACCGGCAAATGGAGCAGCAGCGCCGCGAGCAGGCCAGAGAACGACGAGAACAACGCCGTTCCGGGGCTTCTCAGTAAGCGTTAGGCCCTTCGGCGCCCGGCATTGGCCGCCCGAGGAATTCAGATCCTGGAAATTCGCGTCGGCTCCAAAGGGCAGCAGCTTCCGTCACGTCGAATCTCCGCGTGATTCGCATAGCATATCTCGGTCCGAGCAGCGGATAAATTCGACTATGAAGGTTACGGTCAAACGAATCGTCACGGCAGTCATGCTGACCGGATCCGTGATCACCGTATATCAGGTGCTGAGCAAGCCCCAGCCGGTTGCGGATCCGCTGACTCCTGAGATCGCCCGCTCCAGCGCGCTTTCATTTGATCAGAAGCTGCAAGAGCTTTCTGCTCCGCACTCCTCCGGCAGCAAGCCCGCCGAGGTGCACTTCACTTCTGATGAAGTCAGCGCGGAAGTGGCTCAAGCGCTGGCGCCGGCGGCAACTCCTGCGGCCCAGCCCGCAAATTCCCAGCCGGCTACGCCCGACTCGGTCGTGGCTGCGGGCAGTGTCAACGTGCAAAGCTACCAGGTGAAGCTCGATGGCGACATCGCGCGAGGACAGTTCCTGGCGGAAATCGCGGGCAAGGACGTTTACGTGACGCTCGCCGGACACCTCGGATCGCAGGACGGCTATGTCACCTTTGATCCGACGGAATTCAAAGTCGGCGATTTGAGCATTCCCGTGTCTCTGGTGAATCCGGCGCTGCAGAAAAAGCTCGCCGAGCAGAGAGACCAATTGAAGCTGCCCGAAGCCGTTGCCAGCCTGCGCATCGAGAACAGCGAATTGGTCATCACCCAAAAGTAGGCGCCCGCGGAAATCAGAGGACGTGTTGCGCCAGCTCCGCCCGGCACTTCTACAACTCTTCCCCCAAGCCCACCAATGCGGATTTTAACTGCTTCAGCAGGTCGCGGATTTCTTCCGCCTCGCTTTGGGTAAGGGTGGTTTTCTTAAGGAAGTACAACACCGCGTCGTATGCCTTGCGCGAATTGATGCGATTGCGGTCAAACTTGTCCTGATGTTCGGCCGATGACGCAATCTTCGCCATCGTTAAGCCGGTGTGCAGCTCGGTTCGCAAGAAGTCGATCTCCGCTTGGCCTCCATCCGGCATTTTCGGCGGGTTTGCCATAAATTCCTTATTTCCTTCCCGTGGAGCACTCCCGAATTGCCCATCCGGCATTCCTGGCACGCGAGCGCTAGGCCCCGGCATTCAGGGTTGCGGCGGTGTCCACACGCGGCCGCCGCATACGAAGAATTGCGAAAATTGTCACTTGTGCCAGCAGCGCAGCTGCGCTGTCGAGGATCACGTCCCGAACGGTGCCGGTGCGCGATGGCAGATAGCTTTGATGCCATTCATCGAACGTCGCAACTAAAGAGGAGTTCAAAAGCGCCACCGTGGCCCATTGGATGCACCAGCGGGTGGCCAGCCGGGGGAAGGTGGCACGCCACGAGCGAAACAGGAGCAGGCTAAGTGTAAAGTAACCAACCACGTGTCCGGTCTTGCGAAGAAACATATGCCAAACGGCAAACTGCGCCGGAGTCATATCGAACAGGCGGTGAAAAAGGGGGAAAAGAATCAGCCCGGTATGCTCCGCCGAGCCGATATTGGTGGATTCGACAGCGATCACCGCCAGCCAGATGGCCGACGGGATCCACACTTTGATGATGCGCCTGGCCGAGGAAGTCACCTTCCCCGCATTTTAGCAACCCCCGCGGGGCGAGAGCGACCTTCTCCCGGGCTGCGACCCGCCCCGCAACGCATCAAACAGGTTCACTTCGTTTGCCCTGCAACCTGTCTCGAAAGCGCCTGCCATTGCGCCCACTGTTGCGGCGTTGGCTTGCCGGAAATGAGTTCGTAGTCGGTGAACACAACTTCTTCCCCGACCAACTCCGGCGAGTAGACGGATTCGAAACGCTTGACGGCATCCGACTGCCCGTGCCGAGCCTGCGCCTGTTCATCCGCAAAGATGAAAAGATGCAAGAAACGCGTAGGATCGTTTTTTTCCTGCCACGCCAGGTACATCTGCGTGCCCGGTTCGTTCGCCTGCACGTAACCGACGAACTCTTCGATCGCCGTCTTCACTTTGTTCACTGCGGCCGGTTTCACCTGGTAGCCGCCGGTCTGAAAAATCGCCATTGTAGAGTCTCCTTGCAGTTCAAAACTTTTCTAGTCAGCTGCCGGGCCTTGACCGCCCGCGCTTCGCGCCAGGTGCTCGGCGAATTTTCGCGCGATCGTGCCCCAACCCATCTCGTAACGTTGGGCGACATCGGACTTGGGAAAGTTCTCGTGGGTGATGACCAACTCGCTTTCCCTCCCCCGATCAATGAACTCCACGGTCACCAGCGTAATCTCGCCGGGATTTTCCACGCGCGACCAGGTGAAGCTCAGCTTGGAGGGGGGATCGACGATGCGATACGTCCCGGCGTGCTCATGAACGGCATCTTTGCTTCGCATGATGATGCGAAATGAACCACCGACTCGAAGATCCAGCGAGGCTTCGGCAGAGATGACGTCGCCCGGGCACATCCACTGGCAGAGGCCCTCCGGATCGGTCCACGCTTCATACACGATTTCGCGCGGAGCCGGCATCCGGCGTCGCACCACTGCCCGATATTTGGCCTGACCGTTCTCCATGGGATCTCCGTTTCGAAGATTGGTACTTTCGCGCCACATACGTTTCCAATGCGCCCATGCGCACTTCCCAGAATTGCCGGTATCGCTGCAACCACCGGTCGGCTTCGCGCAAGGGCCGGGGTTCAATCCGGCAGTAGTGTTCGCGGCCTTTGATTTCGCGCCGCAGCAGTCCCGCCTGCTCCAGCACCCTGAGGTGTTTGGAAATGGCGTTCAGCGAAACCGGAAAAGGCCCGGCGATTTCCGTGACCGTCGCGGGATGGCGCGTGAGCCGTTGCAGAATGGCCCGCCGAGTGGGATCAGCGAGCGCGGAAAACACCTGGTCCAATTCAGCAAGCCGTGAATCCTCAACCATTCGGTTGAATATTAGGCACCCATGCGAAAGCTGTCAATCCATTTTTGTAAAAGAATTGTCAACCGGCACGAAGCCCTAACGGCTCAGGGGGAACGCGGCAGGCGCCCGGTATTGCTTACGTCTCTCAGTTTTGCGCTCGAATCTTTCTGAACTAATGGCATAATTCCAACGCAATCCAAACTCCTCGCGCCACGAAACTTATCGCAACCTGCTTGCGTAATAAGGGGCATGAATATGGAACTGAAGGTAACCAGTGTCAGCAAGACCTACAAGAACGGAGTAAGAGCGCTCGACAACGTCTCCCTGACGATCCCGCTGGGCATGTATGGGCTGCTCGGCCCGAACGGCGCGGGCAAGACGACTTTAATGCGGACGCTGGCCACGCTGCAGGAACCGGATGGGGGAAGCATCCATCTCGGCGGCATCGACGTGCTCAAGCAGAAGGACGAGGTGCGGCGCTGCCTGGGCTACCTGCCGCAGGAGTTCGGCGTTTATCCGCGCATTTCCGCCGAAGACATGCTGAGTCACCTGGCGCTGTTGAAGGGGGTCACAAATTCCCGCGAACGCAAAGAACTGGTCGCCGCCATGCTGCGGCGCTGTAATCTTTACGACGTGCGCAAGAAGGCCTTAACCGGCTTTTCCGGCGGCATGCGGCAGCGCTTCGGCATTGCGCAAGCGCTGATCGGGAGTCCGCGCCTGCTGATCGTGGACGAACCCACCGCCGGCCTCGACCCGGGAGAGCGCAACCGCTTTTACAACCTGCTGGCCGAAGTTGGCGAGCAGGTCATCGTGATTCTTTCCACGCACATTGTCGAAGACGTGATGGACCTGTGCACCAAGATGGCGATCATCCATGAGGGAAAAGTGCTGTACGAAGGCGATCCGCAAACCGCGATCTCCCAACTGAGCGGCCGCATCTGGAAGCGCTCCATCGAAAAATCGGAACTGGCGCAGTATGAACAGAGCCACCAGGTGGTTTCCAACAAGTTAGTCGGCGGACGGCCCTTTCTGCATGTGTTCAGCCCGCAGTCGCCGGGCGACGGCTTTCTTCCCACCGAACCCGATCTTGAAGACGTCTTTTTCACCAAGATTCGCAACTGGAATTAAGGACCCGCTATGCTCTGGCACATCGTCTGGTTTGAGATTCGCTATTGGCTGCGCTCCTACATGCTGTGGATTTTCTTTCTGCTGATCGCGCTGGCCATTTTCTTGGCGGTCGGCACCGATTACGTCACCGTTGGTTTCGCGCTGAGCAACACGTACCACAACGCGCCCTACGTGATCGAGAACTATTACGCGATCATGGGCTTGCTCACGCTGCTGATGGCGACCGCGTTCGTCAATTCCGCCGCCATTCGCGACTTCCACTTCAATACCAGCCAGATCGTATTCTCCACCCGCTTAAAAAAGCGCGATTTCCTGCTCGGGCGGTTTGCCGGCGCAACCCTGGTTTCCGTAATTCCCATGCTCGGAGTTTCACTCGGCATTCTTCTGGCGAAGTACATGCCCTGGGTCGATCCCGAGCGATGGGGCGCCGTCTACTGGACGGCACACTTGAAGTCAATCTACGTCTTTGCCATTCCCAATGCCTTGTTCATGGCGGCATTGTTGTTTGCCGTCGCGGTGCTCCTGCGGAACGAAATTGTTTCCTTTGCCGCCGCGTTGTTCGTGACGGTGGGCTACATCGTTGGCCAGGCGCTGACGCAGGACATTCGCCACGAGAAAGCCGCGGCCATTCTCGACCCGTTCGGCATTCGCACCTTCGATATGTTCACGAAGTACTGGACGGTCGGGGAAAAGAACAGCGTTTCCGCGGGCCTCAGCGGCCTGCTGCTGTGGAACCGCTTGCTGTGGCTGGGCGTGGCGCTGGCCATCTTCGCGTTCGCCTACTGGCGATTCGATTTTTCCGAGAAGCGTAGCCGCCGCGCCGCCATTCAACCCGAGTCTCAGACTGCCGTCGCGCCGGGCGCTGCCGCAATTCCCGCAGCCGGCTTGCACGACTCGCCCTGGGCCAAACTCATTGCTTCCCTCCGCATTCACATGTTTGGCATGCTGCGCAGCACCTTCTTCATCGTGATCATGATCGCCGCGCTGGCGAACTGCATTCCCTCTATCGCCCTCGGCGCCAACGAAGGATATGGCGTTCAGACGCTGCCGGTCACCTATTGGATTGTCGACATTATCCGCGGCACGCTTTATCTGTTCATCGTCATCGTGATCACCTATTACGCCGGCATTCTGGTGTGGAAGGACCGCGACGAGCGCATGGACGAGATCGTCGATGCGGCGCCCACGCCGGAGTGGATTTCTTATGTCTCGCGCATCGCGACGCTGATCGTAATGGTCATGTTAGTGCAATGCGTGGCCCTGTTGAGCGGGGTCATCGTGCAGGCATGGCATCACTACCATCGCTTTCAGTTTGGCCTCTATGCCGACGAACTGCTGGTTCGCGATTTGTCGCTGTTCATATTCCTGGCTGTGCTCGCGTTTTTCATCCACACGCTCGCCCCCAATAAATACGTGGGTTACTTCGCATACATCGCATACCTGGTATTTGCCGCCTTTGCCTGGCGGCCGCTTAACGTGGCAACGCTGATGGTGCAATTCCCGGCGCGTCCGAATGTCATTTATTCCGACTTCTTCCGCGACCTTCCGTACCGCCTGGCGTGGAATTGGTTCACGCTTTACTGGCTCTTTTTCAGCGCCCTGCTCACGGTCGCGGCGGTCATGTTCTGGCCTCGCGGCAAGCAGGACCGCTGGAGGGACCGCAGACGCGTGGCCCGGGGACGTTTCCGCCGGGGCTGGCAATTCGCGGCAGCGCTCTCGCTGATCGCCTTCGTTGCCACCGGCAGCTGGATTTACTACAACACGAAAATCCTGCACCCGTTGCCCGGGCCGCTCGACGCGGAGCGCCGCCAGGCGGACTACGAAAAAACTTATAAGCGGTTTGAAAAGCAGCCGCAGCCCCGCGTCCGCAATGTGAAATACGAAATCGACATCTTCCCCCAGCAGCGCAACATGAAAATGCGCGGGCAAGAAGTTATTTACAACCCGCTCAGCACGCCGCTCCAGGAAGTGCATTTTTCACTGGACCGCAACTATGACGTGGACGTCAGTATTCCCGGCGCCGCCCTGGACAAGGATGACAAACGGCTCGCCTATCGCATTTACAAGTTCACCTCTCCCTTGCAGCCGGGCGAGAACCGCACCATGCAATTTACGGTTACCAGCAAGAATCGCGGCTTTGAAAACGAATTGAGCAGCACCGACATCATGCCGAACGGCTCGTTCTTCAACAACACCGTGGCTCCGGTGATCGGCTACGACCCCGGCCGGCAACTGGACGACGCGGTAAAGCGCCGCAAATACGGCCTGAAGGAAGTCGACCTGATGCCCGCGCTGGAGCGCAATTGCACCGAAGATTGCCGCGACCATTACCTGCTCGGCCATTCTGACTGGGTGGAGGTTGAGAGTACGATCAGCACCAGCCCCACTCAGATTGCGATTGCGCCCGGATGGCTGGTCCGCGAATGGCAGGAGAACGGCCGCCGCTATTTTCAGTACAAGCTGGATCACCCTTCGCTCAATTTTTATTCCTTCCTCTCCGCGGACTATCAGGTTGCCCGCGAAAACTGGAATGGAATCGAGTTCGAGGTTTACTACCTGAAGGAGCACCCGTGGAATGTGCCCCGCATGATGAACTCCATGAAGGAATCCTTCGCGTACTACACCAAGAACTTCGGCCCCTACGCCCACAAGGAGGCGCGCATCATCGAGTTCCCGCGCGTGGCCAGCTTCGCGCAGGCCTTTCCCGGGACCATGCCGTACTCCGAGCGCATCGGTTTCATCGCCAATATCAATAAGCCCGACGACATTGACTTTGTTACGTACGTCGTGGCCCACGAGATGGCGCACCAGTGGTGGGCGCACCAGGTGGTCGGAGCCTACATGGAAGGCGCGACTTTCCTCTCGGAATCGCTGGCCCAGTATTCCGCCCTGATGGTCATGGAGAAGCAATACGGCCGCGACATGATGCGGAAATTCCTCAGCTACGAGATGGATAATTACCTGCGCTCGCGCGGACGCGAAACCATGAAAGAGCGTCCGCTACTCACCGTGGAGGCCAACCAGGGCTACATCCACTATCGCAAAGCCAGCGTCGTTCTTTACTACCTGAAAGAAATGATCGGGGAGGATGCCGTCAATCGCGCCTTGCGCAAGGTGATCCAGGAATACGCCTACCAGCCGCCGCCCTATCCGACCTCTTACGTGCTCGAAGATGCGCTGCGGGAGCAGACCCCGCCCCAGCTCCAGTACCTGATCAAAGATCTGTTTGACGACATTACGGTATTTTCCAACCGCACCCTGGACGCAAAAGCGGAAAAAAGAAACGATGGCAAGTACGAGGTCAGCATCCAGGTCGAGGCTCACAAATATAAAGCCGATCCGCAGGGGAACGAGACGGAAATTCCGGTGAACGACTACATTGACATTGGCGCTTTCGCCAAGCCCGCGCCGGGCAAGCAGTACGGGGACACGCTCTACCGCCAGCGCGTTCACATCGCGCAGACGTCCTCGAAGTTTACCTTTGTCACCGATAAGCTGCCCGATAAGGCGGGCATCGATCCCTTTGCGCTGCTCATCGACCGCGTACCGGACGATAACACCAAGCCGGTAGAAATGGTTAGTTCCACCGCAAGGCGCTTCTAGGCGGCAGCAACTTCAGGCTTTGCCAGCTATGCGGCGATCATCTCCTCGTATTCTTGGGTCTCCCGCTCAAGTTGTGCGATCTGGCGACGAAGGTTCTGCTTGAGGAGAACGATGTGCGGATCATTGACAGGAACAACTTTCAGGCTTTCCAGGTCCCGCAAAGATTGGCGCAGGGCCTCGAGAAAGTCCAGGTTGAGGACCAACCGCTCCAACTGGGTGCCTGTGCCTGTGTGACGCATATTGGCGCTTCCCAATTACGGCTGTTGGATGCCGCGCCCTTCAACGCGTTGGATACGGTGGATTGAGTAGTTCGAGCTTGGGAATGCGGGAACCCGAGGCTCAGGCATCTTGCCTCTTGCTGTTCTGCAGGAGCCTTTTCTCCTTTTCCTCCAGCAAGAGATTGATTCGTTTGACCAACTCCAGCAACCTCTCGGGGTCTTGCTCGGTGGCTGCTTGCGCGCACAACTTCTGCCACTCCAGCAGGGTCTCTCCTTTCATGGCTGACTCGGCACCTCCGGTAGGTCATGTATAGCACAGCTGGAAAAGCTGTAGGGAGTCTAGAGGAACGCGAGCTTGGTGGTGTCGCGCCTGGCGCCCCAGCCCCTCTGCGGACTCAAACACCTGCTCTCGCCTGAGGTTGCGGAGAGCGCGAGAGAATTCAGTTTGACAATCGGGAATTGGGTCGAAGCGCCCGCTGAAATCAGCGCGCATGCTATAATTGAGAAGAATTCAAATACACGTAAGTTATTTAATTTTCAAAGGGTTAGCTACAACGGGTACGCTCCTGAAAGGCCCGGGACGAATCGCGATTGATGGCACCCGCTAAGTGCTAAGAGCTAACAGCTAAGAGCTTCTTTTTTATGGCAGACGAACAGAATCCCCAACTTCCTTTAACTCCTCCACCGGGTGATGGCAGCCCGGGCGCGGCCAACATTCAGCCGGTCAACATTGAAGAGGAGATGCGGCGATCGTATCTCGACTATTCCATGTCGGTGATCATCGGCCGCGCGCTTCCCGACATTCGGGACGGCCTCAAGCCGGTGCATCGCCGCATTCTTTACGCGATGTACGACATGAACCTGCTGCACAACCGCAAGTACTCGAAGTGCGCCGGCGTCGTCGGGGAACTGTTGAAGAAATACCATCCGCACGGGGACAGCGCGGTTTACGACGCCCTGGTGCGCCTGGCGCAGCCGTGGAGCATGCGCTACCCGCTGATCGATGGCCAGGGGAACTTCGGTTCCGTCGACGGCGATCCGCCGGCGGCCTACCGCTACACCGAATGCCGCATGACGCAGATCGCGGAGGAGATGCTCGCCGACATCGACAAAGACTCCGTCGATTTCGTGCCGAACTTCGATGAGACCACCAGCGAGCCCGTCGTTCTGCCCACGCGAATTCCCAATCTGCTGATCAACGGCTCAGGCGGAATCGCTGTTGGCATGGCCACCAACATTCCTCCGCATAACCTGACCGAAATCGTGGACGCCACCATCATGCTGATCAATAACCCCGCGACCACGCTGCCGGAAATTCTGAAAATTGTAAAAGGCCCTGACTTCCCCACTGCCGGAATCATTCACGGCAAAGCCGGCATTCTCGACGCCTACAAACACGGCCGCGGACGCTTCACCATGCGCGCCAAAGCGGCAATCGAGAATCTCACCAAGGATCGCCAGGCCATCATCGTCACCGAAATTCCCTACCAGGTAAACAAGGCCACGCTGCAAAAGCGGATTGCCGATCTGGTTCTCGACAAGACCATCGACGACATTTCCGACGTTCGCGACGAGAGCGATCGCGAAGGCATGCGCGTGGTGATCGAACTCAAGCGCGGCGCCGAACCGCAGATCGTGCTTAATCAGCTGTTCAAGCACACCCAGATGCAAGAAGGCTTCAGCATGATCTTTCTTGCGGTGGTGCATGGTCAGCCCAAGGAAATGGGGTTGATCGAGGCCATCAAGCATTTTATCGATCACCGCATTGAAGTCGTGCGCCGCCGCACCGCGTTCCTGCTGAAGAAAGCCCAGGACCGCGAGCACGTGCTCGAGGGCTACCTGGTCGCGCTCGACCATATCGACAACGTAATCGTCATCATTCGCGCCAGCGCCAACCGCGCCGATGCCCGCGATAACCTGGTCGCATATTTCGGCGGCAAGAAGATTGACATCAACACCACCGGGCGCGCGCCCAGGCTCAATCCTGAAAAGCCGTTCACCGCGGTCCAGGCCGACGCCATTCTCGAACTGCAATTGCACCGCTTGACACGGCTGTCCATCGATGAAATCAACAAAGAACTGGGCGTGACCCGCGAGAATATTGCCGAGTACGAATCGATTCTCGGTTCCGAAAAGAAACTGCGCAGAGTGATCGTCACCGAACTCGAAGAGATCAAGAAGCAATACGGCGACGAGCGCCGGACCGTGATCGAAGACGAAGCTGCGGAGATCATGCTGGAAGACCTGATCGCCGACGAGCAGGTCGCGGTCACCGTCAGCCACGGCGGCTATCTGAAGCGCACGCCGATTTCCACCTATCGCCAACAGCGGCGCGGAGGCACCGGCCGCACCGGCATGAAGACGCGCGACGAGGATTTCGTAGAGCATCTGTTCATCGCCTCAACGCACGCCTACATTCTCATCTTCACCAACACCGGACGCGTGTACTGGCTGAAGGTGTATGAGATTCCCGACGTGGGCGCCGCCGGAAAGGGCAAGCACGTGACCAACCTGGTGGGGTTGCAGCCGGGCGAGACGGTTCGCACCATGCTCGCGGTCCGCAACCTGGAAGAAGAGGGAAAGTACATCTTCTTCGCCACGCGCAACGGCACGGTGAAGAAGACGCCGCTGAAAGACTTTTCGAACGTGATGTCGCGCGGCATCATCGCCATCGGCATCGACAAGGGCGACGAGTTAGTCGAAACCACGCTCACCGACGGCAATCAGATCATCTTCCTGGCTTCGCACGACGGCCAGGCGATCCGCTTTGACGAGTCCGACGTGCGCGACATGGGCCGCCCGGCTTACGGGGTACGCGGCATGAAACTCGGTCAGAAAGACTACATCGTCGGCATGGCGACCACGCCCAAAGACGCAAAGAAGGCGCAGGCCGAGGTGGAGAAGGCCAAGACTGAGGCCGGCGTTCCCGGTGCAACCGCGACCGACGAGACCATCCCGGTCAAAGGCTCTCTGATTCTCTCCGTGACCGAGAACGGCTACGGCAAGCGTACCCCTGCCGACGAATACCGCCTGCAGGGCCGCGGCGGCTCTGGCGTGATCAACGTGAAGACCACCGAGCGCAATGGCAAAGTGGTCGGCATCGCGCAGGTGACGGAAGAGTCCGAACTCATGCTGATCAGCCAGTACGGCAAAATCATCCGCATGGATTCGAGCACCATCCGCGAATCCGGCCGCAGCGCCCAGGGCGTCCGCCTGCTGCACATGGAACCGGGCGACCGGGTAGCGGCAGCGGTGGTGATTCCGGCGGAAGAGGAAGAGAACGGCGGGTTGATCCAGTAGCGACGAGATCAGTTCGAAACAACAACGTGCACTCGGACGACACGACGTGGCGATTCAAGGATCGCAAGAACCGTGCCTGTTCACCTCAAGACGTCCGGTATTCGCACCTGCAGAGCACGCCATTCGTCGCAGTACTCTTGCCCATAGAACCTTAACGAGGTTATGCACTTGGCAAGTACCCGTTTCTGTTCCGCGATACGATGTTGCGACTTATTCACTCTGAGAGCCTCAAATACATAGAACTTATCGCCGCTTAAGTGCCGTGACAGGCCGAGTGGCTTCATCTGGGAATAACTGCAAACTTTGCCCACGTGAGCTGGCCCAGTATGAAATGAAGCTTGACATAGTCTCCCCCTTCGTGAGCCTTCGTGGTCATTCTTTGAGCTGAAGGCATGCGGAATCACTGTAGGGACTTGCTACGCGTAAACTCCACCAGCGCGCTCAATTTTCCCAGCGCGCGGCCGGAGTCGATGGACTCTGCCGCGAATTCTGCGCCTTTCTGCAGATGCTCGGCACGGCCGGCGGCGACTAAGGCCGCGG
Source organism: Candidatus Sulfotelmatobacter sp. (assembly GCA_036376495.1). GTDB lineage: Bacteria > Acidobacteriota > Terriglobia > Terriglobales > Acidobacteriaceae > Sulfotelmatobacter. Next base: position 9,695 of record DASVAE010000014.1, on the reverse strand, counting down.
CCGCATTCATCAGCACAACATCGCGCCGCGCTGATTTTTCACCTTCCAGAATCTTGCGTACGGTTGCGGCATTCTGCGGCGCATCTCCCCCGGCAAGCTCCTCGATGGCCGCCGGCTGCAGCCCAAACTCCTCAGGAGTGATTTCGTAAGTGTGCACGGAACCTTCCCGCACCTCGCCCACGCGAGTTGGCCCGGTAATCGTAATCTCGTCCAACCCGTCGAGGCCGTGAACCACGAATGCCCGGTGCGTTCCCAGCATGCTCAAGGCTTCCGCCACTTTCTCGACCAGGTCCAAATCGTATACGCCCACAACCTGGGCTGACGCACCCGCCGGATTGGTCAGCGGGCCGAGCAAATTGAAAACCGTGCGCAGGCGAGTCTCGCGGCGGGCCGGCTGCACGTATCTGGCGGCGGAATGGATGGCCGGCGCGAACAAAAAAGCGATGCCCACTTCTTCCAGGCATTTTCCCAACAGTTCCGGCGAAAGCGTGATGTTTACGCCCAGAGCCTCCATCACGTCGGCGGCGCCGCATTTCGCGCCAGCTCCCTGCGCATCGATCTTAGGAGTCGAACTGCGATTGCCGTGCTTGGCTACGCGCACCCCCGTTCCGGCGACCACAAACGCGGTTGCGGTTGAAATGTTGAACGTCCCCGCGGCATCGCCGCCGGTGCCGCAGGTATCGACCAGCGACTCACGCTCCGTGCCGCTGGCGTCCAAAACTGAATTCGCACGGACGTGAATCGGAGTCGCCGCCGCGCGAATGGCCTCGGCAAACCCAACGATTTCCTCCACCGTCTCGCCTTTCATGTGCAAGCCAACCAGCAACGCGGCAATCTGCGCATCCGTGCATTTGCCGGTGAGCACTTCGCCCATGACGGCCCGCGCTTCCTCCTGCGATAGAGATTCGCGATGGGTTACGATGCGATGCAAGGCGTCGAGGATCATGCGTCTCCAGCAGTATCAGAACTGCATTGGAGACGCAAGCTTGGCAGAACACGCTCAGCCTTGCCGAAGGCGAGAATCGGCGGGTGCGCCGATGGTTAGCTGTGAACCGGAGCTTCCAGTTCCGCAATGGTCTTGACCAGCCAGGCGCGCAGGACGGGCTCGATTTCCTTGCTCCTGCCGGACTTGGCCAGGCCCTCGACCGTGTCGCCCTTGGCATTCAGAGGAATGTGGCGGCAAGGCAGGGTTTCCTGCCGGAACGCTTGCGGGACAAAGTCCATCAATACGCAATCGCGCTCGGGGGTGCATTCTTCATACCTCCGCTTGGGGCAACTGGGCGAATCCTCAAAGAACAAGGGCGCGCGCCATGCCGGCTCCGACTCCATCGCAAACAGGGGCTGCCGGGAGCCGACCGTCCGGTGATAGCCTCCCCGATCGAGGAACTCCAATTCACTCTTTAAGATCACAAGCGCATTGTGGGCCATAAGTGCCTCCGGAAACCCAATCGATATGCAGTGTGTACTACAGGGCAGGCGGGGATTCTGTGATCGGGCGACCGCTCGAGTGTGATTACGCTCACACTAGCGCTTGAGGCCTAAGCCTCGCCGTACGGCAAAGCGCCCATGTTCGGGACGACTCCGTCCTTCTGCCGGTAGAACTGCGTCTCGCTGCGAACGCCTTCACCGCATTCAACCGGCACCCCTCAGGAGTGGCAAGCGATCCCTCTCCTGTTGAGGGCCGTAAGTTAGTGTAAAAAAGGCATCTCGTCGTATCTCAACTGTTCCGGCGTCGGATTGGAATCCGCCCCAGCGCGGGGCAGTTCTTCAAAGGGAGAGCGACATTACCGAGGTCATCTTGGGCTGGGTACCGATTCGCGTCATGATACGTAGGATTGCAAGGTTGTAAAGTTTCAAGGTTTCACGGGTTTCAGCGGCGGCTTTCGCCTGCAACTTGGAAACGTGCACCCTTGAAACTTCAAGGATTACGGCATGCATATTGATGATCTGCTGCGAATTGCCATGGAGCGGCGCGCCTCCGACTTGCACCTGAAGGTCGGCAACTATCCCCACTTGCGGATCGACGGCGAACTGGTGCCGCTGACCGATCAGCCGCGCGTCACCGCCGAAGACATGCTGACCATGGCCTTCAGCATGATGTCGGCGCGGCAGAAGCAGAAATTCAAAGAGACCAGCGAAATCGACATGGCGTACGGCGTGGCGGGATTGGGCCGCTTCCGTGTGAACGTGTTTCAGCAGCGCGGCAATGTGGGCCTGGTGCTGCGCGTCATTCCCACCAAGATTCGCGCGTTGGACGAACTGTATCTGCCGAAAGTCATCGAGCAGATTTGCGAGATGCCGCGGGGGTTGGTGCTGGTCACCGGCGTCACCGGTTCCGGTAAATCGACCACGCTGGCCGCCATGATCGACCGCGTGAACTCCACGCGCGCGGAACACATCATCACCATTGAAGATCCCATCGAATTTCTGCACCGCGACAAGAAAGGCTACGTGAACCAGCGCGAGGTGGAGGTCGACACGCCAAGCTTTTCCGCCGCGCTCCGCGCTTCGCTGCGTCAGGATCCGGACGTCATCCTGGTGGGCGAAATGCGCGACATGGAAACCATCGGCACGGCGCTGCACGCGGCCGAAACCGGCCACATGGTGTTCTCGACCTTGCACACCCTGGACGCGGTTGAAACCATCAACCGAATTATTGCGGTGTTTCCGCCGCCGGAGCAGAAGCAGATTCGCCTGCAGTTGGCCGCGGTGTTGCGCGCGGTAATCAGTCAACGCCTGGTGCGGCGATGCGATGCGGAAGGCCGAGTGCCGGCGGTCGAAGTCATGATCAACACCGCTTACATTCGCGAATGTATTCTGGTGCCGGAAAAAACGCGGTCGATTCGGGATGCGATCTCGGCGGGCACGTCGCAATATGGAATGCAAACCTTCGATCAATCGCTCTGGGACCTGTTCCAGGCGGGGCTGATCAATTACGAAACCGCTTTAGACAGCGCCTCGAATGCGGACGACTTCAAGTTGCGCATGCAGGGCATATCCTCCACCAGCGACGTTTCGAAAAACTCCATGCAAGCCGCCGGTTTCGGAGGACGCTAACGGTTCGACTCAACCTGGTCGTAGGCGGTGCCGAACGGGAGCCCAACCAGGCTCCCGTTTTGCTTTGGGTTCACGGCCTGGCAACCTGAACTCCCGCCCCCGGAGCACAGCATGCTGTGATCCCAATCACAGCATGCGCGCGTCGGCGCGCTCATCATGAAATCAGCTACTTGAGGAAGGCGAAGGAAAGGAGGACCTATGAAACTCCTTATCGCAATGGTGATGTTGGGCTTGGCGCTGCCTGCCATGGCGCAGAACCATGCGAAGCCCAAGCCGCCGAAGTATAACCCGGCGGCGGAAGCCCTTTATAAGGGCACGGTTGTCGACTTGCGCGACCGCGAGTGCCCGGTGAGCGGCGGGATGGGCGCGCACATCATCATGGACCTGGAAGGCAAGGAGATCGAAGTACACCTGTCTACGACGTCGTTTACCAAGATGATCGAGATGAACCTGAAGAAAGGCGACGCCATTGAGGTGACCGGCTGGAAAACGGAGTTTGAAGGGGTGCAAACGATCTTCGCGCGGGAAGTCCGGCATGGCAATGAAGTTTACGTGTTTCGCTCGAAAGACGGCACGCCCGCCTGGATGCCTTAGCCTCGGCGAAAGGCTATGACAGCCAGGGACACGCTCAGCACCGTGAGCACGCAGATGAGCGCGAGCGAAGTGAGGCATAACACGCACCATACGCCGAGGATATGGGCCTCGACGTATGTAAGGTAGAGAGAAAAGGCCAGCCCTCCCCCACAAGCAATCGCCAGAATGAACGGCGTTTCGGCTTTTTCCCGGTATACGGTCGCAAAAGCCAAAATTGCCAGGTAGCCAAGAATTCCAATCAATGCGACCGGAACTCCCGCCACCTTCGAATACATGCTGCGGTTCACCAGGTCGCAGTTAAACGCTTGCCCCAAATCGCAGAAACTGGTTTTCCCAGTACCAAAGTGATGGTAAAGCGAAACCGACGAAACAACGATTCCCAAGACTGCCAGGGTCGCAATGCACAACGTTAATCGGCGCATTCGGCCGAAAGGAGCGGGACCGGTCATTGCGACAGTTTGCATCCGGTTTTTTGGCTAAGAACCGAAAGCTGCAAAGTACCCTCGGTCCGGGATCCGTCGGGAAACTGCCAGGTGGGAAAATGTTGAATGCCGGCCTGCTTGCATTCCTCCGTTTCGGTGCGCTGGCCCTCCAGGCTGCATTCGTGGTATTTGACGTACTGAAAGGCGTAGCCAAACAGTTCTTTCTGCTCGGCGCAATGTGGGCACCACCACGCCCCATACATCTGCGCGCCTTTGGCCGTAAGACACTTGGCGAAAGTATCCAGGGTGCTGACCTTCCCGAAATTTGCGTTGTACACGCCGTAAGCAATCCATGCCGCGAGCAGAACAACCATGAGTGCGATCATCCATACCCAGCGCGGCCCGGACTTCCTGGCCGGCGCTTCGTCCTCCCTCTGTTCGCTCAATTTGGACATTGCAGTTTTTATACCACGACGTTCAGCGCGCCGGGCAGCACGTCCAGAGCCTGGCAATGCAGGGTGATGACCTCGCCGTCGACCATCACGTCAACGGGAGCATCCAGATGGAAATCGATGCGGCGCACTTTGCGAACTTCGGCCAGGGGATGTTGGATATGGGTTCCGTCGTACAGACCTGGCAGGTTGCGGATCAGGCCAGTGCGGCCAATCGGTCCCCAGCGCACGTATTCAATCAGACCGTCGTTTGTGTCTGCTGTCGGAGCAATCATCATCGTTCCCCCGGTAAATTTGCTGTTGTTGAAAGTGAGAAAAAGGCAGGGCCGGCGATCGATTTGCTGATCACCATCCGCGCTCAGCGGAAATGGGCGCCGGCGGAAACGGGCGAGGTAAAGAAAGATGGCCGCCTGGTACCCGATCTCGCCCCAGTTGCTGAAGCGGCGCGCGCGCAAAGTGGCAACATCGGCGGAAAACCCGATGCTGAGGATGTTGATGTAGTGCAGGACGCCGTCCTTGTGGCGCAAGCGAAGCACATCGCATTTCCGCGAGCGTGCTGCGATCAAAGATTCCATGGCGTAATCAGCGCCGCGGTCTGTGAAGTCGCGGAGAAAAGAATTGCCGGTGCCGAGGGGAAGAAACGCCAAAGTCGGTGCTTCGGAACCACTTTGCAGAGGGAATAAACCATTGATGATTTCAAAGGAGGTGCCGTCCCCGCCGACGGAGATGAATTTACGATAACCCTCACGCCATGCGGCGCGCGCAAGATCGGAGGCATGCCCGGATTTGGAAGTTTCTCGCCAGTCGACTTGTATGCCAGCGGCGTACAGGCGATCCAGTGCGGCAGCGAACTGGCTTCGCCCCTTACCCCCGCCGGCTGCGGGGTTGATGATGGCGAGATAATTTTGCTTGTCCAAGTATCTCTAGTGCTGCTGAAAAAGCTGCTTGCATTGCGCGGCCCCTACGAGCGCGCATACGGGCTCGCGGCCCGTGAGTTATCCGGCAACTTCGGTGATCCTACATGCTTGAGAACCCGGTAGTGCAAGTGCACTACCCCGTCCGGAAATTTCCTGGTCGAAAGCAGTTTGAGCGGAATGGTGCGGTGTCGCGGCTTGATCAGGGGTATGCCGTCGCCGATGAATATCGGGATCACGTGGATGCTGAACTCGTCAATCTCTCCCTGGTCCAGAAACGAAGCGATGATCTCGCTGCCTCCCATCATCCAAATATCCTTACCCGGTTGCGCTCGCAGTCGCTGCATAAATGGCTGGATCGGCCCTCTCACCAGTTTGAATCCTTCCAAAAGAGATTTTTGCGGCTTGCGCGAGAATAGATAATTCTGGATCTTGGGGCCGAATGCTCCGCTTTTCATGCCCATCTCAATTCCCTTGGTGTAGGTCTTGCGCCCCCAGAGAATGGTATCGATGGTATTCACGAAAGCGTCCATCCCGTAGTGGCCCTTCGGCGCCGGACGATCCAGCCATGCGACGTCTCCATCCCGCCGGGCGATGTAGCCGTCCGCGCTGGTCGCGACCTCCACGAGAACTTTCCTGCGCGTTTTCATCTGCGCTGGCTCCTTCGCGCGGCATAAATATCGTGGAGACGTTTGGGACAGTCACAGCGTGCCGATCGGTTAGAGTACCCATGGCATGCAAAGATCACAGTGCTTTCACCGCCGTTCGCTCCACCGCGCTACGAATCTGCTCGGCGAGTTCGCCGCGCTTGATCTTCATCGATGCCGTGCGCGGAAAATCCTTGTCCCACACCAGGTATCCTCCGACACGCTTAAAGTCGGGCAAGCGGCGGTTCCTCTCAGCGATCTCGTCTTTAACGGAGTCCGTCACCGACTGATTCAGGTCCGGATGCAGAATTAAAACCAGCATTTCGCCGCCGAGTTCCTTCTTCGGCCAAACGTAATTTGCAGCAAAAATACAATGTTCCTTGACCGCAATGCCTTCGAACGCCGATTCGATGTCCTCGGGGTAAATGTTTTTGCCGCCTTCGGTCACGATCATATTTTTCTTGCGGCCGAAGAGTTGAAGATGCCCGGAATCGTCAAAGCGGCCGAGATCGCCGGTCAGCAGCCAGCCGTCGACAATGGTTTCCGCCGTCAGTTCCGGGTCATCGAGATAATGCGACATGATCGTGCCGCTTTTCGCGGCGACTTCGCCGATGCCCTCGGAATCCGGATTCATGATGCGAACTTCTACTCCCGGCAGCGGCTTGCCTACCGTGTCCGCACGGAAGGGTCTGAGATCGTTCAACGTCAGGGCGGTGCAGGCTTCGGTGAGCCCATAGCCGTTGGCGACGGGAATCCCGAGATCGTAAAAGAACTGCATGGTCGCGGGCTCGATGAACGCTCCCCCGGTGATGAGAGCGAGCAGTTCTCCGCCGAAAGCCTTGTGCACTTGCGGCAGCAGCTTGCGGCTGAGCGGCACGTTGGGTTGTTTGCGCGTGAGAACTTTGTTAACGGCGATCAACCGGTCCAGCACGAAACGCTTCGCCGGCGACAGGGCTTGGAAATTCCCACGGATGCCACGCTCGAGATTCTTCAAAACTAACGGGACCAAACTCACATAGGTGATTCGGTAGCGCACAAAGGCGTCGCGCACGAATTCGGGCCTGAGCGTGCGGAGATGAACTACACACGCCCCGCAGACAAAGGGCCCGATGAATCCGACCATGAAGTCAATGGCGTGGTTGGTCGGAAGAATGCTTAAGTAGCGAACCCCCGGCCAGAAGGGATACCAGGCAGTGAGGGATTTGCACTGCTCTAAATAGTTGCCGTGCGTGAGCACGCAGCCTTTGGGTCGGCCTCCGGTGCCGGAGGAATAGACGATGCAGGCCGGGTCCTCCCGCTGACGCTCGAGGAAAAGGGGATCGCCTTTGCGGCGAAACTCCTCCCAGCGAAATCCTCCTTTGAGGTCGGCCGTAGGCGGGGCTTCTGTCACCAGCACGATTCTTAGCTTGTGGTTGTTGAATTCCGGGCTCTGGGTGATGGCTCGCCACAAATGATATTCAATGATCAGGAACTTGGCTTGCGCGTGCGCGAGTAGTTGCAGGTGCTCGTCAGCCGTGAGCTTGTAGTCGAGCGGCACCAGGACGCCGCCCGCATGAAAAATCGCGTAGGCAGAAATCAGCCACTTGGACTGATTGGTCATGATGATGGCGCAACGCTCACCGGCAGAGAATTCGGCGTCCTGCAGCGCCCGCGCAAGCGGCTGCGCCATCTGCTTGAAGTCGGAGTAGGTCAGGCGAGTGCGCTCGCGGTCGCGGTCGGCTTCAATCAGGCAAATCTCGTTGGCAAAGCGGTCCAGCGCTTCGCGCAGCGCCGCCCCCAGCGAGGAGTATTGGTCAAGATCGAGCATTTCGGATCGGGTGACCGGGTATTCGGGCCACCTCAAACTAAGTGCGTCAGTCGTGAATCCATTTGACCACAGAGACACGTCTACACGGGCATAGGCCGCGTAATCTCCTAGATTCCTTGAACTGAGCCGTTTGGACGGCAGGTCAAGCCCCGCACTGAGCTGAGCATCAGATCGCCCGACGACCCCGCCGCCAAATCATCCGATTTTACAGCCTGGATTGAATTCGCTCCGCCAAGGTTCGAAAATCCGTGACCCCCTGCAGTTCGTAGTCCGGAAGTTCTACGTGGAAGTGCTGCTCCAGGCGGGTGAGCAGGCTGAGCGCCTGCAGGCTGTCGATGCCCAATTTTTTAAAAAAATCGTCGGTTGGCGACAAGTTCGCACGCGATACCTTGAATTGCTCGGCGGCGAGATTCAGAATTTCGTCCTCAATTTGCTGTTGTGTTCTCATGCTGGTGGTTATGGCAGATACGGCAAAGCGTCGGCGCTCTCCACAAATTTCTTCAGCCCCGCCTCCACCGCGGGCTGGGTAAACAACTCGCAGAAGATGTCGATTTCGCGACGCAGTTCATCATACGGGATCGGCTTAATGAATTTCTTGGCGGCGGATGAAGTGCGGCGATTGAACTTGCCGATCTGCGCCGCCGTGGCGCGAGCCACCCGAAGCGCATGCCCTTCGGCGACCACCTGGCTTACCAGGCCGATCTGCTGAGCTTTGGTTACATTGAAACTGCGTCCGGTGAGCAGCAGGTCGCGAACCACAGCATTGCCCAAATCCCGTTTCAGGCGCGGGATCCCGCCGAAGCCGGGAATCAGTCCCAAGCGTAACTCGGGGAAAGCAAAACGCGCGGTTTTGTCGGCGATGATCAGGTCGCAGGTGAGCGCGAGTTCGAGGCCGCCGCCGAAAGTGACTCCGTGCACAGCGGCGATGGTGGCGAGCGGCGAAGCGTCAAGCGCGTTCATCACGTGGTGGGTGCGTTCGAGCGACTCGCGCACGCTGGCGACGGCGGCTTCTTTTTCCAGTTGATGAGTGCGGTAATAGGTTTCGCGAAGATCGGCGCCGGCGGAAAAGCCGCAATTCAGCTGGCTGTAGATGACCAGTGCGTGGGCCTGCTCTTCCAGCTTCGGTAAGGCGGCGATCAGTTGTTCGAATTCGCCAAGCGATTGAGTGCCCAACTCATTGCAGGGTTCGCGGTGCAGCGCGACTTCAATGGCGCCGTCCTTCAACTCCCAGGAAATTGCCTTGCCGGAAAAACTCTGCATGCATGTACTCTGTGGAACTAACCCGCCTGCCTCACGGCGTACATCGCTTCGACTTCATTCCTGAAGCGCTGCGCGATCAAGTCGCGCTTCAGCTTGCCATTGGCGGTCAACAAGCCGCTCTCTATCGTAAACGGCTCCTCGATGATGCGGAACGCGCGAATCTGCTTGTAGTGCGGCAGGTGCTCGTTGACGGCGTCCAGCGCGCGCTGCACCTGATCACCGCTCAGCTTTCCGGTGACAATGGCCGACAGGTAGCTGCGGCCATTGCCGACCAGCACGACCTGCTGCGCCTCGGACAGGCGGTTCAGGACTTCGTCTTCGATCGGCTCCGGCGCAATGTTGTGGCCGGAGTTGAGGATGATGAGGTTTTTGATCCGTCCAACGATCTTCCAGTTCCCTCTCTCGTTCACCTCGCCCTGATCCCCGGTGTAAAACCATTCATCGCGAAGAACCTTGGCCGTCTCGGTCGGACGGTTCCAATATCCGGCAAAGACGTTGGGACCGTGCACCAAAACCTCATCATTGTCTCCGAGTTTCATTTC
>DASVAE010000013.1:0-19186 GCA_036376495.1 Candidatus Sulfotelmatobacter sp. | reverse complement strand
GGCGGTGAGCCCGGAGCCCAAGCTGACGATCGCGCGTTGCGCCCCGCAAGGGAGGCAATGCAAGCAGGTCGAGCGAGGGTCAAACGCGAGCTACTGGCCGAGACGAATGGACCTTACATCACCTCGGAACTCTCTTTGTTTGGAGCTGTGAGCCTATGAGCTCTGGGGCTCTAGCCCTTTGCTTTGCGGTAAGTCTTGGAAGCATCATCTCTTAAGAGAGATCACGTCTCCGTCGTATTGCTCCTTGTCGTCCGGCAATCAGGTCGAACCGCGCCTGGGTTATTCCAACTCAGTGGAAGAGCAGCGCTTTAGCGCCGCGTCAGGGCCCACCGTGCGACGGGGCTTTAGCCCCTGTGGGCGCAAGGTACGGTCCTTGGAAGCTCGAAACTCTCTCAGCTAATCTCCCGAGCTCTTGCACGCGTGCCACGCGGCAACGGAGGCAAAAAGCGCCGCTCTTCCACCACTCATCGGGTCTCAATCCAGATTTTCTCCGCGGCACAGAGGAACCTTGATAGGCGGCCCTGCTGGGCGATCCGCGACGTCACCTGTAGAAACGTTTGCTGGGTTGACGCTCGGCTTGGAATTTGATGTCGCTACCGAACTCTACTGCCCCGCATTCCCCGGTCCGCCAACGGGATAAATGCGCGGAATTCTCTGCTCCAGCACAGGCAGAGCAGGAAAGCTTGCGTGCGGCTCGGTTTGATACCAGTATGCAACGGAGAAATAGTTATCCGACCTCACATTGGCGTGCCCATGCTCGATGGTCGCGCGCAACGATTTGGTAAATGGAATCGGCGAGTCCAGATGGAATCGGTACACCGAGGAGCGTCCACCCGCGACCTCGTGGCCGACCACTGGCGCACCGAATAGCGCATAGGAAAACGGGTGACCGCCAAAATCCCACGCGCCGAGGAAATAGTCTTCCGATCCGGTTCCGTTGATCGAGGGCGTCTTCTCTCCGTCGACGAAGAACATGTCATCGCCTTCGCCCCACCAGCCATCCTGATTCTGCAGCACCGACATGGTCACGCCCACAAAGTGCCCGCGCCCGGTGGCCTCCAGCCAAACATAATTGGCGTCGCCATTCAGATTCTTTCGATCATTGACCATCGCCTCGCCATTCGACTTCCACTGATTACTCCACCCTTTGGCGGGAGATTCCTGGCGGTACTGCGCGTGCAAATAAAGCTGATCCGAGGGCAGCGGCTTGTTGTAAGCGCGGTAATCGATATTGAAATAGAAGGCATCTGTCTTGATCGAACCTTCGTTGGTCACGGTGATGCGCGCATGCTTCTGAAACGGCATGGGCAAGAAGCAATTCAGGGCGTTGTCGGAACTTACGGATAATGCGAGCGACTCATAAAGGTAATATTCGCCGAGTCCGAGCCCGAAGAAATCGCCAATCGGGGCTTCGACGCTGGGAGTCGACTCTCCATCCCAATACAGGCGAAGCACCAGCGCCTTCAGATGATTCGGATCACCGCTGGCGATCGTGACCCAGACATGCGTGATCAGGCCGGGCCCGTTCTCGTCCAGAAGAGTCAGAGTTTCACCGGGTGCGATTGGCCGAGCATCTGCATTCGCTCCGCTGCGGTCATAACTGGAGGCGCGATGCTGCACGTAGTCTTTGGTTTGGGGAAGAGTAGAAACCCAAGTTGCCGGATCTTGCGAGAAGAGTGGAGTTGTAAGGAGGCAGCAAGCGATTAAGAAAAAAAGCTTCTTCATGGAATGCCTTTCTATGGCCTTAAAACGAGATTGCCCTACAGCGGTATATTCCCGTGCTTCTTAGGCGGGTTCTTGTCCCGCTTCGTCTCCAGCATGGCCAGCGCCTGAATCAGTTTCCTGCGTGTATCGCGCGGTTGGATGACGGCGTCCACGAAGCCGCGATCCGCGACCACATACGGATTGGCGAACCGCTCCCGAAATTCTTCGACCTTCTCTCGGCGTACCTGCTCGCGATTCGGCCCGGCCGCGTCCAACTCGCGCTTGTAGACAATGTCGACTGCGCCTTCCGGCCCCATTACCGCTATCTCAGCCGTCGGCCACGCATAGTTCACGTCGGTGCGAATGTGCTTCGACGCCATCACGCAGTAAGCACCGCCATAGGCCTTGCGCGTGATCACTGTCAGCTTTGGCACCGTGGCCTCGGCGAAGGCAAACAGCAGCTTCGCGCCGTGCTTGATGATGCCGCCATACTCCTGCGCCGTACCGGGCAAGAATCCCGGAACATCCTCAAACGTTACCAGCGGGATGTTGAAGCAATCACAGAAGCGCACAAAGCGCGCGCCTTTCACCGAAGCGTTGATATCCAGCGTACCTGCAAGTACGGAGGGCTGATTCGCAACAATGCCTACGGACCGTCCATCCAGCCGCGCAAATCCCACGACAATGTTTTTGGCGTAATGCTCCTGGACTTCAAAGAAGTATCCGTCGTCGACTACGGAATGGATCACGTCTTTGATGTCGTAGGGCTGGTTGGATTGTGCCGGGACCATGGTGTCGAGCGCGGCGTCGGCGCGATCGATGGGGTCGCTACAAGTCCTTCTAGGAGGCTCATCCAGGTTATTGGACGGGATAAAGCTCAGCAGCTCGCGCACCATGGACAAGCACTCGGCATCGTCGTGGGCCACAAAGTGGGCTACGCCGGAAGTCTCGTTGTGGGTCAAGGCGCCGCCGAGTTGCTCTTTGGTGACCTCTTCGTGGGTGACCGTCTTAATGACATCCGGGCCGGTGATGAACATGTAGGAAGTTTTGTCGACCATCAGCACGAAATCGGTGATCGCGGGAGAATAGACGGCTCCGCCCGCGCAGGGACCCATGATCGCGGAAATCTGCGGCACCACGCCGCTGTACAAGGTGTTGCGCAGAAAGATGTCAGCATATCCGGCGAGCGACATGACGCCTTCCTGAATCCGTGCACCTCCCGAGTCATTCAGGCCGATGACGGGCGCGCCCATCTTGGCCGCGAGATCCATAATTTTTACGATCTTGCCCGCATTGGCTTCGGACAGGGACCCGCCGAAGACGGTGAAATCTTGCGCAAAGACATAGACGAGGCGGCCCTCGATGCGACCATAGCCGGTTACGAACCCGTCGCCATATATCTTTTGCCCTTGCATGGCGAAATCGGTGCAGCGATGCGTGACCAGCTTGTCGGTTTCTTCGAAGGTGGCTTCGTCGAGCAGAAACTCAATGCGCTCGCGGGCTGACATCTTGCCGGCTTTGTGCTGGCGCTCTCGGCGCTGCGTGCCGCCGCCGTCTTCGGCAAGCCGGTTCCTTTTCTTCAGCTCTTCCACTTTGTGCTCATTCATGGGGAAGGATTATATTCCGTTCTTCTTCCGGTACGCGGGGTGTGAGCCATCCGGGCGCGCAGCCGAATCGTTTGCTTGCAAACCTCTGGTTGCGCTCACATCTGGCGACCTTGACCTCCCGTAATCTGTCGCCGTGCGTTGATTTCTTTTAGCTTGAGGGTTGAGACATTCATCAGGAGGAGTCTATGTCTTCAAAGCTATGGTTCCGCGCCAGCGCGGTCGCAGTGCTGTCGCTTACGCTCTCGGCAACGATGGCGGTGGCGCAAGGCAATGGCCACGGCCACGGGCACGATAAACATGATGGCGACCGCTGGCAGGATCGCGAAGAAGGTCATGGACACGGGCACGGCCATGAAGCTCGTGAACACGGCAATGGGCACGGCCGCGGCCACTACAAAGATCGCGATCGCGATATCCACGAATGGTATCGCGCCCACTATTCGAATTTGCCTCCCGGGCTGGCCAAGCGGGATCGTTTGCCTCCCGGCCTTGAGCGCCAACTGATCGTAAATGGGACGCTGCCTCCGGGCCTGCGTAGAAAGATGGAGCCTTGCCCGCGGGAACTGGAAGTGATGCTTCCGCCTCCGCCTCCGAATTACGCCCACGTCTTCATAGGTGGAAACCTGGTTCTGGTGAACCGAGTCAGCTTCCAGGTAGCCGACGTGTTCCGCTTCGACGCCGCATTCTAAAACGACTACACGGTGCACACCCTGCGCGATTCGCGCAGGGTGCGGATCGTGGCCCTTCCGCCACTCACTTTCAGGTGAGCCTCCCGCATGGGATAAACTGCGAGAGTGTCCTCTCTCTCCGACCAGTTCGGGTTCAACTTCCGAGGCCCGGAGCGCCGCGTCTGGAAAGTGCGCGACCTGGTTGCTGCCGTGCGAGCGCACATCGAGCGCGAATACTCCGACGCCTGGGTAGAAGGTGAAATCTCGAACTTCCGAGCTCCCGAGTCGGGACATCTTTACTTCACACTGAAAGACGGCAGCGCGCAGATACGGGTGGTGATGTTCCGGTCGTCGGCGCGGCTTCTGCGCTTTCGCCCCGGCGATGGTTTGCAAGTTGTGGTTCGGGGGCGCGTGACGGTCTACGAAGATCGCGGAGAATTGCAGATTTCCGCCGAGTACATCGAGCCCAAGGGCGCGGGATCGTTGCAACTCGCGTTCGAGCAACTCAAAGCCAAACTGGAAGCAGAAGGGTTATTCGCCGGCGAGCGCAAGAAGCCGATTCCGCCGCTTCCGTCGCGGATCGGTATCGTCACCTCGGCTAATGCCGCGGCATTGCGCGACATTCTGAACGTTCTGCGGCGCCGTCATCACTCGGTGAACGTAGTGATCTTTCCCGCGCAGGTTCAGGGAGACGCAGCCTCGTACGAAGTTGCCGAGGGAATCCGCTATTTCAATAAGCGGGGCAATATCGACGTGCTCATGGTGGCTCGCGGCGGAGGCTCCGCCGAAGACCTTGCCGCGTTCAATAACGAAGCGCTGGCGCGAACCATTGCTGCCTCTGAAATTCCGGTCATTTCGGCCGTCGGTCACGAAACCGATTTCACTATCACCGATTTCGTTGCCGATCTTCGCGCGCCCACGCCTTCGGCAGCGGCCGAGCTTGTGATCCGCTCGCGGCAAGAGATCGAAGAACAAACGTCAGGCCTGCACGAGCGCCTGAACCGCGCCATGCGCTACCGCCTGCTCATGGGGCGCCAGGCCCTAACGGAACTGGCACGGCACGGCGCGTTTACGCGCATCATGGAGGTGATCCGGCAACGGCAGCAAAAGCTGGATGATCTCAGCCATCGTATGGAACTGGCGGAGCGCAGCCTGCTGCAACAAATGCACCGGCGCTGGGAAACAGTTTCGGCCGCGGTGCGTCATTACGATCTGAGTCGGGTGCTTTCGGGAGTGCACAAAGAACTGGAGAGCAAGACGGCGGCCCTGGTCGCGGTGACGCGGAACGTGCTGCTGCAGCACAGGGTACGCACCGAGCGGCTCGACACTGCGCTGCAGTCGCTTTCTCCGTTGGCTATTCTGGATCGGGGCTATGCGCTGGTTTTCGATGCGGAAGGCAAGCTGGTCAAGGAGTCTGGCGCAGTCCAAGTAGGGGACGAAATCTCGGCGCGCTTCGCGCGTGGGCAAATTCAGGCGCAAGTGACGAAACTCGAGCAGTAGGCGGAAGGGCTCTTCACCACGGGGACACAGAGGAGCACAGGGGTGCGCCCCTAAATTCTCAGTGCATTACAATGGACGCAAATGCCTCCGGCCATCACATCCTGGACGCAAGGCGCATGGATTGCGCTCGACATCATTCTGGTGGCCGTGCTGATTTACCAGGTGCTGGTGATGATTCGCGGGACGCGCGCTGTGCCCATGCTAGTGGGGCTGACGGTGCTTGCCATTCTGTTTTACTTCGCCCAAATCGGAGAACTCACAACGCTGAACTGGGTGGTAAGCCGCGTGCTGCCGTACGTGGTGTTTGCGTTGATCGTGGTGTTCCAGTCGGAAATCCGGCACGTGCTGGCCGATCTGGGCCGGCGCTTGACGTTTCTGGGGGGCTCCAACAACGAGAGCGATTCTTACGATGATATCGTGCTAGCGGCGAACCTTTTTTCGCAGCATCAGAC
Organism: Candidatus Sulfotelmatobacter sp.; assembly: GCA_036376495.1. Taxonomy (GTDB): domain Bacteria; phylum Acidobacteriota; class Terriglobia; order Terriglobales; family Acidobacteriaceae; genus Sulfotelmatobacter. The sequence goes on along the minus strand of DASVAE010000013.1, from coordinate 13,255 downwards.
TGGCGCCCTGATCGTCATTGAGCGTGAGATCGGCCTGCGCACTCACGTCGAAAGTGGCGTGCCGCTCGATGCCCGTCTGTCTTACGATCTGCTCGCCACCATCTTTCGGCCCAGCGCTCCGCTGCACGACGGCGCCGTCATCGTGCAGAAAGACCGGATCGCGGCCGCAGCCTGCTTTCTTCCCTTGTCTATGAATCCGATGCTCTCCACGCAGCTGGGCACGCGGCACCGGGCCGGGATTGGGATCACGGAAGAAACCGACGCTATAGCTGTCATCTGCTCGGAAGAAACTGGCGCCATTAGCGTGGCAATCGGAGGCCGTATCGAGCGCGATCTCAGCGTCGAACAGTTGCGGGACCGCCTGGGCGCGGAACTTCGCCGTCACATGACGCCCACTGCTCTACCTACGCCTATCGCGCAGAATATCGAGGACGAATCCGATGCCGCGCTGCGGTCGCCCTTCACCGAGCCTTCCCCCAATCGCAAGACTGAGCAAGGCCCGCAATCGGAGTCCTTATGATCGGATTCCTGAAGCGCTACGTCTTCCGCAACTTCAGCCTCAAGCTCATGTCGCTGGTGTTCGCGACCGCATTGTGGTTCATGATCTCGCGCGATGATCGGCCAGCCGAGGTGGCGGTAAGGGCGCCGATCGTGTTCCAGAATGTTCCCACCGAGCTCGAAATCAGCTCCGAATCGGTTCCCGAAGCTCTGATCCGCGTGCGCGGCCCGGAGCGCGTGATTCGCCAACTTCGGACCAATGACGTGCAGGCTGTACTGGACTTGGCTGGCTCCAAAGCTGAAGCACGCACCTTTGACCTTACCGCCCAACAAGTCGATCATCCGCGAGACGTCAGCATCGTTCAAGTGGTGCCCAGCCAACTACGGCTGGCCTTCGATACCCGGCTGACGCGGGAAGTGGAAGTGCATCCGCGGGTGACGGGCAGCTTCGCCAGCGGAGAGCAGATCGTTCGCATCGATGCCGATCCTTCCCGCATCACCATTAGCGGCCCTCGCCATCACGTGGAAAGAATCGATGCCGCTATCACCGACCCGATCGACGCCAGCGGCACCTTGGGGAGCGCGGTGTTCACCAGCAACGCTTATGTCGCCGACCCGCTGGTCCAAGTTACTCAGGGGACGTCGATCCGAGTCACCGTCACGGTAGAAAAACTTGGAACGCCCACAACGCACTGAAAACGGCCTGCCAGTCGTATATGATCTCTCGTTAGCTGGTGCGCTCGCTTCAGTCGCGGGACAGCCGCAGGGGCTGTCCGCGGGCATGTGGGGGCATTGCAATCTGATAGCTGTATCTATGACCCAACGCCAATTATTCGGAACCGATGGCATTCGCGGAGTGGCAGGCGAATTTCCGCTGACCAAGCAAAGCACCTACCTGATCGGGCGCGCCCTGGGGCATGACTTGCTGCGCAACCAATCCAGAGCTCAGGCCGTGATCGGGCAGGACACGCGCGAGTCCAGTCGCTGGATTGCGGATCGGGTCGGCGAGGGATTAGCCGCGGTGGGCGTCGATGTGCACAGCGCCGGCGTGATCACCACGCCAGGCGTAGCTTATCTGGCGCGCTCGCGCCGGATGGCGGCAGGCATTGTCATTTCCGCGTCGCACAATCCCTGGACCGACAACGGTATCAAGGTCTTTTCCGGCGACGGGTTCAAACTGACGGACGAACGGGAACTCGCTATTGAGAAAGAAATCTTCGCGTTGCTGCAGAATCCCGCGTCAGCTGACGATACTGCGCTCAAAGTCCCTCGTCCTTCGCTTCCTGGGGAAGCGGAACTGCGGCATTCTTACATCAAAGAACTCGCGGCCACGGTCAAATGCGGGCTGAGCAAGGTGCGCGTGCTGGTGGACTGCGCAAATGGCGCCGCCGCTGCGGAAGCGCCGGAACTCTTTCGGACTCTCGGGATTCAAGCGACCTTTATCCACGTTTCTCCTGACGGCAAGAACATCAACGAACAGTGCGGGGCGCTGCATCCGGAAACGCTGGGCAAGCATGTCGCCGAATCGCTCGGCCAATTCGATCTGGGAGTCACATTTGACGGGGATGCGGACCGGGCTCTGTTCTGTGATGCGGTGGGACGGGTCGTAAACGGCGATGCTGTTCTGCTGGCGACCGCTCGCGATATGCATGCGGGAGGAACGTTAAAGGGAGAGACCGTCGTCTCCACCACGATGTCCAACATGGGTCTGGAAATTGCGCTGAAGAATTCCGGAATCCGCATGCTGCGCGCCAACGTCGGCGACAAGTATGTGCTGGAAGAAATGCTGAAAACGGGGGCCACGCTGGGAGGCGAACAATCCGGTCACATCATTTTTCGCGATGGGGACTCTACGACCGGTGACGGCCTGCTCACGGCGCTGCGACTGATGGATATCATCGTGCGTTCGAAAAAGCCTTTGGCTGAATTAGTCGCGGACCTGAAAGTATTCCCGCAAAAAATACAGAATGTTCGTGTGCGCGAGAAAGTTCCCTTCGCACAGGTTCCCGCAATCCACGACGCAATTCAGTCAGCCGAGCGCGAACTGGACGGCAATGGCCGCGTAGTGGTGCGTTATTCCGGAACCGAAGCGCTGGCGAGAGTAATGGTCGAGGCCGAATCCGAAGCGAAGATGCAGTCCATCACTGCTGCCATTGCCGGGGAAATTCAGAAGGCGCTGGGAGTGTAATCGAGATGACGCGAATTCAGCGCCATTAGGCTGGGCTTACAGAGCGAAATACGTCTTCTTATGCAACCAGCTGTTCTCATCCCCAATGAGAACGCGATCCGGCCACGCTGGGGTAGTCTGAATCAACAGGCGTAGACCGGCGGCGTCCTTCGGTATCCGGAACTCCATCTCCGTGTTGTACGAATCTCCCGGGCGGAGTGGGGTCATCAGCGATGCTCCGGCCTTCAACACCGGCGCGTAAGCGCGTCCTGAACTGTCAACGATGCGAACCTCTCGCGGGGATGGCGCGAGAGGCGCATCCTTGGGGCGCTGTGGCGAGATCGTGGTCTCATCAAAGCGGGTGCGCAGCGTAACTACATAATTGTTAGAGTCGCCCCGCATTTCGGTTTTCACATCGACAACTGCGTAAGCCAAATGACAATCAATCTCGCAGAAGTACTTTTCCTGTCCGAGAGCCAGTGCCCGATCATGACTGCTGGCTGAGAATCCGAGCAGCAGGCCAAAATACAGGAGGCCTCCAATGCCAACCGCCGTGCCCGCCACGCGAGCGAACTTTGGCTTGCGGGCGAACCAGAAAATCAACACCGCGGAGGCAGCCAGAAACAATCCGCCGCAAGCGCTGAGAAATCCGACCACTGCCAGAGGCGCGGGAAAATTCAGGTTGCTGCCCTGTCCGCCGGAATGGGTTATCACTGCCGAGAGCTTGCCGGAGTCAGAAAAATCGGGGTAGATCTCGTCGGCGATCCAATAGTTCGTGATCACGATGGCCAGCAGCATACCGGCAATCCAGACGGCGTATCGCGCGCGCCGCCAGAACTTGGGCGGAAGCGCGCCCTGGATGAAGAACTCGGCCAGATATGCGGCGCAATAGCAGACATTTGCCAGCATGCCGAGGACTGTCATTCTCCCCAAATCGGCCCAATTCAGCGCGGCGCGGAAATGTGGCCAGGTCAGCACGACCCATAGCAGCCCAATCGCGAAAAGTATCGCGCTATACCAGAGCCGCCCAGGCTCCCAAAAGCGGCCCGCCTGGCGAAGGCCACCCTCTGGCATTTGGTTAATTTCGGGACCGGACATGAACTTACTCCTTGCAGTGAACTTTATATCGCAAAGTGAGAGCACAAAAAAATAGAAACCTTACTCCTTCCGCGTCACCCGGATCCACTCCTCCATCTGATCCAGATACTCGGCGAGGGCTTTCCGGCCCGTCGCGGTCAACCGGTACTGGGTTCGCGGCACCCGTCCTTCGAAAAACTTGACGCAGGAAATGTACTGCGCCTCCTCCAGCTTGCGTGCATGCACGCTAAGGTTGCCGTCAGTGGTTTTGAGCACGCGCTTGAGATCGTTGAAGCTCAACGAATCGTTGGTGGCCAGCGCGCTGACGATTCCCAGGCGAATGCGCTCGTGGATGAGGCGATCCAGTTCGGGAAGTTCCGGAGTGCGCCCGGCCGAGTGTTCGCGGCTCTTTTCCGTCGAGGGGTGATGAACCCGAGGCTGCGCTTTCACCTGCTTCCCGCGCAATGACAACGCCCTACCCACCGTGCCTCCTTGCAATCAGAACTCCGAAAATGATGTGCAGGCCACCGAATCCTGCTGCCAGGAACCAGTTTCCCCATGCGGCTGGACCCAGCACCGCCAACGATCCCACGAGCATGAAACACAGTCCCATGACAGGAACAATGGAAACAGAGTACGCGCCGCCCGTCATGATGCCCGCGCCATAGAGCAAGAGCCACGCCGCGGGCAATGCCGCCTGTAAGCCGGCGCGAAACAACACGAAAGTGAGGAATGCTCCCGCGACCAGAGGGGGAGCCAGTCCCAGCGCGACTTTCCGCGCGGGGCCGGAGAACAGTGGCAAGCCTCGGCGGTTCGCCTTCCAGGTGCATGCCAAGAGCCCGATCACCACGGCGATGATTCCCTCAGCCAGCCAAACGCGGAGCCAGCCCAACGGCGAACTCTGTTGTGCTGCGACTGCGGCCGCAGCCAGCGCGGTCACGCCGGAAATCACCTGTCCCCAGCCGGAAACGGCGGTGAACGCCGAAGCCCGCTCCATGGTGTCACGAATGAAGCGCAAATCTTCGGCGAGGTTGGGAGGCGGTTCCAATTCGAGCCGCGAGGCTGGCGACGACCGGTGGAAGCGTCGAAGCCGATGCGAGCGGGGATCCAGCATGGGCATAGCCTAAACGGCCCAGCGAGGTTCTGTCAAGTACTTTTCACTGCAAAGCATGCCGATTCTTTCGGCGACCAACTTGCGCGATGCTTTTGCGCTACCCTCTTCATAGGCAGTGACGGGAAACGTTGTAATGACAGATTTCGGAAAGTTATTGATTGTTCTGGGAGTCATCCTCCTCGTCGCAGGCGTGGTACTCGTTTTGTTGGGCCGCACCAACTTGCCCATTGGCCGCCTGCCAGGCGACATCCTCTATCGCGGCAAGAATACGACGTTCTACTTTCCTCTCGCCACCTCGATCGTGCTGAGCATTTTGCTGTCGCTGATTCTTTACGCGGTCGGCCGCTGGAGGCGCTAGCTGCCGCCTACCGCTCGTGGCCGTGCTCTGCCGGTTGACACGGCAAGACTGCTCCCAGTAGATTCAGAAGCCACAGTTGTTTCAGCTCTTTGAATTTCTGCGGAACGCGCGTCTTCGCGAGAGCGAAGACAGGGAAGCGGGTGAAAATCCCGCGCTGCCGCGCAACTGTAAGCGAGGAAACCGCCTCCGGCCACTGGGACCGAACTCTGGGAAGGCCGCAGGTTATCTCCGGATACATCATCCTTACTCGCAAGCCAGGAGACCGGCGCCTTCCGTACTCTTCAACCTCTTTCGCGTGCCAAGGAGGCCAGAATGCGCGTTCGTGTTCTCTATTTTCTTCTTTTCTCCATCGCGGCGTCAGCCAGCGAACTCAGCGTTAAAGTGATCGATCCCAGCTCCGCGGCGGTTCCAGGAGCGCACGTTTTGCTGATCCGCTCGAGCGATTCGAAAGTTCTCAGTACTGCCGTGACATCGGCCGAGGGGACTGCACAGATCGCCTTGCCTGATTCCGGATCGTTCCTGGTCAGAGTTCTTGCCCCGGGCTTTGCCGCAGAAACTCTTGACGTTCCCAGCCAACGGGAAGTCACGATCAAGCTGCGTCTAGCGCCTGCCGCCGAAACCGTGGTGGTAACCGCCACGCGCAATCCTGTCACGGGCGAAGCCGCCGGTGCTGACCTGAATACGCTGACTAGCGAGCAACTCACTACAATGAATCCGCCTGAGGCTGCCGACGCGGTGCGCTTTTTGCCCGGTGCTATCGTCAATGCGGCGGGGCAGCGCGGGTCGCTCACCTCGTTGTTCGTGCGAGGCGGCGAGTCACGATATAACAAGGTCATCGTTGATGGAGTCACGGTCAACGAGCCGGGTGGCACTTTCGATTTCGGTACACTGCCGCTCAACGAGGCTGGGCGCATGGAGTTCGTCCGTGGCGCACAAAGCACGTTGTACGGCTCTGATGCCATCACGAGCGTCGTCCAGGTCTGGACGCGCACCGGCAATACTCCTGTTCCCGAGCTGCGCTTGGGCGCAAGCGGAGGAAATTTCTCGACTGCGAACGGAGATGCTTCCCTTGCGGGCGCCCACGAACGCTTCGATTACAACCTTTTCGCGGATCAATTCAACACGGCAGGAGCGTGGACCAACAATGCCTTCTCCGATTCACTGCAGGGCGCGAACGTGGGTGCGGCGCTTAATGATCGCAGCTCGCTGCGCATTCGTGTCCGACACTCCAATTCGCATACAGGCGTGCCCGGGGAATGGGATTTCAACGGGACTCCGCTGCAGCCTCCGAACCCCAGCGATTGGTCGCAGCTCAACAACATAATCGGAAGCGCCGAGCTTGCGGTCCGGGCTCCCTCGGGCTGGGAGCATCACCTCACCGGCTTCGATTATCTCTATCGCTACTACGAACTCAATGCAAACGGAGATCCTGCGCGCGTGTTCGATTTTCCATCGAATGAGGTTGACCGAATTAACCGCGCGGGAGTCGAGTACCAGGGAGATTATTCCGAACGAACATGGGCGCACACCACGTTTGGCTATCGCTTGGAAAACGAAAACGGCTTTGTGGGAAACCTCGATTATCCGCCGCAGACGCACGGACAGCGCCTGAACAACGAGGGCTACGCGCAACAGCAGCTCGTTGTGGGCCGCTTCGATTTTATTGCGGGAGCGCGCTTCGTTCACAACAGCGCTTTCGGCAACACAGGCGTTCCGCGCGTGGCAGTGGCCTGGCAGGCTTTAAGAGGCGGAGAGATGCTCTCCGGAACCCGCCTTCGCTTCTCCTATGCGACGGGATTTAAAGAACCGCGATTGGAAGAGACCTTCGCCGGCCCTCCTTACACGCGAGCGAATACGGCTCTGAAGCCCGAGCGCTCACGCTCTTTTGAGGCCGGCGTGCAGCAGAATTTCCTGCAGGGCCGGTACGTGTTCACCGCTACCTATTTCAACAATCTTTTTCAGGACCAGATCAACTATGTGACCGTCGATCCCGTGACCTTCATTGGAGAATATAGCAACGTGAACCGGGCGCTGGCTCATGGCGTGGAAGCGGAGCTGCAAGGGAAATTACGCGCGCGACTGCTGCTGAACACTGCTTACACCTATACGTCAACGCAGATCCTGGTGAACCCCGCGCCAATCAACGCCCTGTACAATCCGGGACAGCCCCTGCTCCGGCGCCCGAAACATTCGGCGACTGTTCTGTTGTCCTATCTAGGGTCGCGCTGGGGAGCGAATATCTGCGGGAGTTTCGTAGCACGCCGCTTGGACTCCGACTTTCTGGGCTTCAACATCGATCACGCCGCGGGATACGTTCGCGCCGATGTAGGGGGATGGTATGCGATCCATCCGCGCCTAACAGCCTTCGTGAATGTGGAGAACACCCTGGATCGCCGCTACAACGAAGTGGTGGGCTACCCCGCTCTGCCCATCAACTTCCGTGCCGGCTTTCGCGTCCGAGTGGGAGGGGACTGAGGTAGAAAACATCACCAGGGAGACAGGAACGCGGGAACAGCGGAAACTGGAAACTGTCTAACTCACTTCTTCCGGGACGCGAGTCAGCGGCAAGGGCATGGAGGCCGCGTTCTTGGCTCCAAAATATTTGGTGCGGGCCAGCAACAACTTCTCAATCTCCCGCTCCTGCAAAGGCTGCTGGCGGCCGAGCATATGGGTGACGAGGGAGATCTGGGCAAAATGCTCTACGGTCTCCATCTTCATGTAGGCGTGCTCGAGGGTGTCGCCGTAGGCCACAACCCCGTGATTTGACATCAAAATCGCGTCGTACTTGGGAACGTAAGGCTCCAGGCTTTGCGCCAGCTCTGCTGTGCCCGGGGTTCCATAGCGCGCAAGGGGAATGCATCCCAAGCCCATCACGACTTCGCAAACCAAGGGTTCAGTCAGGGCGATACCGGCGGCGGCGAAGCCGGTCGCGGTCGGCGGATGGGCATGGACAATAGCCTTGACGTCGGAGCGCGTGCGGTAAATCATAAGGTGCATTCCGATCTCACTCGTGACATTGCGGCGTCCCGCCACTTGTTTGCCCTCGAGATCTACAATGACGAGGTCGGCCGGGCGCATCGATCCCTTGCTCAGGCCGGTCGGCGTCACCAGGATTCGGTCCTGCTTCAGCCTTACGGATAAATTACCGTCCATGGCCGCCACGAAACCTCTTTCATGCAGCGTTCGCCCGTATCGGACGATTTCTTCCCTGTGTTTGCGTTCCGTAGGCATTCCTTACCTTAAGGGGGAGATGACAAAAAGCGAACCGCAGGCGGCAACGGCATACTATCAGCCCTCTGCGGCGCATACAATCCATTTTCAACGAAAATTGCGCGCAATTCCACTCGGAAGTGCGCTCCAATCCGGCTTCTCTCCCTATAATCGAGGGGCGTGCTGGTTTCCGATTTTAGCTACGAACTTCCTGAAGAGTTGATCGCCCAGCAGCCGCTGCCGGATCGAGCCTCCTCGCGCCTGTTGCATCTCTCAAAGTCGAGCGGATCCTTCGAGGATCGCCAGTTCCGTGATTTCCCCAGCCTGTTGAACCGGGCAGATCTGGTCGTGTTCAACAACACCAAAGTATTTCCCGCGCGACTCTATGCTCGCCGTCAGGGTCTTAAGTCTCAAGGGCTGAGCCCGCGCAACCCGGCCTCGCGCGAATTCCTCCGTGGCCGGGTTGAAGTCCTGCTCACCCGCCAATTGCAGCAGGATCCGAATGAGTGGGAATGCCTGGTCCGTCCCGGCCGAAAGATCGCAGTGGGCGAGCGTTTGTTTTTCGGCGAGCAGGATGAGCTTGAAGCCGAGGTAATTTCCCGCGGCGAGTTTGGCGAGCGTTGCATTCGTTTCGCACCGGCTGCTGATTTCTTCGCCATAGTCGAGAAGATCGGTCACATTCCGCTTCCGCCCTACATTGCGCGTCCGGATGCGGCTGCGGATCACGACCGGTATCAAACCGTGTACGCTCGCGAACGAGGCTCGGTGGCCGCTCCCACGGCCGGCCTCCACTTCACCCCGGAGATACTCGCCCAACTGGATCAGCACGGGGTTGAGCAGACACAAATTACCCTGCACGTCGGCTTGGGAACCTTCCAACCCATCCGCAGCGAAGAGGTTGAAGCGCATCACCTGCACTCGGAGAAATATTTCATCTCGCCAGAAACCGCCGCCGCGATCCAAAGAGCGCGGTCCACATCCCGGCGCGTCATCGCTATTGGGACGACCACCGTTCGTACCCTGGAATACGTCGCTCGGCAGAACTCAGGCGAAGTGCTCGCCGGGGGCGGAGAAGCCAATCTGTTCATCTATCCGGGGTTCAACTTTCAAGTCGTCCAAGGAGTGCTGACGAACTTTCACCTGCCGCAATCGACGCTGCTCATGCTGATGTGCGCCTTCGCCGGAAAAGAGAAGATGTTGCGAGCATACCAGCACGCTGTGGCCAGCCGCTACCGCTTCTATTCGTACGGCGATTGCATGTTCGTGGAGTGACCGAAACTCGCGGATGTGGGGAATGAGGCGGCAGCGCTGTTCACAAAAACTTGAGTTGGATACCAGTTTTTGCCGTATGCCCTACAGTGTTTCCCGTTGTCACACTGCGGCAGAGTGGCAGGGGACCTAGAGGAACGAATTCAGCAACTGTATGCGCGGGGGTCAGCAACTCATGATGACGAGGAGCTACACCGATTGCATGGAGTTGCGGAATGCGCTGAACGGACACGTTGGTCAGCTTCGACAGCGGGGTGGAAGACTCCCGCGACTCCCTCAATTCAGATCCAGCGAAAGGAGACACTGGGGATGTTGGATGAGCAGGAGAAGCACCAAGTCAAGGAACTCTGCGAACGTATTGCAAAAGAACAGGACCACAACCAGTTTTCAATTCTCATTGCACAGCTTAATCAGTTACTGGAACGATCTGAGCTCCGGACCGACGCAGCCCGGAGCAATTCGTCTCATTCCCCTAAGAAGTCATCCCGGCCCAATCTCTAAGAAGTTCCCTCCGCAAAAGGGCACCCCGGCGAGGTGCCCAACGCAGTAGGAAACACGTTATTTATAGGCTTACAGAACTGATCGTTATTTTTGAGAACAACTCTCGGCGTTCGGGCAAGCAGGAGTGATTGCTTCAAAAGAAAAACGGACACCCATCCGGGTGTCCGCTTCTTGCCCATTTGAGAGAGCGGAAGCCTTAAGCGCGCGCGCCCACGGCAGCGGTTGACTCGCTGGTTGCAGGAGCCTTGTCTTCGCCGTTGGCCTTCTGCTGCTGTTGTTGCGGCTGTCCGCCCTTGCGAATGTCAATGCCGCCCTTGAAGAACGCGCCGTCTTCGATGGAAATGCGTGCCGCGATGACGTCCCCGGTCAGGGAGCCGTCACTGCGAATATCGACCCGGTCGCTGGCGGTGAGGTTCCCGCGAACTTTTCCCAGCACCACGATCTCGCGCGCATTGATGTTGGCCGAGACCACTCCATTACGGCCCACGGTCACCCGGTTACCCGAGAGATTGATGGATCCTTCGACGCGGCCATCAATGTAGAGAGATTCGGAACCTGTCACCTCACCCTTGATCACCAGCGACTTACCGATGGTCGCCTGATCCGCAGTGGTCGTGGTGACCGGACGCGGGGCGCTGACCGGCTCACTGGCCGTCATCGCGGGCGCACTCGGGGTAGACGTGGTTGGGCGCTCCGGCTCGCCGGGCCGGGCAGGGCTCTGAGGCTGATTTGTGGGCTTCCACATGGGACGTATGGTTCCTTTCCTTGTTGGGATTAGAGCTCTCTGGCCGCACTTTCGTGACCAAAGCGAATTGTACTCCCGAGTCTCATTTTGAGCGCTGTGGAAATCCCTTTATTTCCAACGAAAGTTCCTATGGTGGTACGTACCATTGGTTTGTAGACCCTGACCAAGATCCCCAGCTGAACTGCGCTTTTGTACTCTGTTGCGTGTAACGATTCCCGGAATTAATTTCTGCTCCATACCCTTTTGCGCTGTCGAGGGTTATTCTGAGCGGTGAGCAAGGAGCTAGGAACAAGAGCAGGGCTCACGGGATAGGTAGCAGGGAACAGGGATGTTCTTTGTTGGCTAGCTTCTAGCTCATGGTGTTGCCAAGGAGTACTTTCATGTCTGATTCCGCCGTTATGAATCCCGTCTCCGTAGCGCGGCCCGAAGCTGGTGAATACGATCCTTATTACGAGCGGTACATCGCTCTTGTCAGCGGTACCGATATCCTGGGCACGCTGGAATCTCAGCGCCGCCAGATGCTACTGCTACTCTCGGGTTGTGACGAGGCGGATGCGGATTTCCGCTATGCCCCGGAGAAGTGGTCGGTGAAGGAAGTGCTCGGGCACGTCTGCGACACCGAGCGCATCTTCGCCTATCGGGCTCTCCGCATCTCTCGGGGAGATCGCACGCCCATCGAAGGCTTCGAGCAGGATGATTACGTGCGCAACGGACCCCGCGTGCCGCTTGCCGAAGTCATCGAAGACTACATCGCCGTGCGCCGGGCTGCATTAACTTTGCTGCGCAACCTCGACGAGCAGGCTTGGACGCGCCGCGGGATCGCGAACAAAAAAGAAGTGAGCGTCCGCGCTCTCGCCTACATCACGGCCGGGCACGAATTCCACCACCGCCGCATTCTGGAAGAAAAGTACTTCGCGAAGTGATCCTGTGTAGGGGCGGACGCCTCGTCCGCCCCGAGCGCAGCGAGTTCCTCTGACCTCTGCCCCCTGATTGATTTATCCTGAACCGAGCAGGCTCGAAGCTCACCGCTCGTAGCTCACAGCTCGCACGTCTCCCATGCTCTCCGACAGCGCTATCCTGAAACACATCGCCCGCCAATCCAAGCGCCAGGCAGGATACAAACAATTAGTCCGCGAGCTGGGACTGCATGGGGACGAGCGGCGCGAGCTCAACGATCATCTTCACAAGTTGGTGAAAAGTGGCGCGCTCATCCCGGTGGATTCCGACCGCTACGCTCTACCCCAGGCTGCGGCCGACAAGAACCTCGTCGCCGGACGCCTGACCATGCACCGCGACGGCTTCGGCTTCGTCATCGCAGATTCAAAGTCGCTTCCTGCCAATCTGAAATCGAAATTAGCCGGGGACATCTTCATTCCCCCGCACCAGATCGGAAACGCGATGCACGGCGACCTGGTGCTGGTCGACATCCAGAACGTTCGACCAGACGGCCGGGCCGAAGGTCGTATCGTCCGTCCCGTCAACCGCGCGCACCCTACTGTCGTCGGCATCTTCCATTACGGTTCGCGAAGCAACTACGTCACGCCTGTGGACACAAAGATTACCCAAGAAATCGTGATTCCCGAAGGCCAGGAATTCCCTGTGTCCGTGTCGCCAGTGGTGAAAGATTCTGAGAGCTCACCACAGAGGCCACAGAGGTCACGGGGGAAAAGAAAATCAGTAGATCGAGTTCTTGGTGAAGAAGCTGCCCGTCACAACGACTGGTCGAACCTTGAAGGCGTTGTCGTCGATGTAGAAATCACGGATTGGCCGAGCGCAACTCAGAGCCCGCGAGGCCGAGTCACGGAAATTCTTGGCCGCGAAGATGACTTCGGGGTGGACGTAGAAATCACCATCCGTAAATTCCACCTGCCGCACCATTTTCCGCCGGCAGTGTTGGAGGAGGCCCAGGGCGTTCCCGCCATCATTCCGTCCAGCGAACTACACCGGCGGCGCGATTTCCGCGAGTTGCCCATCGTCACCATCGACGGGGAGACCGCCCGCGACTTCGACGACGCGGTCTTAGTCCGCCAGCTTCCCAACCACAATTACGAACTGCAGGTCCACATCGCCGACGTGGCCCATTACGTCACGCGCGACAGCGCGTTAGATCAGGAGGCGCGCCTGCGTGGCACCAGCGTTTACTTCCCCGATCGTGCGGTTCCCATGCTCCCGCTCGAACTCTCGACCGACATCTGCAGTCTGCGGCCGCAGGTCGATCGGCTTGTCCTCTCCTGCATCATGGAGATTGATCACCGCGGCGAGATCGTCGGGTATGAACTGTGCGAAGGCGTAATCCGCTCCGCCGAGCGCATGACC
>DASVAE010000012.1:0-56723 GCA_036376495.1 Candidatus Sulfotelmatobacter sp. | reverse complement strand
GGCGGTGAGCCCGGAGCCCAAGCTGACGATCGCGCGTTGCGCCCCGCAAGGGAGGCAATGCAAGCAGGTCGAGCGAGGGTCAAACGCGAGCTACTGGCCGAGACGAATGGACCTTACATCACCTCGGAACTCTCTTTGTTTTAGCTCTCAGTTCTCAGTGGTCAGCTATCGGCTTTATTCCTCGATTCACCTGTGTTCGCCTGTGCGCTAGGTCACCGATTTCTTTTCGAATTGACGCAAGCCCCAAAAAAGCAGCAAGACGTCGAACGCAACCAGCGCGATCAGGACTGCGAGTGCTGACAGGTGCGGGTACTGCGGAACTAAGGCACCGCGCAGGCCCTCGCTCGCGTACACCAGCGGGTTGATGAGAACAATCTTCTGAAGGATGGGGAATGTGTTCAGCGCGCTCCAGGGGTAGTAGGTGCAGCCGAAGAAAATCATGGGTGTGATGACCATGCTGAACATCAGTCCCACGTGCTGCTGATTCATGGTGCAGCCGAGCGCCAGCCCTCCGGCGGCGGAGAATACCGCGACCAGCACCATGACAACGGCAAACTCGATCGGAGACTTTACTGCGAGGCCCAGTCCGCGGCCTAAAACTAACCAACCCAGCGGTAGCACGACGACGCCGGCAACGAGCGCCTGCAGCATTCCTGCGACTACCTTTTCGATGGCGATCCACGAAATGTCGATGGGGGCGAGCAGGCGATCTTCGATTTCGCGGGTCCATTGAAATTCGGCAATGAGGGGCATGGCGACGGCCCAGATTCCGGTGAACACCATGCTGATCGCGATGATGCCGGGAAGCAGCAGGCTTTTGTATTTATCGGGCATGTAGCCGCTGCTCACCATGACGCGACCGAAGATGAAAACGAACAGCAACGGCTGCAGGAAGGTTTGAAAAAAGATGAGCATGGCGTTGCGCCTTGCCACGTGGGCATCGCGGGCCAGCATCGCGCCAAAGGCTTTCCAGTTCAATCGCGCAGACTCCTTCCGGTGTGGTGCAGAAATAGATTTTCCAGACTGGGCTCGGAGATGTGGACGTCGGAAAGTTCCGCTCCCGCCGAGATTGCTACCGAAGCGATTTCGGGGATCAGGGAGCCTCCGCGATCGGCGTAGATGTCGGCTCCAATAGAATCGAGGGCGCGGACCTCGCGAACGCCGGCGAGGGCTTGCAGGCGCTGCAATAAGTCGGGCGTCTGCTTGCCGAAATGCAGGCGCAGGAGGAATCCGCCGGGAATCGAGTTCTTCAGTTCGGCGGGAGTGCCGAGAGCAATGACGCGGCCATGATCGACAATGGCGATGCGCTGGCAGAGAGCGTCAGCTTCTTCCATATTGTGCGTCGTCAGAAGGACGGTTTTGCCAAGTTGGTTGTATTCGCGAATGATGTCCCAGAGCAGGATGCGGGTCTGGGGATCGAGGCCGGCGCTGGGCTCGTCAAGGAACAGAACTTGCGGATCATGCATCATGGCACGGGCGATGGAGAGGCGCTGCATCATGCCTCCGGAAAAGCCGCGCACCATCTGCTGGGCGCGATCGGTGAGCTTGAATTTCTCGAGCAAGGAGTCAGCCAAGTCTGAGCGCTCTTTACTTGGGATTCCGAAATAGGCAGCGTGGAAGGTGAGTATCTCGCGGGCGGTAAGAGAGAAGTCGAGATTGGGGCGCTGCGGAACTACGCCGATCAGACGCTTGACTGTGGCTTGCTCGGACCAGACTTCATGGTCGCCTACGAATGCTTGGCCGCTGGTGGCGCGGACTCGCGTGGTGAGAACGCCGACTGTGGTGGACTTCCCTGCACCATTCGGCCCTAAGAGGCCGAAGATTTCCCCTGGATTGACTTCGAGAGACAGGCCGTTGAGGGCTTTGATCTGCTGCTTGGGCTGCTTGGATTTCCCGCTTGGACGCGAGATGAATCCGGCTCCGGCGGCGGGAGGCGGCGCGGAGCTATACACCTTGTGCAGATCCTCTGTACGGACGCCTACGGCCATTAGCTCACCCCGATCAAACATTCACCACAGGGTCGCAGAGGATCATAGGAGACACCTCTGGCGTGTGGTTCAGCCTGGGTTTCGGAAGTATAACGCAGCGGGGTTGGAGAAAGTTACGCGGAGTTTCGCCGGTTCGCCCCGGGTCCGTTGGCGAGTTCCTTCTGCGAAGTTCAGAGCTGAAAGTAAGTTAATTGTTAAGCTGACTTAAAAAGCTGTGCGCAGAAAGGAAGCGAGGTGCCAGCCGTCCATGTATTTGTAAGGCGTTTCCCCCGTCGTGTAATGACCGCAGGGCAGGACTGCGACCTGGTGATCGAGCCCATGCCGCTCGAATTGTTCAACGACATGCCGCGAGAATTCCGGCAAGAAGGTCAGATCGTAACTCCCATAAACGATGAGCGATTTTTTCGGCCATCTGGCAAACTGCTCGAAGTACGCCATGGGGCTGATCGCCAGCCATGCCTGGCGCAATTCCTCGAGATCGATCTGCTGCTCAATTCCCTGCCGGATGTGCCGCGTGGACTGCCCATGCCAGACAACGTCAGCGAAGTAGGTGGCGGCATGATTGAAGGCGGCCACCCGGATGCGCGGGTCGTGCGCCGCAGCGATGAATGCAAAGCAGGAGCCGAGGCTCGTCCCCACAATCCCGAGCCGGTTGTAGCCTTGCTGCTCCAGCCAGTCCAGGCAGCAGCGGACATCGATGACACCCTGGCGCACGGCATTGAGGGTGCGTCCAATGTTAGCGGACACGGCGTAGTCGGCTCGCTGGATCTCGGGGGGCTTTCGGGAATCGTGATAGGGCATGCTCATGCGCAGCACCGCGATGCCAAGCAGGTTAAACACGCGGCAGAGACCGACGTAGGACAGCGCATCCGAGTTCCAGTGCGGTAACAACACCACGGCGCGCCGTCCCCGCGCCGGAAACCAGCGCGCCGTGACCATGTCATTTTCGGGATAGCGCGTTTTTACCGGCGAGTTGAATCTCAGAAATTCCGCATAGGTTCCCTTTACCTTGGCCTCAAGCTTCGGGTCGGGAACCTCGCGCGTGGAATAGACCTTGACTTCATCCTTCTCCAGGCGAAAGTCGGCGGGGCGCTGGTAGGAATAGAACTCATCGCTGGCGGCGACAATGCGGCGGTTGTAATCCAAAATGAATTTTTCGGGATTCTGCGCCGCGTAGGCGGGGGCATACCCGTTGCGGCAAGGCCATTCGTGCGTGGAGTCCAAGCCCCACTCCAGCGGACGCACTACACGATTATTGTCCACGGAGGTAAGGCGGTGCTCCCAGTCGTACATCCACTGTGCGTAGCGGGAAGGCATGCTGAACCTTGTAGTGTAACAACCTAAGCGGCGAGATTATGCAGCGAGGACAGCCAATGGCAGCAATTTGCAGTTAGCAGCCTGATTGCGGAAGTATGCGGAAGCTCGTGAAAGTGTTGGGGCAAGGCCTGAGGTGTGCTTTAGCTTGGGTATCGGCGAGGAACCCGCTTGGAGATGTTGCAGAGAATCTCGTAAGGTGTGCTGTTGGCGAGTTCAGCATGTTCCAGGGCGTCCACGCTGAGTCCGTCACTTGATCCCAGCAGAATCACTTCATCGCCCACGCTGACCCCAGGAATGCCGGTGACGTCGGCTAGCGTCAAGTCCATCGAGATCCGCCCCACAATAGGGGCGTAGTGATCACGCACAATCACCCGGCCGCGATTGGAAAGCTGGCGGTTGTAGCCATCCGCGTAGCCGACGGGCAAAACTGCGACATGCGCGGGCGCTTTGGTCTGGTAGGTTCCGCCGTAGCCCAGAGGCTGGTTGGCGGCAAAGTTACGTAAAGACAAAATGCGCGTCTTCCAGGTGAGAATGGGTTTGACCGGGAGGCGCAGAGTTCCGCCGCTCACCTCGCGGCCGGCGCGCTGAAATGGCAGGTAGTATCCGTAAAGGGCGACCCCGGGGCGCACCATCGTGTTCCAGGTCTCGCGGCGCGAAATTACTGCTCCGGTGTTGGCCATGTGTACGAAGCTCGGCTCGAAGTTCGCTTCGCGGACCATCTTGCGCGCAGCTTCAAAGTTTTTCTCCTGCTCCGCCACAGAGGGAGCATCCATAATTTCCGAAGACGCGAGATGCGTCGAGAGTCCTTCCAGACGAAGATGCCTGGCTGCGCTCATTGCGCGAAGAACCGCCGGCAACTGCTCCACCGCGACGCCCAGCCGACCCATGCCGGTGTCCACTTTCAGGTGCACCGGATGTCGATTGACGCCCAAGGCAGCTGCGGCCTTGTCGAGCGACTCAATCTGCCACAACTCCCAGACGGTAGGCGTGAGCTGCAGGCGGATAATCTCGGCCTCTTCGCCGCGCCAAAATCCTGTCATCAGCAGGATGTTCGATTGAATACCTGCATCCCGCAACGGGATGGCTTCGTCCAGCGATGTAACTCCAAGCCACTTTGCGCCATCTGCTTCGAGTGCACGGGAACATTCGACCGCGCCGTGTCCGTAGGCGTCGGCCTTGACGACGGCGCATACGGTCACGGCCGCTCCAACATGCTTCTGCACGGTTCGGAAATTTTGGCGCAGGGTGGCGAGAGAGACGTCGGCCCAGGTGGGGCGCGTCGCTGCACGGCTCAGGATTTCTGCTGTGGTAGCCACTTTCGCGATTATAGCGGGAGGAAGCGGCGCGCCGAGGTTACGCTGGGGCTACTCCCGCCCGAATCTCGCTGCATGACAGAGTGTGGGCTAGTTCAGTTTAAAGTTGACCGTAATCTGCGTCTCCACTTCAATGACCTCGCCGTTGAGCACATAGGGCCGGTAGCGCCATTGGCTCACAGCTTCCAGCGCGGCATTCACCAGCATCGGGTGTCCCGAAAGCACCTGCAGGTGCTCGATGGCTCCCGCTTTGCTGATAATTGCAGCCAAGACAACTTGCCCCTGGATGCGTGCGGACCTGGCCAAAGGTGGATACACAGGATCAACTCGCCGCACGAGGCTTCCCTGCAGCATGCTTGAGGTGCGGAATTCGGGTTTGCTGGCGACGGCCGGTGCAGCGGGCGCAGCGACATGACTCAAGGGGTTGATTGCGCCCCAGACACCTTGCCGCGAGCCAATGTCCGTCCCGCCATCCACTCCGTCGGTGGTGTTGTAACTCACCTGCGGTGGAGGCTCGATCTCATCGATCATGCGGATGTGGTGAGGAATGGACGGAGGCGCAATCAGAATGTTGTCAGACAGGTTGCTCTGAACCAAGTGAGTCGTGTGTTCACGCGCTATGTTCCGCAGCGGAGGCGGCGGCGCTCCCCACGAGATGGGCGGTTGCAGAACACGACTCTCCGGCAGACCCACTGTCGTCATGAGCGATATCGTCAGCAAGCCTGCGAGCACCGCTGCCTGTAATGCGAATGAGGTTAGAGTCGTCCAGCTTCTCCGCGTGCGTTGGGCCCATGATGTTTCCAGCATGCTCTCGGCAAACATGGCGTCCTCCAGCGTGAATCTGCTTGCTGCTATGGACACCAGCAAAGTCGGTTCGAGTGCCTAGTTGAAACAAAAAAAAAGGCCGCGTTTACACGCGGCCTGCTGGAACTTTTCCGGCACGCAAGGTGTCGGATTCGAGGCTATTTCGGGGGCTCGCTGGACTTGGGAGCGCTGGATTTCGGCGCTGTGCCGGTCGGAGCTCTGGGAGTTGTCGGCTTGGGAGCTGTGGCTCCAGCTGGAGGTGTCGGAGCAGCCACACCGGACTGCACGTTATAGGCCTCAACCACCGGCTTGGTGATGTCGATCGCCTCGCCCCACCAGAGAACATTGCTCTGCGGCCAGGGCTTCGAAGTGTCGACGATCATGCCGAACCCGTTCTCCTGCGAATACTTCACAATCATCGGCGCCATCTTCTGCAGGATCTTCGAGGCGATATCCTGCTGCTGACTACCGAACTCTTCCTGGGCATCCTGGACATTGCGATCGAAACTCTTCTGCTTGGTCTCGATCTGCTTCTTCAGGTTGCCGGCGGCATCTTCGTTCAGCTTGTCACCCTGAGTGTTGAGCTGCTTTTTGAGGGACTCAAGCTCGTCGTTTTGACTCTTGAGCTCGGCCTGCTTGGGCTCGAACTTCTTTTGGAGAGCCTGAATTTCTTTCTGCCCTTCGTTGCTGCCGAAGATCGCTTCCTGGATGTTGATGGTTCCGACCTTAGTGGCACCGGTGGGCCCGGTGGTCGTGGCGGGCGCGGAGCCCGCCGGAGTTGTTGCAGGTGCAGCCGCCGCACTCGACGGGGTGGCGGCGCTGCCGGTTTGGGCTAGTGCGGAAAACGTCAAGGTCACCGCAATTGCCAGAAGAACGCGCACAAACTTGCTTTTCATTGGATCGGTTGAACTCCTTGGAACATGGTTCCGGGAATGATCTTTCTTTTCGCTCTCAGATCGCTTCTCAGTCAATCGCTGGGGCGCTTTGAATGAGGTCTCCGCTGCAGCTGCGGCCGCCATCGGAACAGGCGCACTGGACTGCCACTTTCACGCCAGCTATACGGACGTGCGGTCCACCCCTCGGACTGGCTAGATGGCGTGGATCAATGGCAATTATATTGATCCTGCTCTGCTACAGTCAAACCCCTATCCTTGATAGTTGCCCCCCCCATTGCAGCCAAACTCGATGCACCATCTTCTGTTTCAAAAGGTTGTCGCCACGGTGAAGCGGAAGGTCTTGCGCGGTTCCCGCAGCAGGAAGTTCGGGGCGTAAGTATTGACCGCCAGATGATAGGTGTAATCCCCAGCAGCCCCCGCGGGGAACATGCTGCGGGTGATCGGGATCGGCGGGGTCGCCTGCTGATCCAGGCGGAATGGGTTATAGGCCCAATAGATGCGGAACGGTGCGTTGATGACGGGGAGGAACATCTGCAGTTCCAGTCCAGTTGAAACGCGCGGCTTCCAGTTGGTAGCGCTCAGGACCTGCAAGTACTTTGAGGGAGTGGGATTCAGAATGGTGCCGCCGGCGCAGTTGTAGCCGGGATCGAGGGTAGCACAACCGAATGGAGTACCGATGACCTGGTCATACTGCGCGGTCGCAATCTGCAACTGCGAGCGGCGAATCACGGGGTCGATGCCGCTATCGATAAAAGGAGCGACCGCGACGGGGCCGGCGATGGTGATGCGGTATTCCAGGTTGGTCCACACGCTGAGATCGCCGCCGGGAAAAACGATCTGATCGACCGGAATGGGGACTGTCCAGTTTCCCTGCCGAGGATTGGAGGGATTCTTCGGAACCGGTGTTCCGTCAGGATTGGTGAGAGTGATTACGTTCGAACTGGGCAAAAAGGCGACGGGGGAGATGGAGCGGATATCGAAGCCGCGAATATCGTTCTCGCCGCCCATATAGAAGCGCTGGAAGGGGGGGGCGACCAGTCCGCCAAATCCGCTGATGAACGACGCGTTGACGCTGTAGCCGATCGTATTCCTTCGTTTCTGCACCGGAAAGAATTGCTTGTACTGGACGATCGGGCGAATCGAGCGCACGGTGCCGCCGAGTCCGGCGAACTCCGCGCCCAGCGTCATCTGCTTTCCGCTGTGAGGGAACATGCCGCTATCCAGCGTGTTGAACGAGAAGTTGGGGAAGATCTTGCTGGTAATGATCCCGTTGACCGCATTCGGTCCGGAGATTCCGCGGAAGGCGATGAAGTCAAATAAGGTCTTCGACGCCGTGCTCAAGGGAATCAGGGTGGAGCGGTCGAGCGAATAAGTCAGGCCAACGCGCTTGAAGGAGCGTCTCAGGGGATAGCTGAGCGAGGTAGTGAAGCCTACGCTCGACTGGGAATAGTTCTGCAGGTTCTGCAGAACGGCACTAGGAAGATTGAGATTCTGTCCGCTGAAAATCGATAGCTGCCGCGCCTGGTTGTAGCTGATCTTGTTTCCGAAGACGGTAAATCCGAACTGCAACGGGCGATCGAACATGTAGGGCTGAGTGAAGCCGAACATGACGCTGCGCGCCAGATTGCCCAGGCTGATCTGCATCTGAAGCGTTTCGCCTTTGCCCAGGAAGTTGTTGGTGGAATAGTTCAGGCCAATAAAGGCACCTTCCAGGCCGCTCACGCCGCCGTTCAAACCGATACTGTTCTTGCCTTTCTCATGCACTTTCAGGGTCAGGTCCACTTGCCCGTTCTTCTCGTCCAGCCTTTTCTCCGTGACATTGGGGTCGTCGGGCTTGAGCTGGTCGAAGTAGGAAAGCTGGTTTAAGCGCTGCAAGCTGAGTTCCCACAAGCGCGAGTTGTAAATCCCGCCTTCTTCCAGCGCCAGTTCCCGGCGAATCACCTTGTCGCGCGTGGTGGTGTTGCCCTGGAACTCAATGCGCCGCACGTAAAACTGTTTTCCCTCGTCGATATCGATTTCCAGGTTCGCGAGCTTTTTCTCATCGTCGAAAGTAGTGGAGGGAACGCCGGTGTAATTGATGTAGCCGTACTCTCCGTAGGCCTTGCGCAAATTCTCGAGGCCTTTCGCGACCTTCTCACGGCTGAAAATGTCGCCATCCTTGAGCGGGAAAAGATTACGCAGCGCGGCATTGTTGGAGAGGAATTTGTTGTTCTTGAACGTGATCTTGCCCAGCCGGTACTTGTCGCCTTCGTCGATCGGCATGGTGATATCCACGGCTTTGCCGGGTCCGGATTGCAGGAGGGGGATGTGGAACCCTTTATGGCCGGTGTCGTGGATCACGGTTTTCGGATCTGTCACGTTTGCCTTGAAATATCCGCGGTTCTGATACTCGGCTCGAACCCGCTCGGTGTCTTCTTCGAGCTTGGTGGCGTCATAGGTCTTGGCGAAGATGTTTTCCAGGAAAATAGAGTGCGGGATGCCGATGGGCCGCAGGTTCTTCATGGCGGCACGCAGGACGCGGCTGCTGATGTTCTTATTTCCGTCGAAGCGGATCTTACCTACCTTAACCTTCGGGCCTTCTTTGACCACGAAGGTGATGCCCACCGCGGCGGGCGGAATCTGCCGCACTTCGGTGCGAATGGTCGCGAACTGCCTCCCGTGTTCGGCAAGCAGATTCTTGATCGAGACTTCGGCCCTTTTGATGCGTGTGGGATCGTATTGGCTCTCCACCACGAGTCCGACTTTATCCTGCTTGAAGCGATCGAGAATGTCACTCTGCGAAACCGAGCTTGTGCCGAGGTAGGTGATCTCGCGGATGGTTGGCTTTTCTTTCACCTGTACGATCAGACGCCAGCCTTTCGGCGTCTGCTCGCGGAGAAACTTGATGTCTTCGAAGTAGCCGGTATTCCAAAGAGAGTTGAAATCTCGTTCGAGGGCGGCGGGGTCGTAGATGTCGCCCGGCTTGGTGAAGATGCGCGCGCGAATGGTATCGGCGGGGATGCGGCGGTTGCCCGTCACCGTGATCTCGGAGACTAAATCCGTCTGCGCCGATGCCAGTCCTGCCACTCCAAAAAGAAGGGTCAGGAGCGCCAGCCAATAGCCGCAATACCGCTGCGCTACCCGCACCCAAGGCCGTGGAAATGAAGGAGTTGGCACCAGTGCGCCTCCGGGAACGCAGGCGCCGCTGGGCACAACAAGGTTCTCCGAATGAAAGCGAAAAGGAATCGCTACGACCTCAGCCTCTGGGATGTAAGAAAACTGCAATTATACGGTAGAGCGAGGGAAAGCGTCCAAAGCGGCTCTCAATTGGGATCCTTCGGCCGCTCTGAATTTTTCGTCGGGTATGAGCCTCACTCCTAGGACCTGAATACTAACCGCGCATCAGTGGCCGGTAATTTTCTCTACCTCCACCAAGACGGAATAAAACGTGGCGGAGTTGCCCATGTCGGTAAGTTTTTCTGAGGTTAAGCTGTTGATGCTTTGAAAACCTGGGGCCATCTTAGCCCAATTCAGCGTCGCGGAAACTACGCCGGGCTGCACTCTTCCATCCACTTTCGCGGTCAGCTCAACTTCTCCGCGTTGGTTGTAGATACGCACGCGATCACCGTCGGCAATGCCACGAGCTTGCGCATCGGGCCGGGAAAGTTCCAGCAGGCCGGGCGTTTCCATTTCCTGCACGGAGGGTAGATTGGAGAACGTAGTGTTGAGAAAGTTGTCGGCTTTGCGCGCCAGCAGTTCCAGCGGCAGATCCTTTTTGCCATGCCGCGATTCCGAGGGTGGAGTGAACTCCGCGACGGGATCAAGTCCCAGTGCCTTCAGACTCTCGCAGTAAAACTCCGCCTTGCCGGAAGGGGTACGAAAGCCGCCGTGCGCAAAAGGCAGAAAGGGAGCTGGGTCCACTCCCGGCCGTCCTGCGGAGCCAGACGCCGATCCCTGGTTCCGATCCGCTGCCTTTGTCTCGAAGGTGAATCTCGCATGGCCCGACTCCAGCAGGTCGCGCGTCATACCGTCCATCCAGGGAGCGTCAGACTCGAGCGCGAGATCGATTATGTCATCGACGGTCTGCGAGAAACACTCTTCGGTGAATCCCATGCACTGCGCCAGCGCGCGGAACATGTCGACATTGGACCGGCACTCGCCTAGCGGCTGAATCGCCTGGTTTGAAACCTGCAAGTAGTAATGCCCGTACGCCTTCTGAAGATCCTTGTGCTCGAAGAAAGTGGTAGCCGGAAGCACGATGTCGGCGTAATCCGTTGTGTCGGTGAAGAACTGCTCGTGCACCACGGTAAACAGGTCGGACCGCATCAACCCGCGCACAACCTTGTCGTGATTCGGACAAACCGCGGCTGGATTCGAGTTGTAAACGAATAGTGCCTTTACCGGAGGATCGCTCACTTCGTTGAGCACGCGCCCTAACTCCACCATGTTGAGGGTTCGGGCTGGCCGTCCCAGAGCGACGTCCATCAGATCTGTACGCTTGAGGGCAGAAGCGTTAAGGTCCGCGGCCCCGCTCAGCGACATTTGAAAGCCGCCCCCGACTTGCTTCCACGATCCGATCAGGCAGGGCAACATCGCGACTGCCCGAGTAGCCATACCGCCGCCCTGGGAGCGCTGCACGCCGTAGTTCAGCCGAATCACCGACGGGCTCGTAGTAGCGTATTCGCGCGCCAGCTTGCGAATGTCATCGGCTGAAATCCCGGTCCAATTCGCCACGCGCTCCGGCGGATATTCCTTCACCTTTTCACGCAACTGCTCAAAGCCGAGGGTGTACTTGGAAACGTAATCGGCGTCGTAGAGCTTCTCGCCGATAATCACGTGCATCATTGCCAGCGCCAGCGCGGCGTCGGTCCCGGGATTGATGGGAAGATACCAATCGGCGCATTCTGCCGTTCGTGTGCGGTAAGGATCGATCACCACCAACTTCGCGCCGTTCCTTTGCGCTTCGACAATAAACGGCCACAAATGCGCGTTGTTGGCATGGATATTCGAGGCCCAGGCGATGATGTACTTGGAGTGGGCGAACTGCTCCGGCTCGGTGCCGAGCTTCACGCCAAGAACAGAAATGACGCCAGCCTCGCCCGCAGCCGAGCAGATGGTGCGGTCCAATTGCGACGCGCCGAGACGGTGGAAAAAGCGACGATCCATGGAGCCGCCGTTGAGAGCTCCCAAGGTGCCGCCATAGGAATAAGGCAGAATGGCCTCACTTCCAAACTCATCAGAAATCGCGCGGAAGCGTGAAGCTATGGTGTTGAGAGCCTGATCCCAGGAAATCCGCTGCCAGACGGAATCGTGTTGCGTAGCCGCTTGAACTGTCCCGCCTAAGCGAAGCGAGGCGGCGGGCCCCTTTGGCGCGATCCTCCTCATGGGATACATGACGCGCTCAGGCGAATACACGCGGTCCAGATACTTCGCAACTTTCGCGCACAAAAAACCGCGAGTGACTGGATGCTCCGGATCGCCTTGAATCCTGGTAGCGCGCCCGTCCTGAACCGTGATCAGCACGCCGCAAGCATCAGGGCAATCGTGCGGACACGCCGCTTTGACAATCTGCTTCATGCTCAGGCGATTATACGTTGCCTAAGAGGAAAGCGGAGAGCGGGTTGTCTCCTGTCTCAAGGGGTATTCCAGGGCGGGGTGCCCCATGTCTCGCCGAAACTGAGAGACTTGGGAATAGCGGTGCGCAACGGTTAGTTGCATACCGAGTGGCTCCGAAGAGCGGGACCTACTTCAACTCTGTCACTTCTTTTTCTTTCGCCTTGCTCATCTCTTCCATCTTCTTGATCTCGTTGTCGGTCAGTTTCTGAATCTCATCCAGGGAGCGCTTCTCTTCATCCTCGGTGATCTTCTTGTCCTTCAGCGCCTTCTTGATGGCGTCATTGCCGTCGCGACGGATATTCCGAATTGCCGTGCGGTGTTCTTCGAGGATGCGATGCAGATGCTTCACCATATCCTGGCGCCGCTCCTGAGTGAGAGCAGGCACCGGTACCCGGATTACTTTTCCATCGTTCATGGGATTCAGTCCCAAATCTCCGCCGCGAATGGCCTTCTCAATGGCTCCGAGTTGCGAGGGATCGAAAGGCTGTACGGTAATCAACTGCGCTTCCGGCGCGTGCACTTGCGCTACCTGATTCAGGGGCATCTGCCCGCCGTAGGCGTCGACGGTCACGCCGTCGAGCATGTGCACCGAGGCGCGCCCCGTGCGCACCGCGGCCATCGCCTTGCGAAAATCTTCTACGGCTTTATCCATGCGCGTCTTCAATTGCGCATAGGTATCTTTCAATCCACCAATTGAAGCCATTATGGCCATAAGTTCAGTCCATTCCTTCCTTAGTCAAAAGGTCGAATTATAAACCCGCAAAAAATAAGCTGCCACGGATGGGCACGGATCAAGCTCTTTGGCATCCGAGTGGATCGGTGAAGAACCGTGGCGAAGTTTCTAGGCGCAGACCATGGAGCCGATCTTCTCGCCCAAAATCACGCGCCGGATGTTGCCCCGCTCATTCAAATTGAAGATCACGATCGGCAGATCGTTGTCCTTGCACAAGCTGATGGCGGTGGAATCCATCACTTTCAACCCCAGCTTCAGCACTTCCATGTAGGTAATCTGGTTGAACTTTCGCGCCCCGTTCACTTTCATGGGATCTGCGTCGTAGATACCGTCGACTTTGGTAGCTTTGAGAATGGCGTCGGCCTTGATCTCCATGGCGCGCAGGGACGCGGCGGTATCCGTTGAAAAGTAGGGATTGCCAGTCCCGCCGGCAAAGATCACCACGCGCCCCTTCTCCAGGTGGCGCATGGCGCGGCGCCGAATGAACGGCTCCGCCACTTGATTCATCTCAATAGCGGACATGACGCGCGTGTACACGCCCTGCTTTTCCAGCGCGTCCTGCAGGGCGAGCGCATTGATGACGGTGGCCAGCATGCCCATGTGGTCGGCGGAGACGCGATCCATGTCCTTGGCCTGTTGAGCCACGCCGCGAAAGAAGTTTCCTCCGCCAACTACAATCGCAGTCTGAATTCCGAGTTTCTGGACGTCGCTGAGCTCGGCAGCGATCTCGTGAATGCGCGTCGTGTCGACACCAAAGCCCTGGTTGGCCGCCAAAGCTTCTCCGGATATTTTGAGCAGAATGCGTTTAAATACAGGAGTTGGATTCATTCGTAGCGGCGGCGTCCTACCCGCGCACTGACAGCATAAACTAAAAAAGGCGCCCGGCAGGGCGCCTTCCAGTTACTGAGCCTTGGGCTCTGTAGGCTTGGTGATCGCGATGGTCTCGCCCGCATCGCCCACCTTGAAGCGGGCAAACCGGCGCACCGCGATATTCTCTCCGAGCTTGCCGATCTTCGACGCAATCAGTTGCCCGATGGAGATGGTCTGGTCCTTGATGAAGGGCTGCTCGAGCAAGCAGACCTCTTCATAGAACTTTTCCATCTTGCCGGCGACCATCTTCTCCGCGATGTGCGGGGGCTTGCCGCTAGCGACCGCCTGCGAGAGAAAAATTTCTTTCTCGCGAGCGAAATCCGCGGGCGTGACGTCTTCCTTGCGAACGTACCGGGGATCGCTGGCGGCGATGTGCATGGCGATATCGTGCACCAGCTCCTTGAAGTCTTCCGTGCGAGCGACGAAATCGCTCTCGCAGTTGACCTCGACGAGCACACCAATCTTGCCGCCGGCGTGGATATAGCTCGCTACCGACCCTTCACTCGTGACTCGAGTGGCCTTCTTCGCCGCCACGGAGACACCTTTTTTTCGCAGGATCACGACCGCTTGCTCCATGTCGCCCTTGGCTTCGGTCAAGGCTTGCTTGCAATCCATCATGGGAGCGCCGGTTTTTTCCCGGAGATCCTTCACTTGTGCCGCTGAAATATTCACTGTAGTAGTACCCATAAAAATTTCCAGTTTCGCATTTCTAGTTTCGAGTGATTTTTAGACTAATTTCAGGCCACTCGAAACTTGAAACCTGAAACTACAAAACTAAACCCGCGCCGGACGACCCGCGCGGGTCTCATAATCAATGCCCGGTTTGTCCCGTACCTGCAAACCACATCCAGTGTGGTTTTAACTAAGAACTGACAGTTAACAACTGAGAACTGCTTCTAAACCGTCTGACTCTCGACCTTCGGAGCGTCCGCGTCTTCGTTGGCCACCGGCTTCTTGTGCGTTCCCGGACCCAGGACCTCTTCCATGCTGATATCTTCGCCTTCGCCGGGGTACTCAGCGCCGCTAGTATCCACGGCGCCCTCCACCGGAGACTCGGTCGCGGCCTGCTCAGCTTGCGCGACACCGGCCTGCATATCGGCGACCTGCTTGTCGGTCATGAGCTGCGCGCCTTCGGCAATCGATTCTGAAATCTTCGAGGTAAACAGCCGGATCGCCCGCAATGCATCGTCATTGCCGGGGATCACGTAATCCACTTCCGTGGGATCGCAATTTGTATCAACGACGGCGACCACCGGAATGCCGAGCTTGCGCGCCTCGCGCACGGCGATCTGCTCCTTGTTCGAGTCGATCACGAAGATGGCATCGGGCAGGCGGTTCATGTTCTTGATGCCGGCCAGGTTGGCCTGCAAATGCTTGCGCTCGCGTTCGAGCTTGATAACTTCTTTTTTCGGCAGCAGCTCGTAGCGGCCGTCCGTGGCCATCTCGTCGAGCTCTTTCAGCCGCTTCACCGATTTCTGCACCGTGACCCAGTTGGTGAGCAGCCCGCCCAGCCAGCGCTGGTTGATGTAGAAGGCGCCGCACTTCTGCGCCTCTTCGGCAATGGCGTCCTGCGCCTGGCGCTTGGTTCCCACGAACAGGACAATTCTTCCGTCGGTCGCCAGGTCCTGCACGAATTTGGACGCCTCTTTGAACATCTTCAGCGTCTTCTGCAGATCAATAATGTAGATCCCGTTGCGCTCTCCGAAGATGAATTCTTTCATCTTGGGATTCCAGCGCTTGGTCTGGTGCCCGAAGTGAACACCGGCTTCGAGCAACTCCTTCATGGTAATGGTAGCCAATTAACCTCCTGTTTAGTCTGCATCCGGGGAAAGTCAATTTCGAGTTTCATGTTTCGAGTTTCCGGGAGCTTGTCGCCCCGTTGATTCCTCGAAACTGGAAACCCGAAATTAGAAACTGTCGGTCCGGATTGCCATTCCCGTCCCCGCACCGCAAGGCACGGGAAGAATTGAACACCTTAAAATCTCAGTTTCACGTTTCAACTTTCATGTTTCGAGGAAGGCGGACAGCCGAACCACTCGAAACTTGAAAGCGGAAACAGGAAACTATCTTTTGCTGAACTGGAACCGTTTTCTCGCGCCCTTCTGTCCGTACTTCTTGCGCTCTTTGCCGCGCGAGTCGCGGCTGACCATGCCCTCGGACTTCAGCTTCTTGCGCAGCTCGGCGTTGAACTGCATCAAAGCGCGGGCAATGCCCAGTTTCACGGCATCGGCCTGACCGCGAACGCCGCCGCCTAAAACGCTGGCGATGACGTTGAACGAAGCAGCCGCATCGGCGGACGCCAGCGGAGACTTGGCCGCCGACCTCTGCGCCGGAGTGACGAAATATTCCTCGAAGGCGCGCCCATTGACCTTGAAATCGCCGGTGCCCGGACGCAAATACACACGGGCGATTGCCGTCTTGCGGCGCCCCGTTCCGTAATATTGAACCAACTCTGCCATGTTTAGCTATGAGTTATGAGCCGTGAGCTGTGAGCCAAACTTGTGCTCATCTCTCTGCTCTTCCACTCTTAACCTTTCAAAGATTATTTAATCTTGCGCACAGCTCAGAGCTCACCGCTCATTGCTGCGTTACGAAACTGCTACTTTGCGCGGCTTATACTCGCGCGCTTCCAACTTGAAATCCTGCGGCTTCTGGGCCACGTGCGGGTGCTTGTCACCCTTGTACACATTCAACTTCGAGAGCATGTGCGCCGCCAGCTTGTTCTTGGGCAGCATGCGCTTTACCGCGGCTTCGATGATCGCCTCCGGCTTGCGCACCAGCCGCTTGTTGTAATCTTCGGTCCGCAGTCCGCCGGGATATCCGGTGTAATGGTGATATTGCTTCTGCTCCGCCTTTACACCGGAGGTGCGGATTTTCTCCGCATTGATCACGATGACATGATCCCCGGTATCAATAAATGGGGTGTATCGCGGATTTTCTTTTCCCATAAGGATGCGCGCGACCTGCGAAGCCAGGCGTCCGAGCGTCTGCCCGCTCGCATCCACGACGTACCACTTGCGCACAATTTCCCCCTGTTTGGGGAAATACGTTGACATCGGAACTCTCCCAAGATTTGAAAAAAGGCTGCGAAAGAAAACCGCTCGTTGATTCCCCTGACGAGGACGCCAGGACCATCAGGCGGGCAACCACACTACTACCAAAGTCTTTACGATAGCTTACCCCGCAAAGTCTTGTCAACGCTATGTTACCCCTGTGCGCCTCATCACAACTGCTTGCTAAGAGGGCAGCAGGTCGGGGCTCAACCAGCGTTCGAACCGCGGCTAAAAGAATGCCTTCAAGGCCTCCATTCGAACCTGCTCGCGGGCGACGGCCGCCCCGATGCGTTGCATATTCGGGATCTGGCCGGCAGCATCCATTTCTCTGACCCTCTGAGGATCGATATCCTGAAATCCCAAATCATCGAGGCGCTTGCGCGTCAATCCGATTGTGATGCGTTGATAGGTAACCAACTTTGCGGCCGACATTCCAACATTCACTCTGGACAGCGCATTTTCGTCTGGTACCCCTTTGGAGGCGCCCGAGGAAGTCAACTCTCTGGTGGCAGATGCTGCCGAAGCAGGCCGCTGGCCGATGATGTGCAGCAGAATATTCTGCTGGAGATTGGCCTCATTCATCATCTCCTTGACGACGTACTTGCCCCAGTCAATCAGGTTGTATCTCGCGGCGGTCCCGCTTGGAATGGTGAGCGAGTTGAAACCTGTACCCAAGGAAAGCAACAGGAGTCGGTCTGCACCCATGGGCCAGCCATTGCCGTACTCAGGGATGGTGGCTTCCAGAAACACCTGCAGCGCCGGGTTGTTGTAACTGCTCACGCCGCCATCGACGAACTCGTAGCTCTGAATTTGGCCGGTCTCGTCGGGCACGGTAATCAACTGCGGGGGGAAATACGTGGGAGCCGCCGAACTTGCCCGCACGATCTGCCACAAGGGCAGCCCGGCGTTGTTCTTGAAAAATTTATTCTGCGGATTGTTGGTGAAGAACCAGTCATTCCCTAAGGTGGCATTCTTGGTGACGATGAGGATCTGCGTGCGCAGCCGATCGCCTCCCAGCGTCACATCTCCGAACACTTCCTTCAAGTGCCTTGCCAACGGAGCATCCGAATAGCTGTGCCAGAACCGTTGTCCGAACCATACTTTCGTGAATATCTCTTTGCCGAACTGGAGGTAAAAATCCCGCAATTGCCTGGCGCTCAAACCAAGGGCCAGACCCGCGGCAAGAATCGCTCCCGTGCTCGTGCCCCCGAACAAATCGAAACGATCACACAGCGGCTTAGTGCTCCCGGTAATCTGGTTCAGTTGTTCTTCCACCAGGATGAGGGCTTCAGCCGGGATCAAGCCCAGCAGTCCGCCGCCATCGATCGCGAGCAGACGTCGGGGCGGAGCATTCTGAATGTTTTCCGGTGCCATAGGATTCTCCGCGAGGTGCCCCAGAATACGCCTGGCGCATTAAGAGGCTTTGTAAATTCTGAGCTAATTCCGGAAAGCGTAACGATGAAGAAACAAGTAGGGACAGGGTCTTAGGCTGTCGCATCAGGCAAAGCCCCGGCTAGGTTGCCGGGCGCCAGCAGGTCACGCGCGCCGATATCTGCCGGCCAACTAACACCGCGTCAATCATTCATAGGCCAGCGCATCAATCGGATCCTTCTGCGCGGCTTTGTATGCTGGGTAAATCGCACCCAGAGTCGCACCCACAATGGCAATTGCCGCCGAGGCCAGCATCCACTCGCCGCTTTTGTCGATGTGGACTAGAGGCCAACGTTGCTGAATACCGATCCTGGCCAGCAAACTCACGACCACCCCCACGATGATGCCCGCGACCGCGAGCACCAGGGTTTCGCGTAGCACCACATTCACGATGTAGAACTTGGAGGCGCCCAGCGACTTCAGAATTCCGATCTCGCGCGTGCGCTCCATAACCGCGGTATAGATCGCCTGGAAAATCACCAGAAAACCGATGATGACGCTGACTCCGATGACCACCCCGATAAACGGCCGAAACCCGGGCAAGTTACTCGGGGTCATCATGCTGAGATAATCCTGGGTGGAGAGAACCGAGTAATTCTCCATTCCCGACTGGGCCTTCACCGCCTTCACCACCTGCTCGGCGTTCGACGGGTCGTCAAGCTTGACGTAAAACACAGAAGCTTTGTTTTCCGCCCCTTCCAAGTCCTGCAGAGTTTTCATGGGAACGAACTTCCGCGCTCCGCGTCCGTTCTCGATAATCCCGCTCACCCGAAACTGCTGATTGAGAATGGTCATCGGGTCGCCCACCTTGACATGTTTCTGGCGAGCGACATAGTCATCGATCAGCACATCATCGGGCCCTTGAAAAGGTCCGCCCTCCAGATAATGAAACGGTCCGCCCAGCGCCTGAAAGCTCTTGATATCGATGCCGTCAATCACCTCCAGCCCGCCTCCGGTGGCGATCTGCCAGATCACTGGACTCACCACGGTTACGTGCGGCATTTTGCGGATCACGTCGCCGACCTTCACTGAGACTGGAGCGCCGCTGATTCCCGATAAAAAGGAAGATCCGGGCGGCTGCACAATGACGTCCGCTCCGATGCCGGCGGTACGGTTCTTGGAATCATTCATAATTCCGTAGCACAAGCCGACGATCAGCAGGATCAACGTAACTTCCAACGCAATCGCAACGATGCTGATCAAAGAACGAACCGGCCGATGCGCGACATTGGCGACTACCATTTTGTTGATCATAGGAAAGCTCGAAAGCTATCGCGTGAGGAGGCTGGGTGGGTTCACTCCTGCCGTCCGGGCGCGGGCGCGAGAACCAGGCTGGATTGCGGACGATCGAGGCGCACGACCTGTGCGCCAGCCGGTTGCGTCAACACAAACTGCTCATCCTTCAAGGGAGTGTTGATTTCCACCTTCAGCATGTTGAGAGTGATGTCGTATTCCTCTTGGGGACGGTAAATCTGGATTCGGGAAGGAAAAATAGTGCCCGAGAAATCCTTGTATTCGGCATATTTCGCGTCGGTGGCGATTTTGCCGTCGTCGGTGTAGATGAACTGCTCGTGCGGCTTCAGATCAGTCCGGCTGATCACGATCTTGCGCTCCAGGGCCCAGCCGTTGTCCGCTTTCTTAATTACAGTCAGTTCATAGTCTTCCTGCAGCACACGATGGCCCTTGCCGTCGTGCAGGGTCTCATAGCCATTCTCCAGCACAGCGATCTCGGTCTTGGGATCGATGCGCCGGATCAGCAGGGCCTCATAGATATTCTGCGGCCGGATGTTTTCCATCGGCTGGCTGATATTGGGAGTCGTGACCTCATTCTTGCCGATCACGAATTTGTTCTTGGGAGGGATCCACAGTTTGAAGTTCTGCCCCTCGCTGACCATGTCGAAGGCCGTGGTCCGGACGAACGGCATCAACCCGATCATGTGCAGCGAATCGGGCTTCTTGGCCAGAACATAGCCGCGGATTTCTTTGTAGTCAGTGACTTGCCCTTTTTTCATTCCGCCGGCAGAACTGTCGATGTCGACGGTGGCTTTCAGCGATTGAATGGACTCTGCCTGCGCATTGATGCTGTCGATCAGCTCTTGCTGAGTCGCCTGCTTGAGCGGGGCTTTAGAGTACTGATCTTCGACTGGACGCGTCCGCAGAAACACCCCACAGCCGGTCATCCACGTCACTGCTAAGAAAAAGGGCGCGCACCAAAACTTACTGCGTTTCATGAAGATATAAGGATGCCTCCACCGCCATTTGAGTATACCGCGAGGAAAAGGGTTCAAAACCTGAGTGAGGTACTTTCTGTGTTGCTCTACCCGATGCCCTGCAGTAGCCGGTAGTTTCCAGCTTCCAGCTCCTAGCTGCCAGCTCTTACGCAAGCCAAACCATGCTTAGCCGCAAAGACCCACACTTCTAGCTGCTGCGTCCAGCGCTGATTGTGACCAATCGGAATGCGGGCCAGTACCTAGAAGCTAGTAGCCAGAAGCTAATAGCTTTGTCCAGAAGCCGCATCACTATCGTCAGGAGTGCGCCGTAACGTTCTCGTCTAAACTGTGGATATTGTGCGAAAGCTCGTCTGGCTCATTCTGATAGCCGTGATCGCCGCGGCCGGCTGGCTGGCATGGGCCCTGGTGATGCCAGTGGGGCCGCCGGGACAAACGGTGGTGTTGCTGCGCCCGGGATACTCGACCCGCCACATCGCCGCCGAGTTGCAGAAAGCGGGAGTAATCCGCAGCCAGCGCGCCTTCATTTTCTGGCATTACTACCATCACGGACGGACGCTGAAGGCCGGCGAGTACCTGTTCGACAAGCCCGCCAATATTATTCAAATTCAGAAGCGGCTGCGCCGTGGCGACGTCTACTTCCATACCGTTGTGGTCCCGGAAGGCTTCACGATGTTCGACGTTGCGAGGGCGGTCGAAGGGGCCGGACTGGGCTCCGGCGACGACTTTCTGAAAGTAGCCCGATCCGACACCAGACTGGTGTCTGACATCGATCCCCAGGCTCACTCGCTCGAAGGCTATCTTTTCCCGGAGACCTACCAGTTCTCCCGCATGATGACCATGGAGGAGATGGCCGCCGCCATGGTCCGGCAGTTCCGCCAGGTAGCGACGCAGATTGGACTCGCGGGCAGCGCATCGCCAGATGCTCCGACGCCGGGATACTCGCTTCACGAAGTCGTCACCATGGCGTCGATCGTGGAGAAAGAAACCGCCGTCCCCGAGGAACGCCCCATGGTGGCCAGCGTCTACTACAACCGGCTGGACAAGCGAATCGCCCTGGACGCCGATCCCAGCATCATTTATGCGGAACTGATCGCAGGCACGTACCAGGGTGCGTTACACCACGCCGACATGCAGTTCTCTTCCGCCTACAACACGTATCGCCACGCCGGCCTGCCGCCTGGGCCGATTGCGAACCCTGGCCGCAGCGCCTTGCAAGCCGCGATGCACCCCGCCCAGACCGATTACTACTACTTCGTGGCCGATGCGCAGGGGCATCACCGCTTCGCCCGCACGATGGAAGAGCACAACAAGAACGTAATCGCCTACCGGAAAGCGCTGAAGGAGCAGCAGCAATAAGGGCTGCCAGTTTGAGTAAGGACAGGAGCCATCGGCCGTGCAGGGGAGCGAAGGGCCGCAGCGGGGCAAGATTCCCCCCCCTCCTTCTATAATCGCTCCGTGCAGCCCTCTGAAACCCGCGTACTCGGACTAGATGTAGGCCTGCGCCGTATCGGAGTTGCCATCACCGATGCTCTAGGCATGACGGCCCAAGGCCTGGACACGCTGCACCGGAAAAATAAAAAACATGACTTCGCATACCTTCACCGCGTG
Source organism: Candidatus Sulfotelmatobacter sp. (assembly GCA_036376495.1). Lineage (GTDB taxonomy): Bacteria > Acidobacteriota > Terriglobia > Terriglobales > Acidobacteriaceae > Sulfotelmatobacter. The sequence continues at coordinate 34,884 of DASVAE010000012.1, read as the reverse complement.
ATCCGCCAATATGGCGTGAAAGAAATCGTGGTTGGCCTGCCCCTGCGCATGAGCGGCACCGAAGGCGCCCAGGCCGAGAAGATCCAGGCTTTCGCCCAGGATCTCCGCAAGCATTTCAAACTCCCCGTGCACCTCTGGGACGAGCGCCTCACCTCGGCGGAGGCCAACCGCCTGCTGCGCGCAACCGATCTGTCCATCGAAAAGCGCGGGCAGGCGGTGGACCGCATGGCCGCCATCCTGATCCTTCAGGGGTGGATGGAAAGCCGCACGAGGCAGCACGGAGATGAGGCAACAGGAGCCTGAAACCCGGCGTAGGACGCCTAACTCTCTCTGCGCCAAGCATCTACATACCTTGCCTAGGCCCCTGCCGAGGAGTAACATATTTACAGTAGGTATTGAGTTTTCCCCGCTAACCCTCCGCCTCACTGGGTGCCTGACTATGAGCAGTACGGACATGAATTTCCACATCGGCGACAAGGTCGTCTACCCCAACCACGGCGTAGGAATCATTGAACAGATCAGCAGCCGCTCAATTGGTACGACGGTGGAAAGGTTCTACCTTCTCAACATCAAAGCCAGCAGCCTGAAGGTGATGGTGCCCTGCCATAACGCGGGCAGCGTTGGATTGCGGCGGGTGGTGCGCAACGGGGAGATTCAGAAGGTTCTCGATCTACTCTCGGTGGCCGATACGAATGGCAGCGGGGACTGGAAAGACCGCTTCAAAGAAAATTCTGACCGCATGCGAACCGGATCGCTGCTGGAAGTTGCGGGAGTGTTAAAGAGCCTGATCGCCCTTCACCAGGCCAAGCCGCTTTCTTTCCGCGAGAAAAAGATGTTGGAGCGGGCTCGCTATCTGTTGGTCAGCGAGTTGGCCATGGCCCGCAACTGCGAAGAATCTAAAGTTGAGGAACTGCTCAGCTCCGCCCTGTCGAAGTGCAAGCTTCGCTTTCCCGAAGCTTCAGAATTCCAAGCCTAACTCCTGATCTCAGCGGTAGGCACCGAAGTTGATCTTGACCAGCAGCTTTTGCTCGGTCTCCGCTGGCGCATATTTCCACTGCTGAATAGCCTTCAAACTTGACTCCGCGAGAGCGGGGCTCCCCCCGAGAACTTTCGCGGACTTGACTTCTCCATCAGGCGCCACCAAAACCTCCAGTCGCACGACCTCACCGGACTTTGACTCTTTTAGAGCGGCAGGGTAAACGGGATCAACCCGGGTGACGACTTCCCTCTCGCCAGGAGAAGCAGTCATGCCCGCGCCGCGGACAGCGCTCTCCTTGCTTGCCCCCAGCACGATCATAGCGATTACGGTCAGCCCCGCCAGGATCAGACGCGTCTTGAGTTCCGATGCTTCCGCGCGTTTATTCCACATACAGCAAATGCTAAGGGGGAGGCCCACGGACCAAGAATCGAAAACATGGGGTGGAGATTACGCCAGTAACGAAATGAGGGATGCCACCCCCTAACAGCCGTTGTCCTGTTAAGAGTCACTGCACTCTCGCGCGCGCTCCCGCAACAATACCTGCTCCCGCGAATTCCGTGTCATGCTGGCCGCGCGTTCGAACTCGGCGCGCGCTTCCTCGAGTCGTCCGAGCTTCTTCAAGAAATCTCCGCGAACACTGGGCAGCAGATGATAGTTCCGCAATGCCGGTTCATTTTGCAGACGATCCACTAATTCCAACCCCTGCGCCGGACCCGATGCCATGCTCACCGCCACCGCCCGATTCAACTCGATCACGGGAGAAGGTGAGATGTGGGCCAGTTGCCCATACAGGGCCGCAATCCTCAACCAGTCTGTTTCGTCGGCGGTTCGAGCTCGCGCGTGACAGGCAGCGATCGCCGCCTGGATCACGTAAGGACCGGGTTCGGCACCCACTTTTTCAGCACGTGCCAGGGCGGCCAGACCTCTCCGGATCAGCAAGCCATCCCACTTCGCCCGGTCCTGCCCCATCAACAGGATGGGCTCTCCCGCCGGCCCGACTCGAGCTTTCGTGCGCGAAGCTTGCAATTCCATCAGCGCGACCAAGCCATGCGCTTCCGCCTCACGGGGAACCAACTCTGCCAGGATCCTGCCCAGGCGCAGCGCATCTTCACAAAGCGCTGGCCTCATCCAGTCGTCGCCGGAAGACGCGGAGTACCCTTCATTGAAAATGAGGTAGATGACCTGCAGGACAGAAGAGAGGCGAGCGTTGAAGTCTTCCCCCCGCGGCACCTCGAATGGCGCATGGGCATCGCTCAGAGCGCGTTTCGCGCGCACGATGCGCTGGGCAATCGTCGTCTCGGGGACTAGATAGGCTCGGGCAATCTCGTCGGTCGTGAGTCCGCCCAGCAAACGCAGGGTCAGCGCCACCTGAGCTTCCGTGGACAACACCGGGTGACAGGCAATGAAGACCAGCCGCAGCATATCGTCGCCAATCGTGTCATCCATGGCCGCCGCAAGATCGGGTACCTGCATTTCCTTGTCGGCCATCTCGCGCCCGAGATCTTCATGTTTGCGATGGGCCAGAGTTCCCCGGCGGAGATAATCAATGGCGCGATGCTTGGCGGTGCCCATCAGCCAGGCTCCGGGATTGTCGGGAATCCCCGTCTCTGGCCATTTCTCCAGCGCAATTACCAGCGCATCCTGCGCCAGCTCTTCTGCCAGCCCTACATCGCGGACGATCCGAGTCAGCCCGGCAATTACGCGGGCCGACTCGATCCTCCACACGGCTTCAATGGTGCGATGGATTTCGGTAGCCGCCACAGCTACCGATCACATCATGTTCAGACCCTGCTTGCAACCTCGCGCTCGGCCTGCGGCCCGCAAGTCAATTCGCCCGGCTCATAGACCTGGCGCAACTCGCATTCGCCTTCTCCCGCGACCTGAAGGAAGTTGCGGCACAATTGGATGGCTTCTTCTTTCGAGCTGGCCTTCAGAATTGCGAATCCTCCGACCACCTCTTTTGCTTCGGTGAATGGACCGTCAGTTACGCTGAGCTTGGTGCCGTCGCGGCGAATGCGCGCTCCCAAAGCACTCGGCAGGCAGCCCTCGGTCGCGAGCAGCCATCCCGCTTTCATGCCTTCTTCGACCAATTTCCCCATCCTGACCATCTCTTCCTGCGAGGGAGGGGTATTGCGCTCAACGTGTTTGTAGATACTAAGGAATTTCATGGCATTGCTCCTATAGATAGTTTGTACCGGTTGCCGTCCTATGATTACGTCGAAGTGGCGGTTGCCCTTTCGACAGGGAATCAAACTATTTCTTTGCGGCAATCTTTTCCCGCAGCCGCTCTTGCTTCTCTCGTGCCTCGGGCGTGAAGCTCTCCCCGAAATCGGTCATTTCGTATACCGGCCGGATTTCGATGTCAGATTCTCCGGGCATGGGATTGGGGCAGCGTTTCAGCCACTCGACCGCCTCCTCCATAGACCTCACCTGCCATATCCAATACCCAGCGATGAGTTCCTTGGTCTCGGCGAAAGGACCGTCGATGACGGTCCGCTTGCTTCCCGTGAACCTTACCCGCTTACCTTGCGACGAAGGCTTTAGTCCATCGCCAGCCAGCATGATCCCGGCTTTGACGAGCTCTTCGTTGTAATTCCCCATTGCGGTGACCAGCTCTTTGCTCGGCATAATGCCGGCTTCGGAATCTTTGGTTGCTTTTACAATGACCATCACCCGCATGACTTTGTCTCCTATATGGATGTGAGTCGGGACCAGGATTCCATGTCCCGCTCTAAATGGACGTCGAACGAGGCGGGGCCGGTTCGACAGGATAATATTTTTTTATTTCCAGCTCGCGGATCTTGCCGCCGATCCAGGCGCAAGGCAGCGCTGTTACGACCAGGGCCAGAGGATACCAATGGGGCCCCAGTTGGGCGCGACTCCAAGTCACTGCCGCACCCACACTCCCAAGTATCAGCCCGATGATCCCGCCGGCCAGCGCATGCGCCATTGGTCGATCGGGAGCCAGCCTCGCCGTGATATAGCTGCCCAGAATGGCGTACACGGTTCGATAGATCGTAGCGATCAGGAACAGCTTGTCGGACATCCGTTGTCCAAGAGGCGGAAACACATGCATCGAGTGAAGCACGGCATCGGTACCGATTGAGAGAACAACAACTGCGATGAATCCGGCCACGACCGCCCAAATACGTTTTCCCAGTCGCGGGGGCGCGATGGCATCAGGACTTTCGGTCATTTGAGTAGACATAGACAGCTTCCTTAACAGGTAAGGCGCAACCAGCGCCCGGAGTCCAGGTGAGATTCAGTAAAGTGTACTCGGAGCCGCCAAACTATGCCCAGAAACTGCCCCTCTTTCTCGCGTTTTCGCATTTTGACTTCTCAAGACCCCTAATCTGACCTCCTGGTCGAGTTCTCGACGGAGGTATCGAACCGCAACTATATTTTTCGAAAACAGGTTTTCCAGCCGGAAAAGGCGAGAACCTCGAAGCCGCGGTTTATAATGTCCAAAGCCTGAGCCGTAATTCATGACAGATCAAATCAAGCGAAAATTGCAGGAAGAGATCAACGCTCTGGAACACGAGTTGATCCACGAACTTCCGAAAGAAATCAAGAAGGCCGCGGCACTGGGCGATCTGAGCGAGAATGCCGAGTACCACATGGCAAAGCAGAGGCAGGAATTCGTGAAGGCCCGCGTCCGCCAGCTCGGCAAACGCCTCGCGGAATTGTCCATGATCAACATGAACAACATTCCCACGGACAAGGTCGGACTGGGCTCCACGGTGAAGGTTTTCGACAACACTAAGAACGAGGAAATTGAGTACAAGCTGGTCACCAGCGAAGAATCGGATGTAGCTGCGGGCAAGATTTCAACGACCAGCCCCATTGGGCGCGCGCTCCTGAACAAGAAAGTTGGAGAAGAGGCGACAGTGGTCACCCCCAATGGCAAGCGCGAACTGGAAATCCTGAGCCTGAGCACGATCCACGACGAATTAGACGAGAACCCGAAAGAAGCTCAAGCCTAAAAATAACGATGAACGATCGAGGGCACGACTTAGCAAGGGTAAGAATGTTTCCGCTGTGTACCTCTGTGCTCCCTGTGGTGAAATCGGCTTTCGCAGGGCGTCCTCAATGAGCCATTCCTGGACCTCCGCGTTCGGCCGCGGCTGCGGAGTGCTTCTCGACACCATTGTTCGCTGGCTGGCGCTCTCCCGCATCAACCCCAATGTCCTCACGTTCATGGGGCTAGTAGTGAACACCTGGGCGGCGATCCTGTTCGGCTCGGCGAACGCTTCCAACCAGAAGCGCATGTTCATCTACGCAGGCCTGGTGATCATCTTTTCCGGATTCTTCGACCTCGTAGACGGACAGGTCGCCCGCGCCACTAACCGCGTGACCCGCTTCGGAGCTTTCTTCGACTCCGTCGTGGATCGATATTCCGACGCCAGCCAGTTCCTCGGCCTGCTGGTTTTCTACGCGCGCGGCGAGCGCTTCTTCTATGTCGTGCTCACTGCCTTCGTGATGATCAGCGCCATTATGGTCAGCTACACCCGGGCCCGCGCCGAAAGCCTGATCGGGTCCTGCCGCGTAGGATTCATGGAGCGCCCTGAGCGCCTGGTGCTTGTAATCCTCGGAGCCCTCTTCAACCGCATGGCTCCCGTGCTTTGGGTGATCGCGGTTCTAAGCACGATCACCGTAATCCACCGCATGCGATATACCTGGACCCGCACTCAAGATCCGGCGGCAAGCCTGACCCCGGGTCAAGCCGCGTAGAGTCCCGACCACATAGGGATGCACCCACGCTTGGGATCCACCCGCGCAGGATAGCTCCTTGGCTGTGCCGTCAAGCGCAGCGATCACCGTCACGGAGCCGACAATCGATTCGCATCGTAACGTTTACGTTATCTCCCAAATGTGATTAACGGATTTCCTGTATTTGTCTTTCTGCTCCCCTGGTTTTTACTGTCTTCAAGCAAGTGATGTAGTAAGACCCAAGCAAGTGAAGTAGCAAGACAAACGCAAGCGATGTAGCAAGACCAAAGCAAGTAGCAAGTGATGTAGAAAGAACACAGTGCCGCTTCGGAATTCTCTGCACGCCGGGTTCCGAGGCGGCACGACCATTTCCTGCAGAACTCCCATCTCAGTCCGCGCCTCGAATATTCGGTGGGCTTCCCCAGGTCCTGATCCCGATCGCTCTCCTGATCTGGTCTCCTCCACGCGACCTGCTATCCTATCGAGTCGTTCCACTAATCTGGGGACACTCTTGCCGACAGATCCTGTCCTGGTCATTCATGGCGGCGCGTGGGCCATGCCCGATGACATGGTTGATGCCCACATCCGCGGCGTCAATAACGCCATCGCCGCGGGATGGCGTGTATTGGAGCAGGGTGGTTCCGCCCTCGACGCCGTCGAAGAAGCAGTCGTCATCATGGAAGACGACGAGACTTTCGATGCGGGACGCGGCAGCTTCCTCAACCGCGACGGTCGGGTGCAACTCGATGCTCTGATCATGGACGGTGCCACGCTCCGCGCCGGAGGCGTGGGATGCGTCGAGCACTTGCGCAATCCTGTGCGTGCTGCGCGCAAAATTCTGAGCGAAAGCCCGCATGTGTATTTCGTCGCCGAGGGCGCAGAGAAGTTCGCTGCCGACCGCGGCGTTGCGCTGTGTAAGAACGAAGAACTTGTGATTCCGCGCGAAGTGGAACGCCTGCGCTCGTACCAGGCAGAACTCGCAAAACGGAGCCAGAGCCAGGATGGAAACGATCTGTTCGCGGGCAGTCCTGACGATGTAACGATTTCGCACGATACGGTGGGGGCCGTCGCCCTCGACCGTAACGGCAACATTGCCGCCGCCACTTCTACCGGAGGCACGCTGAACAAAGCTCCCGGACGTCTCGGCGATTCTTCTCTCATCGGCTGCGGCTGCTACGCTGACAACGAAAGCGCGGCCGCGTCTACCACCGGTTGGGGGGAGCCGATCATGAAATTGGTTCTTGCCAAATGGACCGCGGACCGCATCGCAGCGGGCAACCTGCCGGAATGGTCCGCGCAGGAAGCCATGAACTACCTGAAGCAGCGGGTGAACGGACACGGAGGCATCATCGTGCTCAGCCGTGACGGCCACTTCGGCATCGCTCACAACACCCCGCGGATGGCGTGGGCCTACAAGACGGTAAAGAAGCACGACGCCGGCATCATTCGGGAAAGCTAGGAGCGGACCTCAACCTAAGATGCGAGGTTGTGGTGTTACCACCGTCATTGTTTCCGACAGGGATTCGTGCTGTAATCACGCGCATGGCATTTGCCCGCAAGTGCCCGAGATGTGGGCTGGCGATTACTGACCCATCAGCGTCCACGTGTTCTGCGTGCGGGGAGAAGATGATGGTGCTTCCGCGCATGGGAATCTGGGTGGGAGCGCTCATCCAGATCACCTTCTGCACCGTTTTCATGCTCTTGTTCGGATTTCCGAAGATCATGATCCTGGTGTTTGGGGGATTCATTCTCGCGGGCTCGGCGTTCGCGGCCTGGGTAAAACCGAAGCCGAAGCAAGCTGCACCCGTCCCCGCAAGGCCGGTTTCAAACCCGGTGCTGCTGAAGATCCTCAGCTTCTTTCTCGCCGCCTGTTCATTGGTCTGCCTGGCGTTGGTGATCTTTGGCTTCGTCATTTTCATGAACGCCTGGACGCGCTGGCATCAGTACGAAGGTCAGTCCTATCACCGCGCTGAGTTCCAGGTGAAACGTGTCTATTACCAGAAGCGTGCTAAAGGAGGCACCGATATTTTTGCCAGCGGGATGGTGGAGGGCCACCTTGAGTATCTAAGTCTCTTACCCTACGTGCATAGCGTGCCGCACAGTGAGGCAGAACTGGAGTCGAAGGTTCCGACCGGCACTCTCATTTCCGTTTATCTGTTTCCGAATTTGAAGGGAAGGGCCCGGGTGCAGGTATATGACCCGGTACCCCCCGCGGAGGCCAGCCACCGCATGGCCGTGAGCACGGTAAAGAACACTCTGTTGGCGCTGGCGGTTATGGCTGGACTGCTCTTCGTTCTCACCCGGCTTCGAGCTCTTTGTTTTGCTGAGGAGGAAACCGCGTTTCAGCAAGTCGGAAGCGGCTAGAGAGAACAACCGTTCAGAAGACCTAGAGCCAGCCTTTGGTTCTAGCCAGGCGCGCCGCTTCCACGCGGTTTCTCGCTCCCAGTTTGCTGATCGCCTCAGAAAGATAGTTGCGGACCGTTCCGTCGGATAATCCGAGTTCCCCGGCAATGTCTCCGCTGGCCATACCTTCGCCCGCGAGGCGCAGCACCTGGCGCTCGCGATCGGTGAGCGGATCAAGCTCGCCCCAAGCCTCGGTCGCGAGTTCCGGATGAATCACACGCAGGCCCTGGTGTACGCGGCGGACCGCCTCGGCCAGCTCTTCGGCGCGCATGTCCTTCAGGAGATATCCGGAAGCACCCGCTTCGAGGGCGCGGCGCAGATATCCTGTGCGCGCAAACGTGGTCACAATCACGACGCGAGTTCCTGTACGGCGGCGTTTCAATTCAGCAGCCACGTCGAGCCCCGTCATGTGCGGCATCTCGATGTCCGTGATAAAGACATCGGGCTTGTGCGCCAGCACCGCTTCCAGAGCCTCCTTGCCATTTTTTGCCTGGGCGATGACCGAAATGTCGCCTTCGATTTCGAGCAGAGCTGCGAGCGCACCCAGCACCATGCCTTGATCCTCCGCGAGTACGACGCGGATGGCGTTGCGACCTTCATTGACTGCGGGATTCAATTTGCGCCTTCGGTTTGCATGACAGGTTTTTTCAACGGCAAGGTAATCGTCACCGTCGTACCGGATACACCGATTCGTTGCAGAGTGCCGCCGATCATCTCCACTCGCTCGCGCATGCCGCGCAGTCCGTTGCCCTCGCTGCCATTCCAGCCGCGTCCATCGTCGCTGATCTGCAAGCAGCATGAACCGTTCTGCTGCTCCAGCCGCATGCGGCAGGTGCGGGCATGGGCATGACGCACAATGTTGGTGACAGCCTCGCGCAGGGCCAGCGAGAGAATGCTCTCCTGCATGGCAGGAATGTTCATGCTCGTGGCGGCGTCGTACTGGACGGTGAGGCCAGCGGTCTCGAGGGTGGATTTGGCACGGGCCAATTCGGCTAGCAGGCCCTGCGAGCGATATCCGCGGATGGCATCTCGAACGTCGGAGAGCGCCTGGCGCGAAATTTCCTCCACTTCGTGAATCTCCTGGGCCGCGCGCTGCGAGTCGCGATCCATCAGCTTTCCGGCAAGCTCGGATTTCAACGTGATCACCGAAAGCGTATGTCCCAGAAGATCGTGCAAGTCACGTGCAATGCGTTCGCGCTCCGCCACTTTGGCCAGGTGCTCAATTTCCTCGTTGGCCTTTCGCAACTTACGATTCATACGATTGCGCTCGGCGAAGACAGTGTTGCCTGCGCCAATGATCATGGGAAACACTGCCGCATAGAACAGGGTCCAGCCATTGAGGTGCAGCAGCAATCCCTCAATGGCGCCGACTATGGCGACGATGGCCAAGCCAAGGAATGCGGCGGTCTGGGTCTTGACAGAAAACGGAAGCATCGCCGACGCAAAAATGAAAAACGTGCAGGCCCCGCCATTGATGGGCAGGAACAGCATTCCCAAAACCACCATTCCGCCAATGTGGATGGCAGCTCTGGGGCTCTGCAGCGCAAACAAACCAAAATAGAGAAAGAGAAATAGGGTAGCGCCGGCGAGATCAAGCAGCCAGATGCGAAGGCCGGCGTGACTCATCACGGGATCGATGAAAAAGAAGCCCAGATAGACAACCCAGAGCAGAGGAGTCCATCCGTGATCTTTATCCTTGATTATGGTTTGCCACGATTTCAGCTTCCACGGACTTCCCCCCTCGCGTGTATCTTCGCGTTCGAAAGGAATCAATGGCATACGTCTATTTTCGCCCCTCGCGTCAATTCCGGCCACGGCGCAAGATGGGAGCAACGCTGAACCACACCAGCAAGGCCGCAGGGATCAGTACCGCCAGGGTCTTCGGCCCGCCATACAGTGCGGCAATGCCAAGCAGAATCAGAAATACCGTTGAAGTCAATGATTTCTTGGAATTCGCGCTCATAGGAAAAATCAGTTTCCAGTTACCAGCTTCAGGTATCTAGTTTCAGGTTTGGGGCGAGGTTTCGAGTTTCAGGTTTCACAGTTTGACCATTTTCAATTATGTATGAGGAATTCTGGTTCGAGCTTTGAGTTCTTGCATCATCATGAAAGCGAAATTGCTATCCATACATTTTTTCTTGATCGCGCTGGAAACCGATCCGCGCGATATCCGTAAGCAAATCATGCTGAAGGCTAGAAGCAGTTCCCAATGCGTGACGTGAGACTGGCAACTACGGGCGGCGAACTGCACCGGGAAACAACTGCGGTCTCTTTTAGGATTTCGATCATGCTTCACCTCTGCTTACAAGCGGCTGCATCCACGACGTCGCCGTCATGATTATTCTGTGATCCCTTTGTCGCTGCGGCAGAAACCACTCACCACAGGGGGACACAGAGACACAGTGCAGAGCTAGGCTCATACTGGCCCATGCCAGGACACGGTGCCAGTGCCATCCATCACGCATGCGCCATGACAAATGTCATCCGCCGAATTGACGGAAACCTGATTTCGACCGCCCGAATTTCAGAGGTCACAGCGTGCCATGTAGGGCGCGGCAGCACGGCAGGCGGCAATGGCGAAAGCTGCCGCCGTTACGAAATCCGAACAAAGCACGGCAATACGGAGGCAGCAAAGAAGGGAGTGGAGCTATGGAGGACGCTGCACGAACAGCAATTTACATAGCAAATACCGAGGTGAAATCGTGTTCGGATTTTGTAACAAGGAAGAGGGCGGAGATTTTTTTGAACAATCCTTCGTTCGATGTGCTTTGACTTTGATATTATTCCGAACTTAGTCGAGGGGGACGCGTGCTGCCGGCAGGCAAAAGTCTTCGCACACTGCGGGAGAAGCTTGGACTCACCATGCGAGACGTGGAGAACTCGAGTGCGCGCATTGCAGACCGATATCGCAACGAAGAATTTTCGATTCCGCCCAGCCGACTGTCGGATATTGAGACCAAGGGAATTTTGCCGAGCATTTACCGGCTGTACACGTTGTCGGTAATTTACCGGCGGGATGTGCGAGAACTCATGTCGTGGTATGGGGTGGATCTAAATAATCTGCCTGCGGACCTCGGACTGGTCTCGCCTCCAAAGTCCCACTTGTCTGAGGCGCTCAGCGGATTGCAGTCCGTGCAGGTGCCGGTGCGGATGGATCCGGGATTTGACGAACGCCGCACCACGAACCTGGGCCGCATGGTAGAGCAGTGGGGGTTGGTGCCACTGGCTTATCTGTCGCAATTGGCCACCACGGATTTCACCTACGGCTACGTCGGCACCCAAGATTTCACCATGTATCCGATCCTGCCGCCGGGCAGCTTTATCCAGGTGGATGAATCGCGAAATCGGGTGCTGGAGGGCTCGTGGCGGTCAGAGTACGAGCGTCCCATTTACTTTGTGGAGACTCGCGACGGGCATACCTGCTGCTGGTGCAGCATGCGGCGGGAAGAGATCATTCTGCAGCCGCATCCATTATCTCCTGCGGCGGTGCGCATCCTGCGTCATCCGCAGGAGGCGGAAGTTCTCGGACAAGTGGTGGGTGTGGCTATGAAGTTAACCGAGTGGCACCCGCTGGATTCTTCTCCAAATGGGAAAGCGCCAGCAGCACTGAATTGAGGTGCTGGGCGGAGGGAGAATCCTGGCGTCCGTCCGGAAGTAAATCCTCGAATCGTCCGCGCAATTGTTCGATATAGGTTCCCGCGTCCAAGCCGCCGGCGTGGCAGGAAACCTGCAGGTCTTCTTCCAGCAACGGCAAAGAAGTTCTCAAGACGCCTTTCAGAATATCTGCATGAAGGGTCCGGAGGGCGCGCTCGGAAGCCTCCGGGCCATAGACATTCTCCACACCCCAGTGTTGGTACCTGCCCCGTTTATGGCGAAGGGAGGCCAAGTAGGCCAGTTTGCCCAGCAATCCTGAGACCGCGGAAAGGGTGGTGTCCTTCACGTCCTGGATGGCGGATTTGAGGGTCATTTGTTACGAATTCCGAACAAACCAAGGCCTGAAGTAACGTTGCGCGCTGCTGCGGAGCCTATGAAACTATCACGGGTCAATTCTCAACAACAAGGAGAAAACAACCGTGAAACGTGTTCTACTCATGCTCGGCGCAGCAATCCTATTCGTCAATACTCTCGTGATTCCAACTGCCGTTATGGCAGACGGGGGTACTGGTTCGACCAGCTGCGGCGCCAAGCTCTGCAAGCCGTAGTCAACATCATTGTGGCATTTAAACGCTTGATCTAATTATTTAGCTCGCGGCTCTTACGAAAATAGAACAAGGCTGACCAGTCCGTTGCGAGCAGCGACTTGTGGCGTTATATTGCCTAGGCATGCTGCAGGCGCACTCATTGCTTTGGCATTATCTTTGGGTCGCGCCCAGTGTACTTCTCCTGATGCTTGGCTTCGGTCTATGGCGTCAGGGAGTGCACCGGCAACATCCTTTTTTTCTTGCGTTTGTCTTAGCCAGTGCGGTCGAACAACTCACCCTATACGTTCTCGATATCACCCCGTCGGTGGAGCCACTCACGTGGTGGCGCTTCTTCTGGGGTGGCCTGATTATAGAGAGCATCCTGAAGTTTGCGCTGCTGAGTGAGATATTTGCCCATGTTTTTCGTCCCTACGTCGCCATCGCGACGCTGGGAAAGCGCCTGATCGGTCTGGTGGGCATCGTCCTAATCTTCGCGTCCAGCATGGCTGCGGCATTTGCGCCGGTGGATAGCCTCTTTGGTATCGTCTCTGGCGGGCATCTTCTGCAGCAGACTATTTACATCATTGAGTGCGGAATATTGGTCTCCATCTTCGGATTCTCCTGGTACTTCAGAATCGGCATACGATCGGCTGACCGTGGAATTGCACTCGGGCTGTCGGTTTCGGCTTGCGTGCATCTTGCCACATGGGCTTTGGTTGCTAATAGCAGCCTGCCCGATGAGAGTCGTGTCGTTCTGGATTTCATCAACATGACCACATTTCACGTATGCGTGCTGATGTGGATCTACTATCTGCTGGTCCCCCGCAGAGTATCTGCAAAGACGGCCCCGATTGGTCTTCCCGAGAATAATCTGGCCGTCTGGAACCGCGAATTGGAGCGTCTTCTGCAATGACCCTGGCCATCATTCTGGTTGTGGCTGCTGCGCTTGCACTGATTTTCATTCTGAGCATCACGGTTTCCCGCAACCTGCAGGTCTCGAATACGAGCTTGGCTGAGGGTATTCAGCCGCTGGATGTGGAAGCTTTCCGTAACCTGACCGACGTTGCGGAAGACGCATACTTGCGGCGCCGGCTGCGACCGGCAGATTTTCGAAGCGTGCGTCGCGAGCGTCTCCGCGCCATGGCTGCGTACGTCCAGGTGGCCGGGCGGAACGCCACGGTTCTGGTGCGCATCGGGCAAAGCGCGCTAGCCACCAATGACTCTGAGACCGCCGAGGCGGCACAGCAATTGGTGGAGCAGGCCCTCTTGTTGCGCCGGAACGCGACCTTCGCGCTCCTCCGGATCTATCTTGCATTGGCTTGGCCTAATTCGGATTCCGACACCCGTCTTATTCTGCATCGCTACGAACAGTTGAATGGATCGGCCATGCTGCTGGGGAGACTGCAGAATCCCAGCATGCCGGTGCGGATCTCTGTCGGCTCGTGATCCAGATCAGAGACGACGTTACTGGAAGGCGACCCATACACATTCCTCACTTGTTTTTAGTCATGGTTCTGATGTAAAACCAGCGAGAATCGGGCGTTGCAAACCTTCGAGTGATTACAGCTGCAATTTGCCGTGGGCACCTGTCCCACCGTCTGCTCGCGTCCGCGAGTTTAAGGGAGACCTCTATGTTCCGCACTATCAAAGCTGTGAGCGCGCTAGTTCTGCTTTCATCCGCAATTGCCTGGGCTCAGGGCGGAGCGGCGACCGGCGATCTGCACGTAACGGTGAAGGATGCGCAAGGGCAGGCGCTGACCGGCGCCACAGTGGTTGTGCGCGATGTCGCTAAAGGGGTTGAGCGCGTCGCCACCAGCGATGGACAGGGTGGCTACAGCGCGCAGTTGCTGCCCCCGGGCACCTACTCGGTTAGGATTACGGCGGCAGGATTCGGGACCATCGAAAACACCGGAGTCGCAGTCACCGTCGGCGGACTTGTGGAACTCCCCGTCACCCTGCAAGTAAGCGGCAAGACCGAGATCGTCGACGTTTCCGCGCAAGGCGAACTGGTGGAAACCTCGCGAAGTTCGACGACCGATACTATCGGCCAACGGCGGATCGACAATCTGCCGATCAACGGACGCAACTACATCAACTTCACTCTGACTGATTCGCAGGTCGTACACGATGCCGCGCCCAACCTTGGCGCAGCTCCGACTTCCGGACTCAACATGAGCGGACAGCGTGCGCGCTCCAACCTGGTGAACGTGGATGGAACCGACGCCACCGACAACTCGGTGAACGGTGTGCGCTCTACGGTGTCGCAGGAAGCGGTGCAGGAATTCCAGATCATCACGAACAATTACGCTGCGGAATATGGACGCGCCTCTGGCGGCGTGGTCAACATCATCACGCGCTCGGGCTCGAACCAGTTCCACGGCGATGTCTATGGATATCTGCGGAATCGCAACTTTCAGGCGGTGAATCCGTTCAGCACGGTAAAGGATCCTGCCTACACGCGCGTGCAGGCCGGGGCGGCTTTCGGCGGGGCGCTGAAGAAAGATAAGACTTTTTATTATTTCTCTTACGAGATTACGCGGCGGCACGAGACGGGATTCTCGAGCATTGGGCAGGACAACTTCGGGTTACAACCTTTTGACACGACTCAGGTGGGAATGCCTTTCGGCACTTTGCAGTTGACTCCGAGTCAAGTCGCGTTCCTGACGAATCCCGCTATCCTCGCAGCCGAGCAAAATCCTGCATATCCAGGCTTCGCGCAAGAAGTTGGCGCCTACGCCGGATTGGCGGGGGCGTCGTCCGGCATGGCGGTCAACGGGTACTGGCCGACCGGAATGACCGGAGGATTTGCCGGTGTAGCCGGTTTCCCCACCAGTTGCTCTTCACCCCCCTGCTTCGTTCCCGGTTCGTACCAGACATTGGCATCGCAGATGGGTAATTTCCCTGTGTTCGAAGGCACTAGCTTGTACTCACTGCGCCTCGACCATAACATCAGCACTTCGAACCGGCTTATGTTGCGCGCTAATGTGAGCCCGAGCACGGTGACCGGGATCGAAGTCAGCGGGCAGGATCAACCGTTCGGGCAAAATGCATATTCGCGAACATCGGAACAGACGTATCGGGATGTGGCGGGTACGGTGCAGGACACGTGGAGCATCGGCGGCAACAAGGTGAACGAATTCCGGTTCCAGTATGCGCGGCGGGGTTTGTCCTACTTCTACAACACCCAGATCCCGGGCGGCTCCGATCCCGCTGTTAACATTCCCGGCTTCGCTTATTTCGGACGTGAGCCCTACTCCTATATCCAACGAACCGAGACTCGTTACCAGTTCACGGACAATTTCTCGTTGAGCGTTGGACGCCATAACATGAAGTTTGGCGGCGACGTTAATTATCTGCCGCTCACGGCGACATTCACCGTGAACTACGGCGGTGTGTACGACTTCGGCAGCTTCGGAGCCGGAAGCTTGGGCTTCGTGAATCCCGCTCCTGGCAGCCTCCCCAATTTCCCCGACCTCTCCCCGGTGCAGTCCTACGGCGCTGGCTTGCCGGGTAGCTTCGTGCAAGGACTGGGCAGCCCCAGTGACAAGTTCAAGAACATCCCCATCGGGGTGTTCTGGCAGGATTCATGGCGCATTAACCCCAAGCTCACGCTGAATTACGGCGTGCGTTATGACGTAGAGATCCCGCCCAAATTCAAACAGCCGCAAGGTCTCGCTCTGCCGGCCTACAGACTGCTGGGTTTACAGAAAGGAATTCAGACCGACAAGAACAACATTCAGCCGCGCATCGGCTTAGCCTTCGATCCGGCAGGCGATGGGAGAACGGTCATTCGCGCGTCTTACGGAATGTTCTACGACCACCCGCTGCTGGGGCTATATTTCCTGGGAGACGCATCGGATGGATCGTCGAGCGGACAGCTGGCATTCGCGGGCACAGGCTTGTGCAGCGGCGCCGGGAACCCGGGCAATTTGAACGGAATTACGATTTTTCAGGGTCTGCCCATCAACCAGCCAAGTGCCGCGAATCCTTGTGCGGCCACATTGAACCCGGCAACGGCCACGGCAATGGGATACTTGCCCAACCAACAGCAATTCCAGTCCCTGAACTTCCCACAATCGATCTTTTTGAATCAGAATTACCTCAATCCCTCGACCTTCATGCCGCTCGGATTCCAGCCATTCGGATATCCGCAGTCGGCGAATTTTGTGTATGCGTACTCGCAGCAGGCCAATGTCAGCGTTGAACGGGATCTGGGCCATGGGTATGCGCTGAGCTTGGCTTACAACTTCAACGGCGGGCGGCACCTGAATCGCCCTATCAACGCCAATACCATTCGCGGCGATCTGATGGTTGCAAACTTCAACGCTGCGTTGGCGTCGGGCCAGAGTGCCGCGAGCCCGTTTACTGTTAGCGGGTGTGGAGTATCCCCTGGTGGCGCACCCTTCGTGGATGCGTCGATGATGAACTTCTTCCGTCCCGGTGGATTGAACCCCTCCGTTGCTGCTCTTTATCTCAGCCCGGCAGTTCCTCAGCCCGGCGGAAGTCAGTGTGTTGGGCTCGCCCAATCGATTGAACAGGGATTGGCAAGTCAGGGGTTCAATGCCAATTGCGATCCGACGAGTCTCACTGGCTGCGTTCCCTTCGGAGACATGGACGCGAATTACTCCAACGGAAGCTCGGTTTACCATGGATTCACGACCAACCTGCGGAAGCGCTTCAGCAGCCACTACGAGATGCTGGCGTCGTATACCTGGTCGCATTCGATTGACGACTCGACCGACCTGCAGTCAACGCTCACACCGCAAGACAGTTTCTTCCCGGGCCTTGATCGCTCCTCGTCGCTGTTCGATCAGCGTCATCGCTTCGTCTTCAGTGCCGTCTATCAGACCGGGCACATGGGCGGCGGCTTCGGCAGGAAGCTGATCAGCGATTGGACGTTCGCCCCGATCGTGGAAGTAAATTCCGGACGGCCGTTCAACATCATCACGGGAAACGGCGACAACATGCAGCTCTCGTCGTTGACGGGGCGTCCCAACACGACGGTGAATCCCGCGTGCGGTCCGGTCTATTCATCCAAGTACTCACCGACGGGCCAGTTGCAGGAACCCTGCATTCTGGGATTCCTGCCCAGCGCGACCAATCCCCTGGGCACGACGCCAACGCTGCTTCAGCTCGACGGCAATCTCGGACGAAATGCCGGAGTGACTCCGTGGACGGTGTTCGACGATATGCGGGTCTCGAAGCGCATCTACTTCACCGAGCGATTTAACATGGACCTGATCGCCGACATGTTCAACATTGCCAATAAAATGAATGTAGCCGCGGTGAGCCCGCTGTTCAGCAATGCCGGGCAGCCCACTGCCGCTTACGATCCGCGCCAGTTCCAGTTCGCTATGAAATTGAACTGGTAGCAGTCGAGATCAGCATTCTTCGAACGGCGGACGCGCCCTCGTCCGCCGTTTCTTTTTGTCGTAAAATTGCAACCCGCGTTTCGATCCGGGAGTCTGAATACCATGGATCGCCGAAGATTTCTCCAGACTGCCGCGGCTACGACTTTGATGACCTCTCTCAGCAAGCAACTCGCGCACGCTACTAATAAGGGAACCGTGCCTACTCGCGTCCTGGGCCGCACTGGCGAAAAGGTTTCCATGGTAGGCCTTGGCGGTTATCACCTAGGCATGCAGGCAGACGAGCAGGAAAGTATCCGCATCATGCGTTCCGGGCTCGACAGCGGCATTACCTTCCTCGATAACTGCTGGGACTACAACAACGGCCAAAGCGAGATCCGCATGGGTAAAGCGCTGCGCGATGGGTACCGGCAGAAAGCTTTTCTGATGACGAAGATCGATGGGCGGACCAAGCAAGCCGCCGCGCAGCAACTGGAAGAGTCATTGCGCCGCCTGCAGACGGATCACATCGACCTGTTGCAATTTCATGAGGTCATTCGCGATACCGATCCCGATCGCATCTTCGCGAAGGGCGGCGGCATGGAGGCGGTACTCGAGGCCAAGAAGCAAGGCAAAGTGCGCTACATCGGATTCACCGGGCATAAGAGTCCTGACATTCATCTTAAAATGCTCAACACCGCATTCGCGCATGACTTTACTTTCGATGCCGTGCAGATGCCGTTGAATGTCATGGATGCGCACTACGACAGTTTCGAAAAGAAAGTTCTACCAGTTCTGGTAAAACACAACATCGGCGTGCTGGGGATGAAGCCGATGGGCGACAAAATTATTCTCAAAAGCAAAACCGCAAGCCCGATCGAGTGCCTGCACTATGCCATGAACCTGCCGACCAGCGTCGTGATCACCGGATGCGACTCTATGGAAATCCTGCAGCAGGCGATTGGCGCGGCGAAGGCTTTCAAGCCTATGAGTTCGGGAGAAGTGTTGAGTCTCCTTGCCAAGACCGCTCCGGCGGCGGCGAAAGGGGAGTTCGAGGAGTACAAGACCACGCACAACTTCGACGGAACTTATCAGAATCCGCAGTGGCTGGGATAGAACCGCTCGTGTAGGGACGAACGCCCTTATACGTTAATCAGTGCTCAGGAGTCATGGGCTGGGAATTGGGGATGGACCTCTATCTTGGTACCAATGGGTGACTCTCAGGCATTCAGAAACAGGGATTAGGGATCGGGGGACAGGGATCAGACGTTAGAATTTGCGGACGGCTCATGCACAAGGCTCTTTCGAGGCCTGATGTTAAACTTTCTTCTTATTCAACCTTGGCGCTTGCCGGAGTTGTTCCCTTCATGTCTGAAACTGGACTGCCAACCGCGCGCACTCGTGTGGTGCGCGAGCCTGAGCGTGCCGTGTACGACCGCGAAACTGTGTACCGCATCCTGGATGAGGGCTTTCTATGCCATGTTGGGTTCACCGTGGATGGCCAGCCATTCGTCATTCCGACCTCGTACGGACGCAAGGACGCAAATCTGTATATTCACGGATCCGCCGCGAGCCGCATGTTGCGTGAGATGAAAGAAGGAGTATCCGTGTGCATCACCGTCACATTGCTGGACGGGCTTGTACTCGCGCGCTCGGTGTTCAATCACTCCATGAATTACCGCTCGGTCGTAGTTTTGGGAAAAGCGACGTTGGTGGACGACCCAGAGGAAAAGCTTGTAGCCCTGCGCGTCCTGTCGGAACACATTCTTCGCGGGCGGTGGGACGACTCGCGCCGGCCGAATGAACGCGAACTGAAGGCGACGTCCGTGCTACGAGTGCCCATCGAGGAGTATTCCGCCAAGGTACGAAGCGGGCCGCCGATCGACGATCCGGAAGATTATTCGTTCGCTACCTGGGCGGGAGTAATTCCACTGGAGATCCACGCAGGAACCCCAATCAACGATCCGCAATTAGATCCAAATCGGCCGATCCCGGAATATGCCAGGAACTACAGCCGCAGATCCTGAGGCGAGGGTGCCAATGGGGATCAGGGGATCAGCAATAACTTTCCCGTGAGCTTGCGGCTCCCCATGTCGGCATGTGCCTGAGGAGCGTCTGCCAGCGGGTACGTTTTTGCGATTTGCAGCTTGAGTTTGCCTTCCGCGATCATCGCGAACATGGCGCTGGTGCGCGCGAGCAGTTCTTCCCGGGTCGCGGTGAAATGCGCCAGCGTAGTTCGGGCCATAAACAAGGATCCTTTTTCAGAGAGCTTCGCAGGATCGACCGGAGGCACCGGCCCGCTCGACATGCCGTAGAGCACCAGCATGCCGCGCAGACGCATTACGTTCAGATTCTTCTCGAAGGTGTCCTTACCCACGCCGTCGTAAACGACGTCCACGCCCTTGCCGGCGGTCAGGCGTTTCACTTCAGGTTCGAAATCTTTTTTGGTGAAGACAATGACTTCGTCGGCTCCCGCCTCGCGCGCGAGGTCAGCTTTCTCGTCGCTCGACGCCGTGCCTATGACGCGCGCTCCGATCGCTCTGGCCATCTGCACCAATAGCAGGCCGACGCCTCCCGCAGCCGCATGAACCAGCGCGGTTTCTCCGGCCTTCAGTTTGTGCGCGTCGTTCACCAGGTAATGGGCGGTGAGACCGTGCACCATGGCGGCAGCGGATTGCTCATCGGTGAGGCTCGGCGGCACAGGGACAAGATGCTCTTCCGGGACAGCGAGGTATTCCGCGTAGGAGCCGAGAGTACCGCTCCAGGCCACGCGATCACCGACGTTCACGACTCGGGCTTGTGGGCCGAGCGCAGTTACAACGCCTGCGCCTTCGTGTCCGGGAATAAAGGGGAGGGCAGTGCGGAGCCGGCCATCGCGAAATTGAGCATCGATCGAGTTGACGCCGGCGAAGCTGATCTTGATCAGGGCTTCAGCAGGCTTCGGCTGTGGAACCGGGATGTCAACCAACTCCAAAACTTCTGGCCCACCTGTGTGGGAGACGCGAATGGCTTTCATATTAGGTAGCGTCGGATGAGGCGGTGGTGGAGGAACCGCACTCGCAACGACTGGCTAGTGTACAGCGTGGCTGGAGTTCAAGGGTGCGCAAGCGCGACGCTACGGCAGGAGCAGCAGTTTGCCCGTAGTTTTCCTTCCTTCAAGATCGCGGTGTGCGTGTTGCGCTTCGGACAGCGGGTAAGTATGTGCAATTCTCAAGTTCAGTTTTCCCGATGAAATCATTGCAAACACCGCGCCGGAGCGAGAAATCAATTCTTCGCGACTGGCAATGTAATTCACGAGGGTGGGCCGGGTCACGTAAAGGGATCCCTTTTGCGAAAGGGCGATGAGATCGAAGGGGGGCACCGCGCCACTGGATCCGCCGAAGAGCACCATCATCCCGCGCGGGCGAAGGACATTCAGTCCTTTTTCAAAGGTGGTTTTTCCGACCGAGTCGTAGACTACATGCACTCCCAGGCCATTCGTCAGACGCCTGGTTTCGGCTTCGAAGTCAGATTTTGTGTAAAGGATGATTTCGTCTGCGCCAGCCTCGCGAGCCAGTTTAGCCTTCTCTTCAGTCGAGACGGTTGCGAGGACATGTGCGCCGATGTGGTGAGCCATCTGCACCAGCAGTAATCCCACGCCTCCGGCAGCGGCATGCACCAGAGCAGTCTCGCCGCGCTTCAGTGGATAAGTGTCATGACACAGGTAATGAGCGGTCATGCCCTGCAGCATGGCTGCCGCCGCCTGCTGATCGGTGACTCGCTCAGGGATGGGCACTAAGCGGTCGGCGGGAACCGAGGCATATTGAGCATATCCGCCCAGTACTCCGGTCCAGGCAACGCGGTCTCCGGCTTTGACAGATGTCACGTTGGAACCCACTGCGGTGACCACCCCCGCGCCTTCCTGTCCGAGAACGAACGGCAACGGCACTTTGTAACGGCCTTCGCGTTGATAGACATCGATGAAATTGACGCCGGAAGCGACTAATTTCACCACCGCCTCATTTGCCTTTGGTTCGGGAAGGGGCACATCGATCAATTCCAGCGCCTCGTGACCGCCCGGTTGCTTTACTTGTATGGCTTTCATGAGAAATTTGGATTCAGGCAGACGGGAAAGGATTCTGCCGTGTTCTGGTGAATAGATCCTAAGCTTTACGAGGCGCTCTTGGCCTCTTCGGATCCAAGCCTGCAGCGGCTATGACAGCCTGGCCGAATTCTTCGGCACTGACAGAAAAGTCCCCGGATTCCGATGTCTCCGAGACAATTTCAGCCACGAAGCGGTATCCTCGCCCGACCACTGTCTGCAAATAGCGGGGCTGCGCGGAATCGTCGTCCAGTGCCGCGCGTACCTTGCGAATCGCCGTGTTAATTCCGGTTTCGGCATCAACGAAGACATGCTTGCCCCACAGCGCCTCGGCGATTTCGTCGCGCGTCACGACTTGACAGGAATGCTCCGTCAAAAAGATCAGCAACTGTAAGGGAAGGCCCTCCAGGCGTACAGGGTTTCCATTCCGGTAGAGCTGAAACCTGTTGACGTCCAGCTCGAATTCGGCAAAGCGCACTCTCTTACCGGGCATACCAAACCTTCGCAGCAGCAATTCTGGTATGCAGGGCAGGCCCTGTCAAGCACCCCGCCGATCTTCAGACCAATTCATATCGTTTCAGACTGTCTCCATGGAGCTTTTTGAGCTTCAGAGGCATGATGAGTGCAGTTCCCCCAGAAACGTGAGGTCGAATATGAAATACGCAAGAGCAATCGCACTGATGGTTTTAGCGCTGCCAATCGCCGCGGCCGCGCAACTCGGAAGTACCCAGAAGATCGCCGCCCATGTGCCTTTTGATTTTGTCGCATGGAACAAAGTCGTTCCCGCGGGCAACTGCATTGTGCAGCGGGCCAGCACGAGCGGATCGACGCTGGCCATTCAAAATACAAAAGCGGGCATGAGCACGCTCGCCGTGAGCCGAGAAGACCGAGGCAAAGCCGCTACCGGGGCTTACGCGCTGGTGTTCCACAAATATGGAAGCCGTCACTTCCTGGCACAAGTGAAAATTGCGGATGGAACCATCTACATGTTGCCCGAGAGCAAACTGGAACGAGAACTGCGCGCCCAGAACAGCGCCGCCCCGCAGGACCAGATTGTGCTCGCGTCCTTGAAGTAAATCTGCGTTACGGCGATGGGGAAAGGGTTCGGAATCATCCGAACCCTTTATTTATTCTTGCGACTTTTGAATGCGACTTCGACGCCGGCATCGCGTCATTCTTGGCAGCTGACGCTAGCTCTCTCGAGGGCCGCCTGGATTGTTGGGATCCAGACCAGCCGCGGCCATGACGGCGCGTCCGAGTTCCTCGGCGGAAAACATGACCTGTTCGGCATCGTCATCACTGGAGACCTCGGCAACGAAACAGTAGCCTTTGCCGACTACGGTCCTAACGAAACGTGGCTGGACATAATCATCATCCAGGGCAATACGAATTTTGCGAATGGCGGTGTTGATGCCCTGTTCGATATCGACGAAGAAATCCTTGCCCCACAGTTGCGCGGCGATCTGCTCGCGCGTCAGAATGTTTGGTTGATTGTCGATCAGCAGCATGAGCAGCTGCATGGGAAGGCTTTCCAGCCGCACGGGAGCGCGCTTGCGGAAAAGCTGGAAGCGCCCGTAATCCAATTCGAATTGGTCGAACCGGACCTTCTTCTGAGACATGTCCCCAACCTTCAGTAATTCTTGTCTGTCAGCACCGGGCTGTCAAGATCCTTATAGCTTCTTCAGATAGATTGAGCAGGGTTTAGGTTGCCTCCATGGACTCGCGCCTCTGGGCAGCAGAGAATCCGAAAACCGCTAGGGGGTTCAAGCAAATTCGGAGGTGATTTATGAAATACACAAGACAAATGTTGATCGCGGCGGCACTGATGGTGATGCCGATGCTGGCAACGGCTCAGTTCGGACAGACGGTTTCCATTTCCACTGAGGTGCCGTTTGAATTCGTTGTGGGAGACCGGGTAGTTCCGGCCGGGAAATGCGTTTTGCAAGCGGCCAATGCTGCCGGGGACACCATTCTGATCCGCAATGACGACAAAATGGTGCGGCTGTTTTCGGCGACATCGCTGGGAGATGCCAGCAACATTCCCGCCAGCAACCAGTTGGTATTTCACAAATATGGCGAGCGCTACTTCCTGGCAGCAGTCCGGGTGCAAGGAACTCGTATCATGTATTGGCTACCGGAGGGCAAGCAGGAGACCAGGCTGCGGCAGCAGGACCAGTCTTCAGCTGAGGAGACCATTCACACGTTTTAGCGCGGGGGACGTGGAAGAGGGGTTACGGAATGTAATCCGTAGCCCTTTATTTTTTACCCCCGAACTAATCTGTAGGCCTCCCAGCGCCGATCGAGATATCTCTTCCTTGCGGAGAACTCTGCTACACTGCCGGTTTCCTGTTCAAAGGAGATCTTCATGGGCGAGAAGCAGCCGCAGAGCCTTGCCAACCATACCCGCTTCGATCCGCTTTTTCATTTCTTTCTGGCGCCGGTTTTCGCGCTGGGATTGGTGATGTCGCTGATTCATTTCTTCGCGCACCTTGGCGAAGGTGACTTTCGCGACCACTTCCACTCTGGCTTAATCGTTCTGCTGGCGGTGGCCCTTCTGCTCTGGCTATTCAAGACTCGCCTGTATGCTCTGAGAGTGCAGGATCGGGTTATCCGCCTGGAGGAACGGCTGCGGCTGATGCAGTTACTACCGGAGCGGCTGCGCGCGCGCATTCCGGAACTGACAGAGAACCAGTTGTGCGGGTTACGTTTCGCCTCGGACGCCGAACTGCCGGCGCTAGCGGAACGAGCGCTGAACGAGAAGCTCTCGCGCAAAGACATCAAGAAGTCGGTGCAAAATTGGCGTCCTGACTACTGGCGCGTCTGACGGCTGGTTACCTGTTCCCCGCTGGACTAGCTTCGCTGGGTGCGCAAGCGTGCGCGCCTACATAAGCGCGGGGATGATCTAAGGTTTTGCCCGAATCTGCCGATGGATTGGACGAGATGAATACCTTGGGCCAAGCTCCGGCGGAAAAACCGAGTCCCTGCGTTGCAAGACAACCAATTCTGACCCGGAATGAAAATGTGTTTGCCTATGAGTTGTTGTTTCGTGAAACAGCGGGCGAGCAGGCCTCTGACTCGGATGTGGAGAGAGCGGCCACAAATATCATCGAGACCCTGAATGTGGTTGGTTTTGATGCGGTGTGTGACGGGCGCATGGCATTTATCAAGTGCGACGAACAGATGTTGCTGAAGGAGTTCTATCTTTTATTGCCCTCAGACCAATTGGTAATTGAGTTGAATGAAGGGATACGGGCGACGGGAAGCGTATGTACAGCATGTCTCTCCCTGAAGCAAAAAGGATACAAGCTTGCTCTCGACGACTTCAGCATCAACGACCCTCGCGAAAGGCTAGTGGGGTACAGCGACTTCCTCAAAGTCGATATACGCAGGCATTCGGCGGCCGACAATGCCGCGCTGGCAGCGAAGCATGGCGCGAAAGATCGCCAGATGGTGGCGGAGAAGGTGGAGACTCGCGTGCAGATGCTGCAAGCCGTCCAGAACGGTTACACGTTGTTCCAGGGATATTTTTTCCGGCAGCCCGAGCGCATGCGGGCCCGGCACATTCCGGCGAACCGGGCGACGCATCTGCGTTTGCTGCAGGTACTTTCCGCTTCCGAACTGGATCTGGATGCGGCCGAGGATCTGATCAAGCACGACGCCTCGCTATGTTATCGGCTGTTGCGCTATTTGAACTCGCCGCTGGTCGGGATGGCGTCGCCGGTCCGGTCCGTGCGCCATGCCATGGCGCTGCTGGGGGAGCGCGAATTGGTGCGCTGGCTGCGTATGGCCACCGCTGTTGCGATGGGGGAAGAGAAATGTTCGGATCTGGTCTTATCCTCGTTGGTACGCGCGCGCTTCTGCGAACTCATTTCGCCGCATATCGCTGAGGGCAACTCCGATCTTTTTCTGATGGGCATGCTTTCGCTGATGGACGCGATCCTGGAGGTTCCGATCGGGGTGGTGGTCGAGGGACTCGCATTTGACGAGAAAATCAAAGAAGCGCTGCTCGGCGCGAAGAAAGGCAGCGATACTCCTCTCACGCCTCTGTACCGCCTGATGCTGGCTCGGGAGGAAGGTGACTGGGAGGAAGTCATAATGCAAGCGAAGAAAGTTAATCTGTCCGTGCCACAAGTGAATCGAGCATTTAACGAGGCGATGATCTGGGCGCGAGAGATGACTGCGGCAGCACCCGACCGGAGTCATTGAAGCACGCCATCGATTGAATTATCCACAACTGCTTTTCCTACCTCAGGTGGTCCCCCTATTTCCGAACTTACAATAAGAAGTTATTTTGAAGTGGACTTCATTTCCTGGAGGAAGGCATGAGCAGCACGACTTTGTCCGATCTTGCCCGTACGAAGCCGTTGGAAGCTATTGTCGAGCATGAAGTTCAGAAAAGGGCGTACGAACTGTACGAGCAACGTGGGAAAGGGAGCGGCTTCGCTTTGCAGGATTGGCTGCAGGCGGAGGCTGAAGTCCTAGCAAAATCCTATCCGCCGGCGCATTCCTGACGGGATTCATCCGCTCTCGGTTGTGCTGGTCTTCTCAACGATGGGGCCAGTGCTCTAGATACGGAACGTAGCCCCGGGTGCGAACGCGCAGGCGATAAACCGAGGTAGTCGCGGTGATGTAGAGGGTACTGTAATCCTTGTCGCCCCAAGTCAAGTTTGCGGGCTGTTCCGGCATGTCGATGGTGCCCAGGTGATTCCCGTTAGCGTCCCAGACCCAGATCCCTTTGGGCCCCGTAACGAATAAATTGCCATCTTGATCCACCTTAATGCCGTCGGGCACACCATCATTTTTTCCACCCGGTTCTTCGCCGAAAATGCGACCGTGGCTCAGCGTCGTATCAGACTGGACATCGTACACGCGGATATTGCGCTGCGCGCTGTCATCCACATAGAATTTTTTGCCGTCGGGAGAAAAGGCCAGCCCGTTGGGTTGGGTCAGATCTTTGGTGAGCAACGTCAGCTTTCCGCTTTCGTCCAATCGAAAGACGCCCTGAAAGGGGAGTTCCTGCTTCTCTCCGGCAACCAGGTCGAGAGTAGGGTCGGTGAAGTACAGTGCGCCATCGGGTCCCACGATTACGTCATTGGGACTGTTCAATCGCTTGCCTTCGAAGCGGTCCGCTAGAACCTTGTATTTGCCGTCCGGAGTAACCTCTATAATCGCTCGCAAGACGCTGGCGCAATCAATCAGGCGATGGCGACGGTCGAAGGTGTTGCCGTCCGGGTCACCGAGTGCGATGACTTCTTCTTTCTTGCCATTGGGATAAACGCGGAAGATCTTGTTGATCGTCTCATCACTGACGTATAGAAATCCCGCGGGATCCCACATGGGACCTTCGGTGAAGCCAAACCCGCTCGCAACTGTTTCCAGCTTTGAATCACCGACAAGCTCTGTGAACTTGGGAGACAGAGCTTCGAGTTTGAAAGTCCGGGGAGTCTGAGCCGAGGCAGCGGCGAAGAACCACGTCACGGACAAAGCGGCGATAACAATGCGGACGAATTTCATTCGTAATCGTCCTCTTCTTTTTTCTTGTGAGAAGGACCTGCCTTATTCGCGCCCGGATTGACGCTTACCAGGAAACTGACGAGATCGTCCAGTTCGCCGGAGCTAAGACGATCGCGGTAATCGGTCGGCATCAAAGAAGTGTCGCGGCGCTCGAGATTTCGCAGATCCGATTTCTGGAAAAGATGGAAGCTGCCGTCTTTTGTCTGGAACTGAAGGGAAAAGTTGTCTTCGTTTCGGATCAGGCCTTCGAGCCGTTCCCCGTCAGCCGTGGTAAGCACGGCCGGGTGGTAACTGAATGCGGGAGACCGCTGGGTCTTGAGGATCTGGTCGCGAATTGCCGTTGGCTCGGCGGTAGCCGCATAACCAGACAGATCAGGGCCGAGGAAACCACCTTCGCCGGAAATCGCATGGCAGGTCGAGCATTCACCCTTGCCAAAGAATAGCGCCTTGCCACGTTTGGGGTCGCCGGGCAGAGTTCGCGCTTCAGATCTCCCCTGCAGTGATCTGAGGTACTGTACGACCGCTCGAACCTGTGTTGCACTGAGGTTGCGAAATGCAGGCATGCCAGTTCCGGGCACACCGTTGGCGATGATGCCGGACAGTTGAGCGTCTGAAAAATGCTGCGCGTCCGCGCCGGCAGCGATGTTTACGGCTTTGTCGCTTCCATGGCCATCCAGCCCGTGGCAAGCCGCGCAGGAACTGTTATAGGTGTTACGACCCATGGCACCGGGATTTTTTCCGTGCTTTGAGGGAGTGCCTCGTTGCGCCAGCGACAACGTAAGCCCGGAGAAAAGTACGATGAGGACAATGCCGAGCAACAAACCGGAGGTTTTTCGGATCAACGGCATAGGCAAGCGCCACATTTTATCGCAATTGAGCGCAGATGCCTGTAAAATCCGGAGTTGCCGTTTCACGCAATGAAAATATAATTCCACGGCGTGGTGCTCATTGAGATCATTTTCCATGGCACTCTCAAAAGGGCGCTGCGATATTAAAGTCCGGCGGACAGAAAGAACGAGGAGAATGGCATGACCCTAACTCAGGCAAGAAAGCGCATCATCCTAGTGGTCGCGGCCGTGCTGGCCATTTCAGTTGTTGGGGTCAAGGCCCATCTGGCGGATGCGCAGTCCAACTCAGCACCTGCGAGCACCTCGAATGACCACGACTTGATTGCTGAATACCGGCATGTGGAAGTCGCCTCCGTGTCCGATGCCCTCGAGCAGATTACGGGCAAGAAGATGTATATGAGCCATCGAATGCAGCCGATCTTCACCAGCAAATTCGCAGGATATGCGCGGACCGTTCAGCTGAAGAAGGACGAGGGCAACAAAGATCCCGAAGCCCTCGCGGGAATGCTGCAGGCTATTGATGAAGGATCCAACGATGCAGTTTACGTCATGGTGGTTGAGGACGGAGAAGACATCGCGGGCATGGGAGGATTGATGGGGACCGCCATGGCGGCGCGGGGCTACTCCGGCGCGGTGATCGACGGAGGAGTACGCGATGTGGCTTATCTGCGGAAGATCGGATTCCCCGTTTTTGCCACGGGGACCGTTCCCTCCACTTCCGTCCATCATTACCGTTTTGCAGGAGCGCAAATCCCGCTAGTCTGCAATGGAGTGCCCGTGAACCCGGGCGACATTGTCGTGGCAGATAGCGACGGAGTAGCTGTGGTTCCGAAAGGGCAAGCGCAAGCTGTGCTCAGTTTGGCGCAGCAGATGGACTACAAAGAGCATGCGATGTATCCGGTAATCGAGCAACTAAAATCCATTGTGCAGGCAGTGAAGAAATTTGGCCGCCTCTAGGGCCCGAGTTGCAAAAAACCGATTTTCATCAGATAATCCAGCACTTTCATTTTTCGAACTTCTATGGCTGTTCGTCCGAAACGAAACTACGACATAACGGCCCTGCAGCGCGGGTTGCGGCTTCTGCACCTTTTCAGCGAGTCGCCGCGGGGCCTAACCGCAAAGCAAGTAGCCGCGCTATCGAGACTGCCGGTCAGTACGGTACATCGCTTTCTGGCAAATTTGGTGACTGCCGGGTTCTTGAACCGCGACGGAGAAGGTACGCATCACCTCGGCATTGCCTGCTTCTCAATCGGGCAGGCGGCGGTAGGGCAGCTTGATATCCGGCGCCTGAGCCTGCCGTACCTGCGCGAACTCAACCAGCAGACCCGCGAGACCATCCACCTGACCGTGCGACACGGGCTCTCCGCCGTGTACGTGGAGAAACTGGACTCTCCCGAGCCGGTGCGAATACATTCCCGGATTGGAGCAGCAGTTCCGCTTCACTGCACTGCCGTCGGGAAGGTAATGCTGGCCTATATGCCTCCTGAAGAGCAGGACCGGATCATCTCGCAAATCGACTTGAAACGTCTGACTCCGAACTCGGTGGGAAATGTCCAAGAGCTAAAAACCGAGTTGTACCGGGTTCGCAAGAACGGATACGCCTGTGACCTGGAAGAGCACGAATTGCACATTCGCTGCGTGGCCGCTCCGATCTGGGATCACACCGGAAGCGTGCAATCGAGCGTCAGCATCACTGCTCCGACATTACGGATGCCGGTAACCCGGCTGCGGCAACTTGCGCCTCTGATTCAAGCGGCCGGGCTGAATATCTCGACAGAACTGGGATATCAGTCGGCGGTATCCGCAGCCACGGTGACAGTAAGAAACCGGAATGGCAAGACGGGCCTTGTAAAGATGGCGATGTAACCCACTCAACATGTGAATTCTTAGCTGCTAAATCGAAAGGAGCACGTCATGAACTCTACCTCCACTCGAAGGACCTTCGCGATGCGTTTTGGTTCCATCCTGTCAACTCTTGGCATTGCTGCGGCGGTAGCGCCTACGCGAGGTATGGCTGCACCACGGGCGCAGGACAAGGGCGCGATCCGGAAGCTGAATGGGGAAGGCAAGCCCGGGAGCGCAAAAGAAGTCATTATGCCGGTCATTATTCACAACGGGCTGATTTACGTTTCAGGGCAAGGCGCGCACGACACGCGAGACAAGAAAGAATGGACGATTGAATCCCACACCACGATGGTCATGGACAAGATCAAGAAGATGGTTGAAATCGGAGGGGGAACGATGGACACCATCCTGCAAACGAATGTGTTTCTGGTGAACATTGAGCATTGGGAGGCGATGACGAAAGTATTCGGGAGTTACTTCCCCAATGGGGGACCGACTCGGACCACGGTGGCTATCGCGGCGCTGCCGGGAGATTCACTGGTGGAAATCAACTGCATCGCTGCCATAGCGCACAAGTAAAAGGGGGAGGCTGTCATGGGACTGCAATTGAACTGGAACCGTCGCGGTTTTTTGGGAACGGCTGCGGCCATGGCGGCCTCGATGTTCGCTCCGGGGAAACTTTGGGCGAGCGGGAGGAAAGGCAACGGAATTGCGGCGGTGACGGGTTTCGGCCAGACGGGGAACGTCTACGATGAATTGGGTGTACCGACGGTTATCAATTGCGAAGGGACGATGACCATGCTCGGGGGCTCGATTCTTCGTCCCGAACTCGAGGCGGTCATGGCGATGGCCGGTCGTCATTTCGTAAGCATTCCTGCGTTGGAGGTCGCGGCGGGCAAGCGCATCTCGGAGATGCTGAAGTTGCCGGATGGCTACTCGGCGCTCGTGACCTCGGGTGCGGCCGCGGCCATTCAGTCGGGACTGGCAGGCATTCTCACGGGAGACAATGAGTCATTCATCCGCCAGATACCCGATCTCACGGGCATGAAGTCGGAAGTCATCATTCAGAAATCGCATCGCAACCCGTTCGATCACCAGTTGAGAAATACTGGGATAAAACTGGTCGAGATCGAAACGCGAGAGCAACTGCGGCAAGCGGTGAGCGATCGGACGGCGATGATGCACTTTTCGAATTTTGCCAATGCCGCGGGACAAATCAAGGTTGATGAATGGATCAAGCTGGGAAAGCAGTACAACATTCCGTGCATGAATGATGCGGCGGCGGATACGCCCCCGGTATCGCATTTGTGGGATTACGCCAACATGGGATACGACCTGATTACGTTCAGTGGCGGCAAAGCCATGCGCGGGCCGCAATGTGCGGGACTGCTGATCGGGCGCAAGGATCTGGTCGGCTACGCACTCCTGAACAACAGCCCGAACGAGGACACGATTGGCCGAAGCCAAAAAGTCGGGAAAGAAGAAATCATCGGGATGGTGAAGGCGCTGGAACTGTATCTCAAAGAAGACCACGACGCGCTGAGCCGTGAATGGCAGGGGCGGCTGGAGCGGATCTCGGGTGAACTGACCAAGATTCCGGGCGTGAGCACTTCGTTTTTCACTCCTGATATTGCCAATCACGTGCCCCACATGCAGATCTCCTGGGATTCCAGAGTTCCGCTGGAGTCGAAACAGGTTTCGCAGATGCTGCGAAATTCCAAGCCCTCGATTGTGATTGGCGGTGGCGAAGGGCGGCCCGGGCTGACGATGTGCTCATTCATGCTGCAGCCAGGAGAAGACAAGATCGTGGCCGAACAATTGTCGCGCGTGCTGCGCGAGCACTCGGCGTAATCCGGTTCACTGCAACTCAAGCATGCCCTCGGCGAACACAAGTCGCGTACGCTGGTTTCTGGTGTTCTGGCTGTTTGTCCTGAGTGCTGTTTCTTACCTGGACCGTGTGAACTTTTCGATCGCGGGCGGCGCTATTGTCGACGCATATCACTTGACCCAGGTGCAACTTGGCGATGTCATTAGTGCGATGCTGGTCGGCTATGCTCTCTTCCAAACTGTGGGGGGAAGATTGGCCGACCGTTTTGGAGCGCGGCGTGTGCTCACGTTTGGAGTGCTCTGGTGGGGGATTTTCACCGCCCTCACTGCGCTGGTACCCGGCAATATCACGGGTGCGTTCTACGCGTTTGTTGCGGTCCGCTTCTTGCTCGGCGCGGGCGAGGCGGTGATCTATCCCGGGGCAAACCAATTCATCGCACGCTGGATTCCTTTTCGCGAGCGTGGAATCGCGAACGGGTGGATTTTCGCCGGTGTTGGTGCGGGCGCCGGCCTCACTCCGCCCTTGATCACATACTTCATGTTGCACCACGGTTGGCGCTCATCATTTTGGGTATGTGCAATCATCGGGTTTGTTGCCGCAGGAGTATGGTTCCTTACCGCTCGGGACACTCCGGCGGAGCACAGCCGGGTATCTTCGTCGGAATTAGCCACGATCCAATCTGGAATCTCGCGCGATGGTGCGGGGCAATCCCCCAGCAGCGGACGGGCAACGCTGATTCCATGGCGGAAGGTGGCGCGCAGCAAAGAAGTGCTGGCCCTTACAGTCAGCTATTTCTGCTACGGTTACGTCGCCTGGATTTTCTTCGCCTGGTTCTACATCTACCTTTCCCGAGTGAGAGGATTGAACCTCAAGGCGAGCGCTCTTTACTCCATGCTCCCGTTCATTGCCATGTCCATAAGTTGCCTGGTGGGTGGCGCCATCAACGACCGGCTGACCCGATCGTACAGTCCACGCTGGGGACGCTGTGGCCTGGCAGTTGTGGCCTTGGTGATTGCGAGTTTTTTTATCGCTTGTGGTGCTTACGTACAGAGTGCTCAGCTCGCCAGCGTGATCCTCGCAGGAGGAGCCGGTGCAGTTTATCTATCCCAGAGTTCGTTTTGGTCGGTAACGGTTGATATCGGTGGAACGTCGTCAGGATCGATTTCAGGATTCATGAATATGGGGAATCAGATCGGAGCTGCGATTACGGCGATACTGACCCCCTGGATCGCAGCACGATATGGCTGGACAGCTTCATTCCTGGTCGCGGCGGGGCTGTGCGTTGTCGGAGCGTTGAGTTGGCTCGTCATAGATCCCCTTAGAACGCTGCAACCAGCAGCGGCTCTCGAGAGTCAGGAGATCCATTCCTAAGCGGCACTACGTTACTGTTGCTTGCGAATTTTCTCTCAGGGCGGCCTGGATTTTCGGATTCAACAATGAAGCCGAGTTCGTGTCCAGGTAAACGGTGGCGTCCGGATGGCGCCTCAGGATTGAAGCGGGAGCCATGGGGCTGATTTCTTCCTCGAAGCACGCCTTAATGGCTTGAGCCTTGCGCTTGTCGGGGACTACAGCGAGGATTTCTTTGGCCTTCAGAATCTGCTTGGCCGACATCGAGATGGCCTGCTCGGGGACTTGCGAGATGTTGGCGAACCAGGCCTCCCCTACCTGCTGCCGGCGACAAGCTTCATCGAGGTTGACGATCAGGTAAGGATCTTCCGTGTTGAAGTCTGCTGGAGGATCGTTGAACGCAATGTGGCCGTTTTCGCCGATGCCCAGGAATGCGATATCGACCGGGGACACGGCTAGCTGCTTGCCAACTTCGCGGACCACCGCGGCTGGATCCGCGGCGTCGCCATCCAACAAGTGATAATGCCGAATGCCGGTCTTCTGGACCAACTGCTCCATCAGCATTTTGCGGAAGCTCCCTGGATGCGTGATGGGGAGCCCGATGTATTCGTCGAGATGGAAGGCTTCCACCTTGGTCCAGTCGATGCCAGGAGCCTTTGTGAGCGCGTCCAGAAACTCGAGTTGGGATGCAGCGGTGGCAGCGATGATGCGGGCCTGGCCGCGCTCTGCGATAGCGCGTCGAATGGCGTTGGCAGCCTGCTCGGCGGCGGAACGTCCTAGCGTTGTCTTGTCATTGAAAACTCGGATCAGCATAGCGAAGTCCCGATCGGAGAACGTTGGAAACGGCGAATTATACAAGGCGAGCCTTGGCCGATGCCCGCAATTCTGAATTGGGTTTTTATGGTGTGAAAAGAGGCATGCACAGGATGGCGGAATTGACGAAGTCTGTTGTATGACTCTTGTGCACTCACGAAGAGGGCTTCCATGAGATCTCAATTGAAAAGAGCTGGACAGTTTCTTTCCGCATGCATTCTGAGCAGCGTTTTGCTTGGCGGGTTGCAGACGCACGCTCAAAGCGTAACCGTGGACGCGAACCCAAATCATGTCATCAACAAGTTCAGCCCTCTGCACGCGTTGGGTTCCACGGTGGACCGAGTTCCCAGCAATGCTACGGACGTGTTTTTCCGTCCCGACCAAATCCAGAAGGTTCTTTCCGCAGGCTGGGGAGTGATCAGCTATCGCCAGAACACGGATTTGTTCGTGCAGGCCTGGCATTGGAATCCGAAGGGCACATGGAGCGATCCCGCTGGCAAAGGTTATTTCACCGGAGATCCTAATCCGAGCGGCGAAATGATCCGGCACTCTTACGGCTATTCGCTGCGGCACCGTGGGTTCACGCGCAACGGCGGAACGGAATTCGACGGCTACTCGCGTCTGGATGATGGAAATGCCGAAAGCTACTGGAAAAGCAATCCGTATCTGGCAAGCGAGTTCACGAAAGAGAGTGACTCCCTGCACCCCCAATGGGTCGTCATCGCCATGGATAAGAAAGAGAGCGTCAATGGAATCCGGATCCAGTGGGCCGAGCCGTTTGCACTAGATTTTCAGGTGCAGTACTGGGTCGGCGCCGGGAATGCCATGGACGAGCAGGATAAGGGCACGTGGCAAGACTTCCCTTCCGGCACGGTGAAAGATGGAAAAGGCGGAGATGCAACGATCACACTGTCTTCAGAGCCGGTGAGCACGAAATTCGTGCGCGTGTGGATGACGCGCTCGTCCAATACGTGCGACAGTCACGGG
>DASVAE010000011.1:0-63589 GCA_036376495.1 Candidatus Sulfotelmatobacter sp. | reverse complement strand
ACGTGGCAAGACTTCCCTTCCGGCACGGTGAAAGATGGAAAAGGCGGAGATGCAACGATCACACTGTCTTCAGAGCCGGTGAGCACGAAATTCGTGCGCGTGTGGATGACGCGCTCGTCCAATACGTGCGACAGTCACGGGTCCGCCGACCGGCGGAATTGCGTGGGTTATGGCATACGGGAGCTTTATCTGGGGATGACGGATCATGGTCAGGTGAAGGACATCCTTCACCATTCTCCCGACCAGAAGCAAACGCTGACCCTGTGTTCCTCGGTCGATCCATGGCACGAGCCCTCGGATCGCTATGTCGCTCCTGACCGCATGGAATCTGGGGATCAGCCGGGGTTGGATCTCTTTTTCACCAGCGGAATCACACGGGGCCTTCCAGCTATTGTCCCTGTGGCGCTACTTTACAGCACACCGGAGGACGCGGCGGCACAACTGAGCTACATCAAAAAGCGCGGTTACCCAGTCTCCTACATTGAAATGGGCGAGGAAGCGGACGGGCAGTACATGCAACCGGAAGATTATGGAGCTCTTTATCTTCAGTTCGCCACCGCTCTTCACCGTGTCGATGCTGGTTTCAAGCTCGGAGGACCATCGTTTCAGGGAGTCACCGAAGACATCAAGGCCTGGCCGGATGCGCAAGGTCGCACTTCATGGTTTGGCCGATTTCTCGATTATCTGAAGTCGCACACCCGCATTCAAGACCTCTCGTTCATGTCGTTCGAACATTATCCCTACGACGGATGTGAAACTCCTTGGGAGAACCTGTATCAAGAGCCGGAACTGATCACGCACATTATGCAGGTGTGGCGGGATGACGGACTGCCAGCAGGCGTTCCTGTCCTTGATACCGAAACGAACGCACATGGGGGCGAAGCTGCAGTAGATATATTTGGGGCGCTGTGGCTGGCGGATTCGTTCGCGGGATTTCTCAGCGCGGGCGGGCAGTCGACGCACTATTATCATCTTCTGTCGTACTCGCCTCCGCACCCAGCGTGCCGGAACAGCTGGGGGACTTATCACATGTTCATGGTCGACGATCAATATCAGATCGTCGAACCGACGTCGCAGTTCTTCGCGGCTCGACTGATCACACAGGAGTGGGCGCAGCCGAAGGATGCCGAACACCTGATGTATCGAGCGATCAGCGATATCAAAGATGGGCAGGGTCACGTGCTAGTGACGGCGTACGCGCTCCATCGTCCAGATGGGCAGTGGTCCGTGATGCTCGTCAACAAGGACCACGATCATGCGCATAAGCTGCGCGTCCTGTTCCATAAGGCTGCTGGCAGGCCAGACACATCATTCAGCGGCAAGCTGACAATGATTACGTTCGGCAAGGAGCAATACCAGTGGCATCCGGATCGCAAGAAAGGTCACGCGGATCCGGATGGGCCGCCAGCGACGTGGATGATCAACGCCGAGCAAGGTACAGAATATGAGCTGCCAGCGGCTTCTCTGACGGTGTTGCGGGGGAGCATCAGTGCGCCTTGATCATGATTTGCGAGGGAATCAGCTTCTAGCTCCACAGCCTGTCCCATGAGCGTTCCTGATCCCACTGCGGAGTAGGCTCGAAATAGCCGGTGCCGGGGGCGAGGTGCTGCCTGACTACATCCTCATTCAACGTGACGCCGAGCCCCGGGCGATCAGGCACGTCAATCCAGCCGTGATTCACGATGGGAGACTTGCTACCTTCCACAACCATGGATGACCACCAGGGAACGTCAAGAGAATGGTTCTCGAGTGCGAGGAAATTTTGCGTTGCCGCGGCGCTGTGGACGTTCGCCATGCAGGAGATCGGGGTACCGGCAAAATGCAAGGCCATGGGAACACCGTAATCTTCCGCCATATCGCCAATCTTATGGGTTTCGAGGATACCGCCCGCGGTCGCTAAGTCAGGCTGAATTTTGCTCACCGCGTGACTCTCGCAGAGCACCCGGAAAGGTTCTTTGAGATAGATGTCTTCGCCGGTCAGGATGGGAGTGGGACTCTGGTCAGAGATTTGCTTCAGCAGATCGGTATACATCCAGGGAATCACGTCTTCCATCCAAGCCAGGTTGTACTTCTCGTAAGCTTGGCCGAGGCGGATGATAGATTTCACCCCCAAATGGCCCAGGTGATCCATCGAGAGAGGGATTTCCATGCCAACGGCATCGCGCACCGCAGCTACGTATTGCTCCAGCATGCCGATGCCTTTGTCGGTGACCTCCATACCTAGCAGGGGATGCGGCAGCTGGTTGGCTTGCCATTGATTGATGTCGGTGGCATTGGTCACGGTGCCCGGAGTATCCGACACCATCTCGATACCCAAGTCCATCTTGAGCCACGTGAGGCCCATGACTTCTTTGCGCTCCTTCATGCGTTGAGCATAGATTTTTGGATCTTTGGATTCGACAGTATCGGCGTAAACGCGAATCTTATCGCGAAACTTGCCGCCTCCAAGGAGCGCGTACACGGGGGCGTTATATACCTTTCCTGCAATGTCCCAGAGAGCCATTTCGATGGCGCAGACTCCGCCGCCCTGACGGGCATGCCCTCCGAATTGCTTGATCTTCCGAAAAATCTTGTCGAGTTGTAACGGGTTCTCGCCGACAATGCGGCTCTTCAGAAAGAGGGCGTAGGTCGGACTGGCACCGTCGCGAACCTCGCCCAACCCGGACACCCCTTGGTTGGTATCGATGCGAATGATCGGGCAGGGACTGGGGCCGGGTTTGACCACGTTGGAGACGCGCAGATCGGTGATCTTCAGCGTTGACGGACTGGAATTGGTGTTGACAGCTTTGGGGTAGGCTGCCACTGAATCGCCAGCCATTACAGTTCCGCCCAGCAACAGGGCAGAGCTTTTCAAGACATCACGACGTCCCCACAGCCCGGAGTACTTTGTAGGCATAATTACTCCTCCCGCGACAAGGTGTGCACGTGCGTTACAATTCGCTGGCTCTCGAATGAAGAAATAGAATTGTAAACTGGTTCCGCAAGTGCGACTCCGAATTCAGCCCCGAGGGAGACCGAGAATGTTCCGGTTCACGCCTGCCGCAATCTGCCGTAATACTGTTTATGCGATCTTACTGCTCGCGTCCGCTTGCGCGTGCGCGCAGTTGTCGACCTTTCCGAAGCAGGAAATGATTGACTACACGGCTAAAAATCCGTTTGACCGGTTTCCGGATGGCCGGCCGAAAGTACCGGACGCCATGATTGAGCGCGCTCGTGACCTGTCCTCGGAAGAAGTTTGGGCCGGGCTTGAGCAGGTGGAGGGTTTTAAGAACCAGTATGCGGATGGCTTTCAAGTTCTCCATCCGGGCAAGACCATGGTCGGGCGCGCGTTCACGGTCCAGTTCATGCCGCTGCGGGCCGATGTAGACGAGGTCGCCAAGAGCAAGGCTAAGCAGCGTGGATTGCCGAATCTTTTCAATCAGACCGCGATTGATATGCTGCAGCCCGGGGACGTGCTCGTTGTGGATCTATTCGGGAAAAAGGTGGACGGCACGATTGTTGGCGATAACCTCTTTTACTACGTCATGAAAGCCACCCATGGCGGCGGGTTGGTAGTAGATGGAAGCATTCGGGATCTTGATGGCATTGCGAAAATCGACATGCCCGCATATTACCGTTCCGCCGATCCAACTCCCATCGGGAATGTCATGCTGACCGGCATCAACGTGCCGATTCGAATCGGGGGAGTAACAGTGATGCCGGGAGATCTCGTAGTCGGCGATCGCGAGGGTGTGTACTTCGTTCCGCCGCAATTGGTGAAAGAAGTTCTCGACCACGCTGACGAAACTCACATTCACGATGAATGGACAAAGAAGAAATTCGACGAAGGGAAATACAAATCAGCCGAGATCTACGGCTCGCCAAAAGATCCGAAACTTCAGGAGGAATATCGCGAGTATCTAAAGAAGCGGCTCGACGAAATCCATAAGCAGCAGAACTCGCAATAGACGCGCTTCCCAGTTTGGAAATGGTGCGTCAGAGCGATTGCAGGCGGTCGGTTCGCTGGTTTGAATCGGACATGAGCGCCACGGCCTTCTTGAATCCGGCGAGGCATCCTCGCATGATGGCCAGGCTGCTGTAGTAATCGTTGTAGCGGAAGAAGCCGGTTTGTCCCCGCCACATGGGATAAAAGTCGCACGACTGGAGCCACTTTTCATAGACGGCGTCAATGTTGAGGTAGGTGTCTGGAGTGAAGTTGCTGGCATCCTCCCAGTTGTCGGCATAAAAAATTTTAGAGACAGCATGCGATGGCCGGCTGCGGTGGAGAGTTTGCAGGCCTGCGTAGAAAACCCCGTCGCGAACGATGAGATGGCCGTTCTGGTGGTCCTTGTGCCAACTCCCGCTCCAGTGGGTAACTACGATCTCTGGTTTCTGTTCCCGGATTACATCGCAGACCCGCAGCGAGCTTTCCTCATTGAACGGAATCTCGGCATCTGGATAGCTCAGGAACATTGCCTCGGCCCCAAGCAGATGCGCGGCTTTCTCAGTGGCCGTACGTTGCATTTCACCGTACTGCTGGACTGGAATATCCTTCGGGGCTCCCTTCTCACCGAGCGACAAGCTTAGCAGGACACCCGATCCGCCGCGCTCGATCTGCTGCGCCAAAGTCGCGCCCATGGTGAACATACCGTCGCCGGGATGTGCCGCAATCGCCAGAATTTTTCCCGGTGTGCCGGGCGCCAGGGGTGATGCTGTCCCGTGGAGAACCGACAGTGCCGCCACATTTCCCGCAGTCTGAATGAAAGAACGCCGATCCATAGCCACTCCTTGATTGTTAAGCCCGTTTCCCAGCGTGATCCCAGGCCAGGCGGGCGCAACCCAGCAGGTTGGCTTTATCTCCTAGCCTGCTCACGACGACTTTCACCTGCGCGGCTGAGAGCGGTTGTGCGCGCTCGAGGACGGCAGCCCGCAGCGAGTCGAGGTAGAGGTCGGACACCGCCGCGAGGCCTCCCCCCAGGATAATCACTTGAGGGTTTAGCAGACTTACCATGTTCGCAATGCCATACCCCAGCAGGGTCCCGGCGCGGCGGAAGATTTCGACGGCCAAGGGATCGGCTTTGCGCGCCGCAGCAGCGACATCGTGAGCTGTAATTCTGGAGCAATCGATTTGAGAAAGGCTGCTTTTTTCACCTGCCTGCAAGCGTTCCTGCGCAACCCGTGCGATAGCCGGGCCGGCGGCAAGCCATTCCAGTTCTCCGATTCCGCTACTGGCACCGTTCTTTGCCTCTGTTTTCGTGAGCCAGCCTGCACAACCGGAGAGTTCGTGTGCCCCTCTGAGAACTCGGCCTCCGCTCAGGATACCGGCTCCAATTCCTGTTCCGATCATGAAGACGATCGCGTCCGACTTGCCGCGCGCGGCTCCGCGCCAGGATTCTCCAACAATCGCGGCATTGCGATCGCTCTCAACCAACACCGGAATTCCAAGCGAGCGTTTGAGGCGACTGGCCAGCGGCATGCGATCCCATCCGGGTAGGTTTGGCGCCCACACGGTTCCATGGGAACGGACCAGGCCGGGCACAGCCACTCCGGCAGCTTGAAAAGCGCGTTTCGGCACTCCGAATTGTTCAGCCAATTGAATGATCTGGAGGACCGGAGCATTGGGCGAGGCGTGGTCGACGGCAACGGTGCGCCGGGAGAGAAGGCGGCCGCTCCGATCCACCACTGCCGCGGAGCACTTCGTCCCACCCAAATCGACGGCGAATACGTGGCTCACTGGAAAACCTCTGCTCTTGATGTTCTCATTGCGGCAATTGAGAGGTTGCAAACAACGTCTCTACCATTGAAAAGCAAAAATTACCGGCGCGCGGGTTCTGGCGACTCTTCAGCCAATCTTTCGCGAAGCATGAAGACAATGGCCAAGACACTGATACCGACTGCTCCCAGGCCCGGCACAATCATTCCCAAGCGCAGTCCGAATTGCTGGGAGACCTGTCCCACAGCCCAGGGCAGCAGCATGCCTCCAATCAGCGCAATCGAAAACAGTAATCCAAAGACAGTTCCAGCGCGCTTGGAGTAGCGATCACCGGCGATGGCCAGAGTGGTGGGAAAAATGGGGCCGTACGATAATCCGATCAATGCCGTGCCCAGCAGGAAGAACGAAAACAAATGCGCCGTG
This sequence comes from Candidatus Sulfotelmatobacter sp., assembly GCA_036376495.1. Classification (GTDB taxonomy): domain Bacteria; phylum Acidobacteriota; class Terriglobia; order Terriglobales; family Acidobacteriaceae; genus Sulfotelmatobacter. The sequence goes on along the minus strand of DASVAE010000011.1, from coordinate 57,474 downwards.
AGGAGAATGGCGCAGCCGATGAGCGAAATGATTGCGCTCCAAGCAATGAGGCTTGACTTGGCGAACGCCTGCAACATACGCGCGGCCAATATCCGGCCTAGCATCAAAGCCGCCCAGTACGCCGCCAAAGCCAGAGTGGCAGCGCGCGGGGAATATCCGGCGCCGTTGACATAGGTGGAAGTCCAGCCGCCAATACTCGCCTCATTGCCTGACTCGAAAAAGAGAATGAAGCCCAGGAGCAAAACTCCTTTGTACTTGGCGACACCGAAGGCCTCGCCCCAGGAAAATGCCTGGCCGGCTCTGGCGGGCGGGAAAGAAATTGCGCCATATCCGACCGCACAGACGGAAGCGAGCGCAGCACAAAGAAGAAAGAGCTGAGCGATGGTGAAGTGTCCTTCTATGGTAGCTGCGAGGAGGGGAACGAACAACGCGCCGACACCAAAGAAGATGCCAAGCAAGTTCAGCATGGGACCGCGCTGGTCGCCGTAGAGGTCGGAGACGAGGACGTTGGTACAAGTGTTCAATCCGCCTCCGCCGAAGCCGAGCAACAGCGCGGCGAGAGATGCACTGAAAAATGAATGCGCCGCGGCAAATGCAAGCATTGCGGCGGCCACGATGGCGGAAGAGATCAACAAATTTGCTTTGTTACCAAGATGATCGATCAGCGGACCGACGACGAGCGATGCACAGAATATTCCGAAATAGAGCAGGAGAAACAAGTTTCCCTGCTGGGCGAGATTGATCTGCAGGCGCGAACGCATCGCAGGCAGGCCAAAGGCAGTTCCAAGAACGGCGAACACGATGCCAAAGACCAGAATGCCGGCGCAAGCACTGAGGAAGAGGATTCGGGCGCGAGGCGGTTGGCTCACAAATTATCGTTTCAGCGAGCGCTCATAAGTGTCATACACTCGATTATTGTTGTCCGCCGGAATTCCCGGCACATTCGGCGAGACAAATACCGGAGGGTTGTGCCCCTTCGAGGCAAGGTTTGCTGCCACCTGCGCCACGATGGCCATGGCAATGGTAACCGTGGAAACGGTGGATCCTGCCGCAACAGGTGCTTTCCATCCTTGAATGGTGACCAGGGCATCTTCTGCGGGGACACAGTTGTCGATCACATAATCAGCAACGTCAGCCAACTTCTTTCCCGAGGAATGAGTTGCCTCGCGCTTCCGGTAGTTATCCATAGACGTGATTGCTACCGTCGCCAGGCCGCGCTTCCTGGCTTCCTGCAGCACTTCAATTCCGGCGGCGTTCAGACCACCATGAGAAAAAACCAGCATGACGTCTCCGCTGCGTATTGGCTCGTTCTCAAACAGGACGGCAGCGTACCCTTCGCGCCGTTCCAGCCAGAGGAGACCCTTAGCGCCGCCGGAACCGATTACGTTCGTCCACATCAGCCTCATATCCATGAGTGGCCGAAATCCCGGGAAGGCACCATAACGTGGAAACATATCCTGCACCGGGAGGACGGAATGGCCGCTGCCAAACAAATGCACCAGACCGCCGCGACTGATACAGTCGGCCATCACAGCCGAGGCTTTCTCGATGTGGGCAGTCTGGGTGTCCCAGATTCGACTTAATACTCCCGAGATACGCTCGCGATATGCGGCAACGCTCACAATATGCCTCCGACAACTATGAAGAAAACAGGAAAAGCCTTACACCGTCGCTCCGAACCTTTGTGGAGATGTAGTGGTTACGAACTGACTGCCTGCTGAAGGACTTCCCGCAAGCGCCTGGCGACCACCATATCCTCGCCGGGTTGCAACATCCAGACTCCGACCACGACGGTGTTTGGCCCTCCCTGCAATCCTGCGCTGGCGGGGGCGCCTCCCGTCGCAGGATTCAGTTCGATCCGTGGCTTTCCCTGTCGCATCTTTTGCATGACTTCTACACCCGTGATCTTCACGCGATGGGGATCATAACTAATGAGCAGGTGTGGAACGTGATTCGCGACTTCGGGGACGAAGATCTGGGTCTGCACCGTGGGAATCGTGCTCAAATGTTTGGCAATGCGGTCCGCCCGGCTCCGGTATTCAGCTTCCATGGCGGCGTCATCCTGTTTCAGAAACCAGTCCACCGCAGCGACCAGCCCGACAATTTCCTCTTTTGCAACTTTCATTCCGCGCCCGATCGTATTTGAGTTCGGTGAATTATTCTTTCTGGCGGCTTCGATAAGATCCTTTCGGCCCAGGAGTAACCCGGTGCATTGAGGTCCACGAAGGCCCTTGCCTCCAGAGAACGTCACGAGATCAAATCCCATTTGAGTGTATTTCCATAGATTGGAAATCGGGGGTACATCCGCGGCAGCATCATTGAAGCATGGGACTCCATGCTGATGAGCCACTCGAACCCAATCTTCGCGGCTGATTCTGCCTTCGGCCGCATTGAAGAAATGCGCCATCACTGTACGCTCATTGAACGCTTGTTCGTACTGCTCCAGCGTTTCCACATCGACGAAGCGGATGCCGCAGTTACGCACCGCGTGATCGTAGTCGTAACGATGAGTCTTCTGAACGAGCACTTCGTTCTTGAGTCTTGACATGTCCGTGGGGATGTCGAGGATGGACTGCTGGTTTCCGAGCGTAACGCAAGCCGCCGTTCCCACTACCAGAGCGGCGGCGGCGCCGGCAGTGACCAGTGCGGCCTCACAGTGGAGTTGCTGGGCAAGGTACGCGCCCGAGGCGTCGAGAAGTTCGTTGAGATTCACCGGCTGTTTTGCGGCCAGCGCCACCGCGGCCTGAACCTCGTCTGGCATGGTCGAGGCGGAGAGAACCGTGTACGTGCCGGCAGCGTTGATAAACGGAGTCACCCCAAGTTTCTGGTAATAATCCACCGCCTGGGCACCGGCCTTGGAAGACGCACGGGCTGGCGTGGCAGGCAGGCCGGACAGTCCAACCGTCCCAGCAACCACCGCCTGGGCTCCTGTGCTGAGTAGCTTTCGCCGGCTTAGCTGTCGCATCTTCAAACTCCCTCGGGTACGAACTTCGAAATCAGTCTCTGGGATAATCGTCGGCTCGCGCCGGCAATGAACTACCTCGGCCCGGCGTCGAGAAATACTGCGGACGCGCCTTCTCCCATTCGACCATGCTGAGGCCGGAGGGATCATAAGAAATCCGCCCCGCGCGGATTGTCATGCGCGCTGTCAATTTGACGTTCGCGTCCATCCGGGCGACGCCGCAATCGATGTAGGCGAAACGACCCTTCATCAGTTCTAGTACGGCAATATCGGCCTCCCTGCCAACCGATAGTGTGCCTAACTCCGGCCTGTGGATCTCGCTCGCGGGATTGACTGTCGAGCGCCGAACAACGTCGTCGAGTGGCACGCCCATCGCTAAGAATTTCGACATTACATCGGTCATGCTCACGACAGTGTAGTTGCCCGTGTGCAAATCGGTGGACATGGAATCGGGAACAAAGCCCTGCTTCTGAGCGGGTACGGCGTTGCGGAACCAAAAGCTGCCGCTTCCATGACCGACGTCAAAGATGACTCCTCGGGCTCGGGCCTGCGCTAAGGCGGGGTTGAGTTTCCCATCGGGAAGAATGATGGGAAATTGCTGGGCGAAGACGTGGGTATGGATGTCACCCGGCCGCATCTTCTTCAAGATCAGATCCTCATAGGTTCTGTCTTCGCGAGGCCAGAAATCGACCATGATCGGAACGTTGGCGGCGGTGCCGCATTCGATAGCGCGATCTACGGCGGCCCAAGGTACGTGTTCCGCATCCCACGGGAGGTTCGTCCAGTAATGGGCGGTTTTGACTCCCACGATGAGGTCTGGGTATTTCTTAATTGTGGCGGCGCAGAGCTTCACATCCATCTCATCGAGGCTTTGCTCGAGTCCACCGTTCATGCCGTCAGCCACAATGTTAAGGAAAGCGAGAACACGCACTCTGGCCCGGTCGATTACTTCTTCTTTCTCCTGGAGGAAAGTTTCTGCGCCTGAGGTGCCGGCATCCACGATCGTAGTCACTCCCGCCTGCAGCGCCAGATCCGCCGGAATGCCCAAGGGCAAGGCATGGGCCCGGGCTTCAGGCGTGAACCAGTTCAGCGGCGCCCCGCCGTGGCCAATGTGGTAGTGGATATCGATGAGTCCGGGCGTAACGTAAAGTTTTGAGACGTCCACAACCTTTCCGGCCAGGTTAGCCGGAATGTTTTTCTCCACAGCAGCGATCTTCCCTGCAGAAATCGCGACATCGCGGACTTCATCGATGTGATTCGCCGGGTCGATCACGTGACCACCTTTCAGCAGCAGGTCATACATCGGCGCCGGGGCAATCGGCGCCTGAGGAGAGGTCGTTTGGGAGAACGTCAGCAGTGGAGATGCGAGGACAATTGCGGTGATTGCGAGGACGGTCAAAGATATTTGGCGGCAGCTGTTCATAAGGAGTTTCATTTTGATCGAAGCGAAAGTGTATCCAGTAGGAATAAGATTGTCACCACCTGATGAGACTCAGTATCACACCCTGAGAATCGCTGCCAGAAGGGGTTGTAAACGGATCGCGGCTGCCGTAATCTGATCGCTGTTTCGGCTTCGCAGCGGGACTCGACTCATGGATCGACGTACTTTCGTAAAGGCCGGATGTATCAGTAGTGCTTCGCTACTGATTGAGGGTCTGGATCCGATGGTGCGCGCGGAGACGGCCCAGCCCCCAGTGCCACCAATCGAACTGCACGGGCTTCCAGGCTACAAACCTTCTCCGCTCGGGCTGCCCGGACTCTTCCCAGGCAGGGTGGTCGAGGCTCGCGATCCCGCCGCAATCGTACACAACCGAGTTTCCCAACCAGTGGTGCGCCGCTTGCTCGAACTGGCGATGCGAGAACTGACAGGAGAAAACTCCATTCGCGATGCGTGGGCCAAGTTCGTTGAGCCGAAAGACATTGTTGGAATCAAGATTAATCCTTCGGGCGCACCTGCGTGTTGTTCCTCTCCAGAGATCGTGCGTGAGATTATCAGCGCGGTGCAATCGGTCGGGGTTCCTGCGCGCAACATCGTGGTTTACGACCGCTACTCGTACGAAATCGATATTGGCAGCTACCAGGCGCTATTGCCTCCCGGTATTCGAATTGTCGGAATTCAGGAGGCATTCGCGGCGGGCGGCGAGTACGAACCGAACGTCTACTGCGACGCCAATTTCTTTGGAGAGTGGGAAACTCGGTCCTACATGGCGAACATCGTCACGCACGAGGTGACAAAAATCATCAACGTGCCTACCATGAAGGACCACTCGGCGTCTGGCGTCACCGGGGCTCTCAAGAATCTTGCCTACGGCACATTCAACAATGTGGCACGCACCCATCGCGCTCCTTATACCTTCACCAATCCGCTGATCGGCCTCATGTGCACAGTCGAACCTTTGCGTTCAAAATCTGTTCTGCACATCATGGACGGTATGAGGCAGGTCTGGCACGGTGGCCCGCTCACCCAGGTTCAGGATTTCATCGATCAGAGCGGCATTCTGCTGGCGGCGACGGATCCAGTGGCGATGGACACCGTCGAACTGGAGGCGATTGAAAGGAAGCGTCAGGAAAAGGGAGCTCCATCTTTGTGGCAGCAAGATCCCAAAAGTATCACCAGCAATAGCGAAGAGTTTTATCACGACGCTTCGAAAAATTTATTTTTTCGCCAGCCAGGACACGTAGCTGCAGCCGGAAAGCTCGGCTTAGGCGTGGCCGAGCTGAACCGGATTGATCACCGTCGTGTCTGGGCCTGAGTTGATGAAGAAGGAAACCGTCCCGCGCCCACATTTTGCAGATTGGCCCACGCTGCTAAAAGACAATGCTCGTAGCGGAGGGCAGGCGCAACGGGTAGTCCACGCGCCCGAACGAGCTTTGTGGCAATATCGTGCCGGTGCGTCAGCGCGGTCCTCGCCGATCCTCTTTGACGGCGTTTTATTTGTGACGTCGGTGGACGGAGTGCTGCACGCGATCGATGCCGCCACTGGGCTTGCAAAATGGAAATTCCGGGCTGAGGCGCAGGTTCATTCCACTCCTTCGCTTTGCGCTGAGCGAGTGTTATTCGGCTGCGACGATGGAAAGGTGTATGCCGTGGATCGGCATGCTGGAACGAAAGTCTGGCAGACATCTGCGGAGGCGGAAGTTTGGGCTTCACCTGTGAGTTGTAACGGAGCTGTATTTTTCGGAAGCGCCGATGCGAAAGTTTATGCGGTCGATGCGGGCAGCGGGCGCACGCGGTGGGTTCAGGAACTAGGGGGGAGAATCTACTCCACGATTTATGCAACCGAGCAGCGCCTGTATGTTGGCTGCGGAGATGCAAAAGTTTATTGCCTCGAAGCGGCTTCGGGAAAAGTAGTTTGGAGTCGACCCACGGACAACGGCATCGATTCATCCCCGGCGGTTGCAGGCGGGCTGGTCCTCGTCGGGTCTGAAGATTTTTTGTTTTACGCCATGGACGCCAACACGGGGGAAGTGCGCTGGAAGTACGAGACCGGCCTGGGTATCGCCTCTTCACCGGCAGTTTCGGGGGATCTCACCATTTTCGGCGGCAAGGATGGATTTCTTTATGCGCTCGATACTCAGACCGGACATTTGCGATGGAAAGCCGCGGCGGGCGAGTTGGTTACAGCGCCCGCGGTGATCGGCGAGGGCATTGTCTGTATCCAGTCGGGAGGAACCCTGGCTTTCGATCTCGCGAGCGGGAAGCTAGTTTGGAGAGCTGCTCTCGGAGGATCGCTGCAATCTGTTCCTGTGCTGGCTGGCGACAGAATCTACCTGGCGAGTTTGGGCGGGGAAATATATGCGCTTCAATAGGCGATGGATAGCAGCGCTGTTGCTTTTCTTGTCCACCGCTGCAAGCGTCCAGAGCACAACACAGCCCAGGCTCGTTCTCCAGAAAAAGTACATCATGGGCACGGTGTTCGAAATTGCCGCCTATGATCCGTCATCGCAGCATGCTTCGACCGCAATCGATCAAGCTTTTCAGGAGATCGTTCACGTTGATGACGAGCTCAGCAACTACAAACCCGAAAGCAGTCTGAGTAAACTCAATCGCTCGGCACATTTTCACGCCGAAACGGTTCCGTCGGACTTATATCGAGTCATCGAAGCAGCGGTGCAGTTTTCCAAGCTCTCCGACGGAAAGTTTGACATCTCCGTCGCCCCTTTCGTAAATCTGTGGAAGGCTGCCTTGTCCGGGGATGCGGAGCCTACCTTGGAGCAGCAACAGGAAACCAAAGCTTGCGTCGGCTACAAGAAGATTGAATTCATCGCACCGCGCCAAATCAGTTTTCGTTCTCCCTGCATGCAATTGGACCTGGGCGCCATTGGTAAAGGCTATGCCGTAGACAGGGCTGCCGAGGTCTTGCGCGCCTCGGGCATTCTCAATGCCTTGATCAACGCAGGAGGCAGCACGATGCTTGCCATGGGTGCTCCCCCCGGGCAAAGCGCGTGGCTCGTACACTTAAGGGACCCGTCTCACAGAATTGATCCCCAAGTCATGCTTAAGGATGAGAGCGTGTCGACCTCCGAGCAAACCACGCCTTCATTGCTGGGGAAGAATTCCCCGGGACATATTATCGATCCGGAAACAGGGCAGCCGGTGCAAACGGAGTTCGCGGTCAGCGTCATTGCGAAAACGGGGATGATGTCCGACACTCTTTCCACGACCTTGCTACTACTCGGTCCGGCGCAGGGTAAAGTTTTGATCGCTCGCATGGGCGAGGTTTCGGCGATTTGGATTGCTCCTGACTCGCGATTGGAGACCGTGATGAACGGACCACAAATTCTTTTCGGCAGGAAAGCGTGATCATTCGTCATTGGCGAGTAACCCGACGGCGCATCAGTACGACGGCTCTTCTAGGCGTCTTTGTCCTGGTCCCCATCAGCGCATGGAGCAGCGTTTTCATACATTGGACAAGTTCTGCTTTACCTCCAGCCCGCGAATTGGGATTTAGCGATCTCGTGCTTTCGTACGGTGCGCCTTCTTCGCTGATGCAAACGGCCCGAAAGCAAGGGTATCGCGTGTATGTTGAGATGTCGCCACCGCAGGCCACAGCAGTCGCTGCCAAGGCTGAAAGCGAGGGCTGGGCGGGAATCATTCTTAATGCCCGGCAATCCGAACGCGCGCAGGCGCTAAATGCCGCTGCGAGCTTGCGAGCGGCTCATCCCAAACTTCGATTTTTTGTGCTTGATGCGGATGGCAAGCAACCGGAGATGCGAGGCAGCCTGGTCATAAAGCGCGATGCTGTGCTCGAAGTATCGAGCCCGACCGCACAGCCGTGGATTGACAGCAACCTCGCTCTGGTCAGGGTTGAACAGGGCGCGGAGGCCGGGCAAGTTCCGATGTATAGCTTTTCGTGGAACTCTCCAGCGGCTGGAGAGCCAGCACGGACCAATAGTGCAGCCGATTATTCGCTGGCGGTCGCGGAAGCAGGGGCATTTCACGCCGACTTGATTCTGGAGCTGAATGCTGGGTTAGAGAAGGCTCTCAGCCAACATGATCCGCAGGCTTGGACTCTTTGGAAGCAGGTGCGGTCCTGTGGCGAATTTTATTCACATGCGGCGCAAGAGGGCTTGCAAGCCGCTGCCGATGTGGCGGTTGTGGTCGATGACCTTGACCCCTCCGACGAGGCCATGAACCTGATGGCCCGCCACAACATCCCATTCGAGGTTTCGCGTGCTACAAACTTGCAGTCGGAAGATATGGAGGGCGTAGACGTTGTAATCGTCTTCGCAAAGCCGGAAAAGGAACTGGCGACTCAACTCGAACACCTTGCAAGTCAGGGTAAGACTGTCGTGGTAGTGGATGCACACGGTTCGTATCCATGGCAGAGTCAGGGCGCAGTTCAGTTGAACGGACACGCAGTGTCGTATGCGGTAGGGAGCGGAAAAGTGCTTGAGCTTTCCGAACCAGTGTCGGATCCGGAGACATTTGCGCAGGACATCCGCCGGCTAATTGGGAACCAAAACGCGTTGCTGAGCCTGTGGAATGGACTCACCACGATCGCGGTACCGTATCGCAAAAATCACGGTGGCCTCAAAGTGCTGGAGTTAATCAATTACGCGCAAGATCCGGTCCGCGTCCAAGTCAAGGTAAAGGGATCGTTCGCCGCCATCCGCTACGAGAGCCCAGAAAACGGCTGCTGCAAGTCTTTGGCTCCAACCCTGCATGATGGATTCACCGAGTTCGTAATTCCGGATTTAGCCATTGCGGGCAGGGTGCATCTGGAGAATCAGCCCGCAACTGGCTCCGGGAAAAAACATCCCTGAGTCCTCGCTGTTGGTTACTTCCCCGATTTCGTGGAGGGGGCAGCGGGCTTGATTCCGTCGAGCGACTTCTGCAGATCGTCAACGGAAATGGCAGGCAACTCGTAGAACGCGGGGTCATTCTCGCGCTTGGCGATGTAGTTGGTTCCGGTCTTTGAGATCAGGACTTTTTCTACGCGCTTTCCATCCTTGGATGTAACGGTTGCCTCGATGGCTGGAGTGGTGAAACCTGAGTCAACGAATTTGTCAGCCGACAGCTGGCGGAGATTAGAAATAAGGGATTCGACGCTGGCCTCGTCCAACTTTCGGCCATTGTCCCACCAGTCCTGGCCCCCGCGCAGGAGAGAGTACACTTTCGAGCCGCTGTGAATTTCAAGCTTGCTGGGATCTGAATATCCGAAAGCGAAAACCTTCTTGTTACGGAAATCTTCCAGCTTCTTGTTGACCGCTTCGCCCAGGTCGGAACCGACTTTGTACGCACCATCAATCACGCTAGATTTGGCGTAATACACGTCTTTGTCTTTGCGCAGCTGAAGCTCTTGCCTGCCGGATTCGTCTGTGACCTTCACCGTCGCGACGGGAGCGCCATGATTGAAGGCGGAAGCCGCCTCTCTCGCTGCAGTGTCTGGACCGCTGAGGTCCATACGGGCATCGGCCAACTTGCGGACGAGTTCGCTCACCGCCTCGGCATTGGCGCGCATGGGCTTAGGCTTCAGGATCTGCCACTCGTCCTGGTTACGCCCAAATTCTATGTCTCCTTGTTTGCCTGCCAGTTCAACGCGGCTGATCTTGTCGGCATTTACGGTCAGGAACCGCTTGTCCCGAAGATCATTCAGATTCTTGTCGAGGCTGTTCTTGGTGTAGCCAGCAACGGTGAAGATGCGCGGATCACCGGCCAGGGCGATATACACGGCGTTGCCCGTTGGTGTGTCATCCCCAAAAAGAATGCGCTGGCCCCGGTTGTCCTTCTCGCTGATATCCAACTCGAAGGATGGGTGATCGAGGCCGTAGCGTTGCAGATCTGTGCTTTTATCATCGACGAGGCGCTCCGAATTGAGCGAAGAGAGCGACGAAAGCATAGTCGAAATGGTGCTCTGATCCGCTGCGAAGGGTTTGGGCTGGGTAATCTTCCAGTCCGATCCAGGCTTGTCCAACTGGATTGTGGGTTGATCCTTCTTCTTCAACTCAATTTTGCTTACGGAGTTCTGGTCGCGTTTGAGGATTGCCGGGGCGGTGTCGGTACTCGGCTTGGCGGCTTGCGCGCTGGCTTTGCGGTGATCCGACCAATACAGAACGCCAGCCAGGGCGGCGAATACAAGGCTTGCGATTAGCAGACCACGAATCTTCATGTTTCACTCAACAACACAAGAAGTCTGGGCGTATTATCTCCGCTTCCACCACACCGAAACGCCCACAATTACAACTGCGAACGGCAAGACAAATTGGCTGACCGCCCGTACCCAGGAGACTTGACGCGCCGTCATAGTGATGCGGCGGTCGTCCTGGGGCTTGGGGCGGATGGAGATTAGATCTTCATCCGAAGACAACCAATTGACCGCGTTGGACGCGAGATCGTTGTTGCCATTGAAATCGATAAAGCGATTGGCTGCCCAGGTCGACGAACCGACTACCACGAACCGTCCTTGAGAATTTTCTTTGCCGGTGTTGTACGTACCGGCCGCAGCCAGGGTCAGCGGGCCCTTCTTATTCTTAGGATCGTTTACATTCACCGCCGGCGAACTCAAGTTGCTGGTTGCCAGGCTTGTGCTGGAACTGTCGAACAGCTTCTGTACGCTGGTTTTGTCTGTGTTCTTGACGTCGAGGGAACGGGCCAAGGGAAAACCGGTGGCCGTACCTCGCAATTGCTCTACGATCGGTTGAGATTCGTAATGCGTGACCAGCGCGACCTGCGGACCTAACCCGGCAATCTGGCCGAGCGGATTCAGATCAAGCACCAAATTCTTATCCAACGTAACACCCCAACTCTGCAGCAGGTTCGTGAGTCCATCGTTGTCCGCGATTTCCTCGTGTCCCAGCTTGAGTGGCGGGTCGAGCATGAAGAATGCGCGTCCGCCATTTTCCACGTAGTTCTTGATAGCGTCGACTTCGGGCTGCTCGTAGTTCTTGGTCGGGCCAGCAATCACGAGAGTAGTGCAGTCGCCCGGCACCTCAGCTTTGGTTAGCAAATCAGCAGATTTAGTCTCGTAATTGTCTTTCGCGAGGAGTTCTTTGAAGTGCGCCAGCCCTTCCCGGTTGCTGTCGTCTAGCTGGTGCTCGCCGCTGCCGCTGGTAAAACACACCGTACGAGTCTTGCTCTTCAGGTCGCGAATGAAGGCACCCGTGATGCCTTCTTCCGTCATGCTCTTGGCTTCTTCTTTTTTGTCGGCAACCTGCACCACGGCAGTTCCCAGGCTGCGGATTCCTGCCTCGCGAGCCAACTGCGGATCCTTATCCGGGTCCACATACTTCACTTGCACCTTGGGAGAAAGGTTGGCGTACTGCTCGAGCAGATCCTTACCGTCGCGGAACCGGGTGCTCTGGTTGAAGTAGGTGATGGTTGCGTTCTGTTTCAGGCCTTTGACAATCTTCGCGGTTTGATCGGAGAGGCTATAACGCTTATTGGCGGTGGAGTCGTACGACTTGTTATAGCGATCGGCCAGAATGTTGGCGACCACCAAGGCAGCGATGACAATCACAATGTAGGCAGCAGCATAGGCCGCGTACCTGGTCTGCCTTGCTTTGAGCCAGTGGCTTGCCATCTATGACCTCCACCTGAGAGATTCCATGGACCGTGCGGTGAAAAAGAGTCCCAGGAAAATCACCGTCACATAAAAGACAGCGTCCTTCGAATCAAGCACTCCCTTGCCGAATGATTCGAAATGCGTGATTACCGACATGTAGGCAAGAACACGGGCCCATGCCGCGGTTTCGTATCCGCTCACCCATTCCAGCACCCAGAGCAAGAGGCAAACGCCGAATGTGACCGCCCCGGCAATGATCTGATTTTTCGTCAGCGTTGAAATAAACGTTCCGATCGCCAACAATGCCCCAGCCTGGAGCAGCAAGCCGAGATAGCCGACCAGCAGCGGCTTCCAATCGGGGTTGCCGTATCGGAACAGGAATGCAAAGTTCAGCGCCGTGAATACCAGGAGACAAGCGTACAGCGCGACAGACGCCAGCCACTTGCCCAAAATGATTTCGATGTCACGCACGGGAGAGGTCACCAGCAGCTCAATGGTCCCGGTGCGTTTTTCCTCCGCGAAGAGCCGCATCGTGATCATGGGAATGAAGAACAATCCAATGACACTAACGTTGGAGAGCAGAGGACGGATGATCCACTCGTTCAGGTTCATGGGGAAGGAGCGCCCGCTCATCTGCGACTGAATACTCTCGAATACGAAAGCCCCGAGGGCATTCCAGAAAAAGAATCCGAAGATCAATCCGAACATTATGAGCAGAATGTAGGCAACTGGGGACACGAAGTAGCTCCGCAGTTCCTTGCGGCAGATAATCCAGACATTTCGCATCAGGCATGCACCTCGACTGGCGTTTCCTCCGGCTTGGACACATCCTCGCCAGTAAGCTGAAGAAATATTTCTTCCAAGCTCATCGCTGTAGGCCGCAGTTCGTTCAGATCCCAACCGGATTCGACGACCGCACGCGCCACATCGCCGCGAACAAAGGGTCCTTTGCTGGTTTCCAATTCGAACACGAGGCGTGAATCAAGCTCTTGTTTTGCTACGACGCGCGCGATGCCGGGTACCTGCTCGAGCTTGCGCTGCACCATCAACGGATCGAGAACATCAGTGCGACCGGCCACCTCGATGAGCACGGATTCCGCTCCCCGAGCTCGCGCTTGCAGATTGCGAACCGAATCGGTCGCCACCAGCTTGCCCCGGTTGATGATGATGACTTGCTGGCACGTCTGCTCGACTTCCGGGAGGATGTGGGTGCTGAGAACGATGGTGTGATCGCCAGCGAGATCCTTGATCAGATCGCGAGTCTCGTTGATCTGCTTCGGGTCAAGTCCTGCCGTGGGCTCATCCAGAATCAGTACATCCGGATTGTGAATGATGGCCTGCGCCAGTCCCACACGCTGCCGATAGCCTTTGGAAAGCTTGCCCAGCAGTTTTGTCTTGACCTCGGCTACAGCGCAGCGTCCACAGACATAATCCACTCGTCTGTCGAGTTCGGCACCCGAGAGCCCCTTCAGCTTTCCCACAAACCGAAGATATTCGGAGGTCGACATCTCCGGATAGATCGGCGGCGTTTCCGGCAGATATCCGATGCGCTTCTTGACCTGAAGCGGCTGTTCCAGAACATCGAATCCGGCCACCGTGGCTGTGCCCGAAGATGGAGGCAGGAAACACGTTAGCATGCGCATCGTCGTGGTTTTGCCCGCGCCGTTCGGACCCAGAAAGCCAACGATCTGTCCTTGGGCTACTTCGAAGGAAATGTGATCGACGGCAGTGGTCCGCGCATACCTCTTGGTAAGGTCTTTGACGTTAATCATGTTTTTTGGCAACGGTGAGCTACTCAACCGTTGGCCCCACACCAGAACGGTGCGTGGATATTAGTATCTTAGAAACAGTGCCTTCCCGCTGTCAATTCCGCTACGCGATGAAAGCGCGAGTATCGTATAACGATCTATTCATGGTTCGCGGACAGCTGCGGCGCTTTTGCGCATCTAAATGTAAAGAAGCCGCTGTTTCAAAAAAGGTGGCCTGCGTTCCCCAAAAAAGCGATCTTAGAGAGCTAGCGCAGTAATCGCAGCGTCTCCACGCGAGTTAGCGACTCGGCACCGAACCGCGAAGGACCACGAGAGATGCGGCTGGCAACGTAAACGTGGAATCATGGCCAGCCGTAATCTGCGTTTTCAGCACGGGGCCATCGGGATCCGCAATCTTCCGCAGCGGGTCCCAGCGATACTGAGCGCTCCCGAACGTAAAGCTATCGACCGGGCCCGCGAACGAAGTATCCCGCCTAGTCTCCGCATCGTGGAAGTTGATCTTTACGGTATGCGGATTCTCCTGGTCTCGGTTCACGATTAACAATGCCCATTCCTTGTCGGGCCGCTTCACGGCGTACGCGGTCACCAGCTTGTGACCGGCGCTGTCCTCAATGTCGCTCTCCGCTGAATAGAGCTGGTGAGTGTCGTGGCCGGGCTTCAGCCATTCCAGATTGATGAGTTGGCTGGCAAAAAATTGCGCCAGCGGCTGCGTAACCTGATGCTTGTTATCGGTGGCGAACATTCCAAAGGTCGAGTCGGAGTTGTTGCACCCAGGATGCACGCCGAAAGGAATGTAATGGAAATAGTAGATCGCGTCGCCGCCCGCGGTCAGGAATGCTCCAACATAATCCGCGAGCCACAGTGCGCCAAAGATATCGACCGATGCTTCCGAAGCATTGGAAGAGATATTGCTCTCGGTTATGAACATCGGAATGTTGTCAGGAACACCATCCTGGCGCCACACCTTCAAAATGTTTGAGACCAATTGCGGCTCGTCGTACAGATTCCCCCACTGATAGCGACAGGGATCGTAGGGATAGTGCTCGAAGGAAAAGAACGCCAGGTCTGAAAGCCGATTGTGCCGCCGCAGGTAATCGATGAATCGACCTGTCCAGGAAGTGCGTCCTTCCGCGTCCGCCCAGACCTCGATGTCCTTATTCTGCCCCGTAAAGATTGGTCCACCAAGCTTAAGTGAGGGATCGACTTTGTGGATCGCCGTCGCGAATTGCAGGTAGAGGGCGGCGTAGTCTTCGGGGAGCATGTAGTGTCCGTCCGGTTCTTCCCCCATCTCGATATACGAAATTGGATAGTTGCGCTTCTTGAGATAACTGATCTGTGCGGCAGCGTCTTCGGGCGTGCTGTAGATGAGAGCGATGGGGACCATTGCCGGCAAGCCGCGAGTGTATCCCGCAGTGTAGAAAAGGTCGAAGCCGACCTGCGCGCGCCCGCTCTTGTCTATATCGGACACCTCGTGCCAGGGGTCGACCGATGAGCAATAGGTGGGCGTCTGATCCTGATCCGGAGTGTGGCGCAGGATATCGTGAAGCTCTCCCGCGCGGCCCAGGGTGCCCATGTACAGTTCACGAATTGCGTAGCCTGCGCAATTCCTGCGATCAGATGATCCGTGATCGTCGCATGTGTTGGAAGACTGAGTCATCCAGATCCGCACCCAGCGAACGGAAACTGGGGAGGAAGCGAGGCGGATGGTCGCGATCCCGCCCTTTCCCTCCTGGATGAAGCCGAATGGGAAGTTCTGCCATACGCCTTTGGTGGGCGCGCGGATTGGATCCTCCCCGGTGAAAAATTGCACGGCATACTGGCGCGCGTAGGGATCGCCCCACGCGATGCGGATGGCTTCGACGCTTTGAACGTTGGCCAAATCGAAGAAGATCCATTGCGGATTCCTGGAGTCATCTTCGCCGGTGAACTCGTGCGAGAGATAGGGATTGCTTTTCCAGTATGTATGCGAATCACCGTCCGTCAGGCGCGAATAACTGACGGTCTCGGTACCATCATCGCGGGTCACGCCGCGGTGCGGCAGCGGGTAACCATAACTGTAGCGGATCATTTCGGTGGGATTCGAGCTGCCCACAAAATATCCCTTGCCCGAGGGGTCGCTCCAGGTGCCGGTGGGATTCCAGTGCCAGGCTTCTGTGTAGAGTTCCGTGTTCTGACGATAGCTCACTGGCCCCCATCCGGCTTCCAGGACGCGGTCGATCACGGGTTTGACGAAGGTCTGGTCGATGAACTGCTGGTTCAGGCGGTCGATTTCCGCACCAAGTGCCTGATCGGGTACGAACGACTTCCGCATATGGCTGGGAGTCGCGTCGACTGAAATGGTTTGGCCGTGGGCTACAAGGCTAAGAAAAACACAGACAGTTAGGATGCGACCGTAAGAGTGCCGTAACATCGGGAGTTTCCTCCTCCATTAAGGACCGAAGAGATAGAACAACTTCCTCACGCTAGGCACTCTATTCTCAATAGTGAAACGTTTCAATAGCTGGGGCGTAGCGGTTCCGTTACGTGAGAAATGCTGAGCGATACACACCGACGCGAGACGCGGCATCGCGAGCGAGATAACTGATGATCGCAATCCGTGATTAGCAGCCCGGCGTTGAAATTAGTGGTGAGGTCCGGCAGGCAAAGTGTCGGTCAGCTTCTTGATGATGTCCTCGCTGGGCTCGCCGCCTTTGCATGCGGGATGGCCGAAGCCGCTGCTGCTGACTCCTTGCTGGATGTCGAAAATGAGATTGTCACTCGGGCCGGGCGCAACGCCCATGGGGACATTGTCGAGGCCGAGGCTGTGGCGAGTTTTCCAAGCCACAACATGGTCAGCACAGGAGGTGTCGCCGCTTACGCCCAGAGCTCCGAGAATGTGACCGGATTTGTCGTATAGGGCGAGGCCTCCACCGAACACGATGACGCCACCAATCGGCTTTCCGACCGGTCGTCAGGCAGGCCGAACTTATCTGGGCTGCCCGCGAAGGCGGTATTGGGGTTCGGGCCGGCGACGATGCTGTAAAGAGAATTACCCGGTTGCGCGGCTGTGTAGACATTCCCCGTCGAGAGTGCAAAGTTGTCGGTGCTGAATGCGTTCGCTGTGTTGGCTTTTTCCGCTGAGATCAAACGGCTCCCCGGCCATTCCGCGCCGCGATTGGGCCCGGTGAATACCACCGCGCACACGATGCCATCGCGATTCACTACCGTGCCCCATTCTTGATTTCCCAAGCCACCATTTTTTCCTTTACCTTCCTTCACTGCGGCCGACAAAGCCGCTTTCAGCTTGCTGTGGTCAGGCAGGTGCGAGCAGTCCGTTGGATTCTGCGAAAAAGCGACGCCGGAAAACGCAAGAATGACGGCGAGAACCACTGCTCGGCAATGAAGGATGGATAGCATGGTGATCTCCTGATTACTGTGCGTATAAGTAGGCCGCGATGTCGCGACTGTCCTGCTCACTGACTCCCATGTCTGGCATCAATGTGTGGGGCTCAATCTGGTGCGGATGCTGGATCCACGACATGAGATTGTTGGGTGTGTTGGCAATCTCGCCGGCGATGTAATAACGCTGGTTGATGTTGGTGAGTGGAGGACCGATCAAGCCGCGCGCCCCGGGAACTCCCGAAATTTCGTGACACGCATTACACCCGTATTTGCGAATTTCCACTCTACCCACGCGCGCGTTGCCGCCGTCGGTCAATACCGCGGCTTCCTTTACCCGTCGTTCGCTCAGGTTGTCACAGCCTGCTGATAACAGGGCAAGCATGATGGCGGCTATGAGGAGTGCTGTTCTCATTTGACATTTCCAAGCGGTAAACCGGTCAGTTGGGCCATGCGCGTATATTGCCAGCGCTCTTGCGAGTGCTTCATCCATTTGACGAGAAGAATCAGGAAGGCTGCGAGTAGAAGAGTTCCTGCAGGGATCCACATGATCAGGCCTCCGAGTTGTTGATCTTCGAGCGCAGTGAGATTCCACAACGCCGCGGTGCCCACGTACGGCGCATACCAGGGCGTTCGCGCAAACGTGAGCAAGGCCCCGAGAAGGCTGGTGTGCATGGCGGTCGTAAAAACGTACACAAGGGCTCCCCCGTATCCCATAGAGGGCGCACCATTGACGAGCGGCCACCAGAACAGCAGCGCGGTCAGAAAGAAAGTGGTGTGCTGGGCCGCGTGCACCCAGTCATTTTCAATCGCTCTCGCAAACAGCCAGGGTGCATGCCAAACCCAGAGCGCGAGGGCCGAAATCAACCAGGCTGATACCGGTGCTGAAATGAAATTCCACGATTTTCGGAAGGTTTTTGTTCGACTGAGATTCGCAACCCGCTGCCGCCACTGCGGTGAGAGCGCATATAGAAATGGCACCAGGGGGCGGGCCAATACCAGCAAAGGGGCAGAGACCAGCATAAGAATTTCATGCTGGGTCATGTGCACCCAGAACAATTGCTCGCCGATTTCGTGGATGGGGGAATCGAGAGCGAGGACCAGGGAGCCCCATCCCAAGGAGTAGTAGGCGACCGAGCGCCATCGAATGGTCGATCTCGCGTTGCTGCGGTACATTCTGACGAGGCCCGCAACGTAGAGAGCGGCCGCAAGCAGAAGGAGGATGAGAACCGGCAACGGCCACGTCCAGCCTCCCGCGCGCTCGGTTGCGGCCTCGGCCTGGGCGTGCAGAGGGGTCAGTGCCGCCAAGGCCGAGCATCCGAGTTTGAGTTGCGTCCTCAAGGCGTTCACTGACATGGAGACAGAATCCAGCGCGGTATCGCACCCGCAATGATGACGACCGCGAAAGACAGGCTGAAAATCATTCCAATGAGCGCCTGGAAGTGGGCGCGATCCAGGCTGCTCCCGCCTTCCTCTTTCGAGTCATGGGGAAATCGGCTCATTTCAATAAAACCAGTTGCAAAACCGCTCAGGGCTCCTACGAAACACACGAAGGAAATTGTGTGCAGCACGTAAAAGTGTCCGGTGGAGCAACTGTGCTGCTCGAGCATGTAGCTAAGTCCCAGATCCAAGCCCCAAGCGGCGAATCCCGACACCAGACTCCACCAGATCCCGAATGGCGTCTTTCCTGTTTCCACGATTGGTTTGGGATTAGTCATGAGTCTCAAAGCAAACGGGGCAAGCCGTAAATGAAAATAAAATTCAACAACCCAGTTACAACCACGAAGTACCAGTAGTCGGAGTTGATGGCGGCGTCGGCGAGACGCGTCCCCTCCATTTTGTCTGTAAGAGCGACGGCCAGCAGTACTATCGTCTCAATCAGTTCTGTAACGAGGTGCCCTGCGTGCATTCCGATCAGAACCCAGAGCGTCGAAGAGTACGCATCATCAGACCAGCGGCAGTTCAAGGTCGTAAATTCGAATACACGAATGGCGGTCGCCAACAGAGCAAATGCCGCAAGCACCATCAATCCGATCCTGATGGCGGCGCGGTCGCCCGAAGGGGCGCGCTTTTGAACCCATCGCGCGGGAATGACGCTGAGGATAAAAATGATTGCGTTCGCGACTCCGTAGCGAAGATCGGGTGCGAGATGCCCCGGAGGCCACTGCTGTACGCGGGTTCGCAGATAAAAGTAGCTCGCGAATAAGAGGGCGAACATCATGCCCTCGATGGTCATGTAGAAAACGTTCGCCAGCCGGGTCGTATTGCTTGGGCCAAAGGCGACACTCGGCACATCGGAGACATCGAGCGTCAGAGGGCGAATTGGTTCTCTTAGTGACTCCATGATGTCCTCTGCGGTAGCGGAGCGGGAGAGTGGCCACGTGGCCACAACCAGCCGATTAACGTGATAATCACCAGCGGCGCTCCGTACGGTACGGCCCAGGGAGTGAAGATCGACCCGACAAAGGTCGCCGACACCGCGACAGAAGCAAGGAAGGGCCAAATGCTCGGGCCCGGATCCTCATCTTTGTGCTGGGGATTGCTATCCAGGCTATGAGTCACCAGCACTTCGCGGATGTCGTCGCGCAATCCGACTACCACAGCCTGATCGGGCGCTGCATCCCAGAGCGCATCGCGTCCATTCACCGTAGGCGGATGCAGGAAGTTATAGGGCGGGGGCGGTGACGAGGTGCCCCACTCGAGGCCGCTGTCTCCCCACGGATTGTCGCCGGCTCTTGCGCCCAGACGCCGGCTGCGCAAAATGTTGGCAATGAAGACGAGCAACCCCGCTGTCATGAACGCCACACCGATACTTGCCAGGCGGTTGAGGCCCTGCCAATGCATATCTGGCAAGTAGGTGTAGACGCGTCGCGTCATCCCATGAAGACCGAGAAAGTGCATGGTGAAGAAGGTCAGGTTGAAGCCGATGAAGAAGAGCCAGAAGTGCCATTTTCCGAGCGCCCCATCGGGCATTCGTCCGGTCATCTTTGGGAACCAGAAGTAGAGGCCCGCAAACATTGGGAAAAGAGCTCCACCAATGAGGACGTAGTGGAAATGGGCAACGATGAAGTAGGTATCGTGCACTTGGGTGTCTACCGGAACTGAGGCCAGCATGACTCCCGATAGCCCGCCGATCAGGAATACAAAGAAGAATCCGAACGCCCATAGCATGGGTAATCGCATTTGAACGCGGCCATTCCAAATGGTCGCCAGCCAGCAGAAGAACTGAACTCCAGTGGGAATCACGATCATCAGACTTGCGGCCGTGAAAAAGCTTTCACTGAGCTGCGGCAGTCCGGTGGCAAACATGTGATGCACCCACACTCCGAATCCAATGAAGCCGGTCGCCACTACGGAGACGACAATTGGTGTATGGCCGAAAATACGGCGCCGCGAGAAGCAGGAGACCACGGTCGACACGATCGCCGCCCCAGGCAGGAAGATGATGTAAACCTCGGGATGCCCAAAGAACCAGAACAGGTGCTGGTAAAGCAGAACGTCGCCGCCTTCCGCCGGATTGAAAAAATGCGTGCCCACAAGGCGATCCAGCAGAAGAAGGCCGCTTGCGACCATAACTGCCGGCATCGCAAAAATAACCATGAACGAAATCGTCAGCTTTTCCCAGAGCAGGATCGGCATGCGGTTCAGAGTCATTCCAGGAGCGCGATAACGGAGGATGGTGGTCGCCAGGCAGACGGCTACTCCGAGAGCCGACACTTCCGTGAACGTGATCATTTGCGACCAGATATCCGCACGGTGTCCGGGGCTATATTGCGGGCCCGACAGGGGGACGTAGGCGAACCACCCGACATCAGGCCCCGTGTTTGTGAGTAACCCGCCCCACAGGACCAAGGCCCCACCCACATAGAGGTAATAGCTAAAGAGATTTAAGCGCGGGAACGCGATATTTCGCGCACCGCACATCAGCGGGACTACGTACACCCCGAATCCCTGAAACATCATGGGCACGGCAAACAGGAAAATCATCGTGCTGCCGTGCATGGTGAAAATCTGGTTGTACAAATCCGGGCCGAGCAGGGAATTCTCGGGCTTGATCAACTGCAGCCGCATAAGCGCGGCCAGCACCCCGCCCAATAATAAGAAGATGAAGGCGGTGACCATGAACCGTATGCCCACTGCGGTATGATGCGTGTTGCTGAGCCATCCCCAGACACCCCGCGGCTGGTACCACGTCCGGGCTAGGCGCCATGCAAGCTCAGTATCGTGAGTATCTTTTCCGTTCGCGATTACAGGTTCTGTAGTGGCCACGGTTCCTCATTGCAAAGTTTGCAGATATGCGAGCAGGGCTTGCAGATCGTCTGGAGAAAGCGAGTTGGGAGCCATCTCAGCGCCCGGCTTGATACGTTGCGGATCCAGAATCCAGCCCGCCAAAGCACCGCGACTATTGGGCAGAGTCTCAG
The DNA here is from genome assembly GCA_036376495.1 of Candidatus Sulfotelmatobacter sp. Lineage (GTDB taxonomy): Bacteria > Acidobacteriota > Terriglobia > Terriglobales > Acidobacteriaceae > Sulfotelmatobacter. The sequence goes on along the minus strand of DASVAE010000011.1, from coordinate 35,939 downwards.
CGGCAATCATGTTGCGGGTTGCGAGGTGGGTCAGATCCGGCCCCAAGCGTGAGCCTGCGTCGGTGCCGCGAATGGTGTGGCACATCTGGCAGGCATGCGTCAGGAAGACCGCGCGCCCGCGACTGGTTTCGTCATTGCTCGGTTCGGCAGCCGGCTTGAGTTGCTGCTGTTGCCAGGCCTGAAAGTCTTCCAGCGATTGCGCGATGACCGAGAATCCCATGTGCGCATGCTGCAGCCCACAGAACTCGGCGCATTGTCCACGATAAGTCCCCGGCTGCTCGAGCTTGAACCAAAAAGCAGAAGAATACCCCGGCAGAAGGTCACGCTTGCCGGTGATGCCCGGTGCCCAGAAACTGTGGATCACATCGGAGGAATTCGTGAGAATAACTACAGGTGTGTTCACAGGGACGTGTATTTCATTCGCTGTGGTGACGGTCAGATCGGCTTGCGGATTCGGGTAAACGACTTCCCACCACCATTGATGACCGATGACCTGGATCGTGACGGGGTTTTTTGAAGTCAATCCGGCCGCCTTCTTGCCGGTGACCACACTCAGAACCAGTACGACGAACAAGGTCACGACCGTGACCGCGATCGCCGTTCCCACAGCCCACTTGGCCCGCTCGTCTCCTTCTTTGTCTTCGAATACGGGCAGTGGATAAACGGCGTCCGACCTCGATCTCGCGCCGGCTCGGGTAAATCCCAGAATCAGCAAAACGTAAACCGCGAATACGATCCAGAAAATGACCCAGTAGAGCCACTCGATGTGGCTGCCCTGCGGTGCACCGGGACGCAAGATATTGTGGCGACCGGGGTCAAGCGGCATCGCCTGCGCGATCACGAACAGAGCGGCAATCATTGGTGCTGCTCCGGGGAGCCGGTAATTCCGGTAGGTGTTTGCGGAGGCGTGGAAGCTTCTGACGGCTTTACACTCATGTGGTCGGGACGGCCGGGCGAAACGCCTTTCGGGAGCAGTCCTGACATGGAGCGGACGTAAGCAGCAATCTCCCAGGCCTGATATTCGGGAACGCGATTGCGGAAAGAAGGCATACCATTGGGCCTTCCCTGCATGATGGTGGTGAAGATATTTCCAGCTTCGCTGCCGTAGATCCAGTTATTGTCCATCAGCGGCGGACCAATACCGCCACCACCGTGAGCGTGACAACCAACGCAGTTGTACTGCTCATAGAGCTTTTGCCCCTCCGAAACGGCGTATGCGCTTTCCTGATACATGTTGGAAGGCGGAGGGGTGGGCATGGAATTTGCCCCCGGATTCAGGCCACTCACTTGGACGGAGTTGATGGTCTGATTGGCAGGCGGAGGCTGTCGCAAGATCCGGTTCTCCCGCGAACACGCCACCAGCAACGCGGCAGCAGCGAAGGCGCCCAACACCAGTGCGACTTGGAAATTACTGCGCATCACGAACCTCTGCGGAGCTGGTCTGTTGCGGCGCTAACGGAAGCTGCGGCACGCCATAGTCCGCCAGAATGTCGTCTATCTCTGAACTGTGGGTTGAAAGCACATTTTGCAGATCATTTCGCAGCGCGGTATTCCCTTTGCGAACACCCATCGAGATGGCGAACGTAAACGGCAGCCCCGGAGGATCGACTTCCGGCTTAACCGGCACGAGCTTGAGGGCGCCGCGATATCGTTGGGCGAAGTATCCAGCAAGCGGTCCCCAAACCACGGCCAGATCGACCTGGTGCTTCGCGACCGCGCGCACAATCGACTCGGCATCTTCCCCGGTACTATCGAAACCGACGATTTCTCTTTGTAAGCCGCGCCGCGCCAGGGCTGTGCCCGGCGGAGTGTAATTCTCATCCAGCACTTGCACACCGATCTTCAATCCGTGCAACTCAGGCGAGTCGAGCGACACTGATTTCACGTTTGACTGTCGTGGAACCACGAAGACATAGGTTGATCGGTAATAAGGAATGGTGGTGAGCAGGAAATGGAAATTTGCGGGAATGCCGATTACAAAATCACATTGAGATTTGTCAATGTACTCGCGGACAAAGCCGCGGCCCATCCTTTGCCAGACATAGGTGAGGTGTGCGCCTAAATCTGCCGCGACCAATTCCGCGATACGGTTCTCGAAACCCTGTTGCTGGATATTGGAAAACGGCATGTTGTCGGGATCAGCGCAGACGCGAAGTTCACGACTTTGCCCGGATGCCGCGCCGACGATCCCCAAAAAGATAACCGCGAGTGCGGCAGGCCTACGGAAGGACGAAAACATACAGCATCCCTCCCTTGGTGGTGTACTTTGGCAGATCTTTCATCACTCCGGCGAATCCAAGAGCTGCGGATTCATCTCGGGGATCCAAGCCTCCGGCGACGATGGCTCCAGCCCATCCCCCTACGCCCGATAGGATCGCGATATATTGCTTGCCATCTGGGCCTTTGTAGCTGACGGGCTGGCCGATGATTCCCGACCCGGTCTTGAATTGCCACAACAGCGAGCCGGAATGCGCATCGACAGCCTTAAACCAGCCGTCCAACGTTCCGTAGAACACAACATCGCCGGCAGTCGCTAGCGCCCCGCTCCACACCGGGAAATGATCCGGGTTGGACCATACGACTTTCCCCTCGATGGGATCCCAGGCGGTAAAAGCTCCTCCGTATCCGCCCGGAGCGTCATACATGCGAACGTTGGCCCCAACGTAGGGCGTGCCGGCAATGTAGTTGGCCGTTACGTCTTCCTCATCCATACAGAGATTATTGTGTGGAATGTAGACCAGCCCCGTCCGCGGAGAGAACGCCGAAGGCTGCCAGTCTTTGGCGCCCGGCGCGGTGGGACACAGATTGCGCACCACTTTCCCCACCATTGGCTGCTTCTCGGTCACGTACTGCAAGAGTCCTGTTTTCAAATCCACGCCACGACTGGTTGTAATGGGCGCAAATGGATTGGCCGACAAAACTTCGCCAGTAGTCCGATCCAGGACATAGACGTACCCGTTACGATCTGGATGAATGAGAACTTTGCGAGTCTGTCCCCTGATCGGCAGGTCGAGCAGGATATTCTCGTTGACTCCGTCGTAGTCGTAGAGATCGTGGGGACTGTATTGATAAAACCAGATCGCCTCGCCCGTATCGGCGTCGCGCGCAAAAATTCCGGACGAGAATTTGTTATCGCCGGGGCGTGCTTCGGAATCCCACGGGCCCGGATTCGCAGTGCCGTAATAGATCAGGTTCAGTTGCGGATCGTAGGAGATCCATCCCCAAACACCTGCGCCACCGATCTTCCAGGCATCCGGGGGCCAGGTCTTCACGCCAAGATCCTGGCCGCGATCCTGAGGATAGAATGGCTTGAATTTCGGTCCGATCAGAACATCTTTGTCGGGTCCAGCGCTATAAGCGCGCCACGCGATCTTCCCGGTCTTTTCATCCAGTGCGGTAAGCCACCCTCGAATGCCGAATTCTCCGCCGCTGTTGCCAACTAATACTTTCCCTTTGGCGATGATCGGAGCCATCGTGATACTCTCGCCCTTGTTGATATCTCCGATCTGGGTCTTCCAGACTTCCTTTCCAGATTTGGCGTCCACCGCCACCGTTTGATCGTCGAGCGTGTTGTAAAAGATCTTGCCGTCATCGTAGGAAGCCCCGCGGTTTACCACATCGCAACAAGCTACTCCCTGTGACGCCGGCGTGGGCAGGGGTTGGTATACCCACTTCATGGGGGCCCCTGGCTTGCTCAGATCCAAGGCGTAAAGACTGTTTGGGAACGGTGTCACGATGTACATCGTGTTGTTCACGATCAGGGGCGCGGCCTCGTGCCCACGTGTCATGCCGGTCGAGAAGGTAAACGCAAGCTTAAGGTTCTTAACGTTGCCCGTGTTGATCTGATCGAGGCTGCTGTAACGCGTGCTTGCGTAATCTTTGGCGGGACGGATCCATTGCCCGTCATCTGGCTCAAGCTTGCCAGGATAAGCATGGGCTTGATAGTTCTTCTCGGTTTGAGGCTGCAGCATGGCATCTTGCGCCACGGCGGGAGGACCGTCGGTGTAAATAGCAAAGAAAATGAGAAAGAGGACAGGAGGAAATAAATTGCGCAGCCAACTTTTGGTTGGAGTTGTCAAGGCTCCTCGCTTGCAGTTTGACGAACTCAATGCGGGGGGTGTGATGCTTCAACCAGAAAAGGTGTTGGCGGGAAAGTGGAGTACTAATCCTGCCGTTCTCTCACGAACGTTACGGCTTGACCAAGCAAGCTGCTACCGCGGCAGCGTCGGTTACCATAAGTATCGCAACAAGACACATTGGTTGACGTTGCCCTCGCGGTCCTGCCAGAGCAGCTAAGCGCATGACAGTCTGCTTCGACCTGAGAGCAAAGTGGTCGGGGCTCGTTTAGGAGCCTGCGTAGAATTTAACTGGATCCAGCGAGCCCGCGACCTGCAAACGGTGTAGCGTTTCACGTCGGGCTTAAGCTGCCTTATCCGCCCGCGTATTTGCGGAGTCGGATATCTGCGTCAGAACGGCGTCCGCGTGCTTTTCTTCGTCCAGCGTTCTCTCCAGCAGGTCCGCCTCTTGGGTCTGTCCCAGAATTTCAGCAAACGTTCGAACCGTGCCATACGATGCCATTTCGTAGTGCTCAACTTTCTGTGCCGCTGCGATGATGCCAGCATCGCGGACTGCCTCGTCGCTGGCATCGGTGATCACATCTTCTCCTTCGCCGATAAGAGCAGCGATCCCTTTACATTTCTTTGAGTCCACTTCACCTACCGAGTTTTGCAATATCTGTTCAAGACGCGCCACGTGTCCGCGGGTCTCCTGCAGATGGGTCTCGAGAGCCTGCTTCAGTTGAGGATCGTTCGCCTTTTCGATCATCTTCGGCAGGGCTTTTGTGATTTGCGTTTCAGCAGAGTGCAGGTGTTGCAGTTCGTCCACATATAGTTTCCTGAGGTTATCGAGATTTGCCGACATAAATTTCATGACTTCACTCCTGCATAGTCTGGTTACGTAATCATCATCTTGAGCCTGTACGCGTCGATTGCAATACAGCGAAGAGGGGAGGCTTTCCCGGAACTCTCGCCCAGGTTTCACCCGGCATGGATGAGTGTGCGGTGCTTCCGTTGTTTGCGTTATTCTTACTCCTCATGCGCGTATGAGATTTCCTCGTTCCAGCGGAATTCTGCTTCATCCCACCTGCTTGCCTGGGCCTCATGGCATCGGCGAATTTGGATCTGAGGCATTCGCCTTCGCTGATTTTTTGAAGGATGCCGGTCAAAAACTCTGGCAAGTGCTGCCCCTGAACCCGACTGGCTACGGCGACTCTCCTTTCCAGTCCTTTTCGGCGCACGCGGGAAACCCTCTTCTGATCAGCCTCGAAAAATTGCGTGAACAAGGGATTCTGGAAGCTTCGGATTTCAGAAATGAACCGGAATTTCCCGAGGACCACGTCGAGTTTGGGAGCGTTATTCCTTGGAAGACGTCGCTCTTGAAAAAGGCAGCGCAGCGATTCCTCAGCGGCAACAGCAACAGGCGAGCTTTCGACGACTTCTGCGCGGCCAACGCGGGCTGGCTTCCTGAATTCGCATTGTTCATGGCGTGTAAGGAGGAACAAGGCGGTGTTGCCTGGAACCGCTGGGCGGCTGACATCGCGAACCGTCGGCCAGCAGCTCTCGCCGCCGCGCGCGAGCGGCTAAGGGATTCTGTTTGTGCTATCCAATACTGGCAGTTCGAGTTTTTCCGGCAATGGCAGGCACTCCGTAGTCACGCGCATCAAACGGGAATTCGCATCGTCGGCGATATCCCCATTTATGTCGCGCTGGACAGTGCCGATGTGTGGACGAACCCACAATATTTCTGCCTCACTCCGCAAGGAGAGCCGGTCGTAATTGCCGGCGTCCCTCCGGATTATTTCAGTGCCACTGGGCAGTGCTGGGGTAATCCAATTTATCGCTGGGATCGTTTGCGGGAAACCGGCTACGGCTGGTGGATCGAACGCTATCGTGCGGCAATGAATTTATATGATGCGGTGCGCATCGACCACTTCCGCGGATTCGAGGCGCATTGGGAAATTCCGGGAAATGAGACCACCGCGATCAACGGTCGTTGGGTCAAAGGACCAGGCGCCGAACTATTTGCGGTGCTGGAGCGCGAATTTGGCGAACTGCCGATCATCGCGGAGAACCTCGGAGTCATCACTCCGGAAGTCGAGGCCATTCGCGAGCGCTTTCATTTCCCCGGCATGGCCATCCTGCAGTTTGCCTTCGGCAAGGATCCGCAGGGTCCCTCATTCCGTCCTCACAACTATTCTCGTGAACTCGCGGCCTACACTGGCACGCACGACAACGATACGACTGTCGGATGGTGGAATAGTTCGGGCGAAAGCGACAGCACTCGAACTCCGGAGGATGTCGCCAAGGAACGTACCTTTGCCCGCGCATACCTAGATCTCAAAAACGACGAGCCAATTCACTGGCGCTTGATCCGAGGAGTGGAGTCCTCAGTTGCCGACCTCGCTATTATCCCTCTCCAGGATGTGCTCGGTCTGGGCGCGGAGGCGCGTATGAATCTGCCGGGCACATCGAGCGGGAACTGGCGCTGGCGTTTTCAGCATGGGGCGCTACACCCAGACTTGGCTAAGCGCATGAATGAAATGGTCCAGATCTATGACCGGTCAGGCCAAACGTATGTTCAACAGTAAACGGTCATCTCGAAGACTCTCAAACTCCTCGAGCGGTCTTCAATCACGCCGCCCTACGCGTTTTCTTAAAACGCGCCACTTCGTCAAAGTTCTTTGCCAGATCGTCCAACGCGGGTGCGACGTCTGCTCCGCTCATCGCCAATCCATGGCCGGGAGCTACGCATAAGGGCTGGAGGTTAGCGAGAATCTCAACCGAAGCTTTGGCCGCATCCCAGTCACTTGTGTAGTACGCCGGAGGTCCGTGCAGTTCGGGCTTCTGCGTAGCAATGGCCGTGAGTGATTCTTGCTTGGTTGTACAAAAAGCATCGCCGCCGAGAAGGGTTCGATCTGAATCACGAAACAACGACACATGGCCTTTGGTGTGTCCCGGTGTGTGAATCCATTTCCAGTCTTCGAGCTCGGGAACGATTCCGTTCAGAGGAAGGGGCTGCACTCGATCTCCCAGATTGATGGGACCGCGAGGATAAAACGGAGCCAGCAGGGACATAAGGCCGCCACCAGCCGTTAAGTCGGGAGCAGGATATTTTTCCTGCCCGCGAAGATAGGGCAGTTCCAGCTGGTGCGCGAAGACTGGGACATCCCAGGCATCCAGTATCTGGGGAAAAGCTCCGACGTGATCGAAATGGCCATGCGTGAGCACGATGGCGGAGGGCCTGCGCGATCCGAAGTGCGATTCGGCCCAGCGGCGGATTCGCCCATGCGACATCGGTAGACCGGCGTCGATGAGCACCCATCCGTTCGCGGCAGAAACCGCGTACACATTCACCAGAAGAATCCGCAGGCCTCGTACACCAGGTGCGATGCTGTCCAGTGTGACCACATCTCGATCATTGATCTCGATTCCGTCTGTCACGATGAATGCTCCCTCCCTTAACTGCGAAACCTCTGTTGGGCTCAAGGCCGTCCCTAAGAATTGTGTTTAGGATGCGGTTGCCAGTTTGAAGGTCAACGGGAAACGGACAGCGGATGTGTACGCCTTGACCCAGCTGAATGCGAGTGTTAGCTTCGGTTTTCCACACGAGATCAGGAGACAGAACACTGGGCCGTAGACGAGTGCCGCTTGAATTCGGGGATCTCAGCCGGCGTAACTTCCTGGTCCGACTTTGTGGGGGCACCGCGGCAGCTTTCATTCCCTCGACCCTTTGGAAAGTTCCTTGCCTTGCCGAATTGACCGGCACGGAAGGTCTCGAGGAAGGCGCAGCATTTGTTTTACGCCCGCGGTACCGCAGCGAGCGGCCGCTCGATGCAATGTTACTGAAGGTGCCGGCAGGTTCCGACCGGTTCATCAGCGAAAAGTATGCGGAGGAAATTGCCGCTATTCTGGGCAAATGGAGCGCGGCGCTACTGCGGGCTCCGCGCTCAACTCAAGCCCTCAGGTCATCCTTGTCCGCAGACTTCCGGGCGGCATCGCTCAGTCCAGCCGAGTCTACCGTAATTCGTTCTTCCTCCGGCCTTCATGTCCGGCGGAACCGATTCAGTAGCGACATCAAAATTGATCCTGAGCGATTCGTGCTCCAGTGGGAATCGTGGCTGGAGGTTTTTTCCAGCATTGACGTTGCGGAGTTTCAGGTGATCAGCATTGAAATCCCTGGGGACACAATCGCGGCGAGCATGAGTCCGCGCAATCTGATTACAAAGGTTCGCTATGAAGTCGCGGGGTCGGGAGCAGGATTTCACCGCCTGCAGCGAATCGGCAATTGGCACATGCAGTGGAAAACATCCGGCGACGGCCGCTTTCAACTGCGCGAGCTCCAGATGCTGGACGAGACCGAAGCGAAATCCACCTCGCCCTTCTATATTGACATCTCGGCCGCAGCTTTGGGCGCGAACGCTTCTTATGCCGCGCAGATGCTTCACGGCGTAGATTACTGGCGGACCATCCTCGACGGTGCGTGCGGCATCGATGTTTATGGTCATAACGGCGTTTCGTTTGCCGATATTGACGGCGATGGACTGGATGATCTTTACGTTTGTCAGCCTGCAGGCTTGCCCAACCGGCTCTATCGCAATCGCGGGGATGGAACTTTTGATGACGTAACCGAATCTTCCGGGCTCGGCGTTCTCGAAAGCACAGCATGTGCGTTGTTCGCTGATTTCAACCACAGCGGGCAGCAGGATGTCATCGTGGTACGCGCGAATGGTCCTCTCTACTTTCGCAACGATGGCACCGGAACATTCCGTCAGCAACGTGAGGCCTTTCAGTTCGCGCGCGCACCCCAAGGAACCTTCACCGGCGCGGCTGCCGCGGACTACGATCGCGATGGATGGCTCGACGTGTATTTCTGCCTGTATAGCTACTACCAGGGCACCGGACAGTATCGCTACCCCTCTCCTTATCAGGATGCGGAGAATGGTCCTCCGAACTTCCTGATGCGGAACAATCGCGATGGCACGTTCCGCGATGTTACGGAGGCATCTGCCCTCAGCAAGAACAACTCTCGCTACAGCTTTTGTTGTGCGTGGAACGACTACAACCGGGACGGCTGGCCCGACCTGTACGTGGTGAACGATTTCGGACGCAAGAATCTGTATCGCAACAATGGTGACGGCACTTTCACCGATGTGGCTGCGCAGTCGAAAGCGGAAGATGTAGGCGCAGGGATGAGCGTCTCCTGGCTGGATCACGACGCCGATGGCGCTGAGGATCTCTATGTGGCCAACATGTGGACGGCAGCTGGCCTGCGTGTCTCCATGCAGAACGCATTCAAAAAGGATTCGACCCCGGATGTGCGCGCGCTGTATCAGAAACACGCGATGGGCAACTCACTGCTGCAGAATGCTGGTTCTACTTTTAAAGACATCACGAGTTCTTCGGGAACGGGGATTGGGCGCTGGGCATGGTCGAGCGACGCCTTCGATTTCGACCACGACGGCTTCCCTGACATTTACATCGCAAACGGAATGGTTTCTGGACCGTCGCGCTCTGATCTGAACAGCTTTTTTTGGCGACAAGTAGTGGCCAATTCACCGGACCAGGCGGCGTCGTCGCACGAATACGAACAGGGCTGGATGGCAATCAACGAACTCATTCGCAGTGACGCGACCTGGAGCGGGTATGAGAGGAATATTTTCTATGCCAACAACCGCGATGGAACATTCGCCGATGTGTCGGCTCCCGCAGGGCTGGACTTCATTGAAGACAGCCGTTCGTTTGCGCTCGCAGATTTTGACCACGACGGGAGGCTGGAAGTCGTTCTCAAGAACAGAAACGGCCCGCAGCTGCGAATTTTGAAAAACGTTGCCAAGGATCTTCCGCCGTCCCTCGTCTTTCGTCTGCAGGGCACGACAAGCAATCCCGACGCCGTAGGTGCTTCGGTAAGCATCGAAAGCGGATCGCGAACTCAAACACAGAGTGTGCGCGCGGGCTCCGGTTTTCTTTCGCAACACAGCAAGGAGATATTTTTTGGGCTTGGAGAACATCACGGCCCCGTGCGCGCGGCGATTCGCTGGCCAAGCGGAGTGGTGCAGCAACTCGCGGATCTTCCAATTAATCATCGAATTTGGGTGCAGGAAGGAAAACAGCCCTCGCGAGTGGAGCCGTTCAGAAATCCGAAGCTTCTCCCGGCGACATCCTCAAACGCCAGGAGGCTGGTCGACCAGGTGCCATCCACCACCGAGACGTGGCTTCTGGCGCCGGTCCCGGCGCCGGAGTTCTCGCTTCCAGATCTGAGCGCAAGGCAGTGGACGCTCTCCGCACTTCGCGGCAAGCCGGCAGTGCTTCACTTCTGGACGAGCAAATCGGACGATTGCGTCACCGCGTTGCGAATGCTTGAGAAGAGCTACAAGCGCTGGGCTGGACAACTCATCACCATCAACGTAGATGAATGGACGGCGGGAGCAGAATCGAAGCAGGATGCCAAGGCGCGGGACTTGTCTGTGATGCAGCGAGAGAATGGTTTTACTTTTCCCGTTCTGCGCGCTTCCGACGACACCGCCGCGATCTACAACCTTTTGTACCGGCACATTTTTGACCGCCATCAGGAGATGGCTCTCCCCACCTCGTTTCTCATCGATGAAACTGGAAAAATTGTGAAGGTGTATCGCGGAGCGTTCGAGGGTAAGACCGTCGATCAGGACTTGCGAAGCCTGCCCAGGTCCGAGGCGGCGCGCCTCCAGCGAGGGCTGCCGTTTTCACTTGCCGCGTCCAGCATTTCCGTCGGGCGCAACTATCTTTCGCTGGGCGCTCAGTTTTTTCAGCGAGGTTACCTCGAACAGGCCGCGGCTTTCTTTCAGCAGGCGTTGCAGGATGATCCGTCCAGCGCCGAAGCAATTTACGGCCTGGGAAGCGTCTATCTGAATCAGAACAACAACGCGGCTGCACGCGAGATGTTTGAACGCGGGCTGCGGCAATCCGCGAGCTATCCCGATACACTGCCCGACACCTGGAATAATTTGGGCGTCATTTCGACTCGTGAAAATAATCTGGGCGGGGCCATCCAGGACTTTGAGAACGCGCTGAAGATCAATCCGAATCATCTGCTGTCTTTGGACAATCTAGGCAACGCGTATCGTCTACAGAAGCGCTGGACTGATGCGCGTCAAGTCCTCGATCGGGCTCTCTCGATTGCACCCAATGATCCGGAAGCCAACTACAGCATGGGAATGGTGTACGCCCAAACGGACGAAACAACGAAGGCATACGACTATTTGCAGCGCGCTCTCCAGGCGCGACCCGACTATCCTGAGGCGCTGAATAATTTGGGGGTATTGTATCTGGTCACGCAGCGCCCGGACGAAGCCGTTACGGCCTTCCAGCGATGTATCCGCGTGGCTCCGGCGTTTGATCAGGCCTATTTGAATCTCGCGCGAGTCTACGTTCTAAAGGGCGAGCGCGACCAGGCACGCGAACTGCTAAATCGACTCCTGAAAGAGCATCCCGACCAGGCTCAGGCGCGGCGAATGCTTGAGCAGTTGCAGTAATGAACTCATCTGTCACGGTCTGGGAACAGGCGCCGAAAGCAAGTCCACAAACTGCTTGTAAAACTTTTGCGTGTCCAGATCGACCTGAATCTCCACCAGCGCGCCGTGAATCTTTGGTGCGTCTTGTTGTGCCCAGCTCAGAGTGTCGCCGAACCCAGGTCCACGATTCAGGTCGACATCAAGATACCTGGCATTTTTGCCGGTGATCAGACTTGGATCGAGCCAGGCCAGCGCCGAAAGTTCGTCCCACAAGTAGTTGTATTGCCCTTGAAGGCGCGCGTAGGTGCCGACGTATTTTGCGGCCGGAGAGTTCGCACTTCTTATCTGATCGATCAAGTTCTGGGTGAGGCGAGTCTTCACTGAAATATCGACCGTCGTGCAAACGATCTTCTTCCAGGGCGCGAGCAGCACGTTGTGAGCAGCTTCCGGATCAAACCACAAATTGAATTCGCGACGGGGCGTGTTCACGAACTCAGGATCATCGGTTTTGGGACTGAGGCTGCCGCCCATAAAAACCAGCTCTTTGGCGAGGGTGGGAAACTCGGGATCGATCGCCATCGCGAGGGACAGATTCGTCATCGGCCCGCCCTCGTAGATCGTGATCTCGTGCGGATACTTCCTGACCATGCGCACCAGAAAATGTGCGGCATCCTCTTCCGAGGCCTTTGTGGTGGGCTTGCCTTCCGGCATTTCGCCCAACTGGTCTGGCGGATGATAGAGGCGCGGGGTCCACGCGCCTAGCCACGCAAACGAGCCGTACTGCTGCTCCCACAGTTCTGTTTCCTCCTTGCGCCGGACCAACGGATATTCCGCTCCGGCGACGACAGGAATGTCGCTGCGCCCGATGATCTCCAGCATGCGCAAGGTGTGCGCAACTTCGTCTTTCAGCCATCCGTCGCCGGTCACCACTGTGATGCCCAGAACTTCACTGTGCGGAGACTGGATGAGCAACAGCATGGATTGCTGATCGGTGCCCCCCGGTCCCGCCGCATCCTGATCGATGATGATCCTGCGCTTGGGAAAATGCTCCTGCGCCCCGCATAACGCTGAGCTCAGCATCAGCAGGATCATCACGGTGCGGCTAAAACATCGGGCAAGTAAGTGCAAACATCTGCGAAGTTCGATCATGAAGCACTGCATTCTAGCGGTTGTCGCTTGTAGATACCACTTCAAAACTTCTCGATCGTCTGTGTTTCCATTTCGATGGAGAAGTGCCGTTTTCTGAGTTCGGCGAAGAACGGCTCCGCTTCGAAGTATTCTTCGGCCGCCCACACACCCGATCTCATCGTCCTGCTCAGCATCTGCTGCACGCCGATCGACATGTTCATCGACGTCCCTGCATCGACGTAATCGTCATAGAGCGGGTTGGGATGGCCTATGACTCGGCACGTGACTTTGCTGGGTTTCCCATCGCGGGTGCCGTGCCCGATCGCGAAATGGATCTCATGTACCTCCTGGCGAGGAATGCGATTGGCATTCTTCTTGATATTGCGATCGATCACTGCCTGCAACACGCCGATGGGATGCACCGTCACGCCGTTTACCGTGACCGGCTCATTCTCGGCATCGAAGCCAGCCTTAACCAATCCCGCCCAGGCCTCGTGATCAGGCTCCGGCAGAGACAACTTCCAGGTAAACTCGCGAATCCCTTTCTCCTTTATTCCTTCTGAAAACGGCACCGTCAGCGGCTCGGAGTGCTGCGAGTGAATAAACGTGGTTCTACCCCAGGGATGCGGGAGATCGATCGACTCGGCTCCAGCTTGCGCCGGCACTTCCCGCAACTTGCCATCGAGAAACTGCTGGCTGGGGTTCGCATACTCTGCCAAAACGGTAGACACGCTGTAAGGCGGCACCAGTACAGGCGATTGGGCGCCGATCTTCGTGGCGCCCCAATACAGGTTGATGCGCTCGATGGTGTCGAGACGGTCGGCCACTGCGCGGCAAATAATGTTCGACATCCCCGGATCGGAGCCCAGCCCCACCACCGCCGTGACTCCGGCGTCCTTCCATTTCTGGTGCTGCGCTTTCTGCCTCACCGTATACACGCCCATACCTCCGTAATCCACATATGGACGCTTCGCCTCCAGACACGCTTCGAAGATGGCCATTTGAAATCCGGCGAAAGTAGGCACGCCGTTGATGCAAAGATCGCAATCGGCAAGCAGCGTTGCCAGAGCGGCGCGGTCATTCACATCGAAAACACGGGTTTCCAGCCGTGGGTCGTCGAGAGACTTCTTCAGCGACTCGAGCCGCTCGGCGTTGGAATCGGCAGCAATAACTCCAGTGACGCCTGAAGAGAGCTTTGACAACAAATCACGGCTGGTACCTGCACTCATCAAGCCCGCACCTCCGACAATCAGTATTCGCATACGACTGGCCCTTTCTGTTCGATGGAAGAAATCGCGCTGGTGGGAGCCCGCGCTCGCTGCCTCGATGAAGAACGAGAATGCTAATCCCAGCCGTTCCTCTCTGGCAATGGCAGGAAAGCTGATAAACCCCAGCAATCACTCTGGGCATCCATTCCTGTGACTTTGGAGAGCCAATGAGCAAGAAGAACGGCCTAGCCGACCCCTCTCGCCTGAAGCCGGTGGATGAAGATAACAAACAGCTGTTGCGGGTAGTCATCGAGACCCCGAAAGGCAGCCGCAACAAATTCGCTTTCGACTCCCAGCAGCACATCTTCGAGCTGAAAAAAGTTCTGCCCGCCGGAATGACTTTTCCCTACGACTTTGGATTCGTCCCGTCCACGCTGGCCGAAGACGGTGACCCCGTTGATGTGCTCGTGCTCATGGATGAGCCCGCATTCCCCGGGTGCGTTCTGTCATGCCGTCCTGTCGGCGTAATCGAGGGTGAACAGAAGGATAAAAAAGGCAAGCAACGCAACGATCGTATTATTGCCGTCGAAAAAGACGCGCATAGCTTCGCTGACGTGAAGACCATCGACGAGTTGGGCAAGCAGTTCGAAAAAGAGCTGGAAGAGTTTTTCGTGAATTACCACAAGCTCACGGGCAAGGAATACCGGGTCCTGGCCATGAAGGGCCCGGATCAGGCGCGAAAACTGGTTAAGAGCCACCGCCAGTAGTCAATGGCGAGGCGTCCTCAGCATACGAAGTTATCCCGCGCCAATGTCCGCAGCTGCGCGATCTTCCTCCCGATCTGGACATTGTTTCGGCAGCTCAGCTTGCAGGATTCGCAACCATTGCACTCCGCGAGCCCTCTCCCAGTGGCGATTGCCGCAATCGTGTCGCGCGCCAGTGAGGCGTTTCGATATTGCACGGCGTACATGTGCGATCGCATCAACGAGGGCACGTCTATATGCAGCGGGCAGTCCTGGCTGCATTTGCCACACTGCTGGCAGAACTCCGCCTGCGCGAAAAAGCTCTTGTCCGCGAGAAAGGCTTTTTCTTCGGCTGTGTAGTCGAGGTTACGCACGACGGAGAAGTCCTGCTCCAGATGTTGATAGGTACTGAAGCCCGGAATCGCGGTAGTAACGAATTCGTGATTCAGAGCCCACTTCAGCAGCGCCGTTTGACTAACGGGCGGCAACTGTTTCCGATCTTTGGCGTCGGGCTTCGCCGTACCGCCCGCCTGCGTTTTCATCGCGACAATTCCGATTCCGCTCTTTGCCGCTCGCTCGAGCAGGTTCAGCATTTCCGTGTCGTGCGCCATGGAATAGTTCAAGGTCACCAGGAATACGTCGAAAATGTTCTGCCGCATCGCTTCCGGCAGAATTTCGGAGGTCTTGTGCGTGGAGAGTCCGATAAACCGGGTCTTACCTTGCTTCTTCAGAGTTTGCAACGCCTCCAGGGGGCCATCGGCGCGGGCATCTTTCACAGAATCGACCGCGTGATAATAAAGAATCTCCACGCGATCCATCTGCAGCCGCCGCAAACTAGCCTCCACTCCGTCGATAAACTGACGCCTGGCTTCGGCAACATTCGGAGGACGGTTCCGCATGTGCTGTTTGGTGGCAATGATCACTTCCTGTCGCACACCCAGTTCCTTGATCACCGAACCGACCATCTCTTCGTTTCGCCCGCCCTGGTATCCGGCAGCAGTATCGAAGTGCCGAATGCCAAGCTCATACGACCGGCGCAATATTCCGGGGATGTCCGCATTCATCACCCCCATGCTCACGACGGGCATGGTGAGTCCGGTTTTGCCCAGCGTTCGCTGAATCAGCGGACCCGAATCTCCCAGCAGTTTCGTCAGCAGCGAATCCGTTCTGCCGAGGAGGCTGGCGGTCCCCGCTATAACCATTGGCCCCACCATGAAGTCTCGTCGATTCCATTCCATGACTTACTCCTTTGGCTTTGAATGCATGCGAGTGCTCAGCGCTGGCTACTGCAGTCCCTGCGCTGTTTTTTTCAGAATCTCAGCCCCGTTTTCCGGCGGATTAAAGATTGCGATCAGGTAGCGTCCTTGCGTGCGGGCGATGACGCGCCCTTCGTAGCTGTTTTTTCCGCGTATCCCGTTCTCCCCCAGTTCGGCCGCAGCAACACATTCGCCGCTCTGCCGAAAGTGCTTTACAAACTGATCCAGGCGCGCCTTGGCTCCCGCGGAATCGCTGGCCACCGACAGCACCAGTTTGCTTTCCTGCTTCCCGGCCCAGGTATAGCCGACCAGGTAAGCCGGTGCCAGAAAGGCGTGCCCCAGCGGATCTTTCCTGACGTACTGCTCCGAATGCGCCACCCGTCGTTCGATTGGAAGTTTCGCCAGCATCACCGGAGCCCGCGCCATGCCGCCGATTCGCTTCGATAACATGCGGGCAAATGGATCGAGGACCACACCAGTTCCCGAGGCAGCCAGCTTCACGTAGTAGCGATCTTGCACGAAGTTCAAGGTGCCTTCGCTGCGGTACCCTTCCACCCCGATCGTCACGAATTTGTATCGCGGCGATCGTTCCGCCGAATAGATACCAAATGCGTTCTCGGGCTTGCCCAGGTCGTAGATGTCGACCGTCAGTTCACCATCCCGGGTTTTGAAATTCTGATGCAGCAGACGTTGAAAGTCGTACAGCAGATAGACATCCGCCCCGCCATCGATGTACTCGTACAAGGTATCCGGCTTGTAAAAGGAAGCACCCTCTCCGCGGGTCACCCCGATGGGAAGAGGATCACTTGCGAAGCTCTGCAATTTTTTCTCGATAGCATCTGTCCTCTGCGCCTCCATGCTGATTTCAGCACTAGCCAGCACGAACATCGCAAGCACAAGCGACGCCAGCCGCACGTTTCGGGGGAAAAACTCTCTCATGGACCCACACCATTCCTCACTCGCGTAGCGGATCGCGAACAAGCCTCTCTTGCGAATGGTAGAAATTCAGAACGTGGCTTACTATGACCATGATCACGCCAAAATGTGATCCCGCAATCCCGCTCCGGTCGATTCTCCGCTCCCAATACGCCGATTTGTGATCAGCAACACAGCGCCGCCTCCAAGTTTCATAGAGCATGGGACGTTGCATTGGCGTAGAGCCACAAGCCGGCCAACTCGCCGAGGACCATATGGAACCCTTTCGTCACCACGTATACGTTTGCACCCAGGAAAAACCTGAGGGCATTCCCTCGTGTTCGAGCAGTAACGCCCTCAAAGTGCTGCAGGCTTTAGAACGCCAGGTACTTGCCCAAGGACTGGACGACGAAGTCCAGATCACGACCTGCGGGTGCATGGGACTGTGCGATGATCGGCCAGTGATCATCGTCTATCCGGAAGGAGTCTGGTACCACAAGGTGCAGGAGCAAGATGCCGGAGAGATAGTGACCTCTCACCTGGCGAATGGCCGCATAGTCTCGCGCCTCGTGTGGACCGATCTTACCGCAATGAAGTCACAGGCCATTGACCATCGCAATAAATACCGAAAGTCGCTCAAAAATCGATCCCAGCCGCAACCCTGCACGGCGAAGGCCTGAAACTCGCGACTCCAGGATCGATCTGCCCGCTTTGCTAACATCCAACGCATGCGCCGCACTTGGCTCGCGCTTCTGACCCTGAGCAGTTCCATACTGGCGGCGGCTCAAATCTCCGCCCCCGCCGACTCCTACCAGGTCCTCCATACCTACCAGCACGACTCCCATGCCTTTACGCAAGGACTTATCTACGTGGATGGCCACCTTTACGAAAGCACCGGCCTGAACGGCAGGTCCTCCCTGCGGATGGTCGATCTTGCGACTGGAACCGTTCTGCAGAAACATGATCTCCCGCCCGAGATCTTCGGTGAGGGCCTGACGGACTGGGGCAGCACGCTGGTTCAGCTGACATGGACTTCCCACAAAGCCTTTGTTTACGACCGCTTCAGCTTCGCCATGCAGCGAACCATTTCCTACGAAGGTGAAGGGTGGGGACTGACTCACGATGCGACCCAGCTGATTATGAGCAATGGCAGCTCCTACCTGCGCTTCCTGGAGCCCAATTCGTTCCGGTCCATTCGCCGCCTGCGAGTCACGGACCAATCGGGAAGGCCAGTCGAAAACCTCAATGAGCTCGAGTGGGTAGGAGGTGAAATCTACGCCAACGTCTGGCAGACGGACGACATCGTGCGCATTTCCCCGCGCACCGGGAAGGTCCTGGGGCGGATCAATCTGAAGGGCATCATTGACAAGCGCGAACTCCATGGCGAAGGCGCCGTCCTGAACGGTATCGCCTATGACGTTAAGGGCAACCGCCTTTTCGTCACCGGAAAACTCTGGCCCAAGCTGTTCGAGATCAGAGTCACGAATCATCGCTGAGTCACCGTCTCCTGAATAGAGACAGCCCAATGGGCCTCCGAGCGAAGCGCAGCGAGCGAGTCGCTGTAGCCCAAGTACTGGAAACCGGCCCGACGTCCTGCCGCGTACCGTGATCTAACGAAACGGCTTCGACAGGCGGAGGGGTAATCATGCCCAAAGTAACGCCTGCTAGGTCTTTTCTGCGATTGACCATAAAGGCTTCCAAGGGTACGATTTTTGGTAGAATTCTGCGGACATCAACTCCAGGGAGAGGCCGCGCATCTTATTGAGGAACATGCGATTCGTAGACCTCCACGTCCGGACCGCACTGCTCGTGGCCGCCCTCCTCGGGGTGTCGGCTTGCCACTCGGCCCAGAAGCCGGTCGCGGCAAAGCCTCCAGCTAATCCGCCTGCCCTGCAGCCCTCGAACAAGGATTCTGCAACCACTGCCCAAGAGACCAAGAATCCAGCAGCAGAGCAGAGGCAGGCTGCCGCCGACCAATCGCAAAACGGAGAGCAGTCTTCCAGGCCCGAGCCCGCTGCCTCGCTCGCTCCTATTCCGGATCCGGTGACCTTGCTGGTCGATAACGCAGAAAAGAAATACCAGGAGGGTCTGACACAGTTCCACGCCGGCAAGCAGGACCTGGCCAAGCAGAATTTTGACGACGCTCTCAACAGTCTTCTCTCCAGCAATCTGGATATCCGGTCGGATGCGCGTCTGCAGAGAGAATTTGACCGTATCGTTCAGGGGGTGAATGAGTTATACCCCGGCGGCACCGCCGCTGATGTCGAACAGGCCGAAGCTCAGGAGCCGCAACAGAAGTCGGAACCGGCGCCCATCGATCAGACCAACGAACTCAGTCCGTCCGCCGACGCCAGCACCAAAGCCAAGGCCGAAGCCGACGTCAAGAACACTCGTTCCGACCTCCCGCTCATGATGACCGATCAGGTCGCCGGGTTCATCGCCTACTTCTCCAACCACGGACGAGGCATTTTCGAGCGTGCCCTGGCCCGTTCCGGCAGATACCGCGAAATGATGCTGCCGATCCTGAAACAGGAAGGCGTCCCGCAAGATCTGATTTACCTGGCGCAAGCCGAATCCGGATTTCATGCGCTGGCCGTCTCTCGCGTGGGCGCCCGCGGCATCTGGCAGTTCATGGGCAGCCGCGCCCGGGGTTATGGTCTGCACCACAATGTCTATGTAGACGACCGTCAGGATCCCGAGAAGTCCACCCGTGCTGCCGCCCGCCATCTGAAAGATCTCTATAACCAGTTCGGCGACTGGTATTTAGCCATGGCAGCCTACAACTCCGGTCCTGGCACTGTTCAGGCGGCCGTCAAGCGCACCGGCTACGCCGATTTCTGGGAACTCTACAACCGCAATGTCCTGCCCAAAGAGACCAAGAACTACGTTCCCATCATTCTCGCCGTGACCATCATGGCGAAGAATCCGGCGCAGTATGGCCTGCAAGAAGTTGTGATGGAACGGCCGGCGGAATATGACACGGTCACCATTGATTATCCGGTGGACCTGCGGCTGGTTGCGGAATGCGTGGGTTCAACCCCCAGCGAGTTGCAGGATCTGAATCCCAGCCTGCTGCGTATGACCACCCCGCGCACCGGCAAGTTCGAACTGCATCTTCCTGCCGGAACCCGCGACGATTATCAGACCGCCATCGCCAGCATCCCGCCCGATATGCGCCTCTGGTGGCGCTATCACGTGGTAACCCCGGGAGAAACACTGGCCTCGCTGGCGCGTAACTATCACACCACCATCCGGCAGATCTCTGAGGTTAACCACCTCGAAGGCCGGGAACTCGATCCTCAAGCCCGCCTGGTGATCCCTGTTAACCCGGGCAAGCACCCGATTTCTGATACCGCGACCTACGCCCGCCGCATTACCCGCTACCATGTTCGCAAAGGGGATACGGTCGAGAGCGTAGCCGACAACTTTGGCATCTCGCCCCAACAACTCCGCCGCTGGAATGGCATCCGCAGCAGCACCAGTAGCCTGAGTGGACGCAGAGTACTCGCATTGCATCTGCCCATCTCACCCAGCGCTCGCGATGCCGAAATGGCTGCCTCGCGCAGTAAGTCCAAGCACCCCAAGGCAGAGACCGCGAGCGTTAAACCCCCAGCCACGAAGTCGTCCGAAATCGAGCGTCTGAGTAAGCAGGATGTGGCTGTAGTTCGCCACAGAGTCAGATCCGGCGAGACTCTGTACTCCATCGCCAACGCTTACCGCACCACAGTAGCGGCTCTAAAGCGCAACAACCGCAATATCGGGGTCATCCGCCCAGGGATGATCCTAAACATCCAGATCGCGCGATAAGTTTCTGCTCAACAGATCACTCCTGAGCATTCCTTCGCCAGCCGTTCACCCGTGCCACGCTCCCATAGACACGTGCGTAAAATCACATTCCGCTTTGCCCGGCAGCGTTAAACTTCTTTGTTATTTGGCTCTACGCTCTAAATAACTTACTTACCGTCAAGGAGAAACCTCATGAGGATCATGAAATTCATTACGCTGGCAGTCGTCATCTCGTTGTCAGTGTCGATCGCTTTGCCCGCCTTCGCAGCAGACGGCGCCGCCCTTTACAAGACCAAGTGCGCGTCCTGCCATGGGACAGAGGGTCAGGGAAAGATCGGCCCCGCCGTAAAGGGCATCAGCCTGAGCACCGAACAGATCACCGACCTGCTAACCAAGGGCGAGGAAGCAAAGAAGGCACCGCACAAGAAGGCGATGGCCGGACTCTCCGCCGATGATGCCAAAGCGGTGGCGGAATACGTAAAGACACTAAAATAGGCTTTTTGTACGTACTGACCAAAAGACTGGACTAGAACGCTGAGTGCCCACTTCTCGCCTCTTGCGAGAAGTGGGATTTTTTAGTCGTTGTGAGCTTTTATACAGGTACAGCGCCCTCGCTGTACGTCACTGAGCCTTGCTGTGCTCCATAAGAACCCGCCGTACAATCTTTCGAAGGAAACCTAGGAACGAGAGCAAACCTAAGTCTATCTACTATTAGGTGGAATACTGAGAAAAAAGGGCCCCACGGAAGGAAAGCACACCTCGCTACAAGCACACCTCACTCATTGACGCGACCGTCTTCCCCGTCATGGAAATTCCCGACAAACCACCCCTCCGGGACATCCCTACGCTCGCGGCGCTCTCTCATAATCTGGGGCTGTCCCCCGACGACAGCAGCCGCACTCCGGTTTGTCACCTTCAAGGCATGCTCCCGAATAGCCCTGCGTAGCTCAGAGAGGATCAGGGGCCAATCCCGCTCATTTGCCCGCTGGCATAAGTCGTGAATTCGGTCTTCGAGACGTCTCCGTGGCATGGCAAACTCGCTCGCGATCGAGCTTAGGATGCGGGCCGCCATCGCTGTGTTGTTTACCCCACATACTGTAGACGGCTTGAAGTGGTTAAACGTGGAGGGGAAATTCTGCTCGAAGCACGCCGCCCCGAAGGCAGCCCTAATGCCACTCGGGTTCGGTGTGGCGCTGGGACGGATTCGCTCTTGTAAAAGTCCAGCAGATCAGTCAATTCTTTCACCAACTTATCGAACGCCTGTGAATCCTTTTGTTCCTGGATGCGCTGGCAAAGTCTATTGCTACTTTCTCATTCTTCGTAGCTCATCTTGCGCCTGCGTGGGCGCGGGACAAAGGGGTGTATATCTGAATAGACGTCGGGATCGTCAAAAGATGGGCACCTCCGGTTTTCGTAACAATGGAACAAGGGCAGGAACGCGTGTGTCCGGAGTCCTTGCAGAGCGCACCGAATCTCATGCTATAATCCGGCGCCGTTGCAGCAGGAGTTTTCCGGTGGTCTTTTAACTTTCCTTGTGCCCGCAGCCGGGCGGCGTACCGCCTCCGGCCGCCACTGAAATCAGGAGGAGCAATGACGTTCTACGATCCCACGCTCTATGGACGTGACGAAGAAGAAGAGTTCGGCGACAGCGGCGCTTATAGCGAGTCGCTCGAAGAAGATTTTGAAGAGGAAGAAGAAGAGGAAGAGGAACCCGGTATGACCGGCCCCGATACAACCGAATCCGACTCCGAACCTGCGCCCGCACCTCCGGCTCCGCGCCCCGTCACTGGCGGCGGTGGTGGTGGCGGCGCCAGAAGAGCGCCGGCCAAAAAGAAAGCCGCACCCAAGAAAAAGCCCGCAACCAAGAAGAAGGCCGCAAAGAAAGCTGCGAAAAAGCCAGCCAAAAAGAAATCCGGCAAGAAGGCGGGAAAGAAAGCTGGCAAGAAGGCCGCCAAGAAAACGGCAAAGAAGAAGGGCGGCAGACGCCGCTAAGCATCCGGAAGTTTACGGGCGCTTCCCGCGCTCAGCATAAAAACCGCGCCCAATTGGGGCGCGGTTTCATTCGCTCAGTCGGTGCTTGCACTCTAGCGACAAGCGCGAATAATCTGGCGCATTTTGGCGCACCCACTACCTTTCTTTTCCTCACTCTGGCGTATTTAGGCGCATGCTTGTCCCAATCGCTCAATGCTACAGTAATTTGCTTGGGGTGAGATATGCCCGTCAGACGGCAAAAAAAACGGCGGCCTGTAAAGAACCTTCCAGTTCCTTCTCCTGAAGACTTGGTTCGCGAAACCGAAGAACAGCTTGCCTTAGCGAGAGAACTCTGTGAATTCGCTCGCGAACTCTGCATGGCCGCTTGGGAACTGCGCAAGATAACACAGCGAGCGTATATTTCCAGACCAACAGAAGACTGACTTCTGACATCCTAACTCGCGTCATGGTCGATCAATGCCAGGAGTATGCGAATCTCCAGCATGAGTTGCAGTTGACTTTGCAAACTCTCTCCGACCTCACCAAAGCCATGCTCGACGCCTTCCGCGGCAACGACCGGGGTGCATTTGCCCGCCTGGACAAGGAACTCGAAACCACTGTCGGTCGCAAAGAGCGCATCGTCGGCGCACTCCGGCAGCACTTAAAAGATCACAAATGCAGCGGAACGGATGCGGCGTAATCCAGAGGGCCCCCCTTTACGCACCGGACCAGGACGCTTACAAGAAAAAATGGAGGGGACACTCCGTGAACAAACATCATGATTAACAAAGCGCGCAAACTCTGATGCCGGCACGTGAACAACTTTCTCAGGATGTTCAGCAAGTGATTCGGGCGGCTCGAACCCAAATCACTGCCTCTCGAGATCACGGGACCCCTACTGCTGGTAGAAGAGTCGCCTCGCACGCGGTCTCAGCACGACAATTAACCTCAACTCGTACAACTAGGATAGCCCCACTATCCGGAGGAAAGCTGAGCGGATAATGGGCTGCCTTTAATTCCTCAGTAAGGGATTGTAGTGACTCCTCGCCGCTAGCGTAGTCGACGGAATCCACTTTGTCCGGCTTGATGGTCACGTGGAACTCTGCCTTGCCCGACAGTTTGTGCTCATTGGTGATTTTGATCTCGCGCGAATGTCGAAGCTTCTCGGCGGGAGTCTGAGTCCATTGTCCGTTGGGCAGACGCCGAATTTCCGTTGAGGGTGACTTTCCCATAAGCTTCGCGTAACGTGCAGTGATTGCGTGCTCCTGAGTGAGAGAGGCTTTGGCCGAGTCCGGAGTGGGTGAACTCGAGACGGAAGATACGGCCAAAGCGAGTTCATAAGCATGCGCGGCCTGCTGCTTGTTGCCTTCTTTCTCATAAATTTCGCCGAGATGTTCAGCCACCAGTTGGTGTTCTCCCAGCAGCCATGCCGACTTCACGAAAGGTTCCGCGCGCTTGACATCCCCCAACTGAAAGTAAACCCAACCCAGGGTGTCCCAAAGCATGGATAAATCGAAGGTCGCTCGCAACCCGGCACTGTCTGAGGACTCGGCCCCCTGCGCTCGCTGCTCGATTATCTGGAGTGCCTTTTCACCGTATTGCCGGGCCAGGTCCAGATTGAGACGGTTGTCGGCAAGTGCATAAGCAGCATTGTTCAGAAATTCTGGTTCATTTCCTTTCTGCTCGATTGCCTGACGGTAGCTGGTAACTGCCTTATCGTTCTGTCCAACCTTCACATACGTGTCGCCGAGCTGGAGAAGCAGGCCCGCGCTGTCCGGCGCAACCTTGACAGCGGCTTCCAGCACCTCGGCAGCATCCCGATACTTCTCGGTGCGATAGAGCAGGCCTGCCAAGGTGGATGCCGCCGTTCGATTTTTGGGATCCATCTTGACCAACTTCCGCCATTCCTGAATGGCGTCTTCTGTCTTGCCGATCTGCATCGAGTATGACGCGATCACTTGATACGCTCGCGGATCATTGGGCGAGACTTTTTCCTCTTCTCGAAACTGTTCCATGGAGCGCGAAAAACCTTTTTGTGCTGCCAGCGCCAGGCCAAGATTGAAATGGGCGCCCTTGTACTCGGGATTTTTCGCCAGCACCTTCTCCAACAATTCCTGGGCCCTTTGAAAGTCACGCTGCTGTAGTGCCCCGGTGGCATCCCGAAACATATTGTCCATATCGGCGCTCGAAGCTGAGGCCTCGTCCTCAGTGTCTGCTTCATTGGCCTCGTTAGCATCTGCGCTTTTGTTAACCGAAGTACTCTTGCCGTTCCCCTCCAGCGTCATGAAATTGAATTCGTCATCCCAAACCGCGCGTCCGAATTTGCGGTATCCCTCCCATTCGCTTACTGCGACTTCCGTCTTCTTTACTGTGAGTTCGCGAGTGGTAGTCATCACTTGGCCTTCTACGGCCGTATGCGAGTCATATTCCCCATAAGGCTCGACGAGGTGCACAGGGGCCGGGGGCACAACCTTGTAGCCTTCCGGCAGCTCCACTCTGGAGCGATATGTCACAGTCCCCAAGGCGCCCAGAAGCACCGGCTCAGACGGCTTTGTCTCCTTCTCATATTTTGAGCTTTCGATGCCCATCGGCGGCAACGGCGCGTTGGTGTGATGATTTTCCCAGTCAGCATAATCCTTGCGCACATAGTCGTAACTTATGTGAAGGGGTTTGTCGAACTCGTCCGGAGGGCTGACTTTCACTTCGCTCACATCTCCCCCGAAATTGAGAGCGCGCGAAAAACGCTGCACCAGATCTTTCCACTGCGATTCAGGGACTTGGCGAAATGCGATGCGCAAACCCACTTCCACATCACCTTGGTAAGTCTGCTCTGCATGCCCAGTAAAGGTTCCACTCGAGTCGAGTTTGCCCGACATCGAGAACTCCTGGCGCTGTGGTTCCGGAGGATTCTCGGGTGTGGTCATTAGCTTCGGTGTTTGCCCGGTGGGGATGACCAGCGCCTGTTTGTTGCGCAATGGCAGAAGCAACAAGCGGTAAGGCGCGACCTCCGGAGTTGTGTCCAGCCACACGAAGTCCGCGCCGCGAGGCACGATGGTGATGACATGATTGAACTGCGCCGGAGATGGCACTTCTGGATCAAGCTTCCGGGTGCTATGAATCAGGGCTGGCCAGGCTTCGATCCCGGCAGCCTTCAGCAGCGCGGCGAGCAGCGTGTGCTTGTCTTTGCAATCCCCATAGCCGTTGTCGAGAACGTCATCGGCTGCATGCGGCTGATAACGGCCGATCCCGAAATCCAGTCCGATGTAATGAAACTTCAAGGAAACGAAGCGGTAAATGGCTCGAATCTTGTCGTCGTCGCTCGTCAGTCCCTTCGTAAGTTCGGCCGCTTTCGCTTGAATCGCCGGCGTGACTTGCACGGGATCTTTCTGCAACTCTCCATACCAGCGCCCGACATCTCCCCAGCTGGGGAATGTGGTGACCTGCACATCCGGGTTCGGAGGAGTGCGCCGCGGAATTTCGTTCGGATCTTTCGCTTTAATCGCCAGGTTGGAGTGCGTCCAGCGATACACGCGCCGTCCGCCTTCCTCTGTGCTCTCCGGCTTAAAATCGGGGCTGACGATCTTTACGTACTTATCGGCAGGAAGGTTGATCTCGAGGCGCTCGTCTTTCGCAATGGAATTTCTCGAGAACGAGTACTCGTACCAGAACTGGCCGGGAACTTGGGGCCTGGTGCTTCGGAACCGGACCTGATATTCGAGAACGTCGCCCACTCCGAGTCCCTTAACAGCCACGTGTTTTTCGTGAATGTCGCTGTAAAGAGGAGCAGTGCGCGTGACCTCGCCCGGCATGTCCTGTATGTTGTAGTCAGGAGTTTTGACCAAGCTGCCGTCGGGCTTGCGCACGCGAACGTAATCGATCTCCACCACCTCGTTGTCGCTGGTATAGACAAACTTCAGGACCGCAAAGCCCTTCACGCCGGCTTCAGCCAGTACTTTCACCTCAGCTGTAAGTTCACGGGTAGCGTTCCCGTCGGCTTCGGCCTTGATCCGGCTATAAAGCCTCTCAATGACGTACGCTTCTTTGGCAAAATCGGGAGGAACTTGCTTCTGCGCCGGAGGTGCTTGGGCGAACACCTGCCCGGCAAGCCAGCAGACAGCCAACCACCGAATCAACGACATTGGGTCACGACTCCGTGAGCGGACGGAGTTCGACCTTATTTTTTTCCGCTCACCGCATTTAAACACCGGCCGTACAACTCCAAAAGACGGTCGGCATAATCTTCGGGCTTGGCGGCTGATCCGCTGCCCTGGAATCCCACACCACCGGAGGCCGTTCGTCCGTAGCCGGTGGTCATCGCTACAAATTTCATCAGATCGAGGGCAATGTCTTCATTACGCCGCGCGTGGCCCGAACCTGTAGCTGGAACTTCATCCATAAACGCTTCTCCTCTACCCGAAAAGACGGGGATCTCGTCGTCTTCTTCGTCTTCCATTCTGGGGATTATTGCGATTCGCATGACGACTAACTTTGTTGATGATACCAGAGGACTCGGCGCCATCCGACCCGCGGCCCGGCTTTCCGCCTCACATTGTCAAACGCACCGTAGCGCCGGGTCCGGGCTGGCGCCTTCTCGCGTTTTGCCCGCCCCGATCCCCTGTTCTAGAATCGTTAGTTTGCCTGCAGTCATCTCTTCTAAAGAGGAAGACCTTGCCAGAAACTATCTACGACGTCGCATTTATCGGCAGCGGTCCCGCTGGATATACCGGTGCGATCCGCGCCGGCCAGTACGGCCTGAAAACCGCGCTCATTGAAAAAGACGGATTTCTCGGGGGCACCTGCCTCCACGTCGGCTGCATTCCGACCAAGGCACTTCTGTTCAATGCCGAGCTTTGGGATCACCTCAAAGATGCCAAAGAATTCGGGATTGAAGGCGTCGATGCCCGCAAACTCAACTGGGCCGCCATCCAGGACCGCAAGAACAAGATCGTGACCAAACACACCAAGGGTCTTGATTTCCTGATGAAGAAGAACAAAGTGGAGACCATCAAGGGTTACGGAAAGCTCACCGGCCCTGCCCAGAATGGCATTCACACAGTCGAAGTTACCAATAATGGCAAGGCCACCCAGCTCAGAGCGAAAAACATAATCCTCGCCACCGGTTCTGAAGCCAGAATGATTCCGGGCCTCGAAGTCAGCGATCGCGTTCTGACCAATATTGAAATCCTCAGCCTGAAAGAGATCCCGAAATCCCTGGTGATCGTCGGAGCCGGTGCCGTAGGAGTAGAGTTCGCATCCATCTATCGCTCGTTCGATTGCGAAGTCACCATCGTTGAAATGCTCCCGCGCCTGGTTCCGGTGGAAGATGAAGAGGTCTCGAAAGAACTCGCCCGCGTCTACCGCAAGCGCGGCATCAATTTCCATACCAGCGCGAAGGTAGAGAAGGTCGATAAGACAAAAACCGGGATCGCGGTGACCATCACGGCGGAGGGCAAGCAGCACAAAATCGAAGCCGATAAAATCCTGATCGCGATAGGCCGCAAGCCTCGCACCCAGAATATCGGTCTCGAGCGCACGAAAATCAAGCCGGAGCGCGAGTTCATCAAGACCGATTCCTGGATGCAAACCTCCGAACCGGGCGTTTATGCCGTGGGAGATATCGTTCTAGGCACGCCCCAACTCGCCCATGTAGGAGCGATGGAAGCGTTAGTTGCCGTCGCCAAGATCGCCGGCAAGACCGCGAAGCCCGTCAACCCCGAACGCATCCCTGGGGCGACCTACTGCCATCCCGAAATCGGCAGCGTAGGGCTCACCGAAGCTCAGGCCCGCGAAGCGGGATATAACCTGAAAATCGGCAAGTTCCCCTTCACCGCCAACTCCCGCGCGAGCATTGTGGGCCAGCACGAAGGCTTCATCAAAATCGTCGCCGACGCAGATTACGGCGAGATCCTGGGCGTCCACATAATCGGCCCGCAAGCCACCGAACTGATCGCCGAAGCGGTAGCAGCCATGGACATGGAAGCCACAGTAGAAGACCTGATGTGGACCATCCACGCGCATCCAACCTTGGCCGAAGCCATGCTGGACGCATCCAACAGTGTGTACGGAATGGCGATTAACGCATGAACTTCATCTCCACGGATCAACGCAGATGAACACGGATATGAAACAAGAGGAGAATGTCACCCCGCGAATTGCAACGCATACCATTCCCCTGTGCTCCTCCGTGTCCCCTGTGTTGAACGGTTTTTTGATCCGTGTGAATCCGTGTAAATCGGTGGCACAGAGAATTTGATCTCCATAGTCCAACTCGGCACAATCGACTACGCCACAGGTCTGCGCCTGCAGCAGCAACTGGTCGCCCTCCGCAAAGAAGGAAAGATCGGCGACGCCTTGCTCCTCCTCGAACACAAACCGGTAATCACGTTGGGCCGGAACGCCAAAACCGCGAACGTAATTGCGTCTCCCGAACTCCTCAAGCAACGCGGAGTAGAGCTGTACGAATGCGACCGAGGAGGCGACGTCACCTTCCACGGGCCCGGCCAGATCGTAGGCTATCCAATCTTCGACCTCCGAACTCATGTAGGGGCGAATGCCGTCGTCCGCCCGGGCGAGTCGAAAACTCGCCCTGACTCCTCCCGCAAATCCATGGGCGTAATCGAATTCGTCCGAAAGCTAGAAGACGTCTTAATGCGCACGTGCGCGGATTCCGGCATACCCACAAAGCGAGTGCAAGGCCTAACCGGAGTCTGGACGAATCCAGAGCTCTTCTCAGGCCACGTAAGCGCGGACCCATTGGTCCGCCCGGTCGAGCGAAGCTCGACAGCCGCAGAAGCCAAGCTAGCCGCCATCGGCGTCCACATCTCCCGCTCTGTTACCTCCCACGGCTTCGCCCTGAACGTAAACACGGATCTAAGCTTCTTCGACCTAATCATCCCCTGCGGCATCACGACCAGACCCGTAACCTCCATGGAAAAAGAACTAGGCCGCGAACTCGACCTCAACAGCGTAGCCGAATGCATCTCCCGAAACTTCGGCGTAGTTTTCCAATCGCAGATCCTGTGGGTTGACACGCTGGACGCCCTGCTGGGCCGAAGAGTGGGCGTCCCCATGAACCCACCAGGCGAACTCCGCAAATTACACAAAGAAGACGAAACCTCCTGGGCGTGATTAAACCCAACTAGCGACAACCGCTTGAGCTGTCGAGCTGAAGCGAAGCGAGCCTTTTACGAAGCCCTCGCTCTAGCCCTCCGCCCCACTCTCGCGATACCATCAATACACCGCGCCCAAGCGCCGCCTACATGGGGAACAGCAAAAGAAAATCCAAGGCATCATCCAACGGCCGCAACTCGCGTAACGGTTCCCGATCCACGGCCGCTCGTGTAGGGGCGGGCGCCTCGTCCGCCCCCGAGCGAAGCTCGAGCCAAAACGGCAGCCAACAAAACCTTCGCACTTACAACATCCCCGACTACCGCCTTGAGCACCCGCAATTCGAAATCCGCCAACTCACGGGAAAAGACAAGCAAGGTCAGGAACATGTCCTCTACGAAGTCAGCGGCGACTTGGATGCCCCCGCCCCGCCAGTCCGAGACTCCAAATACCTCGACCAGCAGCAGGCCATCGAAATCTACCGCTACATGCTGCTCAACCGAAAAATGGAGATCGCTCTCGAAAATCTCTACAAGCAAGGGAAAGTGGTCGGCGGAGTCTATTTCGGCCTAGGACAGGAAGCCTGCTCCTGCGCCTCCGCCTACGCACTCGATCAAGACGACTGGTTCGCCCCTATGATCCGAAACCAGGGATCCTTGCTAGTCCGCGGCTTCCGCGCCAGCGACACCATGATGCAGTACATGGCCAAAGCTGATTCCCCCACCAAAGGCCGCGACGGCACCAGCCATTTCGGTGACATCGAAAAGCGCAATATGGTTTCTCCCATCTCCATGTTGGGCGATCTTATTCCCGTGATGTCCGGTGTGGCTCTAGGCGCTCGCCTGCAGGGACGCAACATCGCCGTGATGACCTATATCGGCGACGGAGGCCAGTCCACCGGCGTCACCTACGAAGGCATCAACTTTGCTGCCGTGCAGAACTTAGGACTGGTGCTGATCGTCGAAAGCAATCTCTGGGCATACTCCACTCCTTCCAACATGCAGTACCGCTGCAAAGATCTGGCCGAACGCGCAATCGGATACGGCATCCCCGGCGTGATCGTCGATGGCACCGACGCCTGCCAGGTCTACGATGCCGCCCATGAAGCAGTAGAACGCGCTCACCGAGGCGAAGGTCCCACTCTGATCGAAGCAAAAATGATGCGCATGAAAGGCCACGCCATTCACGACGCGGCGAGTTACGTGCCAAAGAGCATGTTCGACTTCTGGAAAAAGCGTGACCCGCTGACCCGCTTCCAGAATTATCTGGTAAAGGAAAAAAAGTGGCTGACCCAGAAAGACAATGAAGCCCTGATTGCAGAAGTAGAAAAAGTAATCGAAGCCGAAAGAGAAGTTGCCGTGAACTCTCCCATGCCAACACCAGAGTCAGCCGAAGGTGGAGTCTTCTGCGAAAACGGCTGCCACGAAATCAAACCAAAATACGAAATGCCAAAAGTAAGAAAAGGAACCGCAGCCTACAAAGAAACCGAAGCCGCCGCGCACTTCAAGTAAACATCCGTGTTGATCGCATAAATCCGCGGTGATGAAGTTTCGACGCTACTGGGACTCGCGACTCAGGACTCGCAACTCTATGCAACTCACTTATCTCGAAGCCATCCGTCAAGGAATCTGGGAAGAAATGCAACACGACCCGACTGTTTTCTGCCTGGGCGAAGACATAGGCATCTACGGCGGCGCCTTCAAAGTCACTGACGGATTCATCGACGCCTTCGGGCCCGAGCGCGTCATCGACACACCCATCGCTGAGTCCGCCATTGTAGGCGCGGCTTTCGGCGCCTCTCTCACCGGAATGCGTCCAGTCGCCGAATTTCAGTTCATGGATTTCATCGGCTGCGCCTTCAACCAGATCTCCAACATGGTCGCCAAAACTCACTATCTCTGGGGCGCCCCCGCTCCGTTAGTCCTGCGCGGCCCCAGTGGCGGATACGTCCACGGCGGCCCCTTCCACTCCCAGAATCCCGAGATGTGGTTCGTCCACAATCCCGGCCTGAAGGTCATTTGCCCCGCGACGCCTTACGATGCCAAAGGCCTGATCAAAGCGGCGATCCGCGACAACAATCCCTGCATCTTCTTCGAGCACAAGTATCTCTACCGCCGCATCAAGGAAGAAGTGCCGCAGGACGATTATGTAGTCCCCATCGGCAAGGGGCGCGTCGCCAGAGAAGGCACCGATATTAGCGTCATCACGTACGCCGCCATGGTCCACATCGCGGTGGAAGCCGCCGCCATTCTCGCCAAAGAAGGAATTGAAATCGAGATCCTCGACTTACGTTCGCTGGTTCCGATTGACCGCGAGGCAATTGCGCAAACCGTCAAGAAGACAAACAAGGTCATTATCCTTCACGAGCACTCCCGCACCGGAGGCCTGGCGGGAGAAATCGCCGCCATCATCAATGAAGAAGCGTTCGACGATCTGGACGGCCCCATAATCCGCATCGCCGGCCTGGATTCCGCGATCCCGTTCTCCCCTCCGCAAGAGCATCATTATCTGCCGAAGCTCGAAGATCTAGTCCGCGAATCCCGCCGCCTGAAAGCGTATTGAACGTGTAGTGGCGGACGCCATCGTCCGCCGTTCGAGCGAAGCTCGAAACCTTTCGTAACCAATGCTTGCGCTAGTCGCGGCAACAAATGAATTTATCCACTGAACAAAATCGGCCTATTCCCGGGAACGAAACCCCTCACAAGCGAACCTCCGGTGCCACCTCCCCCATCCTCAGCATCGCCCTAGCTCTCGCCTTAGTAACCACCGCAGCGAATTGCTTTCTGAAATACCTTTGGTGGACAGCGTGCTACAGCGCCTGGGCTGGAATACCGAAGTTGGCCGCGCAGTGGAGAGCAGCAGGCACTCGTTCCTCGTTCTATGGCTGGAGCGTACTCATCCTGGACCTGGCCAGCCTCACACTCCTCTACACCGCCATTCGCTTGCGCAACATGACTTTCTCAAGCACCTTGAAAACTGTCTTGCGCCTCGCTGCCTCGTTCACCATAACTGTCGTCGGCACGGGCCTGCTGGCGCTTGCTCTTGCCTCGGTCAAGCAGAGTCATTGAGTAATTCCGTAACCTGCTGGCGTCTCATTACTCTTTCTATAAGAGGTTCTCAATCCCTGACTGGCGCTCCTGCCACGGCTCTGCCAGAATATCGCCGGAGGTCTCATGGGCAAATTTCTTTTAGGCATCATCGTCACGCTGGTTGCTCTCATTCTCGTCGCGCTCGGCGTCGCAACCCTGGGCTTGTTCCCAACAGCCGCAAATGTCGAGCCTTCCCACCTCGAGCGCCACTTTGCCATGGGCGCCGTCGATGCTTCCATGGACCGTCACGCCCCGCGCGTAACCAATCCCCTCATGCCCAATGATCAGAACCTGATCGACGGGATGAAGCTCTACACCATGAATTGCGCCCTGTGCCACGGAGGCCTCGACCGCAAGCCCTCCACGCTCGGCAACTCCTTCTACCCCCCGCCCCCCAACTTGGTGTCTGATCCCCCAGACGATCCCGAGTGGCACATCTTCTACACCATTCGCACCGGCGTCCGGTACACCGGCATGCCCGCTTGGGACAAGACTCTCACCCCGCCCGACATGTGGAAGATCACAATGTTCCTCTCTCACATAGACAAACTCCCGCCCGCGGTCCAGCAATACTGGAAGACCAGCTTCGGCACCAGCCCGGAACCTGAGAATAAGGAAGGAATGAAAGATCTCAGCCACGATCACGCCAAAGATCATCACTAGTCATGTAGGAATGGTCCCGGCTGTCGGTCGAGCGCAACTCGACCGCAACAAACCAGGCAGCGCAACACTTGGCGACGGGCGCGTAGACCCATGCGCGACGTAACTTTGCTTCTGTGCGCCCAATCCCACCTCCAAGCACCCGCTATAATATTCGTTTGCGCCCGCCCCTCTGTTAGAGCCGTGGGACGCATGGAAGGAAATCATGCCAACTGACATCATCATGCCCCAGATGGGTGAATCCATTGTCGAAGGCACCATCACCAAATGGCTCAAAAAGCCCGGCGACAAGGTTCAGCGCGACGAGCCCCTGTTCGAGATCTCGACAGACAAGGTTGACGCTGAAATCCCTGCCCCCGCCTCCGGAGTCCTGCAGGAGATCAAAGTCACCGAGGGCACCACGGTTGGCGTGAACACAGTAGTCGGAACCATTGCCGTTGATGGCGAAGCCGCCGCAGCCAAATCCGCTACGCCCTCGGCAAAGCCCGCGGCCCCTCCCTCCGCCCCGCCCAAAGAAGAAAAGAAAGCAGCCCCCGCTCCTCCACCGATGCCCGCTCCTCCGGCTCACGAAGAGGAAGACGAAGCCCGCTCTTCCCCGCTGGTGCGCAAGATCGCGCGCGAGCACGGCATCAGCCTCTCACAAATCAAAGGCACGGGCCTGGGCGGCCGAATCACCAAGCAAGATGTCCAACAGTTCATCGACCATCAAGGATCGCTACCCTCCCACGCAGAGGCAGCCGCTAGAGCTGTTCCGCCAACGCGGAGCGAGGCGGAGCCGTCGCAGGCCCCAAGCGCGCCCCCTCGTCCCGCCGCTCCCGCTCCCTACCCCGGCGATCTAGTCCCCATGACCAACATGCGCAGGCTCATCGCCAAGCACATGATCGAGTCCCGCCGCACCAGCGCTCACGTTCACTGCATGTACGAGGTGGACTTCACCCGCATCGTGAACCTGCGCAGTAAGCTCAAGGGCGGATTCGAGCAGCGTCACGGCGTGCGCCTGACTTTTATGCCCTTTTTCGTGCGCGCCGCCATCATCGCTCTTCAGCAGTGGCCGATCATCAACGCCAACATCGATGCCGACAACATCCGCTATCATCGCAACATCAACGTGGGCATCGCCGTCGCGCTCGACTGGGGGCTGATCGTTCCCGTCCTTAAGAATGCCGGCGATTTGAACTTCTTAGGCCTGCAGCGCGGGATCACCGATCTCGGCGAGCGCGCCCGCACCAAGAAGCTCAAGCCTGAAGACGTCGAAGGCTCCACCTTTACCATCACCAACCCCGGCCAGTTCGGCGCCGTATTCGGCCTGCCTATCATCAATCAGCCAAACTCCGCCATCATGGGGGTGGGCGGCATCACCAAGCAACCCTTGGTGATCACCGACAAAGACGGCAATGACTCCATTGCGATCCGCTCGGTGGTCCACCTCACGTTGGGATACGACCACCGCCTGATCGACGGAGCAGTCGCCGACCAGTTCATGGCCCAGGTAAAAAAGAATCTGGAGCAGTGGAACGAAGACGTCGGCTGAAGCGAAGAAGCTCGAGGCTGCCCCACCCTACGCCCTTTTCGTAGGGTGGGGTTTTTACTTTCGGGAGATCTCAGTGCGCCGTGGCGGATTCCTTCTTGGCCCACGTGGACGCGTTCAGGCATTGCACCGTCCCGTCTATCACAAGAGATATCCCCTGGCGAAACTTGTCCGCATCGACGATTTCGCGCGAGGCGACTGCGTCCATGGTGCTCAGCGCGCTTTCCAAAAACATCATGGCCGCATCCTTCTTCTCCGCTCCAGACTTGCTCTTGCACATCCCTTCGATGCCCGCCACCAGCGCTGGAATAAAACCCACCGCACGCAACAATACATTTAAAAAGTTCATGACTCCTCCTGGATAAACATTTCGTTGAGCGATAAACCAGTCCCTGATCCCTAATCCCTGCTCCTGATCACTCCTGCCCGTACCCTGCTCTGGGTCTATGCCATTTACTTTGGCGAACCAGTTCGGCGGCCGCCGTTACGCGGATCGAGCAATGCCTTGATCTCGTTCTGTCCTTCCCGCAATTCACCGAGTTGCACTTCAGTTCGAATCCGAGCCTCAGTTGTTGTAGCCGCAATTTGCTCCAGCCGCTGCACCCGTACCTGGGTCGCCGCCAGTTCGGAATCTTGCCGAGCCGAATTCCGCGCGTCCGGATATACGTAAAAGCTGATGCTTGATCCCGGAACCTTGCTTTCAATCTCCTGCTTTGAGGACTTCATCTCATCCGGCATCAGTTTCGTCTGGTCGTAAACCAGGACCGCTGTCGAGTTCCTAATGTCTAGGTTCGCCACGTTCAGCAAGTTCACGCTATGCGTATTGGGTCGCACCAACGGCCCGCTCGTGTCATAGGCAACCGAATAGTTCGGCTGGCTCGCCAGATAACTCCCCAGTTTCTCCATCGTGTCGTATTCGGTCAGGTCTACTCTCAACTCATCCGCATCTGCGCCCGTCACATTCGTAGACAGCATTGTTCCCGCAACAGTCACTGTTGCCGCC
>DASVAE010000010.1:0-27334 GCA_036376495.1 Candidatus Sulfotelmatobacter sp. | reverse complement strand
AGCATACTGTTGAGAATCGCCGGGCCGGCGCCGTTCAGCGAGCCACCGTGGGCGTGGACTCCATTCGTGGTCTTGAAATCCTGCGCAGTGTCGAAATCCCAGATCACCTGGCCGTTGTGGGTATCGTGGGCGCGCAGGTGTCCGTCTAAAGATCCAGCGAAGAGGATTCCTGGAACTAAAGTTGGAGGCGCCATTTGAGCGGGACTGCAGCCATACTGTCCGGCGCAGGCGGGCTTAGGCGGGGCTACATGCCAGATTTGCCTGCCGGTCTGGAGGTCGAGCGCGAACACTCCTCCACCCACGTTGGGATTATCGAAATCGAAGTCTGAAACTGGGAAGTAAGCATAATGGCTGTTCGCGGCTCCGCCCCATTCCACGCCACCCAGTGGACCGCCATTTGCAATTCGCGTCCGCCATAAAATGCGGCCATGTCGGTCGGGATCCAGTGCGTAAATCACGCCCGATTTCTGGGCGGCCAGAACTATCCGGCGGCCATCCGGTAGTGATTTCAGCATCGGAGGGGCGCCGAAGTCGTAATCATTTCCACGCTCTGGAGGGCAATTATCTTTTTTCTCGGCCACGCATCCGCTATTCCAGACATCCTTGGGCATGAGTTGGCGGGCCCACAGCTTTGTGCCGGAGCGGATATCGAATGCAACCACCGCATCCGACATGTTGGTGGGCGGATCGGAATAGTTATTCCCAGTGGCGACATAGATTGCGTGCCCCTGCAGATCGAGGGTAGGAGAAGACCAGACTGCAGCCCCGGAAGGTCCAAAGTACTGAACTCCCTGGGAATTTTTGCGGGTAGGCTTGACCTCCTCGGTAATGGTGGAGGCCTTCCAGACCTGCTGCCCGGTAGACGTATCCAACGCGATAATGCTGCCCCGAAAGGTGCAGCAGGGATATGCCGGATCGGCCGAGGCGCCTTCTTCTCCCGAAGAAATTGGCACGTACAGGCGGTTGCCATGGAGAAGCGGCGATCCGGTTATGCGCGCTGAGGGATGGGGTTCGGGATGAACCTGCCAGATCACCGAACCATCGGCAACGCTCAAAGCATAGACAAACCCGTTAGTATCGCCGAAGAACGCGGTCTTTCCGCCATTGCCGATAGAAATCGCAGTTTTGACGGTGGCGGAGGCCTTGAACATCCACCATAAGCATCCGGTGGCGGCATCGAGAGAATAGACGGTGCCGTCTTCGCTGCCTACGAACAATCTTCCTGCGTAGGAAGTGGGCTGACCGAAAGTGGCTGCGGCTCCGGGAAATCCGAATGCCCATTTCAGCTTGAGATCTTTCAGCTGTGCGCGATTCAGTCCTGCGGCGCGTGAGGACTGATAACGGGTATTGCCGGGATCTGCGCCCCAGCCGTTCCAAACTCCAGGAGTTGCGGGAGGACGGACATCGCGAGCGCAGTAGCCGGTAAACGCGACCACGGGAGAGTCGGGGGCGGCCAGGTAAATTGCGATGGCAAGCTTCTGGGTCTTGGTCAGGCCTTTGGCTTCGAATTTCATGCGACCCGAATTCAGGGCCGCAAGGATGAACCGCTGCGACATGAGGTGTAGGGCAGCGGGCTCAGGAGCGCGCATATCATTGCCCGGAGTGTGACAAGTGGCGCACCTTCTCACAAAAAGGGCGGAACCGTCGGGCGCTGGAGTATTCGGCTTTCGCGAACAGGCTTGGAGGGTCAGGGAGCCGAGAGTGGCTGCCAGCAGGAGTGCGATCCTGGGTTCACGCGCCGCTAGCGGGGAAAGCTTTGAGCAGCCGGCGGAGCGCAGTTTCGCACGCCGGGCAAAAACCTTCAGAATGGACCGGACAACAAGCATCCGGAGTTAGATGATCGAGAGCGGCAGAAGTACTGTCTCGAGTGCGTCGAGATAGGTAAAGATTCATGTAGAAATTCACATTGCATAAGGGCAATTTTAGCGCGAGTACGTGTCCTGCTGTATAGACGGAGAGCGAGGCGCTATACACGTGATCCATAGATCAATTTTGATGCGCGACGGCGCTGCTAAAATCTGACCTGCATGGCACCTTCCGACCAGTGCTCTTTTCCTCGCACGATCTTCCATGTGGACATGGACGCGTTTTTCGTTTCGGTAGAAGAGCTCTACGACCCATCTCTGAAGGGCAAAGCAGTTGTAGTAGGCGGACAACGGAACGAGCGGGGGGTAGTATCCGCGGCTTCGTACGAAGCGCGGAAATTCGGAGTCCACTCTGCCATGCCGTTGCGCACTGCGGCGAAGCACTGTCCAAATGCCATTTTCGTCGACGGGCATCCTGAGCGGTATCGCGAGTGCTCCGAAAAAGTCTTTCAGGTCCTAAGTGCGTTCACTCCGCAAGTGGAGATGGCGTCCATTGATGAGGCTTATCTGGACATGACCGGAACGGAACGGCTGCACGGGCCTCCGCTGAAGGCAGCCAACAGCTTGCACCTGCGGATGAAAAGCGAGACTGGACTGAATTGCTCGGTGGGAATTGGAAGTTCGCGTTTGATAGCCAAAGTGTCATCCGGACAGGCGAAACCAAACGGGCTTCTGTGGATCGTGCCCGGAGAAGAATCTAGATTCCTGGCGCCTTTGGACATCCGTGAGATTCCAGGCGTGGGCAAGGTGATGGAAACTCATCTCCACGCTTTGGGGATTATGAAGGTGGGGGATCTCGCGCGTCTGGAAGAAGCGGAACTGAGCCAGCGTTTTGGGAAATGGGGTCTCGCTCTGGCGGGCAAGGCCCGCGGAGAGGATGCAGGGGGATGGTTCGATAGTGAAGTCGGGGCTGACATTGATGCGAAATCGATCAGCCATGAACATACTTATAACGAAGATACCGCCGATCCTGTTCGGCTCGAATCTACTTTAATGCGGCTGTCGGAAATGGTCGGACGGCGGCTGCGGGAAGCCAACTTTCACGCGCGCACCGTGCAACTCAAGCTTCGTTACAAGGATTTCACGACCATTACGCGTGCTCACACTCTGAGCAGCGCCACGCAACTCGACACTGAAATCTTCCACCAGATTCGGGCTTTGTTCAGGAGCAACTGGAAGAAAGGCTCCAAGGTTCGGCTGCTGGGCGTACAGGTGTCTTCCTTCAGTGCGCAAGCCGCGCAAATGGACCTGCTGGAGAATAATCGCCAGCAGCGCTGGAAGGACGCTCTCGCGGCTGCAGACAAGCTCCGCGACAGGTTCGGAGAATCCAGTGTCGGACTGGCCTCCGGAATGCGCGGCAGTTTCCGCGAGCGTACGCATGAGAACCCCGCCGGTTTGCCTGGGAAAGGGAAGAGCTAACCGACTTTCGAAGTGCGGAGAACGAAGGTAAAACGATCTCAGCGCAGCATGCGATGTCACTGCTGAGTGGATTTTCGCGATAGCTCCGAGTTGTCCTCTACCCTTATGTCTGTATCTGCACTAAGCCAGTTTTCTTGCCGGTTAGACGCACTCCTCGCCATCGGTTCGCCAGATCGTGGTCGCCGCGCATCTGGTTGATCGTCCGTCCAATGGCAAGTGAGCTGCGCAGCATGTGCCCGACGCGAAGCGGTCCCGCAATCTTTACATCACGAATCCAATGCAGCGCGCTGCTAATACTGCACCCGCACTGGGCGCAATCCGGATTGCCGCCGAAGACGCAGGGTTCGACGTGCGTCCGTAGATCGGCGGAGTAGTTCAGTGACATCTTCGAAAAGAGGCAATCGTCAGGGTGCTTCGGCGGAGTTACAAAGGCCCGCGCCATGCCCTGCGGCAACAGGAGCTTGGAATACTTCTGCGCGAGAAGTGGCAATTCCATTGCCACCCGCTCGCGGTCACCGGGCATCAGCAGTTCCGGACTGTTTTCGCCCACTTGCGGGCTGTACAAGCTCACCCAAATGTGATCCACTTCCTTTTGCGCATTCCAGAATGCGACGTACTCTTCGAGATAGGATTGGCGCTGCAGCATGGGCCGCGTAATGACCCAGTGCACGTTAACCGAACGCCCGGAAATGTTTTTCAGAATGCGTGCATAGGTTGCAGGCTTGCGGCGTTCGTCATGATGTTCAGGAAGTCCGTCGACCGAAACTGCCAGTCGAAGGCGAGGGATATCCATCCACTCCTGCGGGATCGCGATCACAGCACTGGTAACGACCATCGTGAACACGCCCATTTGGCTGAGCGCGGGAAGAATGCGCGATAGTTCCCGGACCCGCATCATGGGTTCGCCGCCGACCAGCGACACATGCATGGGCTTGTGGCGGCGCACGAGGTTCAGCACGCCATCGACCAACGAATCTCCGCGCGAATCGCTCAATTCTCGCAACGTAGTTTCGCCGCCGAGATGGTTATCTCCATACGCGTAACAACCGGGACAGCTCAGAGGGCATTCGCGTGTGATTTCAATGGACAGCATGGGGACGTGTCCGTTAAGGACACGCCACCATGCCCGTGCCACATCGCGCGACGTAAGACTTGCATCTCTCGATCCTGACATTTGAATTTTGGATGCAGCGTGATCGGGTCGAGATGCATCGATCCGCCTTGACCTCAACGGCGGCGCAAACTAAGATTCCCCTTCTCTTTCCGCACCACTTTGGAGCCTGATATGCGCAAGCTGCCAGTCCTTTGCCCAATCGTTTTTCTCGCCTGTGTGTGCATGCATGCCGCCGATTCGAATCCTCCGTTATTGCTGCGCTTTCCGACGTTGAGTAAAACGCACATTGTTTTCAATTATGGCGGCGACCTTTGGATTGTGGAGCGGGACGGCGGCGAGGCTCGCCAACTTACCTCAGGAGTAGGAGTCGAAGCGCTGCCGCATTTCTCTCCGGATGGCTCGATGATTGCTTTTACAGGAGAGTATGACGGTAATCGAGACGTCTTCGTAGTCTCCGCGACAGGTGGCGTGCCGCGACGACTGACTTACCACCCCTCTGACGAATACGTTGCTGGATGGACACCGGACGGCAAGAAGGTGATGTTCAATTCCTGGGGCAGCAACTTCATCCATTTTGAGGATCAGCTGTACACGATTCCCGTGGAAGGAGGGTTACCCACAGCGTTGCCACTGCCGATCGCGGAGGATGCTTCGTTTTCCCCAGATGGAACCCATCTAGCCTATGTTCCGCATCCCAAGTGGCAGCAAGCGTGGAAGCGTTACCGCGGCGGGCAGACCAGTCCGATCTGGATTGCGAATCTGAACGACTCCAGCACGATCAAAATACCGCGCGACAACTCCGACGATCACCATCCGATGTGGGTGGGAGATACGATCTACTTTCTGTCCGACCGGAACGGTCCTGTGAGCTTGTTTGCCTATGACACCAAAACAAAACAAGTCACAGAGGTTCTGCACAGTGATGGCCTGGATTTCAAGACTGCTTCGGCGGGGCCAGATGCCATCATCATTGAGCAGTTTGGAGCGATCAAGCTGTACGATCTGCAAACGCATCAGTCACATAACGTCAATATCCAGGTGCGCGGCGATGTGCAAGCCGTTCGCCCGCACTTCGCCAAGGTCGAACCCAAGAAAATTCAGAACTTCGGCATCTCACCCACGGGAGCGCGCGCCGTATTCGAAGCATGGGGAGAGATTTTTACGGTGCCCACCGACAAAGGCGATATTCGGAACCTGACGAAGAGTCCCGCGGTGGCGGATCGCGATCCCTCGTGGTCCCCGGATGGAAAATCGATCGCGTACTTTTCCGACCAGACGGGTGAATATGAGCTCTGCATTCGCGATCAGAATGGATTGGGAACGGTACGGCACATCAATCTTGGAAATCCCCCGTCATTCTTCTACACACCCACCTGGTCCCCCGATAGTAAAAAAATTGCCTATACCGACAAGCGGCTGCAGTTGTGGT
Organism: Candidatus Sulfotelmatobacter sp.; assembly: GCA_036376495.1. Classification (GTDB taxonomy): domain Bacteria; phylum Acidobacteriota; class Terriglobia; order Terriglobales; family Acidobacteriaceae; genus Sulfotelmatobacter. The sequence goes on along the minus strand of DASVAE010000010.1, from coordinate 21,507 downwards.
ATCTGGACCTGGATAAGGCTGCGCCGAAGTTGGTAGATACTGACTACTACTTTACCTTCGCGACTAATCCCATGAGTCCGAGTTTTTCTCCGGACAACAAATGGATCTCCTACACCAAGCAGTTGATCAGCGGACAGCATGCGGTGTTCGTGTATTCGCTGGAGCAGGGCAAATCGTTCCAGATCACCGATGGAATGAGCGATGCGCTGTATCCAGTCTGGGATAAGAACGGAAAATATCTTTACTTCACGGCCTCGACCAACCTGGGCCTTTCCACCGTCGCCCTCGACATGTCTGCCGATGAGCATCGCGTGACCCGCAGCGTGTATCTGGCTGTGCTCAGCAAGGATGAGAAATCGCCGCTGGCTCCAGAAAGCGATGAGGAAAAAGCGAAGGATGAAAAGAAACCAGACGAGGACAAGAGCAAAGATCAGCCCGCAGACAAGGAGAATTCGAAAGGAAAAGACAAGAAGAAAGCGGACTCCAAACCCGCAGAGGACAAAAAGTCCGACGACAAGGGCAGCGATAAGAAGGATGAGCCAGTCGTGGTGAAGCTTGATCTCGATGGTATAGGGCAGCGCATCATCTCACTGCCCATTCCCGGCAAAAATTATTTGAGTATGCTGGGGGGAAAAAGCGGAACGCTGTTTCTGGCTGAAGGGCCAATGATTGTAACCGAGGACGATTATCCCAATGTCCCTCAAACCATTCAGAAGTTTGATCTCGGTAAGCGGAAGCTGGATAAGGTTGTGGAGGATGTGAACGACTTCACTGTGTCCTTTGACGGAGAAAAGATTCTTTACCGCAAAGGGGATTCGTGGACGACGGCTTCTCCCGATGAGTCTCCCGGAGGGGGCGGCGGAAGCACTCCAAAACCTGGCTTTGGGCCGCTAAAGCTTGACGATTGGCAAGTGTATGTTGAGCCGCGGGCGATGTGGAAGCAGATTTATAACGAGACATGGCGCATCGAGCGCGATTTCTTCTATGACCCGCACTATCACGGGCTCGATCTGGAGAAGGCGAAGAGGAAATATGCCCCTTACCTCGACGGCATTGCCTCCCGCGATGAGTTGACCTATCTGTTCCAGGAGTGTCTGGGCGAGATGACCGTAGGCCACATGTTTGTGGGTGGCGGGGAGACTCCGGAGCCCAAGAAGATCAAAGGTGGATTGCTGGGTGCGGATTACAGCCTGGAGAACAATCGCTACCGGGTCGCAAAAGTCTACAACGGGGAGAACTGGAACCCGGGCAATGAAGCGCCGCTGACGCAACCCGGCGTCAACGTCAAGGCGGGAGATTACATTCTTGCAGTGAATGGGCGCGAGCTTCATGCCTTCGACAATATCTACAGCTTTTTCGAGGAGACGGCAGGGAAGCAGGTGCTGTTGAAAGTGGGTGCCAGTCCGGACGGCAAGGATTCGCGTGAGGTTACGGTCGTGCCGGTGGGCAGCGAAGAGAACCTGCGCCATCTGGAGTGGATCGAGAGAAATCGCCGCCGCGTGGATGAGGCCACCGGAGGAAAGATCGCGTACGTGCACGTGCCGAATACAGCGGGAGCGGGCTACACCAGCTTCAATCGCTACTTCTTCTCGCAGGTTGGGAAAGAGGGCGCCATTATCGACGAGCGCTTCAACGAAGGTGGACAATTAGCCGACTACATTATCCAGTATCTCAACCGGCCTTTGATGAGCAAGGTTGTGGCGCGGGACAGCCATGACTGGGTGAGTCCTTCGGAAGCGATCTACGGGCCGAAGGTCATGATCATTAACGAAATGTCGGGTTCTGGAGGAGACGCGCTGCCCTGGTATTTTCGAAAAGCCGGAATTGGTCCGCTAATCGGAAAACGAACCTGGGGCGGACTGGTAGGTATTGGGGGCTATCCCCAACTGATCGATGGCGGTCGAGTGACTGCTCCGCGGGCGGCGATCTATGGTTTAAAAGGCGAGTGGGAAGTGGAGAATCATGGCATTGCACCCGATGTGGAAGTCGATCTCGACCCCGCAGCCTGGCGGCAGGGGAAAGATGCACAACTGGAAAAAGCCATCGAGGTTGTGATGCAGGAATTGAAAGATCACCCGGAACCGGAGATCAAGCGTCCGCCGTATCCCAATTACCACGAGAACGACGATTTGGGGCAGCACTAAGGACCGCCAAAGGAGACTCTGATGTTACGACCGATGTTGCTGATTTTGCCGTTGATCATGGGAGGTCTCGTGCTGGCCGCTGTGAGAAGTCCCTCGCCGCACGGCGTGCTGCTGGTTGCGAACAAGGGCGATGCGACTCTGGGGATCATTGACGCGAAAGCCGGTAAGCAAGTTGGGACCGTTGCTGAGGGCGGAACTACTGGCCACGAGGTCATTGCCTCGCCTGACGGGAAGCTTGCATATATCCCTATTTACGGCGATTCCGGGGTGGGCAAACCGGGCACGGACGGCAGCAACATGGTCGTCGTGGACATCGCCTCTCGAAAAGTGGTGGGCAATCTTGATTTTGGGCACGGAGTACGTCCGCATTGCCCGATGTTTGGTCCTAAAGATGGACTGCTCTATGTCACCACCGAACTTGACAACGCGGTTACCGCGATTGAGCCCCGCAAGCTGAAAATTGTTGCGAAGATTCCAACGGGACATCCTGAGTCGCACATGTTAACCATCACTCACGACGGCCATTATGGATACACAGCCAACGTGGGCTCTGGCACGGTATCTGTGCTCGATCTGGAGTCACGAAAACTGATCGACACTATTTCGGTTGCGCCGCAGGTGCAGCGCATTTCGTTGTCGGTCGACGACCGGTTGGCATTCACTTCCGATCAGACAAAACCTCAACTGGCTATTATTGATACGCGCGCACGAAAGGTCCGCAACTGGGTTGCTCTGCCGGCGACAGGATATGGCACGGCCGCGACTCCAGATGGAAAATGGCTGGTAATTGCTTTGCCCAGTGCAAAGAAAGTTGCCGTCCTGAATTTGAATACCCTCAAGGTTGAGCACCTCGTGGACGTGCCAGCGGCACCGCAGGAAGTGTTGGTTCGTCCAGATGGCGCGGTCGCGTATGTATCCTGCGACGCCAGCCATCAGGTGGCGGAGATTAAAACGTCAGACTGGACTTCGCGGCTGATCGATGCGGGCCCCGGGGTTGACGGTTTGGCGTGGGCTCGCCAGTAACGGATCGTCGCCGAGGGTGGCTTGGAACATTTCGTAAGAATGCTGCTAGCCTGACGCAAAAGGCACGACCGTGCGCGCCGTCGTTCATTGACTTGCTACTTTGGCTGTCGTAACATTCCCGCCCGATGGGAACGGCTTCCTTCGCCGCGAGCCCCGCAGAGGAGCCGTATGCAACTACACCTGGAGAGCCGTCCTGTTGGCGAGGTTCTGGTTGTCCAGTGCATTGGGCGGTTGATTGCGGGGAACGAAGTATTCACGTTGCACTCGCAGGTGGGAGACGGGATCGAGAAATATGGTGATGTCGTTCTGCAACTCGAGCGGCTGGATTATGTAGATAGCAGCGGGCTGGGTGCGCTGATGCGTCTGATGCAGGCGGCTCGTGCCAAAGGCGGGGACCTGAAACTCAGCGGAGTTCCCCCGCGGCTCCAAAAAATACTTGAGCTGACTCATCTCAGTTCGCAATTTGAAGTTTATGAATCGATGGAGGAAGCCATCACGGCCGCATACCTGGGCTCGCGCTACTCTCGAGGGAAAGCGGGGGACACAAGGCCGCGTGTCCTGTGCCTGTACGCGTCCTTGGATATGTGCACCTTCTTGCGCGAGATTCTGTGCGCGGCTGGGTTCAACGCATTGACCACGACCGCTGTTGAGGACGCGCCGATTCTGCTGAAGGCAACTAAGGCCCGGCTGGTGATTGTATCGTCGCGTATTCAGATGTTGCGGGGTAAGCCGATTCGCGCAGTGTTGCAGGAGATTGTTCCCGGCATCCGATTGCTGCCGCTGGACGAACAGTTCGCCGCGCTCGATCCCGGAGAAGCCGCTGAGAGACTACTTACTGATGTGAATTCTGTGCTCTCCCCTGCTCAGGCCTGATCTGGCTTGCAAGAGAAAAGTTTGACTGGAACCCACCGATTCTGCCCGTCAACTCCCGGCATTCTTACCTCAGATTGATGGTCTCTCATTCATCAGTTCAAACACTTCCGGTAACCCTCTGATTCTGCTTTCGCGATTCGCGCCAACTCAGGAATTGGAAATGGCATCTGAATGTCGCACGCTCTTGGGGAAGGCCGTGCCATTACAGAGATGAAAACAAAATTGTTTCGCTGGGTTACCTGCGGGGCGATACCAGTCGCCTTATTAGCGCTTTCGGGCTGCAATGGGCTGAGCAATGGCGGTCCACCGGACCTGGTATTTTCTGCCAGTTCAGGCGCGATTAATGCCGGGCAGACGGTCACTCTGAATTGGCAGTCGGCCAACGCGATCTCGGTCACGATCACAGCTACCGCCGGTTCAGCGACCCGAACAGTGACCACCAGCTCCAAGGCTACTGGAAGCGTTACCGATTCCCCCACGCAGACGACCACCTATACCGCGACTGCGAAAGGTGCACACGGCACGAGCGCACCCCAGACGGTGACCGTTCAAGTCGTTGGTTCAGCTTTACCAACTGTGACGCAGTTTACCGCGAAGCCGATGTACGTGAGCGCCGGACAGAGCACGACACTGACGTGGGCGACCACCAATGCGACTTCCATCACAATCACGCCAGCCATACCGCAGACGGAAGATACAGGTCCGCTACCCACCTCCGGATCTTTTGCCGGTATCCCCGTGGCCTCAACCACTACGTACACACTCAACGCGAGCGGCCCTGGTGGGACCTCTGCTCCGGCCACGGTGACCGTCACCGTTCCGTTTACGTTGAACTTTACGGCCTCACCGAGCACTATCACGGCGGGTGAATCGGCCACGCTGGCATGGCAGATCACCGGCGGTACGGCAACCTCGCTCTCCATCAGCGACGCTGCCGGAAATGCCATTTGCAATCCGTGCACGTTGCCGCAGGGCTCGGCCACGGTCACCCCCGGCGTGACCACCACCTACACGGCAACAGCCGGGGTCGACGCTAACAACTCGATTCAACAATCTGCGGCCGTCACCGTGGCTGCCGCCAGTACGGGAGCGATCAAGCACATCTTCTTCATGCTGCAGGAGAATCGCTCCTTCGACAACTATTTCGGGCAGTTGGCCGCGTATCGCGCCGGTCGCCTACAACAATTTGGAATCACCGATACCCAGACTGTCGATGGATTCGATCCGTCTGTCGTACTGACCAATCACAATACCGGAGCCAAGGCCAGCCCCTTCCATGAACCCACTGTTTGCACCGAGAACCTGACTCCTTCGTGGGATGAAAGTCACCATGATGTCGCCCTGAATGGCGGTGACAATGCCTGGGCCACGAAGACTACCTTCGCACCCGGCGATTTCCTAATGAACAACTTCATGGATACCGCGACCGAGCATGTGAACTACGATCCGAACGGCACACGGACTCTCGGTTACTACAATCAAAGCGACCTGCCGTATTACTACGATTTGGCGACATTCTTTGCTACCAGCGACGCCTGGCATTCGCCGATTCTGGCCAACACCGTGCCGAACCGGATGTACTTGATGGCTGCAACTTCGTTCGGGCACCAGTATCCAGACAGCGACTCGAATCATCCGAGATATTCCGCGCCGACCATCTTCCGGGCGATGAACACGGCGAACGTAAGCTGGATCTACTACTACAAGGATGGGATCTTCGTGCAGAATTTCGCAGATTACGCGGATCCCAACATTGGGCCCAAAACCTATCCCGTCAGCGATCTAATGAACCGGCTGGCAGGCAATTGTAGCGGCGGGCCCTGCGATCCGGACAAGGCCTTGCCCGAAGTCATCTTCATCGAAAGCGCGTCGGGCGCCAGCGGCCTGGATGAGCATCCGGATAACAATCTACAAAGCGGAGCCGCTTATGTGCAGTCCATCATTTCAGCGCTGATGAATAGCGACGCGTGGCAGGATTCAGTTTTTATCCTGACGTATGACGAAGGCGGCGGCCTGTACGATCATGTACCGCCGGTATCCGTGCCTCTACCCGATGCCTACGCTCCGGGCAGTTGTCCCGATCCGAACAACGGTTCTTACGGTTACTGTCTCACCGGCAAACTGGGCGGGACTTTCGATCTGACGGGATTCCGTGTGCCGCTGATGGTGATCTCGCCTTATGCGAAACCGAACTTTGTCTCGCATACACCGCGGGATTACACGGCCATCCTGGCGTTCATCGAGCAGACATTCAACGTGAAGTCTCTGACCGCGCGCGATGCATATTGGCAGGATCCGTCGCGCAGTATGAGCGAGTTCTTTGACTTCAGTACACCGGCTCTGCTCAATGCGCCGAATGGTAAGCCCTGGTCGCAAGTGCTGAATTCGCAACCTACAACTGGCACCTGCGATCAAACCAAGGAGGCAGGTCCGACACAATAGTTTTTTCGCACGTGTGAATGGTCTAGCTGCGAGAGTTGCTCAAACGAAGGCCGGGTCTCGTCGAACGAGTTACCCGGCCTCGTTACTTCAACTTGGAATGTCATCCTGGGCGAAACCGAAGTGCCGGAGCACTACGCTTTGCTCAGGATGACAGCGTTAACATCGTAGAGTCTAATTGCTAGCGCCGTTATTGGCTGCGCTGGTGGGCGCTGCGGGCGTGGCCGAGTTAGCCCCGTAGCGTGCCAGCCTGGGGAAGAACGGCGTGACCTCAAAGGGCATCTTGTCACGGGCCGAGGTGATCGCGACTGGGGCCGTCTTCACCATCTCCGCCTTGTTATCCCAGGGATTGACCTTTACACGTCCGCCCAACGGAAGCGCCGCGATCTGATCGAGCTTCGTATTCTCAAGGACTGGGCCTTGCGTGGCCAGCGCCGAGAGGCGAGTCACCGCCCCGTTGGTCGCAAGCGGGTTGCCCAGGTGCGTAGTCAGAAGCGCGCCAAGCGCCGGCGCTCGTTGCTGCAGAGCTTTCAGGAATAGCCCCACGTTGTCTAGCTTCTGGGCATAGGGCGAGTTCTTCAGGAGCTCAATGGCTTTCTTGTCGGCTGCGGTTTCTTCTTCTGGAATGTGACGGAACCCGAGGTTCTGATATGTGCCCTCGTCGGAGAACAGCATGCGGTCGTTGAACGCATACTTTGATCCCAGGTTATGGCCCAACACAATGTGGGCGAGTTCGTGGCAGAGTACCGCCGCTAAGCTGGCCTCATCGGGAAGCACGTCAATCAGTCCACGGCTGATCACAATGGTATTGCCCACGCTAAACGTTTCCAGCGGGGAAGTGAGCAGTACGCGCGTGCGTACGGGGCGCGGCAGATCAATATTGTTGGTGACTTCCAGGTTGTTGACCACGGTTTGGAGAATGCGGTCAACGTCTCCATCGGGAGCGAGCAATCCGGCGCTCGTGAGGCGTTCCACGACATTGTCTTCCGCCTGCTGCTGCCAAGCCCGCTCCGCCTGCAGGGGAGAAGCATCCTGCGCGGTCGGGCTCTGGTCGGTGACGCTGTCGACGCGGATCTGCGTCAACTCGTCGTCCTTGCCGCCTTTCTTCAGCTCATAGCCCCAAATGCGGGTTTGCGCTTTGAAAGCCAATTTGTTCTTTGCGCCCGCGCTGAAGTCGCCTTCCTCGCTGTAAATGAATGCCGGAACCCAATATCCAGCAACCAGGTTGAGGCGCCAGCTATCCATGTGGAAGAAATAGGAATTGCGCGGGGCGGGATAGTAGGTGCCGTTCAGTCGGACAATGTTGAATCCCTCATCCTCGACCCAAATGCGACCGAGGAAACGCCCCTTGCCGGAACCCTTCTTGGGAGTTACGTCGAACACCAGGCAGCGGACATCGCCTAAAAACTCACGGCGAGCATAGCGGAAGTCATAGTGTTCCCGATCGAAGTCCGTGCGGTCAGCGTAGACCATCCAGGAGAAGCCGAGGGGCTGATATTGGACTTTGTAAAGCTTCTGGAAGCCGCCCAGCAGGCGCTGTTGCATGCTCTTTTCTTGTTCTTTCAGATAGTCCTTGCGATCGACCGTCGCTCCCATATCCATGCGGCCAAGGAAATAATGATCTTCGCTGGGCACGGCACCGAGCACGGGATCGGCAGTCAGATTCTGAAGATAGGTCTCAACCACAGGCGTGCGGCTCGCCAGCATCTTAATCAGCCCATGTTCGCGCTCAATGAACAGGCTCACAACCTGGTCCATCGTGGTCGGAGCCGGTATCGTAGCAGCCGCTGCTGGTTGCGCCGCGGCGGTAGCACTCGGGGCAGGTGCCGGGGCGCTTGGCTGCAAACTCTGCACCGTTTGCGCAGGTGTTGCCGGTTGTGCCGGCGACTGCGAGTCCGCTGCTTGCTGTGCGGCTGCGCTCAGCGAACCCACCAGAACGGCGGTTACCATCCATTTCGTATTACGCATGCTCTTTCTCCAGGCCTGTTCGACCCCATTCGTTCTTTACACAGCCCCAAACAACACAGTTTCCAAAACCCTAGTACGCCAACTGGAATGTCACGTGAACCACCGCCGTCGAATCCACCGGAGTGCCGTAACGCAATGCCGGCTTGAAGCGCATCCGGCTGGCGGCGGTAACTGCGGCCTCATCCAGGCCATGTCCCAAGCCGCGCACCACGCGGTTCACATGCAAAGTCCCGGTGGCAGAAAAACTCACTTCGAGGAGGACCTCGCCTTCCAGCTTCAGCGCGCGTGCTTCCTCTGTGTAAACCGGATTCGGCTTGAAGGTGATCTCGACCGGACTGGTAGCCGGACCGGAATCCTGAATAACTTTGGGCGCTTGCTGACGCGCAACTTCCTGCGATCCGAACCCGCCTGTAGCGATGTTGTTCTTACCGTTGCTCCGGCCATCGCCGTGTCCAGCTGTAGCGACGCCAGTGCCGAAGTCGGCGCTGGCCACAGTTCCTCTGAGACCTTTCGCACCGCCACTGCCGTTGCCTTGGCCGGGCCCTGCGGGCATGTCAAACGCACCCGTCTGGGCAGCATAGAGCTTCGCTCCCTGCTTTCCCGTGCCAGGCAGCCCGTTAGGGTCCCCAAACCCGCCGGTCTGAACTTTTTCAACGGCAGCATTCACGCTCGGTGCCTGCGAACTGCCGGTCGCATTGAACTCTCCTGTATGTACGAGCTGAGGACGAGCGCCTCCCGCGGTGAGTTTCAACTGCGGAGGCGCAAAATTGTTGACGACCACTTTAGGTGGTTCTACAGGCTGCGGGAGTTCGCGTCGCAGTTCTTTGGGCATGACCAGTTTCGGTTGCTCGAAGACCGGAAGCTTTACCGCGGGAAGAAGTTTGGGCTTGACTGCTTCAGCGACCTTGATCGGGAGGGGCTCAGGACGGAGCGACGGCATCGGGATAAGTTCCGTCACGTGATACTGCCTCACCTGCATCCTCTCCGGCACAAGGAGTTCAAGGTTGATCACGATGAGCAGGGCGAGCGCAACCAGCCCGTATGCCGCAGCTACTGCCCGTTTGTTAATCTTGCGTTCGGGCAACAACCCGAGCTGAAATCCGCCGTACGCCGTCGCCATGCAATTTCGCTCCACTGGAGCCTGGTCGGGGAGAAGAGCCAGGACTGGAGTCTCAAAAATACGGGAGTTAGGACAAGGGGTAAACGTGTCCACGGCTCTTGACCTTCAGTAACCAGAGCATGTGCCTTCGGGGAAAGGCCTCAAAACAGGACAGAACCGCTATTCTGAATAAAGAAGTGCTCGGGTGAGAAAAACAGAAAGACATCAGTAGAGATAGCTTCTGAAGCGTGCTTAATAATGGGCACGGGCGCTCCTCGAAGAACCGGAAACTATACTAGTGACCCATCCCACGACGAATGTCACGCTTGTGCCAATCATGACCCACCATGTCCAGGGCACGGGACTTGCTAGCCAAAGATATAGCTCAACCCCGAATCCGCACGCCATGCCCACCATCCCGCCCAGTTGGTTGGCTCGGCGGGTCAACGTGCCCAGCAGAAACACTCCGAGAAGAGCGCCGTAAGTTACAGAAGCGATCTGCAGTCCCACTTCCACGACGCGTCCAACTTTATGCAAGGCGATCAGAGCTAACCCAAACAGGATCAGAGCCCACACCAGGGTTGCCACCCGGGAGAGGCGCATCTTGGTTTTTTCATCCGATTGCGGCCGGAGCCGGGCGTAAAAATCCATGATGGCGCTGGAAGATAAAGAATTCAGCGCAGCGCTAAGGTTGGACATGGCTGCCGCCAGGATCGCTGCAATCAACAAACCGGAAATGCCATGCGGCATCCGGGTCACGATGAACGTGGGATAGATGCGGTCGGGCCTGCCGAACGCGGCGGAAGGCTGATCATAATAAGCCCAGAGCATCACGCCCACAATCAGGAACAGTGCGAATTGAAATAAGATGGCGAGCCCACTCGACAGCAAAGCTGTTACGGATTGCTTCTGTCCCCGCGCGGCAAGCAAGCGCTGAACAATGAGCTGGTCTGTGCCGTGGCTGGCTGTAGTCAGGAATGTCCCGCCAATGACGCCGGCCCAGAACGTATACGGCAGCCTGATGCTCGATCGAAAATCGAATACCTGAAACTTTCCCGCGCTGTGCGCAGCCGCTTGAATTGCGCTCCAACCTCCGGGTACGAGATGCGTGATGGTGACTAGTCCGACCAGTGTCCCACCCACATAAATCACAGTTTGCACCACGTCGGTCCAGATGACGGCTGCAAGACCTCCTTCAAAGGTATAGATGAGTGTCAGGGCAGTGATTATTGCGATTGACGGCACTTCCCCAGTCCCGAGCGCGATAGAAACGACGATGGAAACCGCATATACCCGAACGCCTTCCGCCGCAGCTCGCGTCAGTAAAAACAAACCAGCGGTAAGCGAACGAAGGTTCCGTCCGAAACGGCGTTCGATGAGTTCATAGGCGGTGTAGAGATCACCGCGGAAATAGTGTGGGAGCAAAACAAAACTGATGACTACCCGTCCCACAACGTATCCCATGACGACTTGCAGGAACGTCAAATTGCTGTCGTAGGCCAGTCCCGGAATGCTGATGATGGTAAGAGTGCTGGTTTCGGCGGCAACAATGGAGAGCGCAATCGCCCACCAGGGAATCTCGCGCCCCGCCAGAAAATAGTCGCGCAAGGTCCGTTGTTTGTTCCGAAAACGCAAGCCGAACAAGGTAATGCCCGCGAGATAGAGCGCGATGATGGCGAAGTCGAGCCGGTTAAGTCCCATGTGTACGCGTCGAGCTTAATTCCCCAATCGCACTAGTTGCGCGTTTGGAGCTGTAGTTCGCCAACGGCGTGATCTGGACGTTTGTAGGCACGTGGACGGGATTCCATTATCGAAGCATTTTCATTTTTCCGCGAGTGAGTCTTTATAGTCATCCGAATACCCTCAGGACTGAGGCAGCAAACGACATGTGTTAAAAATGACCCGTGCCCTATTATCTCGGCATTGACGGTGGTGGGACGAAGACGACGTGTGCGGTTGGGGATGAAGCTACGCTGCTCGCCACAGCGACGGCCGGTGCAAGTAATATCGTTCGTGTCGGCGAGGCGACGTCGCGAGAGTCGCTGCACACTGCTATTCGCCAAGCTTGTGCCGCAGCGGGCATAACCCCGCAACAGGTACAGGGCACCTGTATCGGCGGCGCTGGAGCTGCGCGCCCGGAATTGGCACGAGTGGTGCGCGAAACCATTGCTCAGCTTTTACCCGCGCCGATCGTCGTAGTTGGTGACATGGAGATTGCGCTCGAGGCAGTCTTCGCTTTTGGTCCCGGGGTTGTCGTAAATGCGGGGACAGGTTCCTTCGCGTATGGTCGAGACCGGCAGGGAAGGACGCTTCGAGCGGGAGGCTGGGGATTCGCTATAGGCGACGAAGGATCCGCGCACTGGATCGGGCGCTCGGTTGTAGCCGCCTTGCTGCGGGCCACTGACCGCGATGCGAAAACGGCGCAATCCAGACTGGCGGAAAGCTTGCTGCAGAGTTGGCAATTGAACTCTGTTTTGGATTTGGCGCGCCGTGCCAATTCCATTCCACCCCCGAACTTTGCCGCATTGTTTCCAGCAGCGATTTCCAGCGAGGATCGCATCGCGCAAGACACTCTGAGAGCGGCGGGAAAGGAACTCGCCGAGTTGGCGGCTACTGTGATCGGGCGCCTTTTTCCCGGAGACGAGCAGGTCCCCGTTCCAGTGGGCATCACGGGCGGTGTCTTTCGTCATTCCGAGGTGGTGCGAGAAACTTTTTACAATGAACTGCGCAGGCTCGACCAACGCACGCAGGTCAATCTGCAAGTTGTAGATCCAGTGGAAGGGGCCCTGCGCATGGCGCGGAGAACGGTATCCAATCGGAACTAGCGAGCGCGAGCATCATGAAGGAGCCAATCGATCCGCAATGCCCCGAGAACGCCCAACCGCCTGCTCAACATGCATCATCCCTGCTGGCCCTGACCGAAGATCAGGCGCTGGCCCGGTTGAAGCAGCGCAACCTTCCCATCGAGTCGGTTGAGGAAATCGTTCGCAACGCTGGACTGATGAAGTCACGCAATGTGCGGATACTGCTTGCCGCTCATCCCTGTGCGCCGCGACGAGTGGCATTGCGCTTGATCAGGGAATTTTATACTTTCGACTTGATGCAGTTCGCTTTGCGGCCGGGGACGCCTGCGGATTTGAGGCGTTTCGCCGACGAACTTTTGATCTCGCGCGTGGCCTCGATCACGCTTGGAGAATGTATTTCGCTGGCCCGGCGATCGTCGGAAATGGTTGCGGGCGCGCTGCTCGTTCATCAGGAGACTGCGGTTTGGCGCGCAGCACTGCAAAATCCTCGCTTAACGGAAAGGGCAATCATTAAGGCCTTAAGTCGAACCGACGCGACATCTGCGTTGGTTGAGTTCCTCAGCCGAGATCCGAAGTGGGCGTCGCGCGCGCCGAAATCCGGCTCGCCCTGCTGCGAAATCCTCATACTCCGACAGAGCAAGCAGCCGAATTCGCACGAGAACTGCCAGCGGCCCAATTACGCGATGTTCTGCATTCATCGCGCCTGTCGGAAGCAACCACGGAATTCCTATGGCAAAAGCTTTCAGGTATGACGTCGGGATTGAGACGAATCAAGACGAAAGGCACCGCCGGATATTCGTGAACGCATGTCACTATTGACAAACCAGTGTGGCGGTACCACTCACAGAGGAGGCCGTGTTCTGCACTCCGTTGTTCACCGTGAGCTGCAGATTTTCCGGAGCAGTCGCCGTGATGGTGACATTCCCTGGTGCGGAGCAAGTCGCTTCGCCTGTGGAGCCAATCGTGGCCGCCACGCTACCGGAGCTTGTCGGCGAAGTCTTCCACGAAAGACCGTCTACTTGCGACAGTTCCCGACTTTTGCCATTGGCGAAATGTCCAGTCGCTGTATACCCAACTTGGCCCTCAGGACTGCTCGTAGTGGTTGCCGAGTGAGGGCTGACGGTGATACTGGTCAAGTTTGCGTGACCTGCGCCGCAGCCGATGAGAGCACTGCCCATCAGAGCACCTAGAGAAACGAGAAAGAGTGAGCACTTCATAGTAGTTCCGGGATTGAGATGCGCCGCACCTGCTCTGGGTTGGTGTCGAGCTGCCGACGAGCTACTCGGGACCAGAAGGTAGCGGCCGGTCGTCCCGCAACCGTAGACTGGGGTGCCGGCCAGCACAACGGAGTTGACCTCTTATGCGTGAAATCAGTTCGATATCACCTATTTCTCTCCTTTTAATCGTGTCCCTCGCTTGGCCGCAGGCTACGCACGCACCCGTCAAAGCTCGGGGACCGAGTGTCGCAGTCGGCAGCCGAGGCGTGGTTGTCTCCGGTAAGCCTGCCGCTACTGCGGCCGGCATCAAGATTCTGGGGCAGGGCGGAAATGCCGCCGATGCAGGCGCCGCGACGCTGTTGGCACTCTCGGTGACTTACGTGGGCGCATTCTGCGTCGGAGGAGAGATTCCCATCCTGGTTTACAGCGCCGACCAGAAAAACGTGAAGCTGCTGGAGGGACAAGGAGAGGCTCCTCGCGATCCCAATGCCATCGCCTGGTACATGGAACACGGAATCCCGGACGGTGACGTCAAGGCAGCCGCCGTGCCTGGCACCGTAGATGCGATTGTTACCCTGCTGAAGCTCTACGGAACCAAAAGCTTCGAGGAGGTCGTGCAGCCGACGCTGGCCATTCTGGACGCCGGCGGCCCCAGTTGGTACATCGATACCGGCAGCGGAGAGAGGATCGAGACCGGTGTGAAGTGGCAGGCGGATCTGGCGGTGACCTTTCGCAAATTGGTGGAATCGGAAAGGGCCGCGAAAGGTACGCGGCAGCAGAAACTGCAAGCCGTCTCGGACCGCTTCTATCGCGGTGACATCGCCGACGCCCTGGAAGCCTGGTATATCGAAAAGGGAGGTTTCCTTCGCAAGGCCGATTTGGCCGCGCACAAGACTCCCGTGGTCGATCCCCTCACGAGCACTTACCGCGGCTACACGGTCTATAAAACCGGCCCTCTGACGCAGGGTCCTTATCTGTTACAGACACTGCGCCTGCTGGAAGGCTTCGACCTGAAAAAGATGGGCTTCAACACGGCGGATTACATCCATACGGTGATTGAAGCGGAGAAACTTGCGCTGGCTGATCGCGACGAGTATTACGGCGATCCGAACTTCGTGAAGGTGCCGATGCAACAGTTGCTTTCTGATCAGTACACCGAAATGCGACGCAAGCTGATCGATCCGAAAAAGGCATCTCTCGAGCTCCGGCCGGGCGATCCATACGATATGAAGCCGACCAAGCCGCCCACCATCACGGGTCCATGGCATGGCGGAACCACTGTTATGTGTGTGACGGATAAGTTTGGGAACGTCATCGCGGCGACTCCCAGCGGCCTGTCCAGCACGGCGGGCGTGGCAGGACGCACCGGCATTATTCACGGAAGCCGGCTTACCAGCCTGAACACTTTTAAAGGAACTCCGAACGTGATCCAGCCCGGCAAACGGCCGCGTATTACGCTGAGCCCCACGCTGCTTTTCCACGACAACCAACCCGTGATGGCGATCTCGGTAGCGGGAGGCGACCAGCAGGATCAGGCTGCCATTCAGGTCATCCTCAACTATGTAGAGTTCGGCATGAGTCCCGAGGAGGCGTTTAAGGCGCCACGTTTCTCGACCGAGCATTTCATCAGCTCCTTCGGTCAGGACCGAGCGAGGCTGGGCAGCCTCTCTGTGCCCAACACCCTCCCCGAAACAGTGCAGGCCGACTTGAGAGCTCGCGGCCACGTAATTACTACCCACCGGGGCGGAGTGGGTGGAGTGGCGCTGATCGGTATTGACTCCAAGAGTAAGCAGGCCACCGCCGTGGGGCCGGCCGCGGACATTTCCCCCGTGCCCCTTGGCGCCAAGATGGACGGGCGCGAATAGTCCGCACGGCAGATTGGGATAAATTCCACATTTGTATGTACAACGCTGTACATGGAAATGTTCCTGAAGGAACACTCTGCCCCGTTTAGCCTGTAATTCCGATCACATTCAGCCCTCCTGATACACTACGCGCGAATGTCGACGCGGCCTCCACTTCCACGATCGTTTCTCTGGCTGCTGCCGCTCTCTTTTGCGCTGCAACTTGCCGCCATCGGACTGCTCCATCAGTACCGAGTTCGCCCCGGCCACGATCACTTCGAATTCGGATGGGAGATGGGACGCGTCGCCCGCTCTATCGCGCAAGGTCACGGCTTCAGCAGCCCCTACGAAGGCAACACCGGGCTCACGGCGTGGGAGCCGCCACTCTATCCCTATCTCATGGCAGGAGTCTTCAAGCTGTTCGGCATCTACTCGCAGCGTTCTGCGTGGGTGCTGCTCAGCATCAACAGCCTGTTCGCCACCCTCACCTGCATCCCCATTTACTGGATCGCGCACCGAACTTTCGGAGAGCGGGTAGCCATCTGGTCCGCCTACGCCTGGGGATTGAACCCTTATGTCTGGTACTGGTCCATACACTGGATCTGGGACACAACATTCACGCCGCTGGTTCTCGCCTGGATCTTTTTACTAGCACTAGAATTGGCTCGTGTAGCGATGGATTATGTAGCCCCGGAGGCTCCGGTCCGGGGTCGGCGGAACGATACGTCCGCCTGGATCCTTTTCGGCGCTCTGTATGCGATCGGCGCTCTGGCCAATCCCACCATGCTCGCCTTCCTCCCGTTCTGTGGCTTGTGGATCTGGCGCCAAAGATTCCGCCAACGCCTGCCTTCGCCAGCTGGAGTAGCGCTGTCCTCGCTGGTCTTCTTCGCGGTGCTCTCCCCCTGGCTGGTCCGCAACTACGAGGTGTTTCAACGCTTCGTCTTCCTGCGTGACGATTTCGGCCTGCAACTGCGCCTGGGCAATGGTCCGTACGCCGATGGCATGTTGATGGCCTTCCTGCAACCCAACCTGAACAAATTGGAGTTGCAGAAATTTCAGACTGACGGCGAACTGGCCTATGCCGAATCCTGCAAGCGTCAGGCACTCGACTGGATCCAGGCGCATCCCCGCCGCTTCGCGGTCATTAGTTTGAAGCGCTTTTTCTATTATTGGAACGGAGTACCAAGAGAGACCAATAGCGTAGCTCCGGTGGATTTCCGCACCTCAGCTTTCTTGGCGACATCGGTGCTCGCCATTTGGGGCATGATCCGCGCTATTCGCCAGAAGCGGCCAGCAGCATGGCTTTTTGCAGGATTGATGATCTTTTACCCGGCCATTTACTACTTTGTTTATCCGCACGCGCGTTATCGCCACCCCATCGAACCGGAGCTGACGATCCTGATCGTGTTTCTGCTCAGCGAGGTCAGGCTTCGAACGGCGACCCAGCAGTCGGGGACCCGAACTGCCGATCAAATTAACCTTGTGTGAGACAATTTCGGGTCTGTCGCAGGCTCTGAATGCCCATGCTGCTGTCGGTGGTGATCATCACCTATAACGAAGAGGCCAACATCGGCCGCACGCTCGCCAGCGTGCAGCCGCTCGTCGCAGACGGCAAGGGCGAGATCATCGTCGTCGATTCCGGCTCAACTGACCGAACGGTGGACATTGCCAAATCCTACGGCGCAAAGGTATTTGTCGAAGAGTGGAAGGGCTACGCCGCGCAGAAGAACTCAGCGATCGATAAAGCAACTGGCGAGTGGATTCTGAGTCTGGATGCAGATGAAGAATTAGGTGGCGTCGCACAAGTGTTTCTCTCCGATTTCCTGTATGGCTCCTATGGATCCGAACTGCGACGCCTGGACTCCGGAATTCTATTCGGCCGCCGAAACTATTTTCTTGGCCGCTGGATCAGATTCGGCGGTTTCTATCCAGACAAAAAGGTTCGGCTAATCCGTCGTAGCAGCGCTCGATTCGAGACACGCCTCGTGCATGAAGACATCCGCACGAACTCTAGGGCGAGAGTCTGCGACCCCTCACTGCATTGGAGCTTTCAAGGTGATTCACACATTGATTTGATCCATCATTCCTATCCCACCCTGTCCGACTACATCGACCACATGAACCGTTACTCCTCCCTCGGCGCGGAGATGGTCGTCGCCCAAGGCAACGTCCGCTTCAGCTTTATCAACATCGTCCTGCGGCCCCTGTTCACATTCATCTACAACTATTTCTTCCGCCTGGGATTCCTCGACGGGCGTGAAGGCCTGCTGCTGCACCTTTATCACGCGGTGTACGTTTCCTGGAAATACGCCAAAGCGTGGGAGCAAAGCCGAAAGAAACCTGACTAGATCCTCAATGCTCCTCCGTGTCCCGTGTTGAGGAGTCTGCCTTTCCAACCGACCGGTCGGCGCTGCACCTTGCTCCAACTGCTGTTCATTCCCTATCATCCAAGTAGAGCTCTGGGGATTGAATGGACAAGAAGCCACAAGTCGACGAGAGTCCAATCGCGGGGGTATTTGAGAATCGCCATCCGTCGGACGCCGAGAAGAACTGGGCCGAGAAGACTCTGGCATCCACTCTGGAAAAGGCTCCGGAGCGCCCAATCGGCGCGCTCACTGGGGTCAATCGCGACGAGTACGGCCATGCTCGTTTCACCACGATCTCTGGTGTCCCGATCAACCGACTCTACACGCAAGCCGATCTGCCGCAGGACTGGAGCGAGGAGAGCTATCTCGGCTATCCCGGGGAACCGCCCTACACGCGCGGCATTCACGCCACCGGCTATCGCGGGAAACTTTTCACCATGCGCCAGTTCTCCGGCTTCGCCTCGCCGGAAGAAACCAACCGGCGTTACAAATACCTTTTGGAGCACGGAGGCAGCGGCCTTTCTGTTGCTTTCGACCTGCCCACGCTGATGGGCTACGACTCCGACCACCCCGCCAGTGAAGGCGAGGTGGGCAAGTGCGGCGTGGCAATCGATTCGCTCGAAGACATGGAAATCCTCTTCAGCGGCATCGATCTGGAGAAGACCACTGTATCGATGACCATCAATTCACCGGCCTCGGTGCTGTGGGCGATGTACCTGGTGGTCGCGGAAAAGCAAGGCGCAGACTGGAAGAAGATTTCGGGCACGATCCAGAACGACATTTTGAAGGAATACATAGCGCAGAAGGAATACATCTATCCTCCGGCGCCATCGATGCGGCTGGTGGTCGATACTTTTGAGTTCGGTTCGAAGTTCACCCCACGGTTCAACACCATCTCGATAAGCGGATATCACATCCGCGAGGCGGGATCGACCGCGCTGCAGGAACTGGCTTTCACCCTGTACGACGGCGTTGAGTATGTGGAATGGGCGCGCCGCCGCGGCCTGGAGGTCGATGAATTCGGTCCACGCCTGAGTTTCTTCTTCAACGCGCACAATGATTTTTTCGAAGAGATCGCGAAGTACCGCGCCGCGCGAAAAATTTGGTACCGCATGATGAAAGACCGCTTTGGAGCAAAGAACCAGCGCACCTGGCTCATGCGCTTCCATACCCAGACCGCGGGCGTATCCCTTCCCGCACAGCAGCCTATGAACAACATTGCGCGGGTCGCGCTGCAAGCTCTCGCGGCGGTGCTGGGCGGCACGCAATCGCTGCACACTGATTCCTATGACGAAGCGCTGGCCCTTCCCACGGAGGAGGCTGCCCGCATCGCCTTGCGCACGCAGCAGATCATCGCTTACGAATCAGGTGTCACCCAGACCGTCGACCCTCTGGGGGGATCGTATTTCCTGGAAAATCTCACGCTACAGATGGAGAACGGCGCGTTGGATTACTTCAACAAGCTTGATGCCATGGGCGGCATGGTCAAAGCCCTTGAGCGGGGATATCCGCAGAAAGAAATTGCCGAGTCCTCCTATCAGTATCAGCGCGCGGTGGAAGCCAAAGAAAAGATCATCGTTGGAGTCAATGAATTCGCCATCGACGAGGAGTCGCCGCACATTCTTTATATTGACGAAACGGTTGCGCAACAACAGTCGGCCAAGCTGAAAGCGCTCCGCGCGCGCCGCTCCAACGAGAATGTCCAAATGGCCCTGGATGATCTGAAGAGAGCCGCCGAACAGGATCCTAAGGCGCCCTGCAACGGCAACGCATCTTCCGCCAATACCATGCCGCACATTATCGAGGCGGTGCGAAACTACGCAACCGTGGGTGAGATTTGCGAAGCTTTGCGGCAGGTGTACGGCACATACACGGAAGTCAGCATCACGTGAAGTCGCTAGTTCCCGAGGCCTGAGTCGCGAGCGCTGATTCTGGAGTCCCGTGAAGTCTATCGGTGGAGCAAGGGCCCCCAGCGCCTCAGGGGCCTCTCAGTGTCTTTTCTTCTTCTTGCCCTCGACACTCCCATCCAGCCCCCAGAGTCGCAGATGGCACATGTGGCACATGTCTTTGGTCTCGGAGTTTCGATTCAGGGCGTCTTCTGGAATTTCCGATCCCATCTTCAGCAGATTCGCCATCGCTCCTCCATGAGCGAGGTGGCAACTCACGCAGGACATCTCTTCGCCGCGAATAGGGTCGGTGTATCCGCTGACCGGATGGCGTTCGTAGGGATGCCCCATGCGGTTGTCGATCGACAGTTCGATGACGGGCAGATCATGTTGGGGCGCGTCATCTGAGCCGCGCAAGTGACACTCCAGGCACAAATCGTTGACGCTCCTGCGCAGCAGCATAGGGCTTTCTGACTTGTGCGGATCGTGACACCGCGTACACATTCCCAACCCGTAGGGCAGGTGCACGCGCTCGAAATGTTGTGGAGCGTGACACTGCTGGCAAATTCCCCCTTCCGTTTTCTTAAGCACCACCCGCAACGTTTTCCCCCGATGCTCGACGACGTGGCAATTTTCACATCCCATTCGCACAGCGGAATGCACATGTTTTCCTGTCTCGTATTCTGCATGGCAGCGCAGGCAGTCCGCTTGCGTGTCGGGGAGCCTCGGCAGCGCCAGGCAGAGACAACCAGCCAACAACACAACGAACATCAAGAGGGTTGAGAGTCTGGGCAACGATGTCATCGCTTTCTCCGTTATCGGTCCTGAGCAGAATCAGCCGTCGGGGCGTGTATCTTGCCGTGCTCCTGCCGAACCAGGTATGGAGAAAACGGCGTGACTTCGAGCGCAAGCTTGTCTTTCGCCGAGTAAATGTGAGGAGGGCTGGCCTTCACGAATTTCAGCTCTCCGGCCCAAGGATCGATCTTGACGCGGCTTCCCAGAGGCAACGCGACAATCTGCTTGGGATTGTCCAGTTCGAGGGCCGGTGCGCTGTCGGCCAGCGCACCCAGGTACGAAACATGATTTTCATTCACCAGACTCTCCCCCAGATTTGCTCGCACCAGACTGGGAACTTTGTGGGCAAACTTGACCAGCGCCTTCAAGAAGAGGCCCGGCTCAGCGAGATTATCTTTGTAAGGAGAGTTGGCGAGTATCTTCATTCCGAGCGCATCGGCTTCCGCTTCCTGCTCGGGCGTGTGCTTGAAGTCGAACAGCGGCAACTGCTTTAAGCTGGGGACTACCAGGCGGTCATTAAAGGCAAAGCTGCTGTCGAGGTCGTGCCCAAGCGCGGCATGCGCCAGCGCATGGGCCATGACCGCTGCCAGTGCTGCCTCGTTGGGCAGCGCGTCCAGGAGCCCGCGGCTAACCAGAATAGTGTGCCCGATGGTCGCGACTTCGATGGGAGTGGTGGGCATGGTGCGACAGCGGACCTCGGGGTCCAGCACAATCTTGTTGGTCACTTCCAGGTTCGTAACCACAGTCTGCACGACCTTATCCACTTCACCTTCCGGAGCGATCAAGCCCAGCTCTTCCAGCTTGATGATCACGTTATCTTCGGCGCGGCGCTGCCAGGAGCGCTGTATATCGAGCGGACTCTTGTCCGGACTACCCGCCGAATCCTTCGCCGCATCGGGATCGACGGTGATCTCCGAGAATTCCGAACTATGGCTGGTCGCGTAGTTGTATCCCCATAAACGCGTCTGTGCTTTCAGTCGCGGTCCCCGCGTTTGTGGCTTTGTGGAATCGAATTCTTCCGAATACACAACGGAGGGCAGCCACACGCC
>DASVAE010000009.1:0-15887 GCA_036376495.1 Candidatus Sulfotelmatobacter sp. | reverse complement strand
GGCCGCGTTCGATAAGTATGGTGGACCTTGCGTCATTGTAGATTTCGGTACGGCCACAACTTTTGATTGTGTCTCCGCGAAAGGCGAGTACATGGGAGGAGTGATTTCTCCTGGGATTGGTATATCCGCGGACGCGCTGTTTGAGCGCACAGCGCGGCTGCCGCGGGTGGAGATTTGCAAACCTTCGCGCGTGATCGGAACCAATACTGTGGGCAGCCTGCAATCCGGGCTCTATTACGGCTATATCGGGTTAATGGACGGCATCCTGGAATTGCTGCTGACGGAATTAGGAGTGCAGTGCCAGGTGATTGCAACGGGCGGCTTGGGACCGATGATTGGCACCGGATCAAAGTACATCAAGACGGTCGACGATTCGTTGACGTTGGAAGGGCTGCGCATCATATGGGAGCGCAATGTTCCCGGGCGCAAGGAATCGAATGTGACTAGAGCATCCGCAACGACCGGCGGCAAACCAGCACAGTCGAAGTCGAAGAACGGCGATGCCAGCAAAACAACTGCGGCGCCTCGTTCCTCCCGCTGACGAGTCGTGGAAAATTACTTCAACTACTTTACGGAAATTGAGGAGCGCTACCTGCAGCGGCGCGGCGGAGGCTTGCTGCTTTCGACACTGGACTGGGCACTGATTGAGAGCTGGAAAGAGGCGGGGATTCCGCTCGCGGCGGTATTGCGCGGAATCGATGAAGCGTTTGATCGTTATGATCAGCGGCCCACGAAAACAAAGAAGATCAATAGCCTGGCGTATTGCTCCCAAGCAGTATTCGTCGCAGCCGAAGATATGAAGGAGGCGGCGGTAGGCGCATCGACGGAAGGGCGGCCGAAGTCGCGGGCCGGAGAAGGATTTGAGCCGGAGGTTGTGGCCCGGTATTTGCAGCGCAACGCCGAGTTGCTCAACGATGTCCACGTCCATGAAGCGAGCACAACTGCTCTCGTGCGGGAAACAGCGGCAACTCTGCGGCGGATGGCGGAAGAACTCATGGCTTCGCCGAAGCGCCTGGAAGATGTAGAGCGCCGACTGACGGTGCTGGAGGAAAAGCTATTCGCAGCCTTGCTGACCGGGACCACCGATGAAGAGATGCTCGCCATCCGAGCGCAAGCGGACCGCGACCTGGCGCCTTATCGGTCGAAGATGTCGGGTCCGCAAATCGAACAATTGCATAAGCAGTACACAAACAAGCGGCTGTTGGAGAAGTATCGCCTGCCGCGGCTCAGCTTGTTCTACATGTGACTCTCGTGACCCACTCCTTCGACGCGCTGATCGTAGGTGGAGGGGCAGCGGGGCTGATGTGCGCCATTGCAGCGGGGAAACGCGGGCGGCGAGTGGCGGTACTCGAGCGCGCGGACCGGGCGGGCAAGAAAATCCTGATTTCCGGCGGCGGCCGCTGCAATTTCACCAACGTTCACTGCGGTCCGGATAATTTTCTTTCTGCGAACCCGCATTTCGCCAAGTCCGCGCTCTCGCGCTATACGCCCGCGGATTTCATCGACCTGGTCGAAAAATATGGCATCCCGTACCACGAAAAGACTTTGGGACAACTCTTCTGTGATCGTTCCGCTAACGATATTCTCGCGATGCTGCTGGAAGAGTGCCGCCTTGCGCAGGTCAGCATCTTTCTCGGAACCAGGATCAGCGAGGTGATGCGGGACCAGGATTTCATAGTGCGGGTGGCCGATGGAGAATTTCGAGCGCCCGTTCTGGTAGTGGCTACAGGTGGGCTGTCGATCCCTAAGATTGGTGCGACCTCGTTTGGCTACGATCTGGCGAGGCAGTTCGAGATTAAGATTCAGGAGCCGCGCCCTGGGCTGGTTCCTTTTCTGTTGAACGAGAAAGACCGCTCCGCGTACTGCGATCTGGCTGGCGTGTCGATGGAAGTCGACGCTGCGTGCGATGGCCAGCGGTTCCGCGAGAAGATGTTGATCACTCATCGCGGCCTGAGCGGGCCGGCGATTCTGCAGGTGTCTTCGTATTGGAATTCTGCGCGTCGCGTGAAAATCGACCTGGCTCCCGAACACGAGATTGTAGGGGAATTACTGGCGCGGAAGACAGCGAGGACCGCTGCTGGCTTGCGATCAAGAGTCCGCGAGATATTGCCCAACCGCTTTGCGGATCGCTGGATGG
This sequence comes from Candidatus Sulfotelmatobacter sp., assembly GCA_036376495.1. GTDB lineage: Bacteria > Acidobacteriota > Terriglobia > Terriglobales > Acidobacteriaceae > Sulfotelmatobacter. The sequence goes on along the minus strand of DASVAE010000009.1, from coordinate 13,750 downwards.
AACTTCATCCTCTTTCGGCCTGGACCAATTTTGATCTTGAAGACTGGGAGAGGCAGATGCACGGGTGGGCGATTGCGCCGGCGGGTACGGAGGGGTTCGAGAAGGCTGAGGTGACGGTCGGTGGAGTCGATACCGACGAACTCTCGGCCAAGACCATGGAGGCTCGGCGGTTTCCGGGGCTGTTCTTCATTGGGGAAGTGGTGGACGTGACCGGACATCTGGGGGGATACAACTTTCAATGGGCTTGGGCGTCGGGAATGGCGGCGGGAGAGGCTCTCTGAGTCCAAAGCAAAAACCCTGGGCAGCTCGAAGGGTGCTGATTCCCAGGTCTCGCAATATCGGCGAGCCGTGGGGTACCCCGAGCAACATTTCTCGCGGATACCGGCACGCCGTTGACAAAGAAAATGGCGGGGCGGATGATTCCGCATTCGAGTCGCGAAACTTGAAGACTTCCCGGAGGGCTGATGCTGACTAGACGCGAATTCGCACAACGAGGGGCTGCATTGCTGACAGCAGCGGGGGTAAGGCTTCCAATGTGGGAACGAGCACTGCGTCCGATTGTTGCTCGGGCAAGCTCGACCGAGCGTCCTCTGCTACTGGGCGTGGACTACTATCCCGACCAGACTCCTGAAAATTTGTGGGAAGAAGACGCTCGGCTGATAGCGGAAGCCGGTCTGACTAATGTGCGCATCGCAGAGTTTGCCTGGTCGCTGATGGAGCCCTCTGAGGGCAAGTTCGATTTCGCATGGCTAAAGCGGGCTGTCGAGATTCTGCACAAACGGAACATCGCGGTGATTCTGGGTACGCCGTCGGCCGCGCCTCCGCCCTGGCTCACTGAGAAATATCCTGAGATTCTCATGGTAAACAGCGAGGGGATGACAGTTCATCCTGGGGGGCGGCGTTTCACGTGCCCTACGAATAAGACCTATCGAAAATTGTCTCTGACCATTGCCATGGAGATGGCCCAGAATTTCGCGGAGACGGCAGGCGTGATCGGCTGGCAGATCGATAACGAATTCACGCTGCAGCAGTTTGGCCGCTGTTATTGCAAATATTGCCGGGAAGGCTTCCAGGAGTGGGCGAAGCAGAAATATGGAACGCTCGACGCTCTGAACCAGAAATGGGGCACCGCATTTTGGAGCCAGATCTACACAGAGTGGAGCCAGATACCGGTTCCGCTGCCCTCGAATGGACCGCCGAATCCAGGGCTGGCATTGGATTATGACCGGTACCAGTCCCATGCCAACGCTTCATTCGCGGCCGAACAACTCGTCATGCTGCGCAAGGAGTGTCCGCAACATTTCATTACTACGAACAGCGTCGGTGCACCGTTCGACACGCTCAATTTGCGGGAACTCTTCCGGGATCTGGATTTCGTCAGCAATGACAACTATCCCGGTTTCGCCGCCATGTTTATGGAAGGCGAGGTCACGCCGGAGAGGGTGGGGCGTTCGTCGGCGATCAGTCACGATTCGATGCGATCGGTGAAAGGCGGGAAGCCGTTTTTGATTATGGAAGAGCAGTCGGGGAAGGCGGGGCAGCCGTCGTTCGGCCCGCAACCGCATCCCGGGCAGTTGAGGCTTTGGGCGTTCCAGGCAATCGCGCACGGCGCTATGGGAGTGAACTATTTCCGCTGGGATACGGCGCGCTTCGGAGCGGAAGAGTATTGGCACGGGTTGCTGAATCACGACCGATCGAAGAGCCCGGGATTCGATGAGATCGTTCGCACCGTGGCCGACATGAAAGTGCTGGGGAGAGAAGCGCTGGAATCAAGCTACGTGGCAGAAACCGCTTTGAGCTTTGACCAGGATTGCGACTGGGCGCTGCAGATTCAGCCCGGACATCCGAAATTGACTTACCGGGCGCAGTTGGTGGAGTGGTACGGAGCTATCGCTGGAGCTAACACCGGGACTGACCTGATCCACCTGGACGAGGACCTCTCGAAGTACAAAGCAGTGTTCGCCCCAGTGCAGTACGTGGTGAGCGCACGCCAGGCGGAGAACATCCGGAAGTATGTCCGCAACGGGGGAATGTTTGTGGCGGGGTTTCGCCTAGGCGTCAAAGATGAAAGCAGCCAGATTGTGAATATGCCGCTGCCGGGTTTGGTGCGCGACGTCATGGGAGTGACGCTGAAAGATTACGTTCCGATTTATACCGAAAAGGTTGGAGTGGCATTCGAGCAGCCGCTCGCCGGACCAGAAGGGCAATGCGGGTTGTGGGCGGATTTGCTGGATCCGCAGTCGGCAACGGTTTTGGCGAAATATACAGGGCCATACGAGGGAGCGGCCATCACCGTGAATACGTTTGGGAAGGGTAAGGCGGTGTATATCGGGGCGGATTTGGATGGCAAGAGTCTCAGCCGTGTGATTCGCAGCTTGCTTGAGACCGCCGGCAGCAAGTCTGAGTTCAGCACGCCAGGAGCGGTGGAGATCACTCGGCGGCGGGCAGGCGGGAAGGAATGGATTTTCGCGCTCAATCACTCCAATGAAGCGCAGAAGATTACGCTGCCGGGTACGTTCGCATCCGTTTTCGCAAAAAAGAACGTTGACCGCGAACTGGAATTGAAACCCTACGAAGTCATGGTGCTGCAGCGAAGCTAGCATTGGGTCAGGGAAAGCTTCCTGTCGCTTAGAATCAATTTTGCTGCTCACCATCGAAAAACTCGTCTACGGCGGGGATGGTCTCGCGCACTTGCCCGCAGACGAGAGCGGCCGCGGGAAGGCCGCGTTCGTTCCTTTCGTTTTAGCTGGAGAAAAAGTCGAAGCTTCCGTTACCGAGCAAAAGGCTGGATTCGTCCGGGCTCAGGCGGAAAAGGTAATTGAGGCGTCGCCGCGACGGGTGGAGCCTCCGTGTCCTTACTTCGGAACGTGCGGAGGGTGCCATTATCAGCATGCCGGGTACGAGCACCAGTTGGAGATTAAGGGCGAGATTCTGCGAGAGACTTTGCGCCGCACCGCCAAAGTGGAATTAGCGACCGAGATCCAACTGCATGCTTCCCCTCCGTGGAATTACCGCAACCGGTCGCGATTGCAAGTGCAGACCACGCCGTTTCAGGCCGGGTACTTCAAGATGCGGTCGCATGAATTGCTGGTGGTGGAGGAGTGTCCAATCAGTTCTCCGCTGATTAACCGCGCGATCAAGGCACTGTGGGAGAGCGGGAGAGCGGGAAGCGTGCCAGCGGGGATTCGCGAGATCGAATTTTTCGCCAATGCCGATGACTCGCAACTCATGGTGGAGCTCTCTTGCTCGCTGGAGGCGCGACGCGCACCCGTTCGCGCCTGGGCTGAGGAATTTCAGGGAGCTATGCCCGAAATCTGCGGGTTGGTGGCGTTCCGCGACAGCAAAGGGCGGGAGGCGCCCGAGAGGTTGCTGACTGTGGGGAGCAACTACTTAAGTTACAAAACAAAAGACGCGGTTTATCGCGTGAGTGCCGGCTCGTTTTTCCAGGTCAACCGGCACATGACGCATGAGCTGGTGCAGATCGTGACGGGGGGACAGTCCGGAGAGGTAGCGCTGGATTTGTATGCTGGCGTGGGGCTGTTTTCCACAACCTTGGCTGGTGACTTTGATCACATCTTTTGTGTTGAGTCGTCACAGACTTCCGCCGCCGATCTTGCCTACAATTTGCCTGAGAACGGAGAGAGTGTTCAGGCCGCAACGGAGCAGTACCTGGCCCGTTTAGAAGAGAGCAGGGGAGTCGGGAAGGGCAAATTCCTCCCCCAAAGCACTTATACGCCCGACCTTGCGGTGATAGACCCGCCTCGAAGTGGCCTGGGAGAACGCGTGGCGCGGAAGCTGGCGAACTTGGGCGCGCCACGCGTTGTTTACGTTTCGTGTGATCCGGCAACGCTGGCGCGGGACATTGTCGTATTGTTGGCTGCGGGGTATCGCATCGCGCAGGTGCATATGGTGGACCTGTTTCCGCAAACGTATCACCTGGAATCCGTGGTCCACCTGGTGCGCTAGTGCGATCTCAGCCAAATCGCGTTTAGCGGTTTCCTTCTTCCGGTGCCCTCTGTAGCAGGTCATGACTCCGCACTCGACTCCGGCCGGTCCTGATCAGTGGTTATTGAAGGCGCCGCGGCAGCCGATGCTATGGGCCTGGCTTGCGCATGCCTGCGGAATTCTTCTGGGGATTCATGAATGGCGTCCCGCGCTGTGGTGGATCGTCGCGGGCGGGGCGTTCATAGCTGCTGCTGGGTATTTTGCGCGGCGTCGAGCAGGGCTGGGATGGGCGCTGGCGCTCGGGGCAATTTTTCTGGCAGGCGCATTTCACGTGCAGGTCCGGTCGGCCAGACCTCGACTGGATACGAGCATTCAACCTTACGCGGACCGGCAGCCGGTGCAAATTGTCGCGCACGCGGTCAAGGATGGGTGGCTGCGGCAGGATGGTCCCACTTCCTTCCGCCAGACGCTCGACATCGAGGTGGAAGAGATTCAGGGGGAATCGGGGCGGGTGGTGCCGGTTCATTCGCTTGTCCGTCTGGGAATTTACACGCCGCCTTTTCGCAGCACATCGTCAGAGGAAACAGGGGAGCACAACTCCACGGCATCGAAGCCCTCGATGCGCGTTTTTCAATATGGGGAACGGATGCGTTGCAATGTCCGTCTGCGGCGGCCCAGAAATTTTCACAATCCCGGTGCCTTCGACTACGAAGGGTATTTGGCGGAGCGCGGTATTGCCGCGCTGGGCTGGGCCAGGGTGGAAGATCTTGAGCTTCTTCCGGGATTTGCCGGCAACCGCATCGAACGATGGAGGAGCCGCGTGCACCGGAACGTCGTCGCCAAAGTGCAGGAACTCTGGCCAGCGCAGGAAGCGGCACTCATCGAGGCCATGATTGTGGGGGAGGATGCATTTATTGACCGGGATACGCGCACCGATTTTCAGCGCTCGGGCACGTACCACGTCCTGGTGGTATCCGGGATGAATGTCAGCATCCTGGCTTTCGTGGTGTTCTGGACGCTGCGGCGCCTGCGAGCGAGCGAGATTCCGGCCACGTTATTGACCATCGGATTGTGTGTCGGCTATGCGTTCATGACGGAAGTGGGCGCTCCGGTCTGGCGGGCGACCCTGATGTGCGCGGTCTATTTGCTGACGCGACTTCTGTATCGTGAGCGCGCAATGGTCAATGCCATTGGGACCGCGGCACTAGCACTGCTGATCTACGATCCGAGGCAGATTCTGACGCCGAGTTTCCAGATGACATTTCTCTGTGTGCTGATCGTGGGAGCCATCGCAGTGCCGATCCTTGAGCGCACGTCGCTGCTGTACTGGCAAGCGTTGAAGAACTGGGATTCGGGCAGCTATGCGGCTCAATTGCCGCCGAAAGTGGCGCAATTCCGCGTGGAGCTGCAAATGATAGCTGGGCGGGTGGCGGCATTCGTGGGCGAATTCTGGTCGCGTCGCATCGTGTGCACGGGGATGTCCTCTTTGTTTGCGCTCTGGGAACTGGTCTTTCTTTCGGCAGTTATGCAGATGGGACTTGCGCTCCCCATGGCCTATTACTTTCATCGCGCGACGACGCTGGGGTTACCGGCGAATTTGCTGGTGGTACCTCTAACGCAGTTGCTGATGCCGGCGGCTATCAGCGCGCTTGCCCTGGGCTCGATTTGGCCGTGGCTGGCCAAGGTCCCGGTGTTGCTGAGCACCCTCGCGTTGCACGGCATCATAGGCACCGTTCGCGGACTGGGCGCGGTGCAGAAGGCGGACCTGCGGGTTGCCGTTCCCTCAGTTTTGGTGATGATGCTGGCGGCTGGGGCGCTTGGGTTCGCAATGTGGGGAGTTCGGCGCCACCGGGCTGTGGCGGGCATTGGCCTGGGAGCGATTCTGGCAGCATCACTCACTCTGGCAGGAATGGCGCCTACGCCGCAGTTTCGGCCTGGCATGCTGGAACTCACCTCCATTGATGTCGGCGAAGGAGATTCAAGCCTGTTGATCAGCCCGCAGGGCAAGACTCTGCTCATTGATGCCGGGGGACCAATCGGCGGCAGCGCATCACAGTTCGATTTCGGAGAAGATGTAGTCTCTCCGTACCTTTGGAGCCGGGGCATTTCTCGCCTGCACGCTGTGGCGGTGACTCACGCCCATTCCGATCACATCGGGGGGATTTGCGCAGTGCTTAGGAATTTCCGACCAAAGGAACTGTGGGTGGGGCTAGAGCCTCCAAGTGCGATGCTGGACAACGTGCTCGCAACAGCGCAATCGCTAGAGATAAAAGTGGTCCGCCGCTGGGAGGGAGAAGAGTTCGATTTCGGTGGGGCGCATACTGAAGTTTTCTATCCGGCGCGGGACGCGGCGATCGCGGACAAGCCACGCAACAACGATTCCATGGTGTTGCGCGCCAGCTATGGCAACACGTCGCTGTTGCTGGAGGGCGATGCGGAGAAGACTGTCGAACGGTATGTCGCTGCCCGGCATCAACCTACGGCAACGGTTCTGAAGATCGGCCATCACGGAAGCACGAACGCGACCACGGCGGAGTTGGTGGGCTCAGCGCGTCCGGCGTTTGCGGTGATTTCAGTGGGAGCAGGAAACTGGTTCGGACTGCCGCGCATGCAAACTCTCTCGCGTCTGGAGGCAGCCGGCGCTCGTGTGTACCGCACCGATCTGGATGGGGCGACGACCTTCTATCTCGACGGACAGTCGGTCACGATTTCCGTTCCGGCTCTTCGGTGATCTGAAAGTCCGCGGTATCGTCATCGGGCAATGACGTGTGCTGCGCGATAGTATTTCGCGCTGCTGGCGCGTCCTCTTCGCGCACCAGAATGATCATGCCGCCCAGCCCGGGAAAGGTGTCCTGCACCATCGAGGCAGCGGTGAGATCGCTGTCAATACCTGCCGACTCCAGCAAGCCTTTGACCACCAGCGCTTCCGATTCATCTTCAGAGTCGAACACTTTGACGAGTTTTTCATTGGGATCAGGACGGGGCTGGCCGGCGGCAGAGTCACGCGGTTCTGGCATGAAGTCTCCATTCTGGATTCTCGCCGTACATGGCTGAATCCGCAGCGTACAGGCGATTTTACTCTCAACGGGAAGCGGATGGCGCGCCGGGCGAGCGCGCCCCGCTTGATGCAAATCCGCGAAGAATGGTTGCGGAAAGCCCGTCGGACTCCGCGACCATAACCGTAAGCAGCACCTTCGGGGAGTTGCTTTCTCCAGAAGCTGAGGCAGAATGGCGGTAACCGGTGGCGCAACGCAGGGCCGCAGCGCGTCATCCAATGGGGAAGCGTAACACTGTGGGACGAACAAAGGGGAAACCATGAACTTACCGCAGCGAGTTCCGAAAGAAACGATATTCCCTCTGGCGGAGCAGGAGGCGATTCGCGAACGCGAGGAGGAGTCGAAGAAGATCCGCCGCCTGCAGGTCATGATGAGCATGGTGATGTCCGTCATCGGTCAGGATCCCAGCCTGACGGTGGAGGAGGCTTCGGAACTTGCGGCGGGAGCCAAACGGGCGGCGCTGGCGATGTTTCCCGACAAAGAACTGGCCTACGATCTGCTCTACAAGCCGCGGCTGCAAAGACTGATCCGCGAGCGATTCCGGCTACAGTAGTACGGTCTGAGACTACTCGTCGGCGACGGGGTTGCTCAGGGTTCCAACACCTTCCACCGTTACTTCAACGGTGTCGCCCGCTTTCAAAGGTCCCACTCCGGAAGGCGTGCCCGTAGGAATCAGGTCTCCGGGAAAAAGGGTCATGGCTTGCGCGATGTGCCGGATGACGATGTCGAGCGGGAAAATGAAATCACGCGTGTTGCCCTGCTGGCGCACCTCGCCGTTGACGCGGGCTTCGACTGCAAGTCCCGCCCAAGGATCGAGATCTGTGGCCACCATAGGACCGACAGGACAGAAGGTGTCGAAGCCCTTGGCTCGCGACCATTGACCATCGGAGAATTGCAGATCGCGCGCGGTAACGTCGTTCACGCAGGTGTAGCCAAGAATGTACTGCCGGATATCGGCGTCGGCGGCAGGTTGATAGCAAGTCTTGCCGATGACAACGCCGAGTTCGCCTTCATGATCGACGCGCTCGGAAATTTTCGGGCGCCGCACCACTGCACGGGGCGAGAGCAGCGCGGAAGTTGCTTTCAGGAAGAGCAGAGGTTCCTTGGGAACTTCGTGTCCGAGTTCAGCCGCGTGCTCGCGATAGTTGCGTCCAATGCAAACGATCTTTGAGGGCGCAACGGGAGGCAGCAGCACCGCCTGCTCCAGAGGAAGCGGATCAATTCTGCGAGTGCGCAGGCTTTCCATGTCGCCGTCGGCATCCTGGGGAGCGGTAAGCAGGATCCGCACAATGGCGTCATGCCCGGCGACCGGTTCCACCAGGCCATAATGAGCTTGTCCATCCAGTTGAAATCGGCAGTATTTCATCGCTTTCTATCTAAGCACATCTGGCGCACTCGCGCGAACAAAGTCCTACAGGATCTCTATTTCGGTGTGTCACGGGACGGTTTCGGCGGCCTCTTCCGACCGGGCGCTCTCGTTTGCTCGAAAGTCGATGGAGGTCACGGAATAAAGGTAGCGTTTACCGGCAGAGATGTGGTCGTCGCGGTAGGAAGGAGTCTTAAGCGGTTCGGAGTTCAATTTCACGGGCTCGCCGCCGACCTGATGGCGATAGACGTTGTAACCTGCCAGATCTGAATCCGTAAGTGGCGCCCATACCAGATCAATGAAGGGGCTCTGGCCCGGACCCGAGAACACGGCCTGCAGGCCGGAAGGCACTGCGGGTGGGAATACGTCATTAGCGAAGACTGTTACCACGGGGGTGTCATCGCCTTCCAGCTGCGCTTGATTTCCATTTGGCTCGCGGACAATGGTCAGCGTCTCGGCATAATACTCGTACGTTTTCTGCCACTGGATCTCTGGGTCGGTAAGGGTCGGATCGTTTTCAATCGGAACGTCGCCTACAGCAGTTTGTTGGGGGCTGCCCTGCTCGCGGCGATAGGCGCGAATTACAAAGTGGATGTCTTTCGGCATTTGCTGCGGAACGACTGGCTTTGCCCAACTTAGGACGACGCCGCGGCTGGTCACTTGGGCATGAAAGTTGTGCGATGGGCCGAGAGTTGGAGCCAGCAGAACGCGAGCCTGGTTGGAAAGTCCGGCGCCGCGACCGGCTCGGTTGAGCACCTCGACAGCGTACGTTGCGTAAGCCGTGGGATTCTCGTTCTGGAGTTCCGTGGGAAGAGTGTCGGTGAAGGACTCCTTTGGTCTCGGGGCGGAACTTTTGCTCGGGGCTGAAGCTGGTGGAGCGGCTTCGGCGACGGGGGTTCCGCATTGCTTCATCGCCAGAGTGGTTCGGCAGATTCGCGTCGGACCCACATTTCTGATCGTTTGCCGGTCGGTGGTGATGACGGGGATGCTCCAGGTGAGGTTCACCCGATTGCCCTTCCGCGTTGCGCGGAGGTCCAGGGGAGGCTTGGGGAGGTCCAGGGAAGGAGGCTGCGGGGGCGCTATGGTGGCACAACTAATGAGCACCCACGTAGCCGGCGCCAGCAGCAGAAGATGGGAGAGTTTCATGCGGACGGGAACAGAGTACCAGAAGGGATCTGGGCGCCTCCCTCCCAGGTCTCGCAAGACCGGCGAGAGAGGTGGAGGCATCCTTAGCTGCTTGGGCTGTTCTGGGGCTCACCGTGCTCGCAGAAGCAAAACGGGCACGCTGATTCTGTGCTGGACTCGATTCGCGGTCGTGCCCAGAAACATGTCGGCAAAAAACCGGTGTCCATGGGTGCTCATGGCGACCAGATCGCAGCCCTTCTGCTTGACCCACTTGATGATTTCGTCAGCGGGTTCGCCATAGGCCAGCTCGGCCTCGGTGGGAACTCCTGCAGATATGAATTCTTCGCGGACGCGATTCAGATAGGCGGTGTCTTCGGCAATCTCGGGACTGACGGCATCGGATCCGTAGGTCCTCGCGGCCCATCCGTCGGCGACGTGCAGGAGCACCAGCCGGCTGTGGGCGATATTCGCAAGTTGCTTGATGTGCTCAATGATGGCGCGATCGCTTGCAGTGCCGTCCAGCGTGACCAGAATCCTGTCGTACATGGGTTCCAGGTATCCTCTCGGGGGTTATCCGCCAACCAGCAAGTGCCAGGCAGTCCTGATCGATTCCGGGAGGCCGTAGATATCCATGGAAGTGATCAGGATAGCACTGGTCCAGCCCGCGATGAGCAGGAAGCGCCCGTTTCTCCAGGAGCCCATGCGCGCACGGGAACTGGTGAACTGCAGGAGCGGAAACATGGCAAAAGGCAATTGCAGTGCGAGCACGACCTGGCTCAGCGTGAGCAAATCGGTGACGCTGTTGTCGCCTCGAATGCCAATCACGAGAACAGCGGGCAGAATAGCCAGGGTGCGTGTAATCAATCTGCGCACCCAGGGTTGGATCCGCCAGTGCATGAATCCTTCCATGACGACCTGCCCCGCCAGCGTTCCAGTAATGGTGCTGCTTTGGCCCGCGGCGAGCAGGGCCACGGCAAAGAGCGTGCTCGCGATCGCAGTACCTAGCAGCGGCGCAAGGGTCAGATAAGCCACACGAATCCAGTCGCTGTCCGGACTGAACGTGATGAGATCTCCCCCGGAAGCCAAAACGCTTTTCTTGCCAAAGAATACGGTGGCAGCCAAAACCAGAATTGCTGCGTTCACAAAGAAAGCCACGGTGAGTGCGACGGTGGAGTCGATGGTGTTGAATTGCAGCGCGCGCCGGATGGAAGCGTCATCTTTCTGCAATCGACGACTCTGGACCAGAGCCGAATGCAGGTAAAGATTATGCGGCATCACGGTCGCGCCGATGATGCCGACGGCCACATACAGCATTCCAAGCTGCCGCAAATGTGGAGTTATAAGCGCATGGCCGATTTCCAGAAAGCGCGGTTGGGTCTGCGGGAGCACAAAAATCTCAATGAAATAACAGACCGCAATGGTGGCGACCAGCAACAGGACCACGGCCTCGATGGTGCGCATGCCGAACCGCTGCAATCCAAGGAGCAATAGAACATCGAGGCCTGTAATGATCACAGCCCAAAGCAGGGGAATGTGAAACAGCAGGTTCAGGGCCACCGCGCTGCCCAGCACTTCTGCGAGGTCGCAGGCGCCAATGGCGATTTCGCTCATCAGCCAGTTCGGCCAACGGGTCCAGGAGGGGTACCAGTCGCGGCAGCACTGTGCCAGATCCTTCCCCGTGACCACACCAAGACGAGCCGAGATCACCTGCATGAAGATCGCCATCAGGCTGGCCAGTCCCACCACCCAGAGCAGGCCGTATTTGAATTGCGCTCCCCCCTGCAAGTCGGTACCCCAGTTTCCGGGATCCATGTATCCGACACTGACGAGAATGGCGGGACCGACAAAGGCGCGCCACTGCTCCCAAAAGCTTGCCTGGTGATGCGGCACATCGATGGAGCCGTGCACATTCTCAAGCGACAAATGGCTACCCAGTGGAGGTCGCGTGTGAGGAGTGTTGGAACTCACTGGCACGGCAACTGCGTCATCTGATGGGCGGTTCTTGCCGTTCATTAGCACTCTACTTTCGCGATTGGCTCGGAACAACTGTGACGGGTATTAGCGTAAGTATAGCGTAGAACATAAACTATAGTTAACTCATTTTGCGTGGGGGGCGCTGCAGGTTACCTGGAATAGCTCAGCCGGAGTTGCCAGAGGGCGATAATGCCCAGCATCATGAGGTTAGGGAAGAGCAGCGGAGCCATCGGCGGAGCGCCGTGAATGAAATTGTCAAAAGCGTGCACCGATGGGCCGCGCAGGTTGCCCATGGCGTGCAGCACAAAGCCCCACAGGCCTACGCCGGCCTCGAGCAATAGGATGGCCGCGCACAGATCGATGTACTGCCGAGAGACCCGCATAAACAGGGGCATGGCCATAAAGCCGATGGCAATGGCACTGGCTACGACCGGGACCCACTCCAGCGGATTGAAAAATCCGTTTCCAGCATGGTCCGCGAGGCTGAAGATGAAATTTCCGACGAAGCCTCCGAGGGTGAGCGCCAGAACCCATTGCGCCCACTCGAGCGCATCGGGATCGACCATGCGGTTCATGATCAGCAGAAATCCAAGGCCGGTGTAGGCGAGGGGAGCAGCAAAGGGGGCGGAATACGTCAGGCTCTGCAAGGTCCGTTCGTAGAAAAAGCGGCTTTCCAGATGCAGGATGACTCCCGTCAGCCCGACTATGACCGCGATCCATCCGACGAGATATCCCAAGTCCTTCCACACCGCGGGCCAGCGATAGCGCACGGTTAACGCAAAGACCAGCACCAGCGGCGCGCAAGCCGAGAAAAATAATGGAATGTACTCGGCGTGATTGCGAAACTGGTTGACCGAATGCGCGAGGTAAATATCGAAGGTCAAGAACCCGACATTGAGGATGATGAACGCTTCAGTCCAGATCTGCGGCCTTGCCCACCAGCGCTCATTTAGCCTTACCATGCTGTCTCCTGAGTTCGGCAGCCATGGATTGAAGTTCGACTGTCTTCTGCAGCATGGGATAGTTTCCGTGCCACTGCACGAAGTCGGCGCCTCCCATGAACGCGCCATGTTTGCTGGTGCGTCCATCGTAGTGCCAAAGATCGAAGTAGACGAAGTCGATGGGTTGGGAGAAGGGAGGGCCGGCCAGAGATCCGTCCTTGCGTAATCCGCTGACGAGATCCTGGGCAGAACGCACGCGGCCGTTGGTGAAGTCGACCACCTGCGTGGCCTGCTGGTAAACGCGGTCGATCAGCGCGGCGGCGTGACACTGTGAGCATACCTGCTTCATCTTCGCTTGGGCGGCCGCGTAGTTCGGGCGCTTGTCGGTGATGGCGTTGGCAAGGTAATAGGAGAGCCTCTCCGAAGGATCGTGCGTGACCCCAAGCCCGTTGATGCCGCTCATGTGGCAGGTGGCGCAGGTGGGCACGAACATATCGCGCGTGGTCAGGTTCTTGGACTGGACATCCAGATTCAGCAGATGTTCTTGCGCCTGGAACATGATGCCGTGCTTGGATTCTTCATAGATTTCGATTTGTGAATGATCGGGGCCCATGTGGCATTGGGCGCAGGTGCTGGGGAGGCGCGCGATCCGAACGGAACTCGTGTGCCGGGTGTGGCAGGCGGTGCAATTGCCGATGGTGCCGTCGCTGTTGGGGCGTCCGACGCTGTGGCACTGTTCGCATCCGCTGGTCATGGCCGATCCGCCTTCCAACTGCACGAATGGGTGCGGGGGACGGCGAGTGCCTCCGGGCTGATAGGTTTCCGAGAAGTTGACCTGCTCTGGACTCAGCCCCTTCTCGCCATAAATCGCCGCCCAGGATGGAGCGGCATGGCGGCTGCGCAGGAACTGCTGGTAGATGCCCTCGTGGCAACTCCCGCAATTCCCAGCGGTCAACTTGGTCGAGATCACGAAGCCGTGATGGTCCTTCTTTTCCTGTCCGGGCGCCGGCTGGTGACACTCGAGGCAGTTCACGCCCTTGCGGGCATGCAGGCTCATTTCGTATTCGTGGACGACCGAATATTGGGTGCGAGCGTGGCACTCGGCGCATTTGCCCGTGGCTCGAACCAGGTCGGCGCTAGGCTGCTCGGTTTCTACCTTGGGTCGCGCACGATTGATGAGGAATGCGGCCAGGATGAGGGCAAAGGCAATTGTGACTGCGATGAAGACAGAGCGAAACGACATTGCGGCCTCTGGCGGAACCCGTACCGAAGCAGGTCCCTGGTCAAGAAGGTAATTGTATCGGAACAAGAGATAGTGTCGTGCCGAACGAAAACGGATGAAT
>DASVAE010000008.1:0-12853 GCA_036376495.1 Candidatus Sulfotelmatobacter sp. | reverse complement strand
ATCAAAATTGGAGACACGACAGTCCAGTTTGTAACTCAACCCTTTACGTCTGACATTGATCACACAGGCGCTTTGTCGGAGGCCATCATTACTCTCCCCGATGCAGTCTCGCCGCGCAGCACGGCGGAACTGCAAATTGCCTACGAAGGCGTTATCACGCTTGACCAAACTCGCCTCACGCGCATCGGAACGCCCGACGAACTGGCAAAGAGTGCGGATTGGGACTCCATCAGCCCGGAATTCACCGCAGTCCGGGGCGTGGGTTACGTCGCCTGGTATCCGATCGCCACCGAGGTTGCAAATCTATCGGAAGGCAACGGATTGTTCGACGTCGTGGCACGTTGGAAGTCACGGGAAGCCGGTTCGCGAGCGCATTACAAGCTCGCCACGATCGGGCGCGACAGCGGGCCCCCGCTTCGGATTCTCCTGAATCAAGTTGGCTGCAGCGCTTCTACGGACCAAGCTGGCGACCTCAAAGACAAGGGCGTAGACTGCACGTTTGAACCACTGGGATCCGCGGTACCCACATTTGTGATTGGTTCTTATGGTCTCGTCGATCGATCCGGGATGACAGTATTTAATCTGCCTTCCCACGCCCTTGCAGCTGAGGTCTATGCGGGCGCTGCCGAAAAAGTAAGCCCGTTAATTACGGGCTGGTTCGGACATACCCGCAGAAAAGCACTGATCGTGGATCTTCCGGATGCCAGCGACGCGCCCTTTGAGAGTGGGCCTCTTCTGCTCAGCCCGCTAAGCGAATCCGAATTCGCATCTGGGCTGTCCGCTGCTCATCAACTTGCCCACGCGTGCGTCTTTTCGTCCCGCCCGTGGGTTGAGGAAGGCCTTGCTCACTTCGCCCAGGCCCTGTACGTGGAGCAACAGAAGGGCCGCCAGGCCGCAATCGACTACGTGAGCACGCATCGGCCAGCGCTCATCAAAATGGAGCAAACTAGCGCACGGTCTGCGGCGAACGAAGCTGATGGCTCGCTGGTGAATAGTAACGATGACGAGATCTACCGCAGCAAGGCGATGTCCGTCTGGTGGATGTTGCGCGACATGATTGGGGATTCCGCTCTTCAGAAGGGCATTGCGGCGTATCGTCCCGAGCAGGATAAGGAGCCTTCCTACCTGCCGCGGCTCATAGCGGCGCAGACGCAGCGCGACCTGGAATGGTTTTTTGACGACTGGGTTTACCGCGATCGCGGCCTGCCCGATTTCAAGGTTGAGTCGGCGTACTCCCGCAAGTCCATGAGCAATTCGTTCATGCTGACGGTGACGGTAGAGAATCTGGGATCCGCGGGAGCCGAGGTTCCAATCGTCGTCAAAATTGGCGGCGGAGAAGCCGCCAAGCGGCTTGAGATTCGCGCCAAAAGCAAAGCCACCATTCGTATCGAGACCCCGGGCATTCCACAGGAAATTACCGTAAATGACGGAAGCGTCCCCGAGAGTGACACCACCAATAACACCGTAAAGGTCGGCCCACCTCAGAACTAGTTCACCACGGTCCCCTGAGTAGAGAAGTAGCTTGCTTATGTCTTCCGCGGTGTTCCCGTGCCTCCGTGGTAAGTTAATCAGTTCGCGGGGGCGAATCTCTTTGGCCTACATCCAGTTCCTGGGAGCGGCCGGCACGGTGACCGGCTCCAAGCATCTGATCAATACCGGAGATCTTTCCGGCAAGGACGGCTTTCAGGTCTTGATCGATTGTGGCTTGTTTCAAGGCCCAAAGGAATGGCGGGAGCGCAACTGGCGGGACACTCCAGTTCCCGCGAAGGAAATTGACGCACTCATCCTCACCCACGCCCACCTCGATCATTGCGGCTGGATTCCCCGCCTGGTGAAAGAAGGATTTCGCGGCTCGATCTACGCCACGCCGCCGACCATCGATCTGTGCGGAATCATTCTTCCCGACTCCGGCCATCTGCAGGAAGAAGATGCTGCATTCTACAACAAGGTGCGGAAGTCGAAACACACTCCGGCATTGCCGCTCTACACCTTCGAAGAAGCGCAGAACTCGCTGCAATACTTCAAGCCGGTGAAGGTTGGCGAAACGGTTCACTTATCGTCCGAACTGTCGTTTCGCTTCGTGCGTGCCGCGCACATTCTAGGTTCTTGTATGGCAGAGATTTCGCTGCAGGTCGACGGACAGCTCCGGCGTCTGCTATTCACCGGCGACATCGGTCGCGTGCGTGATCAGAAAGTGGCGCCGGGGAAGGTCGTGCATTCCGGGCCGATGGAAGGGGAAGTCGCGGACATTCTCGTCATGGAATCGACTTACGGCAACCGCGTGCATCCCAAAGAGGATCCTCTGCCGGAACTGGCTAGCTTGATTACCAGCACGGCAAGGCGCGGTGGCAGTGTCATTGTGCCGGCATTTGCCATTGAACGCACCCAGAAGTTTGTCTTCATCCTCAAGCAGTTGATCGAATCGCAGCAGATTCCCCGGCTGCCAATCTTCTGCGACAGCCCCATGGCCATCAAGGCAGTCGAGATCTTCCTGAAGCACGACGAGGAGTACAGCCAAGAGACGCGCGAGATGATTCGTAAGTACGGCTCTCCCCTGACATGGCCGGGCTTCATCTTCGCATCCACGCCGGAGGAGTCGAAGAAGATCAACGCCAATTCCATGCCATCCGTCATCATCTCTTCGAGCGGCATGGCAACGGGCGGACGCATCTTGCATCATTTGGCGCAGCGTTTGCCGGATAACAGGAATCTCGTACTCTTCATAGGATTCCAGGCGCCCGGCACTCGCGGATTCGCCATTAAGAGCCGGGCCGAGGAGATCAAGATTTTCGGCGACTATGTTCCCATTCGCGCACAAGTGGCCGCGCTCGAACAGTTCAGCGATCATGCCGATCCCCCCGAGTTGCTGCAGTGGCTAAAGACGTTTGGCAATCGTCCAGCTACGACCTATTTGGTTCACGGCGAGCCGAACGCGTCTGCGCAGTTGCGCGAACTGATGCAGAAGAACCTGGGATGGAAAGTAGCTATTGCAGAGTATCTGGAAAAGGTAGAAACCCCATAACTCACGAGCATGGGGGCCAATGCGAAACAACGCACGACATCACGAGTTCAATCCTTTGCATTCGCGAAACGGGCGAGTTTCTCCAACTTCCCAGCCGCCGCCCCCGAATCAATCGACGTGGCCGCGAGGCAAATTGCACCGCTGATATGTTCCGCCCGGCCCGCAGCGACCAGCGCAGCCGCCGCATTCAGCAGCACCACGTCGCGCCGCGGAGACTTCTCGCCAGCCAAAACCGCTCGAATAATGGCGGCATTCTCTGTCGCATCGCCGCCTGCAAGCTCCTGCAACGCCGCAGTCTTCATTCCAAATTCTTCCGGTTCGACTTCGTAGCTTCGCACCGAACCTTCCCGAGCTTCGGCGATGCGCGTTTTGCCAGTAATCGTGATCTCGTCGAGTCCGTCTAACCCGTGCACGACCAGGGCGCGCCGCAATCCCAGCATGCTGAGCGCCTCGGCCAACTTCTCCACCAGATCGAGGGAATAGACGCCCACGACCTGCCCGGACGCGCACGCCGGATTCGTCAGCGGTCCAAGCAGGTTGAACATGGTGCGCATCTTCAGTTCGCGGCGCACTCCCTGGACTTGCTTCATCGCGGGATGCAAATTCGGAGCAAAAAGAAAGCAAATGCCGATGTCGCGCAGGCACTGGGCCGATCGCTCGGGGGACAGCTGGATGTTGATTCCCAGCGCCTCAATGACGTCCGCCGAGCCACACTTCGAACTGATGCTGCGATTCCCGTGCTTGGCCACGCGCACACCAGCGCCGGCGGTCACGAGCGCGGTTGCGGTTGAAATGTTGAATGTCCCGCTGGCATCGCCGCCGGTTCCGCTGGTGTCAATGAGCGAGTCGTTCTCGCACTCGCCGGCAAGCGCCTCGCGTCCCGTGCCGGTAACGGCCAATGCTTCAGCTGGAGTGATGGGCAAGGGAGCCGCCGCGGCGCGGATCGCTTCCGCAAAACCGACAATCTCCTCCACCGTTTCGCCCTTCATGCGCAGCGCAATGAGAAGTGCGGCGATTTGCGCGTCGGTGCACTTGCCCGCCAGCACCTCCGACATCACGTCGCGAGCTTCGGCGCGATTAAGGGATTCACTGTGATTGGCCAGCCGATGCAGCGCGTCGAGGATCATGGCTCAGGCCAGATTGTAAGCTATGCGAACCTGCTGCCAGTACTCAAATGTCGGCGCCGCCAGAATTCTGGACCGCTTCTTCCGGCGTCGGGCCGGACTGACGCTTCCGGAAGTAGTCGCGCCAATCTTCCGGGAGTGCCGGAGTCGCAATCGCGTTTTCCAAAAGGCCGGGATTGTACTTGTCTTCCGCAAAGAGCCGGTTCATCTCCGCGATGCTGATGCCTTTGGGTTCTCTGCTCAGAAACTCGAACGAATCTCCCGCAGCCACGAGCCCCTCTTGCTCTACGGAAAAGTAAAATCCGCTGCGGCCGCTACGAAGAAATCTCGCGAGGATATCGTTGCGGCGAAATTTCACAGCCAGTTTGTAACAAGGAATTCGCGGTTGGCGGACCGTGATTACGGCGGTGCCGACCTGCAGCCGATCGCCTATGTGAAGTTCGCTTTCGCTGAGTCCTTCTGTCGTGAAGTTCTCGCCGAACATACCCCACGGAAGGGTCGCTCCGAACAATTCGTGCCGCCAGAAATCGTAGTGCTCGGAAGGATATCCATAGACCGCCTTGTTCGGTCCTCCGTGAACCGCCAGATCGGCCTGGCGGTCTCCATCAAGGTTAAGCGTTCGCAAGGGAACCGGGCCGCTCACGGGTTTCTTGAAGATGCCGGTGCTGATTGTGGCGCCCTTGTAGAGGGCGAGCTGCGGTCGAGCGACGTTCAGCGAAATCAGCTTCATCGAGTTCTCCTTATTTCGCATTTTGATGTATAGATCGGAGAAATGACACAACATTGTTCCCGCAAGTTCCAGGTTGCACCCTCGTCCACCCTCCGGCTCGGTTTGCCGTACTCCGCCCAGTTCTATAAAATCAAAAGTTTGCTGCCCGCAATGCCGCGCCGCAAGCTGGGTCCTCCCGAGTGATTACGGAAGAGTCATCATTATGAAAATTCATGAGTATCAGGCAAAGGCAATCTTAAGGAAGTATGGTGTCACGGTTCCACGTGGATCGATGGCTACCTCGCGCGAAGAAGCGGAGTCGGTCGCGAAAGACTTGTTGAGCTCCGGTGCCAGCGGGGTCGTCGTCAAAGCGCAGATTCATGCGGGGGGCCGCGGCAAAGGCGGCGGCGTGAAGATTGCGAAATCCGTTGACGAGGCCGCCGACTTTGCGGGAAAGATGCTCGGCATGAAGCTCGTCACCCATCAGACCGGGCCCGAAGGCCGCATCGTGCGCCGCTTGTTAATCGAAGAAACGCTGCCCATCGAGAAGGAACTTTATCTCGGCATCCTGGTTGACCGCGCTGAAGGGAAGCCTGTCTTCATGGCATCTGCGGCGGGCGGCATGGAGATCGAAGAAGTTGCAGCCAAAAATCCCGACGCAATCCTCAAGCAGCACATCGATCCCGGCATGGGTCTTGAAGCTTTCCAGGCACGCAAGATCGCTTTCAAACTGGGCCTGAATGCCAAGCAAATCAACCCGGCAGTGCAGTTCCTGACCAGCCTCTACAAGGCATTTCTCGATACAGACGCCTCGCTCCTCGAGATCAATCCCTTCATCACGACGACCGACGGGCGTCTGTTCGCTCTCGATGCCAAGATCAACTTTGACGATAACGCTCTGTTCCGCCATGCCGATCTGCGGGAATTTCGAGACATCACGGAAGAAGATCCGCTGGAAGTCGAGGCCTCCAAGTACAGCCTGAACTACATCAAGCTTGACGGCAACGTCGGTTGCATGGTCAACGGCGCGGGACTCGCGATGGCCACCATGGACATCATCAAGTACGCCGGCGGCATGCCTGCGAACTTTCTTGATGTAGGCGGAGGCGCCAGCTCCGAGCAGGTCGCGCACGCCTTCGAGATTCTTCTCAGCGATAAGAACGTGAAGGCGGTGCTGATCAACATCTTCGGCGGCATCTTGCGCGTGGACACGCTGGCCACCGGTGTAGTCGAAGCCGCCCGCAAGACCAATATTAAGCTGCCTATCGTACTTCGTCTTGAAGGAACCAACGTAGATGAAGGCAAGAAGATCCTGATGAATTCAGGATTCAATTTCACTGTGGCAGAAACCATGAAGGACGCCGCCGATAAAGTAGTCGCAGCTGCAGGCGGTAGCATGAGCGGTGCAGAGTGGCGATGAACGCTGTGATCCTCTGTGTCCCCTGTGGTGAAAGAAGTTTTAGAAGTGAGGAATTCCTATGGCAATTCTAGTCAATAAAGATACGCGCGTACTCGTACAAGGCCTCACCGGCCGGGAAGGCACGTTCCATGCGAAGGCCAGCGCCGCGTATGGAACTAAGATCGTTGGCGGCGTAACCCCCGGCAAAGGCGGCACCACCCATGAGGGCTGGCCGATTTTCAACACCGTGCAGGATGCCGTCGATAAGACCGGCGCCAATGCCACGGTGATTTTTGTCCCCCCGCCATTTGCCGCTGACGCCATCATGGAAGCTGCGGACGCCGAGATCGATCTCATCGTCTGCATCACCGAAGGCATTCCCACCCTCGACATGGTCAAAGCCTGGGAGTTCCTGCAGGACCGCCGCTCGCGCCTGATCGGACCGAATTGCCCGGGGATTATCTCGCCCGGAAAGTGCAAGATTGGAATCATGCCGGCCTCCATTCACAAAGAAGGAAATGTCGGCATCGTCTCGCGCTCGGGCACGCTCACCTACGAAGCCGTGCATCAGTTGACGCAGCGCGGGATCGGCCAATCCACCGCGATTGGCATCGGAGGCGATCCCATCATCGGCACCACATTCGTGGACGCACTCGATTTGTTCAATCGCGATCCCGACACCGACGCAGTCATCATGATCGGCGAGATCGGCGGCAACGCGGAAGAGACCGCCGCGGACTTTGTCAAGACCCACATGAAAAAACCTGTAGTCGGATTCATTGCCGGGCAGACTGCCCCTCCCGGACGCCGCATGGGGCATGCTGGCGCCATCATCTCCGGCGGCAAGGGCACAGCCGCAGAGAAGATCAAAGCTCTGGAAGCCGCAGGAATAAAAGTCGCGAAATCACCGGCTGCAATCGGCGAGACCCTGGCCGCCGCCGTTGGAGTAAACGTCTAACCCAATTCATTTAGGGCCTGAAACCTTCAACCTCGAACTGAGAACTGACTACCGAGAACTGAGAACTCATAATGAAAACCCTGCAACGCACACTTACCATCGTCAAGCCTGATGCGGTCCGCCGCAACGCGGTGGGAGACATCATCGAGCAATTCGAGAAGAAGAATTTCCGCATTCTCGCCATGAAGATGCTGCAGATTTCCAAGCATCAGGCAGAGCAGTTCTATGCCGTGCACGCCAGCCGACCGTTCTTTAACACCTTGACGGACTTTATGTCGAGCGGGCCCATTGTGGTGCTGGCACTGGAAAAAGAGAATGCCATCGCCGATCTGCGCACGCTAATGGGCGCGACCAATCCCGCCAATGCCGAGGAGGGAACCATCCGCAAGAAGTGGGCGAGCAACATCGAGCACAACGCGATTCACGGTTCCGACGCGGAAGACACCGCCCGCTTCGAACTCAGCTTCTTTTTCGCCGGCTACGAGCTGGCAAAATAGCATGCCAATGGTTCAAATCACCATGCTTCAAGGCCGCACCAGCGATCAGAAGCGCAAGATCGCCAAGCGAATCACCGATGCCTTGGTCGAAGAGGCTGGCGCGCGCCGCGAAGCAATTGTTATCGCCTTCAATGAAGTCTCAAAAGAGAGTTACGCTTCCGGCGGTGAGTTGATGGTCGACAAAACGAAATGATCCGCCCAGATCGCAGTCAACGCCGCGTTGGATCAAATCCTGAATGGGTTTCAAGTCCCGATGGCTATCCCAGCGGCTCGAACAAATGTCCTTCCACCCGATCCGCAATCTTGGGCAGATCTTTTTTCGCGTGCTGCAAGAAATGCGGGGCAGCGCGGTGCGCTTCCAGCGCGGCGTCGTCCTTGTATTGCTCGTAGATAAAAAAGCGGCGGGGATCGGTCTTATGCCGATGGACCTGGTACATGGCACAACCCGGTTCCTTGCGGGATTGCTCGGTCAGCTTCTCAAACAGCGTGGTGACTTCGGCTTCACGCCCAACTTTCGCCATCCAGGTGACTGCTAACACCACCATCGTTCGCTCCTTCCGCGGCCAGGCTGATCCGGGGAAGTCATTCTAGGCTTTCCGCGCCGCCGCCTTCAACTCGGAAACAAAGTCCGGCATCAGGATCGTGTGGCCGCGGTCGGGCCCTGTGGAAATCATTCCGATCTTCGCGCCAGACTCCTTTTCCACGAAGGCGAGATATTCATGCGCTTGCCGCGGCAGCTTTTCAAATTCGACGATACCCTCGGTTGACGTCCGCCAGCCGGGCAGCTTTTGGTAGATGCACTCGATCTCATCGTAGCCGCTCGCCTGGGCAGGCACTTCCATCGTCGTTTTGCCGTTAATCTTCAGACCGACGCACACCGGAATCTCGGCAAGCTCGTCCAGCACATCCAATTTCGTGACCACCAGCCAATTTGTCCCGTTGATCATCCCCGAATAGCGCAGGAGCGGCAGATCGAGCCAGCCGGTACGCCGCGGACGTCCGGTTACGGCGCCAAACTCATTTCCCCGCTTGCGAATCTGTTCGCCGAGGTCTCCCTTTTCTTCCGTGGGAAACGGCCCTTCGCCTACGCGGGTGCAATACGCCTTGGTAATCCCGATGACCGAGTCAATTGAATTCGGCGGAACACCTGTCCCGATGACAGCGCCGCCCGAAGTCGCGCTGGACGATGTCACAAAGGGATACGTACCGTGATCGATGTCCAGCATCGTCCCTTGCGCTCCCTCAAATAATACAGACTCGCCCTGAGCCAGTGCTTGGTTGAGAAGAAGGGCGGCATCGCAGACGAACGGAGCAATCTTCTCCGCTGCTTGGGCGTACTCGGTGTACATCTTGTCGGCGTCCAGCGGTTCGGTGTTGAACAGCGCGTGCGCAATCATATTCTTTTCGCGCACCGCGTTTTCAATGTGTTTCTTCAGCAGCGTCAGATCGAGTAGATCCGCCACCCGCAGGCCGCGCCGGCCCATCTTGTCTTCGTACGCCGGACCGATTCCGCGCGAAGTGGTTCCAATTTTTACCCGTCCCGGCGCATTCTCCGCCGCCAGTTCGATCATGCGATGGTAGGGAAGGATGACGTGTGCCCGGTTGGAGACGAAAAGATGCCCGTCGACCTTCACGCCAGCTTCGCGCAGCGCGCCAACTTCTTTCAAGAATGCAATGGGATCGAGGACAACGCCATTTCCAATGACGCTGCGGCACCCCGAACGGAGCACGCCGCAAGGCACAAGCTGCAGCACGAATTTCTTGCCGTTGATGATGACGGTGTGGCCGGCATTGTGTCCGCCGGCATAGCGGGCCACAACTGAAAAGTTCTCCGACAGAACGTCGACGATCTTTCCCTTACCCTCGTCGCCCCACTGGGCGCCCACGATGACCGCAGTCTTTCCTTTTTTCAATTCCCACTCCGTTCAGAAAATGCAGCAGGCACACACCCACGCCCGCCCCCCGGGGTCGCACACTTCTTGCTCGCGGAGTTCCTGCTCGGAAAAATACTAGGGATAGAGCGGAGAAAGACGTGTACGAGTCATCTTATCGTGGAGCCCCCGCCCATGGCAACGCAGCAGAGGCGGTCCCCGCCGAATGCGAGGCTGTAGCGCTGGCCTCTGGCCGGCTGTCCTGAGGGCGTCTCGCCTCAGGTGGCGGCAAGATGCCGCCAAGGCAGCCGCCGGGACCTCAGCGCGACGGTACCACGGCGAGCCGAGAGACAGATTTTTTTCTAACGTAAAATAGCTGCGAAACCATGCCAGCCTATTTCACTCCCGAACTCTTCCGCTTCCTGGCTCGCCTCAAGCGCAATAACAACCGCGACTGGTTCCTCTCGCACAAAGAAGAATACGAAATCCATGTTCGCCAACCCGCGCTGCAGTTCATCACGGATTTCGCCGGCCCCCTGTACCAGATCACGCCGCATCTGCTTTCCGACCCGCGCGGCACCCGCGGATCTCTGTTCCGCATCTATCGCGATACCCGCTTCTCCTCCGACAAGCGTCCCTACAAGACGCATCTCGCCATGCGCTTCTCCCATCGCGGCAAAGACGTGCACTCCCCGGGCTTCTATCTCCATCTCGAACCTGGAGGATGCTTTGCGGCCTCAGGCCTGTGGCACCCCGAGCCGCCCACACTTCTGAAGGTACGCAACGCCATCGTCGAGCGCAGCGACGAGTGGCGGAAGGTCCGCAAGTTGCTCAACTGGGACGATGCCAGCAAGCTCTCACGTCCGCCGCGCGGCTTTCCGGCTGATCACGTATACGTGGAAGATCTGAAGCTGCGGGACCTGGGCACATCGCTCGAGTTCACTGAGAAACAGGTTTGCAGCCCAAAGTTCATGGCGACATTCACCGGCGCCTGCCGAGCAATGTCACCTCTGGGCGCCTTTCTAAGCAAGGCGCTAGGGCTGCCATTCTAAGAGGCGGTCCACGAACCACTGCCAACCTGAGCGGAGTCGAAGGATTCCTACTCCGCGGCGCGCTTTCCATTACGCAGACGAATTTTCGCCCGCATCGTCGCCTCCGGGTCTTGCCATGTCATTTCCCGAACGCCTTCTGCACCAACGTATACCGTGCACTGCCAATCAGCCCGCAGTCATCATTCAGAATCACCCGCACCGGCATGTCCTTGAGCAATGACGACATGCGCCCTTTATCGAGAAACGCCTGCAGAAAGGCCGCATTCTTCAGTTTCTCCACATTCTTGGCCGCGATCACCCCGGCGATAAAGATTCCTCCAGTCGTCATGTAACGTAACGCGCAATTCCCAGTCTCCGCGCCGAAAATGCCGACGAAGATGTCCATCGTCTCCTTGCAGATAGGACTATTGCCGTCGAGCGCGAGCTGTGCGATCAGGGCAGACGCATCGCGTGCGCCATTGATCTGATCGCGCAAAGAGGCCGGTTCTTCCGCCTTCTTCGCGTCTCGCAAGAAGTCGTAGATGTTGCGAATACCCGGTCCGGACAACACCCGCTCGCAACTCACGTGACCAAATCTCTCTTGTAGGTAGGAAAATAATTCCGCCTGAAGTTCATTCCGCGGAGCAAAATCGGCGTGTCCGCCCTCGCACGCGAAGGGATGATGTCGGAATCCATCCCAATACAGCCCGGCCATCCCCAGTCCTGTTTTGGCAGAGATTACCGCGCGATTGCCTTCTGCATCCTCCAGACCCTCGCTAAGCGTCACCAGGTCTTTCGACTCGAGCGCATCAATGCCGTACGCGTAGGCCTCGAGATCATTCAACAGGCCCACGGAATTGAGCTTCAACTGCGCGGCCAGTTCTTTGCAGTCGATCGTCCAGGGCAAATTCGAAATCTTGCTTTTGCCGCCGCGAACCGGTCCGGCAACCCCAAAGCAGGCGCTGTGCACCGGGATGCCTTCGGTGCGGATGAACCCCCGCAAAACCTCCAACAATCCACTGTGTTCCTGGCTCGGGTAAATCTTCTGCACCACGCAATTCAGCCGGTTGCCTTCCGTTTGAAATGCCGCCAGCCGTGTGCGCGTCGCTCCGATATCGCCTGCAAGAATCACGGTTCAATCCTCCTCCACTGCCGCCCGTCCTGTGCCATCAGTTGCTCCGATTCCGCGGGTCCCCAAGTTCCAGACGGATAATTGGGAAACCTTCGTGGCGGCAGTGCCTTCCAAACATCAAGTACCGGATCGACGACGCACCATCCCGCCTCCACCATGTCGGAACGCTGGAACAGCGTGGCGTCCCCGATCATGCAGTCATAGAGCAGCACTTCGTACCCGGTGTAAGCGTCAGCGCCAAAGTATTGCGAATATTCGAAGTCCATATTTACCGAGCCCACTCGCAGCAGGGGCCCGGGGATCTTTGCACCGAAACTCAGGGCGATTCCCTCAGCCGGCTGAATCTGCAGAACCAGCGTATTGGTGTGAGGTTGGTGTAGCGGAGCATTGCGGAACAGTTGAAACGGGGTGCGCCGGAACTGAATCGCGATCTCTGTCTGCCTTTTTGCCAGGCGCTTCCCGGTACGCAGATAAAACGGAACGCCTGCCCAGCGCCAGTTGTCGATGTTGAGCTTGAGAGCGACGAATGTCTCGGTGCGCGATTCCGCAGCGACTCCCGGTTCTGACCGGTACGCCGGGACCCGCTCGCCCCCTAAAAATCCCTCGCCGTACTGACCCCGCACACTGCGCAGCAGGACCTCCTCCGAGTTCAGCGGCTGAATCGAATGCAGCACCTTTGCCTGCTCATCGCGTACCGCATCCGCATGGAAGGAAACCGGCGGCTCCATCGCGGTGAGACTAAGCAGTTGCATGACGTGGTTGGGCACCATATCGCGCAGCGTTCCCGCATTGTCAAAGTAAGCTCCGCGCCGCTCCACTCCTACGGTTTCCGCATTGGTGATCTGGACGTGATCGATGTAGCGGCGGTTCCAGATCGGCTCGAAGATGGCGTTGTCGAAGCGGAACACCATGATGTTCTGCACCGTCTCTTTGCCAAGATAATGATCGATCCGGTAGATCTGGTTTTCTTGCAGAACGGTGCTGATGCTGCGGTTCAGAGCCTTCGCCGATTCAAGATCCTGCCCGAATGGCTTCTCAATAACCACGCGGCGCCACTGGCCGTCATGCTGCTGCGTCAATCCGGCGGTTCCTAGTTGCTGAACCACTGCC
>DASVAE010000007.1:0-22396 GCA_036376495.1 Candidatus Sulfotelmatobacter sp. | reverse complement strand
GCCATGAACCACGCCACCGAAGCGTAAGCCACGATAAACGACACGACGAAGCCGATGGCGAGCACGATCCAGCCATGGCCGTCGATCTGCCCGACGCCGATCGGGTTCTCGCCTTTGCCGCGCAGCGATTTGTAGAGTGTGTAGAGTGTAGCTGCGGCCATGGTTGGCATGGAGACGAAGAAGGAGAACTCCAGGGCGGCGGCGCGCGACATGCCGGCGATCTGTCCGGCGGCAATCGTTGCCATCGAGCGTGATGTTCCGGGGAATACCGCGGAGAAGATCTGGCAGAGGCCGATCCAGATCGCCTGTCCCAAACTCATCTCTTCCATCTTCCAGGTACGAATGCTGCTGGTTGCGCCCGGGCCAGCGGCTTCGGCTTTGGCGCGCATGGCATCGACGATCCACATCACAATTCCGCCGATCAGCAGCGACCATCCCATGATCACGATGTTTTCCAAGTGCTTGCCAATGACTTTGGTGAGCAGGAAGGCGGGAATGGCGGTCACTACGAACGCGACGATCGTGAGGCTCAGCGGATGTGTAAGGGCGGTTCTGTTGCCGCTTTCGCCGCGGGGGAAGGTGGAAAGGAATTTTGTGATGCGACTCCAGAAATAAACGGGAAGGCACAAAATTGCGCCGAGCTGGATGACGATGGAATACATCTTCCAATAGCCGTCGGAGAGGCTGATGTGCAGCAGCGCTTCAGAGAGGCGCAGGTGGGCGGTCGAACTTACGGGCAAGAACTCGGTGATGCCTTCGACAATTCCTAGAATCAACGAGAGCAGGTAGTCGTTCAAATTTCCTCCACAGGAATGGGACGATCAGTATCGCAGAAACACTTTTCATCTGGGGAGTTGCGAAGGGAAGTCACGCGCGTTTTCTTACTGCCCGAAGCATGGCCGCGACGAGGAAATAAAGGGCTGCGTTCAGGATTGCGATCATGGTCCAGAGAACGTAGAACGCGTGGGTGCCAACTTCCGCGTCGATCATCCGAGATGAAACCAGGGAGGGAGGGCAGAGGATCGCGACGACGACCATGGGCAGGAACTCACGGAGGGAGAACAAATCGAGATTCGCCAGCAACTGGTAGGCAACGAAGAGAACGGTGATGGAGAAGCCGATGGTCGCAAACCGAAATGGTTTCAGGAAGTCAGTTCGCGTAAGCATCAGTCGCTCGCGTTGCCGTAGGTGGGAACACCATTCTGGACGTAGAAGATCAGGGTCTGTGCGCGGTTGGCCCACTCGCTCTGCCCGTACTGGCTGAGGATCTGCTGGGCCAGACCGAGCGCGCGATTTTTCGAGTCTTCGGCTTTTTTGGGATTGGCTTCGGTCTTGTAGATCTCGATCAGTGCGGAGCGGCGCCAGGCCGCCTGATACAGGGCCTGCGGCGCGGCCGGCGATTGCTGGTGTTCTTTGGCGTACTTCTCGTACATGTCCGCTTCCTTGTCGGGACACTTGGAAGCGGCCTGCCAGTCTCCGCAGAGTTTATTTTCGATCAGGTGGAAGGCGGCGAGATCGGCCCACTTGGTGCCGGGAAATTTTTTTATCACCAGCTTCATCCACTCCTCGTTGATCTGGCCGCGCATGTAGGCTTCGCGCTCGCGGGCGGAGGGGCGGGTCATGATGTCGGAGCGTTCGATCTGCCAGCGAATATCGGCGGCGCGGTAGAGGCCTTCGCCGGCCAGGGGCGAAGCGGGGAAGAGGTCGTAGACGCGGTAGTAGAGGCGCATGGCATCCTGAGCAGCGTCTTTGCGCCCGCGACGGCGGCTGGCTTCATCTTCGGAATCGGCGGCTTCGCCGAAGACGATCTTGTCGCCGTTGGGCGTGGACATGCCGACCAGCCCCTTAGCGGGAAGCCATCCGGTGATGGTTTTGCCCTGGGCTTCTTCATCTTCATCGTCGTCGGGATTCTTGCTGGGATCGCGAAGGATGGCCTCGACGTGCGCCCAGTCGCGGCTGCTGTCAATGATGACGAGTTCGTAGCCGCGCTCGACCGTACCGAGTTTCGCGGTATCGCCGCTGGGGGAGACGCGAATGCTTTCTTCGTGGACAAGGGTGCCGCGCTGGGCTTGGGCTATAGACAGGCTGGTGAGAGTCAACAGGGAGCAGAGAAGAGAGAGGAGGAAGTGTGCGCGCTTGCGGCCTGCGAAAAGGCCGCCTCGTAGCGCGAAGGCAGGCCTGATCCTAACGTTTTCAAGACTTTGGGGATAAAGTATTGGAAGCAGAGTAGTTGCTAATGAACTCCGGAGAGTATTTTTGTGATCCTGTTTTCTCAAAGTATTGTGTTTAAAGGACTTACATGAAAAAGAGGCGATGCTGTGCTGGCAAAGTCTTAGCGCTAAAGGGCTTACAGGTAAAGTCTTCAAAGCATAGGACTTGCAAGCGAAATTTTTAGTGAAATCTTCGCGGTTGAGAGAAAGTCTGCTCGCGTGCGAAATCTCAGGGGCGACAGGCGCAGCGTCGCACATCGAGTGGCTGGTCATAAGTTCTTCGGGAGACGGTATCAGGATCATCGTTCGTTTTGTTGAAGTCAAGGTCATTTGAACATTCGCGGGCTGTGGAAAACAGGGGAGCGGAACGGGACCCTCAATCAGTGGCCCCTCCGCAGCTGGGACCTTGC
Organism: Candidatus Sulfotelmatobacter sp.; assembly: GCA_036376495.1. Lineage (GTDB taxonomy): Bacteria > Acidobacteriota > Terriglobia > Terriglobales > Acidobacteriaceae > Sulfotelmatobacter. Next base: position 19,776 of record DASVAE010000007.1, on the reverse strand, counting down.
CTTTGCTGTCGACTGGTCTGAACAGAAATCGCATTTCGACAGAGGCTCCAATCACGCGGGATCATTGGGGACCTCAGGGGCTAAAGCCCGGCTTAGTTCGAGGTTCGACGGCACGGCTGAAGCCGTGCCCTACCCAAGCGCGTGCCCATCAGAATTCTTCCGAGAAAATCCTTGCGTAACACTCTTCCGAGAAATTCATTGCGTAACGAACTCCTACGACCGGAGTTCCTGGAGCATTTTAGGTTCGATGTTGCCACCGCTGATGATGGCGACGTTCAGCTTGGTGCGCGGGAGTTGCTGGGCATGGAAGATGAATCCGGCGGTGGCGACGGCACCGCTGGGTTCGGCGACTGTGTCGGGATTGGCGGCGAGATATTTCATCGCCTGACGGATTTCGTCTTCGGTGACGGTGATGATGTCGTCGACGTAGGCGCGGATGTGCTCGAAGTTGATGGGGCCGATGCTTTGGGTGCGGAGTCCGTCCGCGAGGGTGCGGGAGACTTGCTCGGCGGAGAACTGGACGATCTTACCGTGGCGCAGGCTGGCCTGAGCGTCGGCGGCGAGTTCGGGCTCGACGCCGATTACTTTCACTTTCGGATTCGAGAGCTTGATGGCGGCGGCTACGCCGCTGATTAGGCCTCCACCACCCACTGGGGAGAGGACGGCTTCGACTTCGGGAAGATCGTGGAGGATTTCCAGGCCGATGGTGCCTTGTCCGGCGATGATTTTTTCGTCGTTGTAGGGGGGAACGATTGCGTATCCGTGCTGGGCGGCGAGTTCTTCGGCTTTGTTTTTGCGCTCGTCGGAGCCTGAGCCGACCAGGACGATTTCGGCTCCGAGCTTCGCGGTGGCGTCGCGCTTGATTTGAGGCGCGTTATTGGGCATCACGATCACCGACTTTACCTTCAGAGCGCGCGCGGCGTAGGCGACTCCTTGGGCGTGGTTGCCGCTGGAATAAGAGATCACGCCGCGGTTGCGATCTTCTTCCGACAAGCATGCGATGTTGTTGTAGGCTCCGCGAAGTTTGAAGGCGCCGATCGGTTGGTTATTTTCCGGCTTGAGCAGGAGGCGGCGCGGGTCGGCGTCGCAGAGCGGGAATTCAATCAGTTTTGTGTGGACGGTTACGCCTTGCAGGCGAGCTTGGGCGGCGTGCAGGTCGGAGAGGGTGATTATCGAAAAATGGGAAGCAGGGGCATCGTGAGATTTCACTCGCCCTCCCAGCCAATGTTGCTGAGTGCCTCGCTTAATCCCCGACCTTCATGCAACATTTGGCTTACGGGTAGCACAGGTTCTTCTCCGGTTGTTTGCCGCTTGGCCATCCGGTCGTACAGCACGACATCAACAGCGGCGCTCAGGTTCAGGCAGTGATACGCAGGAATATAAATGAACTTGTGGCAATGACGTCGGATGACTGGCGGGACGCTGCCGTCCTCTGGGCCGAAGACGTATGCAGGATTAATCGGGTGAACGAACGTGGTCAAGCATTCTGCAGTTTCAAGAAGTTCCACGCAGACAGGCGTAGCATCCTTGAACAAATCGAAGGGCCTATCGCTAACGCAGAACTCTACCGAAGCGTAACCTTTCATCCGCTCTTCACGAGGCAGGCGCTCGTACTTGCTCAAGTCGACCCGAGAGCCGCTCCACACCAGCGATTTCGCCCCAAAAATGGATGCTGCGCGCAGGGCCTTTCCCACGTTGTGAGGAGACTTAGGATTGATGAGGATAACTGCAGGAGTTTTCATAAATCTTTGTTGGACAGTCCAAATGGCTGTCGCTACGCGAGTTGACTTAGATCTCCAAGATTACTGGCATGATCAGCGGGCGCTTTTGGGATTGCTTGTTGATGTAGCGTTTCAGGTCGGAGCGGATTTTTTCTTTGATTACGCCGTAGTCTGCTTTTTCTTCTTCGCTGGAGTGGGCCAGCGTATCTTCGACCATGCGGCGGGCGCCTTCAAGGAAACCATCGTCTCCGATGTTGAAGCCGCGAGTCACGATTTCGGGAGTGGTTTCGACATTTCCCGACAGTTTGTTGATGGCGATGATGGGGAGAACAATACCGTCCTCGCTAATGTGGCGGCGGTCTTTGATGATCAGGTCCTCGACCACGTCGGTGCGGTTGCCGGAGTCGATGCAGACACGGCCAACATTGACCTTCATGGTCTTGCGGGCGCCCAGTTCGTCGAATTCGAGTACGTCTCCGCTTTCGATCAGCATGACTTTGCCGACCGAACTGCGCATGGCTCCGGCCATTTCGGCGTGCAGCTTTAACTGGCGGTATTCGCCATGCACGGGAATGAAATAGCGGGGCTTGACCAGATTGATGATGAGCTTGAGTTCTTCCTGGCTGCCGTGGCCGCTGACGTGGACCGGCGGGCTGGTGCCGTCTTCATAAATGACGTGCGCCTCGCGGCGGAAGAGGTGATCGATCATGCGGTAGATCGTCTTCTCGTTGCCGGGGATGATGCGGCTGGAGAGGACCACCGTGTCACCTTTCTCAATTTTCGCGTGCTTATGATTGTCGACGGCGGCGCGGGAGAGGGCGGACATGGGCTCGCCCTGGGTGCCGCTGATGAGCACGCAGACTTTTTCCGGAGGGAAATTTTTCATCTCGCCAGGATTGATGACGAGGCCTTCGGGGACTTCGATGTAGCCGAGATCTTCTGCGATCTCGGCGGAGTTGTTCATGGAGCGTCCGATGAAAGCGACTTTGCGCCCGTGCTGGTAGGCGAGTTCGACCGCCAGGTTGATGCGGTGAATCGAACTGGAGAAGCAGGAGATGAAGAGGCGGCGCTTGGTGTGAGCGAAGACTTCGTCGAACTTGCGGCGGACGGCGCGCTCGCTGGGAGTGTATCCCTTGCGCTCGACGTTGGTGGAATCCTGAAAGAGGGCGAGGACGCCTTCTTTGCCGTATTCGGCAAAGGTGTGGAGATCGAAAAGCTTGTTGTCGGTGGGAGTGGGATCGACTTTGAAATCGCCGGTATGGATGATTACGCCGAGCGGGGTGTGGATGGCGAGCGCGACGCAGTCGACCAGACTGTGCGTGACGCGGATGGGATGAACGGTGAAGATGCCGGCCTTGAAGCGCTCGTTGGGGCGCATCTCGCGGAGGTCGGCGTCGTCGAGCAGGCCGTGCTCGTCGAGCTTGTCTTCGACATAGGCCAGCGTGAATTCGGTTCCCCAGACTGGAACTTTGAGTTCGGAGAGAAACCAGGGGAGCGCGCCAATGTGGTCCTCGTGACCGTGAGTGAGTACGATGGCGCGAATGCGCTGGCGATTCTCGATCAGATAGGAGATGTCCGGGACGACGATGTCGACGCCGAGGAGCTCGGCTTCAGGGAACATGAGGCCGGCATCGATGACGATAATGTCGTCACCCCAGCGCACGGCCATGCAATTCATGCCGAACTCGCCGAGACCACCTAGCGGGATGACTTGTAATTTTCCGGAGGGCATTCGGTAAGGATGATGCTAGCACAGGGCAGTCGCCGGGAGTCAGGACATGGGGCACAGGATCTGAGGACTCGGGAGTAGTCCAGCAGCACAATTTTCGGAGAGATAGGACACCGGAACAGGGACTTGGGCTCAGGGGTCAGGGGGCAGGAAGTGACTCTGCAGTTCAGGCGTGACGTCCAGATTCCACTACACCTGAGTTCGACCGCAGACTTCATGTCTCTCGATGGTCTTCTTCCCAAGGTTGGAGTAATTTTGAGATATGGCTGAGGAGCGAAAATCCTGGTTGCGGCGAAGGGTGGAGAAGGCTCTCACTACGGGCTTCAATCGGGCATATACGACCGTTCGCGTCGACCCGGACAAATTTTTGTTGCAACTGCGGGCGGGGTATCGCGTGCCCATCAGCGGGTATCACGGCGTGTTTTCTTTGGAGATTCATGAACTCGATGTGGTGGCGGAGTCGATCATCCGGGGCGGGATGAAGATGGCCGCGGTGGAGGGGGCGGGGTTCGGGCTGGGCGGGTTGATCACGATTGTGCCGGATCTGGGAGTGCTGTCGGCCATTACTATGCGGACGGTGCAGAAGCTGTCGCTGCTCTATGGATTTCAATTCAATACCGATGATGAGATTGCGGAGTTATGGATTGCGGCGGCGAGCGCGGCGGGGCTGGACGTGAGCCGCGAGTTCGTGGAGAAGGAAGTGGTGCAGAGATTTGTGCCGCGGGTGATACAGCGGATTGCCGCGAAGGCGAGCGCCGAGATGGTGGAGAAGTGGGCGGGACGGGTGATCCCGCTGGCCAGTTCGGCGATTGGGGCTGGACTGAACTACTGGTTTGTGCGGGCGTGGGGAGAGCGGGCGCGAACACATTTCCGGCAGCGGCATTTGCAATTGCGGGCAGCGGAGCGGGAGAAGGCGAGGATTATCGAGCAGAAGACGTTGCCTTCGGTGGAAAGCTAGCAGGGCACAGATTGCTGCCGCGTTCACGTGCTTATGATAGAAAAATAGGGATGCCTCTTTTCGAGTGTTCCGCCATTCTGTTCGATCTGGATGGAGTTCTGTGCGATTCCACGAAGGCCGTCGACCGCGAGTGGCGGGAGTGGGCGGCGCGGAAGGGCGTCGACGGAGACGCCGTGATGGCGATTGCGCACGGGGTGCGAACGATTGAGGTGATCCGGCGAGTGGCGCCGCATCTCGACGCCGAGGCCGAAGCGGCCGCGATCGAGAACCATGAGGCGTTCGATCAGCGGGGAGTGACCGTCATGCCGGGGGCAGTGGAACTGGTCAAATCCATTCCTGCGGAGCGGTGGGGAGTTGTCACTTCGGGATCGAGGCTGCTGGCGGAGCATCGGTTGCCGCATTGCGGGGTACCCATGCCCACGGTTCTGGTTACGTCCGATGATGTGGTGAATGGAAAGCCTCACCCGGAGCCGTATTTGAAGGGGGCAAAAGGATTGGGATTTGAGGCGGGGGAATGCCTGGTGATTGAAGATGCGCCAGCGGGAATTCAGTCGGCACGCGCGGGGGGCATGAGGGTTATCGGGATTGCGAGCACGTATGCGGCGGCGAAATTAAAAGCGGCGGATGCAGTGATGCGGACTTTCGAGGAGTTGTGGGTTGAAGTTCGAGACGGGCGGCTGAGGGTTACCGTTGAGCCGCCCGGCAGCGGAGATTCCAAGCTGGCGGTGCGAGGCGCCTCGGTTTCGGATTGCAGCAAAAAATAAACCAGCTTGTTATCGTAACCAATCTTCCAGTTCGATTGCCTTGTCGGTCTTTTCGTCGCGATACTTCACTATCACTGGCGTGTAGAGAGACAGGTTCCATTCTGCCGCTGCTCCTTTTTTGACGGCACGCGAGCCTGGAACCACTAAGGCATTTTCGGGAACTTCGAGCGGAGCCTCCGCTGTGGCTCGATAGACGTCGCCTTTCACTAAGTCATACAGAGGTGTGGAGCGGGTGAGGATCGTGCCCGCTCCCAGGACAGCTCTCGTCCTCACCAGGGTGCCTTCAAAGATTCCGCAATTGCCGCCTACGAGGACGTCGTCTTCGATGATGACCGGGGCGGCGTTGATGGGCTCGAGAACGCCTCCGACCTGAGCGGCGGCGCTAAGGTGGACTCGCTTGCCAATCTGAGCGCAGGAACCGACTAGAGCGTGGGAGTCAATCATCGTGCCTTCGTCCACATAGGCGCCGACGTTAATGAACATGGGGGGCATGCAGATTACGGAAGCAGCCACGTAAGCGCCCACGCGGACGGATGAACCTCCGGGGACTACGCGCACGCGATCGGCGGTGGTGAAGTGGCGGGCGGGGAAAGTGTCTTTGTCAACGAAGGAGAGGCCGGCGGGCATTTCGGCGAGGACGCCTAAGCGGAATCCCAGCAGGATGCCTTGCTTGACCCAGGGGTTGACGGTCCAGCGGCCGTCTTTGTATTCGGCGGCGCGGATTTTGCCTTGCGTGAGCTGGTCGCGGAATTCTAAGAAAGTCTTTCGCGCTTCGGGATCGTGCTCAACTTCGCCTTGAGCGGATAGGCGCTCGATGGAGCTTTTCAGGGACATGGGATTGATGATTGTTGATTGCTGATTGTTGATTTGTCAAAGGCGTTCAACAGAAAAGGCGTGCAACACAGGCGACACAGAGGTTCGCAGGAGAAAGTACGGACTTCTATTTCGGGTGCAGCAGTTCCGGTTTTCAATCAACAATCAAAAGGCGAAGATGAAAAAACAACGATTCTTCTAGACGCACTTACATTCGCTGCGGATTAGGACGCCTGTCATGCTGTGGGCGGCTTCACGGGCCTCCGCTAGGGTGGTGTAGGGGCCGTGCCAGCGGGAGTGGTTGGCGTCGTGTCCGGCAGGGCGTCCTTTGCCATGGCTGCACTGGCCGCAGGTGCCGCGGTGGACGACAATCTTGTGCGGGCCAGCGGCCCAGTTTTCGTAGATGAAGAAATCAGCGGCTGCGGGGGCAGGGGCTGCGGGTTTGGCGATGAGTCCAACTTCGGTAATGATTTTCTGCAGGCGGGAGCGGGTATCGCGGCGCATGGGGAGCAGCGGCAGGCGATACACTTCTTCGATTTTGCCCATCATGGCCAGCGCGGCTTTTACGGGCAGGGGACTCGATTCGATGAAGTTGGCTTGCATGAGCGGGAGATATTTGCGGTTCAGAGCGCGGGCGGTGGGCCAGTCATTGTTGAGCGCGGCGCGGGTTAACGCGGCCATTTCGCGGGGAATTTCGTTGGAGGCGACGGAGATCACTCCAACTCCGCCCAGTGCGATGACGGGAAGGGTGACGGCGTCATCTCCGGAAAAGACAAGAAATGTTTCAGGGACCGAGTGGATGACCTCGGCGATTTGCGTCATGATCCCGCTCGCTTCTTTTACTCCGAGGATGTTCGGGATTTCGGTGAGGCGCGCCAGGGTTGCGGGTTCAAGGTTCGCGGCGGTGCGTCCGGGAACGTTGTAGAGGATTACCGGCTTGTCGCCAATGGCTTCGGCAATGGCTCGAAAATGGCGGTACTGGCCTTCTTGCGTGGGCTTGTTGTAGTACGGCGAGGCGGTGAGGATGGCGCTGACACCGGGACGCGAGGCGAGTTCTTTGGCTTTTTCAACGGCTTCGTGAGTGGCGTTTGAAGTTGCACCGGCAATGATGGGAACGCGTCCGGCGGCGACTTCTATCGTGGTGTCGATGACGTGGAGCCATTCGTCATGGGTTAGGGTTGGGGTTTCGCCTGTGGTGCCACAGGGAACTAAGAAGTCGATGCCGGAATCGATTTGCCACGAGACCAGGTTGCGCAGGGCTGGGTCGTCTAGAGATCCGTCTTGATGGAAAGGAGTGACTAGAGCGGTGCCACAGCCATGCAGTTGCATACGGAATAAGATAGCGCGAATTGGGACGCGAGAGAAATGTTGGAGCCGTGTGGAGGATCAGGGGCCAGGAATCAGGGATTCGGGATCAGGCGGGAGTGTTGGACTGGACAGCCGATGGCGGCTGTCCCTACATAATCCGTGATGGCTCACTTAGCGGGGGGCTTCTTCTAGCAGGCCTTGCTCCAGCTTTTCCTGGCACTCAATGCAGTGGCGGGTCCAGGGGACGGCTTCGAGGCGTTTGGGGTTGATTTCTTTGCCGCAGGAGATGCATTCGCCGAAGCTGCCTTCGCGGATGCGAGCCAGGGCACCGTCGACCATCATGAGCAACTGGCGGTCATTGTTGCTCTGGCTGAAAAGGAATTCTTTGGTGTAGGAACTGGCGGCGCGATCGGCGATGTCCTGGGCAGTGTCTTCATCGGCAGAGCGGCCATCCGCCTGATTGCGAGTCACGGTGCGGCGCAGTTCCTGCTGGCGTGTCTCCAGGCGTTTCTTGAATGTTTCGAGCTTCTTCTTATCCATAAGTTCACTTCGAACCAAAACTGCTTATCAAAGTCTTAGGACGCCCTACCAGGAGGGCGTCCGTGATGATACGGCCAAACGAAGATGATAAGCGCGTGAATTAAGATGCGTCAACCGCAGCAACGGCTGCACGGAGTTTCGCGGAACAGCTGTGTTTGCAATCACTGACAGAGCGCGGACACTTGCTGACGCATTCAGCGGGGCAATGGATCTCGGATAGTGGCGAGCGCGTAGGCCAACACCGCCATGGCCGCGGCATTTTCGCGCAACTCGCTGGGCACAATCTTGTCAAGCGTGTCGGCGGCGGTGTGGTGATAGTGGAAATAAGTACGGCCGTCCTGCAGAAGTCCGAGTGCGGGGACTCCGGCTTCCGACATCAGAGCGATGTCAGCGCCCGGGGGATAAGCGCTGGCCTGGATCGCGGTGGCGCCAAAACTCTGCAGGACCGAAGTCACCGGGCGCAGAAGTTCAGCGGCTGCGGCAGGCATTTTTACGTCGAAGCCTAAGGGATGCCCGGCACCGGAGTCGCTCTCGATGCAGGCGATATGGTTGGGGAACTGCGAGAAGTGATTCTTGGCATACGCCTGGCTGCCGGAGCCTGCCGTCTCTTCGTCCGTCCAGGCAATCACGCGAAGAGTGCGCCTGGGGCGCAGATGGAGTTTCTGCAGAATCTGTGCAGCTTCCATGGCGACCACGACACCGGCAGCGTCGTCGATGGCGCCGGTGCCGAGATCCCATGAATCGAGATGGCCAGAAACGACAACGACCTGCTCAGGATGTTCACTACCTTTGAGGTCGGCGATGACGTTGTAACCGGTGACGTCGGGAAGCTTTTGCGGAGTCAGGGTGAGGTGGATGCGGACCTTGCCCTGTGCCGCCAAATCCGCGATGAGGGAGGCGTCTTCGGCAGTGACGGCTGCGGCGGGAATGCCTGCGGGATAACTGAATCCGGTGTGGGGCAGGCGGAAATCGGCGCTGCCGACGGAGCGAATGAGGGAGGCCACGGCGCCCATGTCAGCTGCGGCTTTAGCCCCGGAGGCGCGGTAGCGCACGGCTTCGCCGTAGGCGATGAAAGACAGTCCCGCGGCGGCCTTTGCCTTGTCGTAGATTTCGTTGTAGAGAACGATTTTTCCGGCGAGCTTTTCGCGTCCCAAGGCTTTTAGTTCGTCAAAGTTGTTGACGACGACCAGGTCCGCGGTAATGCCTTCGGCGGGAGTGGCCGTGCTTCCGCCCAAGGCGGTGAGCACAATTTTTTGGGTGGTACCGGGCACTTGGCCGGGGTAATCAGTGAGCTCCGCGGTTTCAGCGCCACGGACCCAGTGGGGCACTTTAACCTCTTCGAGTTGTACCTCGAGCCCGAGTCGACGGAGTTGGCTCGCGACATAATCCACGGCCGCATTGGCCTGGGTGGAACCAGTGGGGCGGGGCCCGATGTTTTCGGTGAGATGCGCCAACTGGCGGTAGGCGTAATCGTCATCCAGGGCCGCGGCTTTGATGGCGGATAGCTGATCGAGCAACTGGGGAGAAAAGTTTTCCTGCTGCCATTGGGTCATCTGCGGGATGGAGCCGAATGAAGGGGGAGCGGGATTGGCGTGGCGGTTTGAAGTTTGCGCGCTAAGGGACAGAGTTAAGATTACGACACAAAACGTTATGGGCAGCGTCCTGTTCTGGGTCATTGTGGAGGTCAAGTGTAGCTGAGGGAAATGGAAACCGTAAAATCCCTGCGGACGGGGACGAGGGCGGGGATTCAGGGGGTGGGCAGGAGCAAAATTTGGAGAGTCTGAGGGGCTGTTCCTACATGGCGGGCTTACGTTGGGAATAAAAATGGCCCCTTGCGGGGCCACGTTTCAAGAGGCTACGGAATGGTGGGCAAGTCAGGAAAGGCGATGCAAGACGCCGTTCATCGGGCAACGGCTTGGGAAGTGACGCAGAAATTTGAAGAGAGTGAACATGGAGTTTGCGGCCTCTTTGGTACATCCCAAAGATGCACTTGCCGAGCCAAATGGGCAAAGAATGTGATCTCGGTCACAGGATTGTGTAAGCGTTTCCGTAATCAGCCACTTACGCGAGCGCGAAGTTTTTCGCGGGGCAGGTAGCGGATAAGAAGAAGATTTCGCAAGTGCAGAACAATGCATATTCAATGCACGTGTGTACAGAAAAAAAGCCCACGGCCGGAGCCATGGGCTTTTTAACGGAATCGAGCTAGCTGTTGCCGGCGACGGTACGCAGTTTGCCGGGCAGGAAGTGGTAAGGCGGCCAAGGGCCGCTGATGGCGACTTCGCAGTTCTTCAGCTGTTTGGCAGCGGTGCTATACCGGTTCTGATACTTTTCCACACTCTTGGTGTCGATCAGGTGGGCGATGTCGATGAGCATGCCCTCGGGAGCAACCTTCTTGCAGCTGACTTCTTCTTCCAAAGGATTGAACAGCTTGTGGACCTGGACGGAGAGGGCGCGGGCTTTGGTCTGGCGCTCGCGTTCGCGGGAAGCCTTGACGCGGAGCTTGGAGAGGTAATCCCCGCCGACGGTATCGGGCAGTTGGACGTCGATCATGGCTTCACGGAGGGAGCCATCGCGGACGACCAGCTTGATGTGCATCTCCGACTTGCCTCGAAGTTTGGCGACGCTCAGGCCAAAGGCGCGCCGGTTGACCCGGACAGCCTGGCGGAGGGCATCGTCGCTTTCAAAGATGGTGCCAAACTTAAAGGGAAGGACGGTGGAAGTACGGAAACAAGTGCTCACGACGCGAGCATGTTCGATCGCGGCCTTGTGATCCAGGTCGCCGGCTGTGTGGTCGTATTCGCTGACGATAACGGCGAATTCGCCACTGGGATAGCTGAGAACCGCGGCTGCATTTACGCCTTGAACACCTTCGAGCAGGAAAGGGCGGCGAGTGCGGGTTCCATTAGGGAGGGTTTGGTGCTCGGTGAGACAATACGCGTACCACGCCATGTTTAACTCTCCGAACCGGGTTGGAGGCGGACTAAACCGTCTCTCGTCGAGTTGTTGTTCGCCAAAGCTTGAACTTCTGGAAGAAGAACCGGGCGGTACAGGGCTGCTACTTGCCGGGAAACGCCTAACAATCGCGCTCCCTAAGTGCATATTACTTTGGGCACCAAGGAAAATGCAACTTTTTTGTAATAGGAGGCATCGAGAGCCGCCTATCTTAGGGCGGCGACGTGCTGAGCGCGCTCCTGCTGCGCCAGCAGCACGACTCTGAGCATTTCATCCCAAGGAGCGGGCTTGCCGGTCCAGATCTCGAACTGACGGGCGGCCTGGTGGACGAACATTTCGATGCCGGGGATGATCTGCGCTCCCCTTTCCTTAGCCAATTTCATCAGGCGGGTCTCGGGGGGATCGTACACCATATCAAAGACATAGCGAGCATTGATTTCTTTATCCTGGAGGGGAGTCTCGCGCGAGTTGCCCATGCCCACCGGGGTGGCGTTGATGATGACGTCGAAGGCAGCTTTTTTGAGATCGGCGCGTTTCATAATGCGAGCGCGCGCTTGATGCGCCAGCTTCTTGGCGTGAGCCAGGCTGCGATTCAGAATGTAGACTTCAGCTCCGCGTTCCTTGAGTCCGAACACGGCGGCGCGGGCGGCGCCTCCGGCACCGAGCACCAGGATGCGGGCGCCTTCGAGGGTACTTAGCCTGCGTTCTAAAGGCCGAATGATACCGGCGGTGTCAGTATTGAAGCCGTAAAGCTTGCCGTCCTGAGCGCGGACGACCGTATTGCAGGCGCCGATCTTGGTGGTATGGGAATCCGTGTTGTCGAGATGGGCCAGCATGCTCTCTTTGTAGGGCATAGTGACGCTGACACCATAGATGGGAATCTCGCGGACGCAAGTCAACAGGTCCTTGAGCGTTTTGGCGTGGAGGGCGAGATAGACTGCGTTTACGTTCTCGCGGCGAAAGGCTGCATTCATGATGACGGGGGAGAGGGAATGCCCGATGGGATCTCCGACCACGCCATAGACGCGGGTAGCGACATCGAGTTGCTCGATGCGGTAGACGCTGCGCAATTGTTGCGCGGTGACCTGTCCGGGGGCGGTTTCCTGGCCGCTGGCGGCGGATGCGAAGGTGAAGGCACTGCCGGCGCGGACTGCCAAGATCCGGCTGATGAGGCCTTGCTCGCCCATACACATTCCGACAAGAGGATGACGGTCGCCCTCACGGGCGAGAAAACGAATCATGCTGATGTTGTCGGCCAGGGTGGTGGCGGTGCTGACGACTTTGTAGAAGTCGGCGGAGTAGGCAAGCAATTTCTCCAATGTCTGTTCGAGCTTTTTGGTGCCCCGGAAATCGTGGAAGGAGAGGATCAGTCCGGCTTTGGAGCGGAGTTTTTTGAGTTGATCCGGCTTGCATTTGATGGCGGTTTGGAGCTCGACGTCGACCAGTTGGCATCCAGCGGCAGCGGCCTTGTTAAGGATGTCGAGCTGGGAGGGGATCGAGCCGCGGAACTTACCTCCGCTGGCGGCGCGGCGACAGGTCGCGATGGCCACGGTGCCGGGATTCGACTCGAAGAAGCGCTTCAGGCGGGGCAGTGCAAGACCCGGTTTGGAAAGGTAGTCTAAGCGGAACTCGATAAAAGGGTTATCGCGGACCAAGGACTCGGCCTTTTCCGCCATTTCATTGGCATCGGAACCAATCACGGCCACACAGACCCGTGGCAGGCGGGGGGGGAAGAGGCGGGGTGTGAACGTGGGACTCGAAGTCATCGTGTGATTCAGCGACTGCTTGAGGCAGTGGGTGAATGAACGGCGAATTATTACAGGCACTTAATTAGTTATGCAACAAGGGACTGCGAAAGAGTGGGAAAAATGTGCTCAGCGGTGTGGCACACCCTCGTAACCTTGACCCATCCTACCCTGCTTGTTACCTTCCGGCTGAAGCCTTTCTTTTCTGGCATTTAACTGGGGGAATGGAGGCCTGGCCGATCCATTTCCGGAGGTAACATGAAGAAAACAGGGTTCTTGATCGTATTAATGGCGGCGACGGCGTGGGCGCAACACACGTCGGATATGCCGACGCTGGAAGGCGGTCCGGAAGGCACTGCCCCGACGAGCAACAGCTTTCCGGCGGAACGGATTCAGACTCCGACGTATTCCGACATGTATTGCGCGGGGTTCATCAGCAAGCAGGCGCTGCCGGATGCGAACTTCGTGGCTGGCGGCCTGCAGACCCCGACTACGACCAAGTTCGTGCGCGGCGACATGATCTACATGCACGGGACGGGATATGCGGCGGGCGCGGAATATGAAGTGATCCGTGCTTTGAAGGATCTGAATGAATATGAGATGTACCCCGGCCAGAAGAAATTGTTGAAGGAAACCGGCCAACCATACGAAGAAGTGGCCCGGATCAAAGTGATTGACACGCGCCAGCACACCGCGATTGCACAGATCGAATACGCGTGTGACGGCGTCAATCCTGGGGACACAGCGATTCCATTCGTGGAGAAACAGAACATTACGTACCATGCTCCAGTGCGCTTTGACCGTTTCCTGCCGGCGGCGTCCGGCAAAGCTTACGGGCGCATCGTGATGGGGAAGGATTTCGACTCGGAGCTGGGGACAGGGAACAAGGTGTATCTCAACGTGGGCGCCAACCAGGGAGTGAAGATCGGCGATTACTTCCGCGCGGTGCGCTCCTACGAGGCAGACTTGAAGGACCCGGTGGATTCGCTCTCGTTCCGAGCCGCGATCGCGGAAGATACGCAGAAGAAGACACCTTCGGTCGATCCCAACCTATTTGAACCCAGGTCGAACGGGCCGGTGATTCACGTGCGCGATCTGCCGCGGCGGGCGGTGGGCGAGATCGTCATTCTTGGCGTAACCAACACCACGGCGACGGGCATGATCGTCTTCGCCATGGAAGACGTGCACGCCGGAGATAACGTGGAGTTGGATACATTGAATTAGTGCTCCGCTCAATAGTCCCAGACCGGGGACGGGAAACCGTCCCCGGTTTTGTTTGGCATGGCGCTACACAGTCTGATGTGTAATAATTTACACATGGCAACGAATCTAGCTTTAGACGACAAACTGATCGAAGAAGCCCGGCGGCTGGGTGCGCATAAGTCGAAGAAGGAAGCGGTAACAACCGCTTTGCAGGAGTACGTAAAACGGCACAGACAGCAGAGGATCCTGTCGGACTTCGGAACCGTCGACTTCGACCCGTCCTATGATTACAAGGCAGAGCGTCGTCGAAAGCGATCGTAATGGTCCTTGTCGACACTTCAATCTGGTCTCTCTCTCTCCGCCGCAGAGCAGTCGATCTCTCTCCTGACGAACTCCAGTTGACCCGAAGTCTTTATGAGTTGGTCAGGCAAGGCCGAGTGCAACTGCTCGGATCCATTCGGCAAGAGGTGCTTTGTGGAATCCGGGAGGAGTCACAGTTCAGACGGATCCGTGATCACCTGCATGATTTCCCAGATGCTGAAACCGTGATCGAGGATTTCGAAGAGGCGGCGCGGGGCAGCAATCTGTGCCGACAAGTTGGGGTTGCAACCTCACCAGTGGATATGTTGATGTGCGCGCTCGCGCTGCGGCACGATTGGGAGATTTTCACAACCGACCGCGACTTTGTCCCTTACAGAAACGTACTCAGGATCCGGTTATTTGCGGTCCCGCAACATCCCCCGTCCTAAGCAATGCTTTACGATGAGACAAACGGCTGAGTCTCAGTCGGCGCTCCGCTGCTTCTCTCCGAAAACTTCCGCCGTAAAGCCCTCGATGATTGCTCCCTTGCGCCAGGAGTCGGGAGGAAGACCCGCTTTGCGGCAGGTCTGGTGGAGGAAGGTCTCGCGATCCCAGTGATGCTCGATGGGGACTTGGGGGAGGAGGAGGCCGCGATAGCCATGCATGCTGATCAGAAGGCCATGGCGTCCGATTTCGATATCTTCCACGGCGATCGGTTGGGGAGGAGAAAGGATGCTGAGTTCAATTTTGAGGTTGCGGGCTTCGTCGAGGGTTACGGGGTAGAAGCGGGTGTCTTCGAAGGCGGCGGCACGGGCGGTGTCGGCGACAGCGCGGTAGACAGGACTGATGGGCAGGACGTATCCGACGCAGCCGCGCAGGCGATCGTGAAGGTAAAGGGTAGTGAAAGCGCCGCGGGGTTCGGCGAAGTGGGGAGTGGGCGGGTCGTGTGGGATTTCGCGCGCTTCGAGGGCGGAGAGGATGGACTCGTGCGCGAGGAGCAGCAACTGAGTGCGCTCATCTGCCGAGAATTCGGATCGGCGATCGTCGGGGGACTGCATTGGAGCGGGCTAGGTGGAGGCGGCGACATCGCCATCGGCCTGAGGGCGGGCGGCGATGGCTTTTCTGCGCCGGCTCAGGATGAAGGCGCGGCGACGGCGCTTGACTACACGGCGGTCTATCTTCGACCAGAACGCCGCGAAATAATCCACGGCGGAGATTAATGAGACGCACACCATGAACCAGATTGCCAGATAAGCGATCCAGTGAACGGGGAAGAAGTAGTGGCCGTAGATGGGTAACTCTTTCCAACGATGATCCAAGATAACGGCGACGACGGCCACGATCTGGACGACCATCTTAAGCTTGCCGAGTTCGCTGGCCTCGATGGTGAAGCCCTCGGAGGCGGCAATGGAACGCAAGCCGCTGACCAGGAACTCGCGGCCGATGACGACGACGGCAATCCATGCCGGAACGAGGCTGGGATTCAACTGCACCAGGGTGACGAAGGCGGCGGCAATCAGAAGCTTGTCGGCCAGGGGATCGAGCAGAATCCCCATGGTGGTGATCTCCTCGCGCCGGCGTGCGAGGTAGCCATCGATGCCGTCGGTCATAGCGGCGGCAATGAAGACGAGAGAGGCGAGGAGTTCTTTTTCTCCATGAACGCTGGTGAAACGGGCACTGGAAAGAATCCACATCAGCAGAGGGATGCTGAGGATACGGCTGAGCGTGATGGAGTTGGGCAGGTTCACTGATTGGGGGGTGTTCCGGGGGCCAGCCGGGCAACCACTTCGATTATGCTCCCTCGGAAAGTGGAACGCAACGAAAGAAGCGGTGAGCGGTGCTACGAGTTAAACCGGTGCTTCTTTGGTCGGTGCTCACAATTCGGCTCGGGGTAGAGCTTCCCCAGGTGTCGCCAATTCGGCGAGACCTGGGGCATACCCGGCACGCGGGTGAGCGCGACTACTTGGTTTTCATTGACTTCTCTGCCTTGGACTGCTTGGCGACGATCATGTCCTTGATTTTGTCGTAGGTGGACTGAGGAATGATTTTTTTGCGGACCAGATCGAGCTTGGTGTGGTAGGGGCGTCCGTCGACGATCTTCTGAGAGAAGGCGTCGCCGATGCCGGGCAGTTCTTTGAGTTGGTCCGCGGTGGCGCTGTTGATGTCGAGCTTCCCTGCCATGTTGCTGGCAGCGGCGGCAGCGCTCGAGGCTTTCGAATCGACCTGAGCTGCGGCCATTCCGCTAAAGAGGGAAAGGGCAAAGATCAGGACTGCGATTTGGGCTGTCAGCTTTCTTTCGATGGGCTTCATATTGCCTCCTAAGTTAGGCGTAGATACCGCGCTGGCGAATGGTGTAAGCCACGCGATCGATGGCGAGCATGTAAGCGGCGATTCGATTGTTGACGCGGTGGGTTTCAGCGTAGCGAACCACGTCTTCGAACGAGGACTTCATGATGCTTTCAAGTTGGTCGTTAACCACGGACTCTTTCCAGAAGTAGCCCTGGCGATCCTGCACCCACTCGAAGTACGAGGTGGTGACGCCGCCGGCGTTGGCGAGGATGTCTGGAATGACGAAGACGCCTTTTTCGCTGAGCACGTCATCGGCGGCGGAAGTCGTGGGACCGTTGGCGCCCTCGGCGAGGATGCGGCACTTCACCCGATCGACGTTGCGGCTGGTAATGACGTTTTCGGTGGCAGCAGGGATCAGGATTTCGCAATCGGTCGTGAGCAGTTCGGCAGCATCGTATTTTTCCGCGCCGGGGAAGCCGTGTACGGTGCCGTTCTTCTGGCGGAAATCCACCAGCGCTTTCAAATCCATGCCGTTCTTGTTGTAGAGACCTCCTCCGACTTCGGCGATGCCGACGATCTTGTATCCGGCTTCATGCATGAGTTGGGCGGCGTTGGAGCCGACGTTGCCGAAGCCCTGCACGATGACGCGAGCGCTTTCGCGGGGAATGTTGAGCTTTTTACAGGCCTCGTCGCACACAATCATGACGCCGCGTCCGGTGGCTTCGCGACGGCCGCGCGATCCGCCAATGTTGATGGGCTTGCCGGTGACGACGGCGGTGACCGTCTGGCGCATGTGCATGGAGTAGGTGTCCATCATCCAGGCCATGACCTGTTCATTGGTGTTGACGTCGGGGGCGGGAACGTCTTTCTCGGGGCCGATGAACTCAATCAGTTCGGCGGTGTAGCGGCGAGTCATGCGCTCGACTTCGCCCATGGACATTTTGTGGGGATCGCAGATGACGCCACCCTTGGCGCCGCCGAAGGGAATGTTGACCACCGCGCACTTCCACGTCATCCAGCTGGCGAGGGCCCGGACTTCATCGAGAGTGACGTCGGGAGCATAGCGGATGCCGCCCTTGGCGGGACCGCGCGCAATGGAGTGCTGCACGCGGAATCCGGTGAAGACTTCGAGGTGGCCATCGTCCATCTGCACCGGGATGTAGACGGTAACCTCGCGGGTGGGATAGCGCAGAACGCGCCAGAGGCCTTCATCAAGATTTAGTTTTTGCGCGGCCAGATCGAAGCGGGCGCGCTGTGACTCCCACGGATTGCTTTCCTTATCCACATGCGCGGGAGTAGTAAGCGTCGTCATAAGAGTGTTCTCCAGGGTGATTGCCGATCAGTGCAGGCCGGTTGGGGCCGTTTTGATTCATAGGAGGGCAAACGTTCCGATTGTATGAGGGGGGAAGGCGGGGAAGCAAGGGAGGGGCCGGCTGGGCCGGTGGTCAGGGTATTTGCGGAGTTACTCGTAAGTTTTCCGGTGGACAGCTTTCCGATTGCGGCGATCTGACCCGGGGCTACTCTTCGTCTGACCGCGAGGGCGTTCGTGCGTGCTGTCGGCAGCGAGTTGATGCCATGGCGCGTTTTGGCGTTTGTCGATTGCCGAAATTTGCCATCAAAGTGGCAGATCCTATGCCCATTGAACCGGAACGCACGCCGATGCGAACCTCTCGGACTGCAGAGGCCATTCACCACCTCAAAGAGGAGATTGACAAGCTTACTGAGCAGCAGACCGAAGCACTGAACCTGGCCATCTACGTTGGCATGACACCGGATGAGGCGGCCGAGTACGACGAACGTCGGAGCACGATCTTGCAGTACGTGCAAGACCTGAAAACGCTGGAAGAGTCCCTGTGAAACTCACGTCGAGGAAATCGAGCACCTGCTAACAACTAACTGTTGAAATCGCGCTCAAAACCCCTGCCAGAGGGGCTTTTGAGCGTAATCGAGATTTTTCGCCAAATGACCGCCAGGAGTAGGGCATAATGCCCGCATGTTGGTGCGAGTGACCGCGTTCCTAACGTGTGGCCTCTTGATTGCGTGCAGTACGCGGACTCCTCGACGAATGGTTGTTCCGGCGACGCCCGGCGATGAATCGGTTCTTGCCATTCCGCGTGACACCGAGGAACAGCAGATGCTGGAAAAGTACAAGCATCACTACGAAGAATTTCGCCACGTCGAGAACAGTTACTCCAATCTCTCTATTCAGCAAGAGGCCAGACTGTCGCAGGATTATGCGCATGCAAGTGATGCCTTCAATTACTGGCTTTGGTTCGTCACCGATAGCGTTAAGGCTCAATCAGCGCTGGAACCGCCCGGTTCAGATATCGAACCCGGCAAGCATCCAACGCATCGTCCCTACGTCGGCGAGTATCGTTCCCGTGCAACAGAGGCTTTAGCTGCGATTCGTGCGTTTGATGCAGACTTGCGCGATGCACTTCACATCCCAACCCCTGCCGAGTTTTCGTCCGCCTCGGCGGAGCCGTATTCGCTTGGTTACGACATCGTTCGCACGTTTAGCGGACTCGGACCTGATAATGCACGAATCGCTGGGGACGAATTGATGAACTCATATTCATGGGCTAAGCAGTGATCGCCCGGCCTCGTACACTCTCTCACGGGATGATGAGTTCTATAAAAAGGGATGTCAAGGAAAAGAGATGGGCATCGACCGGAGTCAAGACGATTTCTTGAGATCCAGCCCACTTCGTCTCGGGGAAGCAGTTTTGCCTTTCTTATATTCATCAGCATCTCTGGTGCGGGCAGGCAACGCCATCGAGTTGGAGAGAGCGGCAAGTCAGGGTGGTTGAGTGTGTCAACCATGGTTCTATCCGAGGCTCAGGGCCTATGACTATTTCTGGTTATCCGAGAGGGCATAACGTGTAATGGGTGACTCGGTGCCGAAGCACACAGGGCCAGATCTCAAATCCTGATACTCCTCTCGAACCGAGCATCTTCTGAACCCGACCGACCTCACCAGAGAGCAACTCTTGGATATGGAAAGGCCTGTAGCTCAGCGCTGCTCAAACTGCTTGCCGACGCAACTGTTCTGGGTCGAAGCTGGCTCCTTTCTTCCACATGGTTAAGGTAATGGTGGCAATCTTCCGTGCCAGGGTGAGACGGGCCATGGTTGGCCGGATCCCCTGGGCAACTCGGGCCAAATAAAAATCCTGCAGAGGGCCAGGACGTGTGCTGGCGGAGATGGCCGCCCCTTTGAAGAGATTCTTTAGATCTCGATTGTGGTTGTCATTCAGACCCCGCACCGTGATGCGTTCGCGGTTGCGTTGCAGTTTGCCGCGCACCCAGCGGTATTCGCCGCTATCGTGAGTTTCCACAGCGAAACCACTGTAGGCCCACAACTGGCGCTTGCTGCGAAAACGGTGAGGGGTCTGCAGCAAGGCCACCAGCAAGGCCGCTCGGATCGGACCAATCGAAGGAATCTGACGAAGGCGCT
>DASVAE010000006.1:0-72962 GCA_036376495.1 Candidatus Sulfotelmatobacter sp. | reverse complement strand
TGCCGACACCCTGCGGATGGGATGCAGTTTTTGAGTTGAGGAGAATCCGGGTTGACTCGAGCGCGCCCGCGGCAACGACGATGGCACGCGCGTACGCTTCGCGGTGTTCGTGGGTGAGACGGTCGATGTAGTGAACACCCTCGGCCCTCCGTGCGGAGTTCATCACTAGGTGACTCACGACAGCATCGCTGACGAGTGTGAGTTTTCCGGTGCGGGCAGCCGCCGGAAGAGTCACGGATGGACTGTTGAAGTAAGAAGCGGTGTAGCAGCCGCGCTGGCATTGGTCACAATAGTGACAAGCCGGACGTCCGCGATGCTCAACGGTGAGGTTGGCGACGCGGTCGGGCATAACGCGCCAGCCAAATTTCTCCTCAATCACTTTCTTGGCTAACACTCCTCCGCAAGAGAGTTCCATGGGAGGCAGGAACTGGCCGTCAGGCATCTGGGGCAGGCCTTCGCGAGATCCGCTGACGCCAATGTAGCTTTCGACTCGCTCGTAGTAAGGCTCCAGTTCCTTGTAACTGATGGGCCAGTCTTCGCCGTATCCGTCGCGGCTCGCGGCTTTGAATTCGTTGTCGCTGAAACGGTAACTTTCGCGTGCCCAACAAAAAGTCTTACCTCCAACCTGCCGGCCACGGATCCACATGAACGGCTTATCAGCCGGGAACGTATAAGGGTGCTCCAAATCATTGACAAAAAATTGATGGCTGTACTCGTCGCAGGCGTAGCAGAGGCGCTGCACAGGTTGAGTTTGAAGAAGTCGCCGCTGGTCTCCGAAGCCGCGAAATTTCAGCTGGTAAGGCCACACGTGCTCAGTGAAATCCCGCGTAGGAAGGCGAGGCGGCCCGGCCTCCAGCATCAATATCCTGAGACCACGCTCTGCGACTTCTTTGGCTACCCAGCCACCGCTGGCTCCGGAACCGATCACCAGCACGTCAAACACATTTTTCCGCGGAACGAGCATGCGGCTGACAGTCTAGCAAAGGTCTGGATCCACTTCGCCCGGGGAACTATGAAGGCGTGATCCATGGCGGATCACGGCTAGCGGAGGGACGCAACCCAGTGTCTCAATTCATTGGCAGTCATGAAGTTCAAGATACGATCGCCAGGAATCCCCGCCAGAGAAGCTGCTGCGAGCGAGTACTCCATGAAGCGCAATTGCGAAGGATCATGGGAATCGGTTCCCATGGAGATCCGACAACCTGCCTTTTTTGCCAGCTTCAGTAGATCTACATTCAGATCTTGCCGGTCCGGGTATCCGTCGATCTCGACCGCCTTATCCAATTCGGCAGCCAGGCCAAACACCCGTTCCCAGTCCGCAGTGAGCCCGAGGCGGAAATTGTAGATGCGCCCGCGTGGATGACCGAGAATCTGGATGTCCGGATTACGCAGGGCCGAAAGATATCGTTCCGTCTGGTCCTCCTTCTTTCTGAGGGCGGAATGGAAACAGCCGAGCACGAGGTCTAACTCACGGAGAGAGCGCGGATCCATGTCGCCTTCCCCCCTAAGATTCAGATTCAGCTCGATAGAACGGAGGACTTCTACCCCCAGACCTTCGGCGTTCATGGAGGCATTCACCGCATTGATCTCCTCGGCCTGCTGCCGCAACTTCTGCTCATCGATTCCCCCGGCGATCTTTAATCCCTTGGAGTGATCGGTGATTGCGATATATTCATAGCCTCGCTCGGCAGCGGCTCTCGCCATGTCTTCGACGGTTCCCGAGCCATCGCTCCACTGCGTGTGCATTTGGAGATCGCCTTTCATGGCTGGCGCGAACTTGGCATTCTTTTGCAAATGGCTACGAGCTTCGATCAGTGTTAAGAAGCCTCGACGAACTTCCGGTGCTGGCAGCACTTCCGGAAGGTTTTGGATCCAGCCAGTGATCAATCTCGCCAGGTGGGGACCCACAGCAGCGAGTTCGGTGAGATCTCGCCCCTCCGCGAGCAGCGATGAAGCTTGTTCCGGCCAGAGAAACGCCTTCCGTGAGGCCCGCCGTAACGCCCTTTGCAGCGGCATCTTGGCTGTGTCGGCAGCGAGAGCGAGCAGTTCGGCGAGATCGGAATTGCGCGGCTGGGTAAGCGTCGAGCGATGTTTTTGCCTCAGTCCAGCCATAACTAACCGGTTGGATGCCCATTGGCGTCGTTGTGCAAAACAGGGCAACGTACCCTGCCAAGAAGACCGTAGGCCGCCAGTTTCTCTACGGCAACGAAGGTAGAAAACTGGACAGAATGGCCAAGCTACGGAGGCTTCAGACCTTCGGAGTGCTTTGTCTGGCAGCACAGCACCTCATGTCGGCATCCAAGCCAGAGTCATGAGACGAATGAGCGTTTTCTCCCGCAGCGCTGTTTCCGGCCTCTCGCTTCTTCTGGCGCTCTCGTTCGTCTCCCTGGCTGGAGCACAGCAAGTGTCTTCGGCCTCCGGCACCAAGACTGAGGCAGCGAAACTTGGTCTAGAGCAGATCCTCACCAAACTCGAGCAACACAACGCGCAACGTGCGGCCGAGTTACAGGAGTTCGACGGCAAGCGGGTTTACCGCATGCAGTACCACGGTCTGTTTAAAGATCGCGATGCCGAGATGGTGGTCAAAGTGCACTTTAGCGCACCCGATTCCAAGCAGTTCACCATTGTCTCTCAGAACGGGTCGAAGTTCGTCATTGACCACGTCTTCAAGAAACTGTTGGAGGCCGAACAGGAAGCCACGGGCGACAAGCGTCGCGAGTGCGCTCTCTCCCGCGATAATTACAAGTTCTCGCTTGTGGGATACGAAACCACACCGCAAGGCCCACAGTACGTGCTCGCCTTGCAGCCTAAGAGCAGCAACAAGTACCTTTATCGTGGGAAAATCTGGGTGGACGCGAAAGAGTTCGCCGTCGTGCGGATCGAGGGAGAGCCCAACCGCAACCCGTCGATGTGGATCACCAAGACCGACTTTGCCCACCAATATACAAAGGTGGACGGGTTTTGGCTGCCAGCTCAGAACTATACGGAAACCTCGGTTCGTTTTGGCGGAAAATCCAAGCTGTCTATAGAGTACGACGACTACAAGGTGGTGAAAGGCGCGGCATTGCATATTACTGAGACCGCCCGCGCCAACCCACTAGCACTTCCCGTCAGTGCTTCCACGCCAGATGAATAGTTGATGGAAACGTCATTCGGCGTTCTCTCAGGCCGATGACGAGTTTCTGTTTCGATTTGCAATTAAGGGCAGCAATTCGAGGCCGATGCATGCCAACCCCGCCGCAAGCTATGAATTCAACCGGGCGAACGAAAGGCTGGAGCACATTGCCGAGCTTCTGTGCCTTCATTCTTCTCTTTGCCGGCTTGGTGGGCCAAGGTCAAAATTCGAAGCCGAAGCAACCGGGCACTCCTCCGCCAGCACCTTCGCAGCCCAGCCCTAAGCACCTGCCGGCCCTCCAGTTCGATACCAATGCGCCAGTGCACCACTTGAACCAGGTGATCAGTTGGTACCGCCGTGCGACCACCGGAGTCTCATCGGTAGGGCTGCCGAGCGACACCATCTATCAGGACAACACCAAAACTCTTGGTGCACAGATTGTAAAGCTGGCCTTTCAATCCGCGAAAGCTGAGGCGGTACTCGTCAAGACGCAGCAGAAGGTTACCGACGCCAGCCCGCCCGGCAGCACACAGGAGCAGAGACTCGCGCAGGCGCAGGTAAGAGTCTCGGGACAGATCGATCAAATCCAATCGCAGATCGCGACGGTGACAGCGAAGCTTTCAAGGGCGCGACCTTCGCAGCGAACAAGTCTTACCTCACAACGCGAAGCGTTGCAGAGCGAACTGGATCTGCAAAAGGCATTGTTGGACGCTATCCAGAAAATGGCGTCGTTTGTGGAGAACAATGGCGAGGTCGGAACCGGGCTGCAAGGCGCTATCACGCAGCTGGAAAGATCTATTCCGGAGGTCATGGGCCCGCAGATCACCCCAGAGAAGGCTGTCACGAGCCCCACTGCCCCGGCGAAACCGACGCTGGCGAATTCCGGCGGACTTATCAGCGATGCAGTCACGCTTTATGACTACATGACCGTCGTCCACCAGATCGACGGGGTGATCAAGGAAACCGACTACGCTCGTGATGCGGCAGAGCACCTGAGGACTCCCATCCGGGACGCATTGCGCGCCGCCATTTCACAAAGCCAACAACTCGCGAACCAGCCGCCCGGCAACGATCCCCAACAGCTCCAGATCCAGCGGGAAACGTTCCAGGAGATCACGGACCGCTTCAGGCAGCTTTCGGCGGTTCTCATGCCTTTGAGCCAGGAGCTTATCGTTCTCAACGACGCCAAGACCAATTTCGATGAGTGGCGGAGTTCCATCGCTCGCGAGTCGCGCCATGTTCTGCGCTCTGTGCTGCTGCGCGTGGGCGGAATCCTGATTGCGCTGGCCTTGATCCTGGTGCTGTCGGAAGTCTGGCGGCGCATGACGTTCCGGTATATCGGCGATCCGCGGCGGCGGCGGCAGTTCCTGGTTTTGCGTCGCGTCGTCATCGGGTTCCTGATTGTGATTGTTCTGCTGCTTGGGTTCGTCAGCGAGTTCAGCTCGCTTGCGACCTTCGCGGGCTTCATAACGGCCGGCATTGCCGTCGGGTTGCAGGCCGTCTTGCTTTCTGTGGCGGCGTACTTTTTCATTATTGGCCGCTACGGTATCCGCGTTGGCGACCGCATCAGCGTGGCAGGAATTACGGGCGACGTCGTCGATATCGGCCTGGTGCGACTCTACCTGATGGAGATGGCCGGCACGGGATTAGATTTTTATCCCACGGGAAGGCTGGTCGTGTTTTCAAACTCCGTTCTCTTTCAAACTGGAACACCACTGTTCAAGCAGATTCCCGGTACGGAATATGCCTGGCACGAAGTTGTGGTCATGATTGCCCCGTCGGGCGATCATAAAGCGGCTCAGCAGAAACTGGTGTCCGCCGTGAACGGGATTTATTCGAAGTATCGCCAGGAAATTGAGCGCCAGCACTCCGATATCGAGCGGCGCGTCGACATTCTGATAGAGACTCCCCGGCCCGAGGCTCGCCTGCAATTCGCCGATGGCGGACTGGAGTTGCTGGTGCGTTATCCCGTCGAGATCCGAAAAGCTCCCGACATCGACGAAGAGATGACGCGGACGGTTCTGCAGCTGATCGAAAGCGATGCGGAGCTGAAAACTGCGGTTTCGGGCACTCCCAAGATCCGCTCTGCGATTAAGGGCTAAGAATGCTTGGAAAGAAATTCTTTACCTTCTCGAATTCCGCTTACCCGAAACACGGTATGGACGCTGGTGGTCACCCGCAGCAGAATCGAGAGTGGGCCTGAGAAGACCTGCTGCAATCCGCTCGCGTTGGTGGCTTCGTTGCCGCCTCTGGTTTAACGTACCGCAAGCATCTGCCGTTACCACGTAAGGAGCACATGTGCTCAGATCTCTTCTTTCCCGCTGGCCTTTAATCGAACAGATACGGACTGGCGCGGACGGCACCGGTCCAGAAACAATGTCGCAGCGCACTCGTGAGTTGCAGCCCAAGAACCACGGCGCGGAAGTCGCGCGTTCCATCTGTCCCTACTGCGGGGTGGGATGCGGTCAGCTTGTGTATCACAAAGAAGGCAAGCTCATTTCCATCGAAGGGGACCCCGAGTCGCCCATCTCTCGCGGGCATCTTTGCCCCAAGGGCGCCGACACCTTCGAACTACATACGCATCCGGGACGCTTGAAAAAAGTGAAGTACCGCGCGCCATATTCCCGGAAATGGGAGGACATCGAACTCGAAACTGCCATGGATATGGTGGCGGACCGGGTTTGGGAGACACGCGACCGCACCTTCCAGGAGAAGCGCGACGGCGAGTCCTTGATGCAGACCACAGCCATCGCTCACCTGGGCGGCGCTACTCTCGACAACGAAGAGAACTACCTGATTAAAAAACTCTTCACAGCGGGACTCGGCATGGTTTGCGTCAGCAATCAGGCCCGGATATGACATAGCTCTACCGTGCCCGGTCTGGGCACATCCTTTGGACGTGGCGGCGCGACCACTGCACAGCAGGATCTCAGCAATGCGGACGCCATCCTCATCATGGGCTCCTCCATGGCTGAGAATCACCCCGTAGGCTTTCAGTGGGTAATGGAAGCTCGCGAGAAGGGGGCGACGATCATCCACGTCGATCCCCGCTTCACTCGCACCTCTGCCATGGCCGACATCTGGGTTCCGCTACGTGCCGGAAGTGACATCATCTTCTTAGGTGCTCTCGTTCACTACGTGCTCGAGAACAGTCGAGAGTTTCGCGATTATGTGGTGAGCTACACCAATGCATCCACCATCCTTCGCAAAGACTTCCGCGACACCGAAGACCTCGACGGCTTCTTCTCCGGTTGGAATGCAGAAAAAGAAAAGTACGATCCAGAGAGCTGGTTGTACGAGGGCGCTCCCAAGAAGGACAGCAGCAAGGCTCCGGGACATTCGGAGATCGGCGGAGGACACGGCAAAGACCGAGGCGGCGAAGCGCAAGACGCGGGGAAATATGAATCGGACCCGACCTTGCAACACCCGCGCTGCGTTTTCCAGGTGTTGAAGCGCCACTTCGAGCGTTATACGCCCGAGATGGTGGAGCGCTATTGTGGCGTGCCTCAGGACGTGTTCCTCAAAGCTGCCGAAGCGTTCACGTCCGCATCTGGCCCTGCCAAGACTGCTGCTATCTGTTATGCCGTGGGCTGGACGCAGCATTCGAAGGGTGTGCAGATCATCCGCACGGCCGCGATCTTGCAATTACTGCTCGGCAACATCGGACGGCCCGGTGGGGGCATTCTCGCGCTGCGAGGGCACGCTTCCATCCAGGGCTCCACCGACATTCCCACGCTCTATGACATTCTGCCCGGCTATCTTCCCATGCCGTTCTTCGAAACGGACTCGCACAAGCTGAAAGCCTATTTCAAAAAGCACAGTGCGCGCACTGGCTTGTGGTCCGGCTTCGACAAGTACTTCATCAGCCTGATGAAGGCCTATTACGGTGATGGCGCCACCAAAGACAATCACTGGGGATTCCATTGGCTGCCGCGCGTGACTGGTGATCACTCTCATTTCGGCTACTGGCTCGATATGGCCGATGGCAAGCTCGACGGACTTTTCGTAATGGGCCAGAACCCCGCCGTGGGCGCTTCCAATGGACGCCTGGAACGCAAGGCTCTGTCCAAGCTGAAATGGCTCGTGGTCCGTGATATGGTCGAAACCGAGACCGCTTCCTTCTGGTACGCCTCACCGGAGGTCGAGCGCGGCGAGCTTTCACCCGAAACAATTGGAACTGAAATTTTCCTGTTTCCGGCTGCCGGTACGGCGGAAAAAGAAGGAACCTTCACCAATACGCAGCGCCTGTTGCAGTACCGCGAGAAAGCTGTCGATCCTCCGGGTGATGCGCGAAGCGAAACGTGGTTTATGTACCACCTGGGGGCTCGGCTGAAGCGCAAGGCGACAAATGATCCCCGCCCGCGGAACGAAGGCCTAAGGGCGCTTACCTGGAATTATTCGACGCATGGCAAGCATGCCGAACCCAGCGCCGAAGAAGTTCTCAAAGAGATCAACGGATACCATGTTGCCAGTCGACAGCAACTGACGCACATAAAAGATCTGCAGAATGACGGATCTACCGCCTGCGGAGCCTGGATCTATTGCGGAGTGTTTCCGAAAGCGGACTATAACCGCGCGCTGGAGAGAAAGTCGAAAGATTTACTGGGCCACGGCTGGGGATTCGCTTGGCCCAACGACTGCCGCATCATCTACAACCGTGCGTCCGCCCGCCCCGACGGCCAGCCCTGGAGTGAACGGAAGAAGCTAGTCTGGTGGGATCCGGAGAAGAAGGAGTGGACGGGTCTGGACAATGCGGATTACGAGAAGACGACCTCTCCAGACACCCCGGAGAACGTGCGCCAGGGGCATGGTACAGAAGCCCTGGGCGGAGCGCGCCCATTCACGTTACATCCCGACGGCCTGGGCTGGTTATATGTGCCGAGCGGTCTCAAAGATGGTCCGCTCCCCACACACTACGAACCGCTCGAGTCGCTGGTGGAAAATCCACTTTACACGCAGCAAACGAATCCTGCGGCCAATCGCAAGAAGCGTCCCGACAATCCTTACGCTGCACCGCACGATGCCCGCTTCCCCTTCATTCTGACCACGTATCGGCTTACCGAGCACCACACAGCAGGGGGTATGAGCCGCCATCTTTCCCATCTCAGCGAACTGCAGCCGGAGTTGTTCACCGAAGTTTCTCCCGAACTCGCAGCCGAGTTGGGCTTGCAACACGGCGACTGGGCCACCATCATGACTCCGCGGTCCGTAATCGAAGCACGGGTAATGGTGACCACCCGCATGCGGCCTCTGCGAATTAACGGGCGAACCGTCCATCAAGTCGGACTCCCTTATC
Source organism: Candidatus Sulfotelmatobacter sp. (assembly GCA_036376495.1). GTDB lineage: Bacteria > Acidobacteriota > Terriglobia > Terriglobales > Acidobacteriaceae > Sulfotelmatobacter. Next base: position 64,551 of record DASVAE010000006.1, on the reverse strand, counting down.
ACTGGGGTTATGGGGGGCAGGTCAAGGGCGACGTGGTGAACGATCTCCTCGTGATCAGCGAAGAGCCCAACGTTCGCATCATGGAAACCAAGGCTTTGGTGTGCAACATCGTGCCTGGACCCCGCCCGCGCAAGCGGGAAGCACGGGATCGTCTGAATTCGTACGAAGGACAACACGCATGAGCGTCACGGCATTTCTCACTGACTCCACTCTGTGCATCGGCTGCAAGGCCTGCGAGGTTGCCTGCAAGGAATGGAACGGCATTTCCGAAGACGGATTGGACTGGAGCGGTTTTTCCTATGACAACACAGAGGCAGTAGGAGCCTCCACCTGGCGCCATGTGAAATTCGTGGAAGAGGCCCCGCTGCCTGGATTTGGTGGCAACGCCGCAGAACACAACTCGTGGAGCTTTTCCTCCGACGTCTGCAAGCACTGCGAGCAGGCCGGATGCCTCGAGGCTTGCCCCACCGGCTCGATTGTGCGGACGGAATTTGGCGGAGTTTTCATCCAGCCTGATATATGCAACGGTTGCGGCTACTGCGTTACCGCGTGTCCATTTGGAGTCGTGGAGCGCGATCAAAAGGATGGTCGCGCCTTCAAATGCACCTTCTGCTATGACCGTCAGAAAGTCGGACTGCAGCCTGCGTGCGCGAAAGCTTGCCCTACGGAATCCATCAAGTTCGGAGAAATTGAGGATCTCCGCCGCGAGGCGCAATCGCGAGTGGAAGAGTTGCATCGGCGCGGCATGGACGATGCCGCCATCTACGATCCCCTTGACACCAGCGTAGAAGGAACGCACGCCTTCTTCATCGTTCGCGGCGATCCACGAACCTACAATCTTCCGCCCGCACCTGAAGTTCCGACGACGTATCTGAAGAAGAGCTGGCGTTCTTCCGCCATCGCCGCGGGCTTGCTGCTGGGAGGCACACTGGTGGCCTTTCTTTCCGATGGAAACCGTTCTGACGGGAGGGGCCGATGAGCGATCTGCTACGATTGCGCGACATGGACGTAGGCGACCCCCGGCGCGAGCAGCGGCTCGAGGACATAAGGCGCGAGGCAGAACGGCGCGGGAAACTGCAGGTCGTGAGCACGCGTCTCGCCGGCGCGCCATTCCCGCAAGCTTCGCCCGACACCGGATATTACGGCATTCCTCTGCTCAAGCAACCGCCCTGGACCTGGGAAATTCCGCTCTACTTCTTCGTTGGCGGAGCAGCCGGCGCCGCCGCCGTCATTGGCGCGATTGCCGATTACACCGGGGCGGATCGTGAACTGGTTCAGCACGCGCGTTGGATCGCCGCGGCTGGATCGGTGATCTCGCCCGCGCTCTTGATCGCCGACTTGGGCCGGCCCGAACGCTTCTTGGCCATGTTGCGGGTTTTCAAGCCGCAGAGTCCAATGTCCGTAGGAGTGTGGACCCTACTTGGATTTTCCAGCGGAGCCGCCGCTGCCGCCTTCGCCGGTTTCCTCTCCGACCGTTACGGCCCATCCCTGCCCGTGAAGGTGCTGGAAAATGCCGGCCAGGCCGCATCCATGCTCTTCGGACTTCCATTTTCCAACTACACCGGTGTACTCATCGGCGCCACCGCCATTCCGGTATGGAATCACAACGCGGGATATCTCCCGCTTCATTTCGCAGCATCCGGCCTGGGCGCTGCGGTAGGGATTTTGGAGCTGATGGGCCACCGCAAGAGCCGCGCTCTACAAGCTCTCGGACTCGGCGCCGCAATTTTTGAAAGCTGGCAAGGTCTGCGCATCGAAAGCCGCTCCCACGATCATCTCGATCCGTTGAAGCACGGGCCGAGCGGCTTAATCACTCGCACCGGAGGAGTGCTCTCGGGTCCGCTTCCAACGCTGCTTCGCGTTGCCAGTCTATTCGGAGGTGAGCGGCGCTCCTCCAAGCTGCGCAAGTGGGCATCGTGGTCCGCTATCGCAGGATCCCTGATTACGCGTTTCGCCTGGGTTCACGCCGGACACGTATCTGCGCGGGATTGGAGACTGCCGCTGAAAGATCGTTCGCCTGCGCATCAGCAATTGCAAGGAAGTCACTAGCCTTCCCGACGAAAGCTGAGTCGCCATCCCCCTACGCAGCTTTCTCTCCCGGCCCTTTGGCTTCAATGTGACCGTGTTCCGCAGCCGCATGCTCAATGGTCGCATTGATCTGGCTGCCAATCAGGAATGAGAGGCCCGTGAGGTAAAACCACAGCATGAGGATCATGACTGCCCCGAGCGAACCATAGGTCTTGCTGTACGTGTTGAAAAAATGCAGGTAGACGCGCATGGCAACTGACGCGATCGCCCACATGCCCACTCCCACCACTGAGCCAGGCGTAATCCAGTACCAATGCTGTTCGTGCACGTTCGGCGCAAAGTAGTAGATCGTCGCAAACGCGAAGACGACGAAGGCCAGAGCTACCGCCCACTGTAGAGTTTTTATGACAATCCACGCAGCTAAATTGAATCCAACCGCTTTGCCCGCGGACGCGACCATTTGGCCGCCCGCCAGCACCAGAAACAGCGCGGCGATCAGCAGTATGGCCATGGCCAGCGTTAGCGTGAGCGAGACCAGGTGAACCTTGATCCATGATCGTTCTTCGCGAACTTCATAGGCGGCATTCAACGTGGACATCAGCTGCGTCATCCCTGCCGATCCTGAATACAGGGCGAACAGCAATCCGAATGTCAGCTTTCCGCCAGTGGAAGCGGGAGTGACCTCGTATAGGGTTTGGACAAGCAACTTGTAGGCGATGGGAGGCAGCACCAGGTGAAAATAATAAAAAAGGTCGCTGCGGATCTTACTGCCTTCCGAAGCCAGCAAACCCAGCAGCCCCAGCATGAAAAGCAACATCGGGAACACAGCCAGCAGGAAATTGTATGCCAGCTCATAAGCGCGGTTGATCAAATCGTTCCGGTTAATACCTCCCCAGACGCGCCGCATGAGCTCTCGCCACGTCAGTCCTCCCAAAGCCCAAATCGATTCGATCTGCTGATCAGTGGTGAGCACGGACTCCGCCATAGAAGAAAGTACCCGACCTTGCGATGCCGGTCACCCCTCAGACGGTTGGAGGCAAAGGAAGAGGAGCAACTCCCCCTTCGGAGGAAGCGTGTTCTCACGCAGCAACCTCGATCTATGCATACTCATCCTACTTCCGCCCACTCGTCCGCGAAACGAGGCCATTTTCCACTCGGAGATACCGAATAGGGTGGTGAAGCGCGCCCACCAGGATGCGCAGTAATTCCAGCCACCGCCGATGAGTTCCTGCCAGTTTCACGCGATCCACATCGTGATCGAGAATCAGCACAAAGAACAGGAGCGCTCCAAATGCCAAAAACACTCTTACTCACCATCACTTTCCTCGCCTGCACTGCCTGGATGGTAGCGCAGCAGGGTACGCCATCGTCGTCCGGCTCTCCTGGGAGCTCCAGTTCCGCTGGACAGTCGACCGGCCAGACCGGCAACCAGAGCGGAGCTCAAACCACTGGTCAAAGGGGCAGCGAAAATGGCCAGACGGCTGGTGCGCCGGGTTCCTCGGGGCGCGGCAGTACCACGTTGCGCGGGTGCCTGAGCAGTTCCGGCGGCGGCTATACCTTGACCGATGCGTCCGGCACTCAATACCAGCTTTCGGGCGATACTTCGAAGCTGAGTCAACATGTCAATAATGAGGTCGAAGTGAAGGGCACCACTTCTGCGTCCAGTGACTACGGAAATGGGTCCGCCGGCGCCAGCGCGTCGACCGGATCTTCTGCTGGCTCACAGTCCGCTACTGGCTCCGCCGGATCGGGATCGCCAGGTCAGACGTTCACCGTCAGCAAAGTGAAGAAAATCTCGGGATCGTGTAACACCAGTGGCAACACGGGTGGCACCAACCGCTAACTTCATTTTGCGGACGCATGGAGGCCGGCATTAGTGCCGGCCTTCTTGTTGCGCTTCGCTTTCTGCTGAGTTGGAAATCGGCCCCATCCCCTTGCCCCAGCGATAGTAGAACGGAATCCCAGCCACAATGACCAGCAATCCAATCGTGGATCGAACCGGCCGCACGGTCCAGAGATTCACGGTGAGCGCGATTGCGGCGAGCAGGAATATCAGCGGAGTCCACGGATAGCCCCAAACCCGGTAAGGCCGGTTCAGATGCGGCTGCTTCCTCCGCAATCGCAGCAGCGCGACGGCGGCTAAGGCGAAGAATATCCACACGGCAAAAACAAACAACGAGTAGAGCTCTTCAAAAGTTCCGCTCAAAGCCAGCACGGCAGCCACCGCGCCCAGAAAAATCAGAGATCCACTCGGAGTGTGAAAAGAGGGATGCAGGCGCTCTGCAAACCTGAAAAAGAGGCGGTCGCGGGCCATGGCGTATGGGATGCGAGCTCCAGTAAGGATCACGACGTGAAGCGCGCCTAATGCCGACATCGCCATTGCAATCGTCAGCCATTGCGCGCCGCGTTGTCCCCAAAACGATTGCACCACATCCGAGGCCACGTGCTCCGATGCCGCTACCGAGGAGAACGGCAGGACATGAAAATAGGTGACATTGGCCATCAGGTACAAACCCGCAATAATGGCGAGCCCGACGATGATCGCTCTCGGGATATTTTTCTGCGGGTTGACGATTTCTTCTCCGAGATCGCCCAGGTCATTGAAACCGTTGTAAGCCCACATGGCGGGCACCAGTGCGGTGAGCAACGCGGTGAAGCTAGCAAAACTGAACAGCGGTGGAACCGCGGACGCGGTGCCTGGATCGATTCTGGATGCAAGAACCGCCCCGGCCACAACGATGACCAGTATCGCGGTCACCTTCAACAGCGTCAGCAGAACCTGAATCGCGCCACTCAGCCGCACGCTGAAATAGTTGAGCGCAGTGGCGATTACAACCACCACTGCCGCCAATGGCTGAGCCGTGCTGAAGGTAAATTTGTAACTGCCGACATGACCGGTGAACCAGGGATGCGCGATCGGCGGCAACAAAAAGCTGAGAAACCTCACAATACCGGCGGCCAACGTCGCCATGGCTACGGGCCGCTCCAGAAACGAACTCATCCAGCCGAATAGAAATCCCCAAAGCGGGCCAATACCTCGGCTAAGGTACACATAGGGGCCGCCTGCCTTAGGAAAAGCCGCCCCCAGCTCCGCGTAGCAGAACGCGCCGAATAGCACGATGAACCCGCCGATGACCCATGCTGCCAACACCCGCGGCGCGGACCCAGCCACCCGAGCCATATCGCTGGAAACAAGAAAAACACCGGTGCCGATCGTGTCCCCGACAACAACCGCTATGGCCGCAAGCAGCGTGAGCCCGCGCACCAGGTGGGGACGTCCTGCATCAGTGGCTTCGCGAACAGGCATGGCAAGAATGGAGAGCCTACTCTCGACAGCCGAGTGCGTCAACGTTGGTACGCCCTCAGCTCACGGCGTATCATCAAATCGTGGGTGCACACAAAGGGATGATCAGCCATTTTCTCTGGGACGACCACTATCTTGTGTCGGACGTGGAGCACGTGCTGACTCCTGCCCTGGTGCTCTATCCCGAGATCATTGCTTCGAATGTGAGCCGCACATTGGACTTGCTGGACGGAAATCCAGGCCGCTGGCGCGCCCACATCAAGACCGCCAAGCTCGCCTACACACTGCGCATGTTGCTGGACCGTGGCGTTCGCAATTTCAAATGCGCCACCACTCTCGAACTGCTGACCGCGTGCGAGAACGGCGCCCACGACGTTCTGGTCGCGTATCCCGTCATGGGTGCGAATGCCCAGCGAGTGCGTGAGATCGCGGATCGCTTTCGCCAGGTTCGCATTTCCGTGCTGGCAGAAAACGAGCAGCAAATCCGCCAATGGAGCGGCAGCCCAGTCGGTATTTTTCTCGACATTAATCCCGGCATGAACCGCACCGGAATCGAACAGGGGAACAACTCTGAGGTACTTGAACTCATTCGTGCGGTACGCCGGGACAAGCTGGAATTTCGAGGCTTACATTATTACGATGGCCAACTTGGGCACGAGGACGAACCGCAGCGAACCATTGCTGCGCATGCTGGCTACGATCGCCTGATGCAATTGGTCACCGAGGCCGCGCGAAATGCCTTGCCAATCCCAGAGCTAATCACGGCCGGGACACCCACTTTCCCCTGCTCGCTCAGCTATGAAGCGTTCCGCGGCACTCCATTTGTGCACCGGATCTCCCCGGGAACGATCGTCTACTGCGATGCGACGAGCATGGCACAATTACCCGCGGAGTACCGCTACGCCCCAGCTGCTGTCGTCCTGACACGAGTCGTGAGCCACCCCTCCGCAGGAATCGTCACCTGCGACGCAGGGCACAAGTCTGTTTCTGCCGATGCTGGAGTCCCCACCTGCGTCGTCATGGGCCATCCGGAACTGACGCCCGCGGGTCCCAGCGAGGAGCACCTCCCGATGCAGGTGAGGTCTGGAGCAGCGCCGGCTCCAGGCGAGGTTCTTTATCTGATTCCGCGGCATGTGTGCCCGACCGTCAATAACTTCGATACCGCTCTGTTGGTGAGGAACGGCGAGATTCAGTCGGTGGAAAAGGTTTCGGCTCGCGGCCGCGAAATGCCGCTCTTGCAGCAAGAAGTCTCGAACCGCGGGTGATCCAAGGCTCACCCTGCCGCCATTCGACGAAATCTCACTTCAATTTGTTCCGCGCTTTCGGAGACTGTGGCTTTCGGCCTGGTGCTTGCTTCTTTTGCATGGTGTACGCGATGCAATCCATTTCGATCAGCATCCCCGGCGAGTGCCCCAGATCGCTGCCCACAGTGGTTCGAACGGGATACGGTGGCGTGAATCGACGCGCATAGACCTGGTTATAACGCGCAAACAGACTTGTATCACTGAGGTGCACAGTCACCTTGACGACGTCGGAAAGCGACACGCCGTCAGCTTCCAAAATTGTGCCAAGGTTGTCGATTGTCTGCTCAGTCTGCTGCTCAATACTGTCGCCCACCAGTTTGCCCGTAACGGGATCAACGGGACCGGTCCCGGTCACGAAGACAAAATCCCCTGCGCGCCACCCCTGTGAATACGCGCCCTGCGGAGGCGCGCCACGCTTGCTCTGAATGACATGCTTGGCCATATAAGTCGTGCTTCAGCCGACTAGCGTCCCCTCTTTTCGGCAGGACACGTAGTGCCATCTTGGTCCCCGGCAGTATACTCTCCTGAGCCTGTCAGGGAGCAGGTACGATCCGTTTGGGTATCGCAAAGCGCAAAGGTATCATGGTTCACAACTTGAAGAAGAAGAACAAATCCAGCTCGCTTCCCGAATGGGCGACCCAGATCACGGCACTTCGCGAGCACCTGACGATCAATCAGGCCGAACTGGCGCGCAGAATGGAATGCTCCGCCATGACAATCTCGCGCTGGGAGCGAGGCTTGCTCCAACCATCCGCCGAGCACTTTATTCAGCTGGGAAATTTAGGTGACAAGGGTGAGGCTTGGTTTTTCTGGGAAAAAGCGGGGATCCAGCCGGCAAAGATGGCCCACGCACTCGGCGGCCGTTCTCGAAAAAAACGGGCAGATGCTCCCTTGCTGGATGTAGTTCGGTCCGGCGCAGTTGAACGTGCCGGTGAGAAGTTGCCGCAAGTCCTCGGCGTTCCTCTTCTGAAGGGTGTGGCGGGGGCACATGGCGCTGATGGAGATCATCGCAGCTTACGAACCATGCCAGTGGCAGAAATGGTTGGCGTTCCCGCCTCATGGTGCCCGAATCCAGCTTACACCAGCTTGCTGCGGGTCAAGGGTCGTTCGATGGAACCGCTCATCCACCAGGGTAATCTTATCGCGGTCGATTCCTTTCAAACCGAACGTGCCAAGCTTTATGGAAAAATCGTGATCGCTTCCAGCCACGCTCATGGCCTAATAGTGTCGCGCCTTCGCCGTTATGAAATGCTGGAGATGCTTGAGGCCGAGAATCGCGAGTACGAGTCCTTTGTGCTTAGCAAATCCGCCGGATGGCGGGTTGTAGGGAGAGTCTTGTGGTGGATTGCGGGCGTTCCCTGAGCGTGTGCGACATCCATCCAAGTATCAGTTAGCCCTCACGTTATAGCTTTTCCGCTACGTGTTCTTCTGTATTGTCCCCCTGAATCCCTTCTTATTAACTGATCAAGCCGCGAACCCATGCCTTCCGGGTTTGTCTCTCCGAGAGTCGTTATGCCATGCAAATCGGAAACCGGCGCAACTTCTCGATGCGCACAGCCAGCTTGGTACAAGGCGTATTTCGATGCCATGGTGGAGCGGGATCGAAGTCAGGCGCTGCTCGAGATTGAGCGGGCCCGCCACGCCATCGAAAATCGCGCCATTGAACTTCGCCAAGTTGCTCCGAGCAGCCCGCGTGAGACGCAAGATATGGTTCACGCGCTAACTTACCTTGGCATTCTTCTGATGTACATGAGCACCGACAGCGGGGGACTGCTGTGGGACTAGAGAATCGATCTGCAATTCTGAGACGCGAAGCGCTGTATCACTCGGAGCCCTGGTATCGCGCGTATATGTCTGCCCTGCGCTTCGGCAGCAGGAGTGTGTAGCCGCATTCAATCTGCGAGCGGCCTCCGTGTACTCCTTTTGTGCGACAACCTCCATTTTTTCCGCGCATCCAAAAAACGGAGATCCGGTAGCCGCACCTGCCAAAGCACGAGACGGTTCGTGTGGGCCGGGGAGCACCAAAATGGCCCTTGATTTCAAGAAAGTTCAAAAACCCTCCCGCAAGCTTCGCAAACTCCTGAAAAAGATGTCGGCAGAGCCCACTCTCGAGCAGGTACACGATTTTCGAACGAACTCGAGGAACATGGAAGCTACCCTGCAGGCCTTCGGCCTGGAGAATAGTGGCTTAGCACGACGCGTCCTTAAGCCTCTTTCCCGACTGCGCAAATGTGCAGGAAAGGTCAGAGACATGGATGTGCTCACCTCGTATGCAGCCATGGTCGGCGCTGAAGAAGGCGAGCATAATTGCGCGGTTCAGCTGCTGGAACACCTCGGAGCACAACGCCACAAGTACGCCAGGAAGTTTTACTCGTCTTCGCGACGAGACGGTTCCAAATTGAGGAGACGTTTGAAACAGGTGTGGCGAGAGCTGGGCCGGAAAGAAGCAATTGTAAAGGACAAGGAAAGACCCCTGGTTGAGCCGTCTTCTTCGGCGCTCAAGCTAGCCTCTGATCTGGGCTCCACCCCCCGGCTCCACCACTCCAACTTGCATCCTTTCCGGCTAAAGGTGAAGGAACTGCGAAACGTACTTCGACTGGCTGATACTGCTGATCAGGATTTGATCGCCACCCTAACAACTGTGAAAGATGCCATTGGCGAGTGGCATGACTGGGAAGAGCTGGTCAATGTTGCCGACAGGGTCATTGATCATGGAAGCCAGTGCAGGCTCATCCAACAACTGAAATCTACAACTCGCAACAAATTCGAGTTTGCTCTTTCGCAAGCGGAACAGTTGCGCCAACGCTATTTCGGCGTGTCCGGCAAGAAGAAGCCAAGCCGCGCGCGATCGGTCGCACCAGCTGAACCGTTTGTGCGCGCGGCCATGAAGCTCGTCGGGTAAGGATGGCGCTCTACCATTAAGCCCGCCCAACCAGGTCACCGGTTGGGGTATCATACGCATCGTTTTGGGGAACAATCTGCCGAAGCGATCGACCGAAGACCCTCGGCTCACGCGCCTCACCGAAATTGCGATTGCCCTCCCAGACGTCACTCGCCAGATCTGCGGATCACACGCCCAGTTCCTCGTACGCAAGAAGACGTTTTCATACTTCCTCGATAATCATCATGGCGATGGCATCGTCGCAGTCACCGGAAAGGTTTTGCCGGGCGACAACAACGCGCTGGTCGAGGCTCAGCCCAACAGATTTTATCTTCCCGCCTACATAGGCTCGAGAGGATGGGTAGCGCTGCGGCTGGACATGGGCAACATTGACTGGGAGGAAGTCAGAGAACTCTTGCTTGGCAGCTACACGCTCCTTGCGCCCAAGCGTCTGGCAGACCGCGTGAAAGCCGAGCTGTGAACGCACTCGACTCAGCTGAGGAGCAGGGCTCACAACCCCGCTCCTCAACGCCAATTTACTCTTCCGTCCCCGGAGCTAGCCCCACCGCGGGAATTGTTTTCTCCTGGGCTAACCGGTTGTACCCGGCCAAATCCGTTTTCACGATTTCGCTCCACTTCGACAACTGCTCGTCAGCCTGTTTGCTCAGATCGTCGTACATTTCGTAATCCTGCTTCGTAGGAGCAGCGTCGGCGCTTGACACCACTCCACCCAGCGCGACCAGCAGGTTGTTGAGGCGGATGGGATAGTTCAGCACATCTTGCCCGCTCTTCGACTTTGTCTGGATCAGCGCTTCTTCGACTGTGGTCATCTTCTTGTCCAGGTCCTTGCCCGCATCGGCCAGGGCTTTGGCGTTGGGGTTCTTTTCGTCTTTCAGGCGCTTATCCAGCGTGGCCATCTGCGCGCGGATATCGCGGATCTGGCGCACCGCATCGTGCACCTCGGTGACTTTGCCCAGAATTTGCTGCATCAAGTCGAACTGCTTCTTCAGATCTTCTGCCGTGACTTTCAGGCGAGGGTCAGGCACGATCTTGAACGCTTGGGTTTGTGACTTGCCATCAACCGTGAGGCGCACCTGATAGTCCCCGGGAAGAGCTAGCGGGCCCTCAGTGGACCCCCCCCAGAGCGGCGAGTTGGGAATACGTGGGACGGGTTCGTAGTGCAAATCCCAGACAAAGCGGTTGATGCCCGCGTCGGTAGGCAGTTCCTCTGGCTTGCGACTGCCAAAACCTTCATCCGCTTCGGGCGCGGGCGGGTGCTTGGGAGGATAGGTGCGGATTACCTTTCCGCTCGCATCGAGGATTTCGATTTTGATCCGCGATTCGGGTTTTGTTTCGCCCGAAGGGTTGGCATCCGGCGTAGTCGCAGCGTGGCCGGACCCACCGGCTGGGTTGCCGGCGGATCCGCCTTCCTTATCCTCTTTCTTCTCGCCTTTCTTCTCTTCGGGCTTCTTAATTTCAGTTTTCAGGTAATAGTAGACAATTGCCCCGGCTGGAGGATTTTGTCCGGCCGCTCCGCTTGGACCAAAAAAAGATCCTGAAAATGTGGTGTGATTTGCTTCGGCAGGCGTAAACAAGTGCACGTCGTCCGATTTCATTCCGTCGTTCCATTGGCGGAACGGAGACAGATCATCTAGCACCCAGAACGAGCGGCCGTGCGTCGCGACAGCCAGGTCATCTCCCTTGACGATCAGATCGTTGACCGGAGCGGGGGGCAGGTTGAGCTGCATCGGTTGCCAGTTCGCGCCATCGTCGAAGCTGATGTACACCCCACGCTCCGTGCCCGCATAGAGCAAATTCTTGCGCTTGGGATCAATGCGCACGGCATGTACGTAATCATCTTTGGGAATGCCGTTCACCAGCGTGTTCCAGGATTTTCCGAAATCGGTGGTCTTGAAAATGTAGGGCGTGAAGTCGTCAATTTTGTGGCGCTCGACGGCGACATAGGCAGTGCCTGCGTCGCTGGGCGAGGCTTCGATCATGCTGACCGTGCCCCACTCGGGCATAGCTTTGGGTGTCACATCGTCCCAGCTCTGGCCGCCGTTCTTCGTGATGTGAATCAGGCCGTCGTCGCTGCCGGCCCAGATCAGGTCATTCTGGGCAGGACTCTCCACTACCGAGAAAATGGTGCCGTACACCTCGACCCCGGTGTTGTCTTTAGTGATGGGTCCTCCCGCCGGCTCTTGTTTGGACTTGTCGTTGCGCGTGAGATCAGGGGAAATGATGCTCCAGCTCATGCCTTGATCGGTGGTCTTGAACAGGACTTCTCCAGCGTAGTAAAGGGTGTGCGGATCGTGCGGCGAGAACACGATGGGTTCGGTCCATTGGAAGCGGTGCTTCAGATCAGCCATTCCCCAGCCGATCACGTTGCGCGGCCACGGATTGATCGCTTGCGTTTGCTCGGTGTGGTGATCGTAGCGGGTGATGTCTCCGCCGTACGAGCCGGCATAAACAATATCGGGGTCTGTGGGATCGGGAGTGACATAGCCGCTTTCCCCGCCACCCACGTCGTGAAAATCGCTCTGATCGATACCGCCGCTTGCGCTCGCAGTGGCAATCGCTACGGTGGAGTTATCCTGCTGCGCTCCGTATAGCCAGTAGGGAAATCGATTGTCGGCAGCGATGTGGTAGAACTGCGCGGTTGGCTGATTGTAAAGCGTGGTCCAACTGCCGCCGCCGTCGGTGGAAATCGTTGCCCCTCCGTCGTTGCCGTTGATCAGACGGCGCGGATTGTTGGGATCGATCCAGAAGCCGTGGTTGTCACCGTGGGGCGTGTGGATCGAGCTGAAAGTCTTTCCGCCATCAATCGACCGGTACGTGCCGGTGTTCAGGATGTAGACCACATCGGGATTCTTGGGATCGGCGAACACATGCGTGTAATACCAGGCGCGCTGGCGATAGCGGCGATCTTCATTGATGAGTTCCCATTTTTCGCCGCCATCATCGGAGCGGAAGAGCCCGCCCTTCTCGGCTTCAATCAGCGCATAGATCCGGTTCGGGTTGGGAGTCGTTGCGATCCCAATGCGTCCAATGGTGCCGTCGGGCAAGCCCTTGCCGGTGAGTTTGGTCCAGGTATCGCCGCCGTCGGCGGAACGAAATAATCCGCTGCCGGGACCTCCAGATTCCATGGTCCATGGCTTGCGAACTGCCTGCCACATCCCGGCGAACAGGATGTTGGGATTGGACTGATCGAACTGGATGTCGACGGCCCCAGTCTTGTCGTCGACATACAGGATGCGCTGCCAGGTTTTGCCGCCATCGCGCGAGCGAAAGACCCCGCGGGCGGTGTTCGGGCCAAAGGGATGGCCGAGAGCAGCGACATAGACAGTGTTCGGATCCTTTGGATGCACGATCATGCGGCCAATAGAGTGGGTGTCGCGGAGTCCTGAGTATTTCCAGGTCTTTCCGGCGTCGGTGGACTTATACACTCCGTTGCCCATGACGATGTTGCCCCGGATGCAGGCTTCGCCAGTGCCGACGTAGATCACATTGGGATCAGAGGGTGCTATGGCTATGGCGCCGACCGAGGGCGAAGCTTCCGAAAACTTATCCCACAGTGGATGCCAATTGAGACCGCCGTCGGTGGTCTTCCACATGCCTCCGGCCACCGCGCCGAAGTAATATGTGTCGTCTTGACCGGGCACGCCCGCCACCGCAAGTACGCGTCCGCCGCGGAATGGGCCCACAAGGCGGTACTTCATTCCTTCAAAGGGCGACTTGGCAGGCTCCGGCTTCGGCGGGGGCACCACCCCTGCTTCAGGAGGGAACTTCTCCTCCGCCGGCTCGCCGGTGGGAGTCGTCGGCATGTTGGGCTCAGCGGGTTTGTTCGGCTGACGTTTCTGCGCGCCGACAAAAGGAGCAAGGAAAAGAAGAAGGATAGCAATCCGGGTGTAGGTCATTCCGACAAATCCTCCGCCGGTGATCAGAATCAGGGATGTACCGTTCCGGCAGACATTTGTACTGGATTTTGTGAGAGAACCGGACCCTTTTACATAACTTTACTTATGGATGCGCTGAGGACCTGGCCGCCCATCGCACGAATCTGCACCGACAAATTCTGATCCGTGAAATCTATGCAAGTCTGTGGTTGATTTGCGGTAAGTGCAGATCTGAATCCGGAATCACCGGTCTTCTGCAGCCTCATTCGGCCACGGGCTGCATTACAGGTGCGTTATGAACAACTTGGCCAGAACGAGAAGCCACCCCAAAATCGCGATAAGTCCGTTCACGCGAATGGCGCGTTCGCTGGGTGGCCAGGGAAACATGAGGATCCCATAGAGCGACATAAACTTCTCGGGCCAGATGAGTCCAGCTACACCGAACACCAGGTTCGCTTGCACGATGAGGCAAAAGATCAGATTGAAATCAAACTTTTCCATAAGGTGTTTCCGGGGGGGAACCCAAATTTTATTACAGGAGGGGTGGGTGTTGGGAAGAGAAATTCGCGTCTTTCGCAGTGACCAAGGTGCTAAAAGGCGCCCTAAACCCGCAAAGTCAGAAGTCTGCAAACCTGCTTAAAATCCAAAGCCCCATCCTGCCGCAGAAGACGCCGGAGAATGGGGCCGTGGCTTACAGCTCAGCTTCGTTATCTCCTAAGTTCCAAGGCCTGAGATAGTTCGAAGGTTATGTTCGACTCGGCCGGAAGGACGATGTCCTTGTTGCCCGTCAGGGCTGAGCCTCCAGCCCCGGCTCCGGCGCCAGCGGCCAATCCAATGGCCGCTCCTTTGCCGCCACCCACCAAACCGCCGATGATGCCGCCCAAAGCCGCCCCTCCGCCGGTCGCAACCGCAGTACGTTTGCCTTTGCCTTTCTGATTGAACGTACGCTCCGCAGCTGCGACTTGTACGTTATTGATGGAGTCCAGACGTACCTGCAGAACCGCGCCCCCGGCAAATTTGCCCAGCGGCTTCGCGTCCGTAACGGTACCGCTCACATTAGCGCCTTGACGAATGGCGACTTCGCCGCCGACCACGACGTCTTTCGCAACACTACCCGAGAACGTCTGGCCAGACTGGCTGATTTTTGAACCGATCGAGTCTCCCAGGCTGATGGTCACCGCGGTCCCTGCGGGCACAACCATTCGGCGAGCTTCAGCTTTGTGTTCTTTTCGTTCTTTAGGTTGACGGGCAGAGGAACCACCTTGCTCCGCGGAAGCAGGTGCGTTCTGATCCGCGGCGTTAGGATCACTGCTGTTGTCAACTGCCGGCTGCTTGCTGCAGCCCAGCGCAAATGCTAGATAAAGGGCGAATGTGAACAGAATTAGACGCGAGCGCATAAGAGCCTCCGTATCCTTGAATTTCGGTGTGCCCTAACTGTAATGGATTGACGGCCGCGGGGCAATGAATGAGAAGGGCATGGAGGATATCGACGGTGTATAGGACTATCGGGTGAGGGACCAACCCAGTGCAGATTAGCGGGTCGGGTTTAGCCCGGGTAGGCTAGTCTGGACGGTGTCTTCCGTCTCCAGTGCGGTGGTTTCGGGTGCCGCTTCGAATGGCGCAACGCCGTTAAAGGTCTCGTCGGGTTCCGCAGCCTTTTTGGGGCGCAGAAATTTCTCTGAACTGAGCACTGGTCGGCCGAGCGATGGATTGTAAGTCGTCCAAGGACCGTCGAGAGTGGCATCGCGCTCGAACTGAGCCCGCATAGCTTCCATCTTCGAATCGAGATCGTCTAGGTAATGCAGCACCAGAGCTTCGGGAAACATCGGCAGCTTGGGTGATCCGAACTCGTACTCCCCGTGGTGGCTGATGATCATGTGCTCGATCATGATCTTGAGTTCATCAGGAAAGTCCGGCAGGGAAGACAGCTTGGCCTGCAGCATCTCCAGCTCGATGATCATGTGCCCCAAAAGCTGACCCTTCGTCGAGTATGAGAAGCAGCGGTTGTACGTTAACTCGTGGATCTTGCCAATATCGTGGAAAAACGCACCCGTGAGCAGAAGCTCCCGATTGATCTGAGGATAGTTCTTGCAGATCAGGTCACAGGAGCGGAACAGCGACACCACGTGATCCAGCAGGCCGCCAATGTAGGCGTGGTGCAGCGTTTTCGCGGCGGGAGCGTTGCGGTACGCGGCGGCAATTTCCGGATCTGCCATGAAGGCCTGCACCAGGCCCTTCAAGTGCTGGTTCTCAAAACTGGCAATAAAGTTCGTCAGCGTCTGCCAGAGTTCGTCGACATCTTTCGTGGTCTTGGGAAGGTAGTCGGAAAAATCGATTTCGGTGTCGCCGAGTTTTCGCAGCTTGTGAATCGTGAGCTGGAAGCGCTGTTTGTACTTATTTATCAAACCCTTGATTTTAAGAAAATCATCCTGCTCGAAGGCCTCCAGCACTTCTTCCACGTTGTCCCACATCTTGGCTTCGAGCTGCCCGCTACGATCGCCAAGCGTCAGCGCCAGATAAGGTTCGCCGGTCTTCTTCGGCTTGATCTGCTTGGCTACCACGACGAAACTCGAAGTGATGACCTTGTTCTCGTGGCGCACGCAATCACCGATGTAGAAGTCCTTCATAGGATGTGCCAAGTATAAAGCAGCCCCTCTGCAATGCACAGGATTTCAGGAGGACAGGTGAGAACAACTGCCATCGGCTGTCGGACGCGGATACGTAGGGAGAACAGCGCTCCGAGGGCGGCGCGTCTTCGACCCTGCCATTCAGAAAGATCAGAGCACGCCCAGCTTCTTGTGCCTCTTCTTGTCCAGTTTCTTGGCGTCGGCCTCTTTGGCCGATGTGGTTTCAATGGGCAAGGTCTGGTTCGGGCTGGCACCGGAGTCCACGTATCCCTGCGCCAGTTTGATGTAGGCGTCCTCTCGAAGCTTGGTGAGATAGGCGCGCAGTGCAGGCTGCAGCTTCTCGTAGTAGAGAGCGTCCTGGATCTTCGGCATAGCGTCTTTCAGCGAAGGAATGCCAGCCTGCTGGTGGTCGAGAACTTTGAGAATAACGTAACCCTGCTTGGTTCGGATCACGTCTGTAACATCGCCCGACTTCATCGCGAACGTCTTATCTTCAAGTTCTTTGGCGAGTTGTCCGCGTTTGAACATGCCGAGCGCGCCGCCATCGGCTGCGGAGGGACCGTCCGAGTATTTCTTGGCAATGTCGTCAAAGTTCGCCCCATCGCGGATTTGTTTGAGAAGATCGTGCGCCTTGGCTTCCGCAGCGGCGAGTGCTGTAGCATCGGCAGCCTG
This sequence comes from Candidatus Sulfotelmatobacter sp., assembly GCA_036376495.1. Lineage (GTDB taxonomy): Bacteria > Acidobacteriota > Terriglobia > Terriglobales > Acidobacteriaceae > Sulfotelmatobacter. The sequence continues at coordinate 47,839 of DASVAE010000006.1, read as the reverse complement.
CTTGGCCGCTTCATCCTCCGGATTCTTAGAATCGGCAGGCGCCCCGGCCGGTTTGGGGTCAGGCGTGATCGACGACGTTTTTGGGGCAACCAGAATTTCTGCTAACCGGATGAACTCGGGCTGCTCCATCTCCTTCTTGTGCTCATCGTAAAACTTCTCAGCTTCTTCCTTCGTGATCGACAGCTTGCTGCTGACTTCTTCCCCGATGACCTTCTGGGTGATGATCTGATTCTTTTGCTGCTGCTTGAAGTCTTCCCAGGAGATGCCCTGCTTTTCGGCCTCCTTCTCCAGCGCTTCGAGGGAATCCAGCTTCATGCTCTTGCGCATCTCGTCGAGACGCTTCACCAGATCGGTGTCGCCGGTAATCCCGAGATCTTTGCCTTTATCGAGAAGAAGTTGCTGGTCGATGAGGTCGCGGAGCACGTCCTTTTCCTTGGCCCCATAAACCTTGTCTGCGTCGTTCGGATCCTGCTGCTTGACCTCGTCCCGAAGCTGATCCTTACTGCGGCTGAATTCGGAACGGGTAATGATCTGATTGTTCACACGGGCGACGATCTCTTCCACAACCTGTCCGGAGGCGAGCGCGGGCAGACAAACCAAAGCGATATATGTCAGGCAAAGTCTCTTCATAGGAGTCATATAGGCCAATTCCTGGACGTGCGGGCAAACGTGGGGTTAGGCCGATATGACATTTTACTCCTTCCGGCCACATTGGCGACATCAGGGCACGCGAAACGCGATAAGGCCGGTGGGACTGCTGCACCCCTCCCCGTTGGACGCAAGAAGGGCGCACACAAGTTGGCCTAGCGAGTGCGAATCAGGGCGAGTGCTGTGCGGTCATCGCAGAGGGGAACATGGCCGCTGTAATCGGCAACCGAGCTAACCACGGACGAGCATAGCTCTTTTGCACTAACAGAAGGTGCATCCTGAAGCACTTTCCTGACCTTCTCCAAGCCGAATTCGTTCCCCCCGTCGTCGCGGCCGGCCCCTTCGCAAGACACTAGGCCTCGAGAGACCAGCAGGAGGGCGGCAGATCTTTCCATGCCCACCATTCGAGCGTCGGAGGTCGCGTGCGAGAACAATCCCAAAGGCAATCCCGTGGAACCGAGTTCGATGATGCCGCCGCTATCGCGGAGCAGCCCGGGAGTATGTCCCGCGTTGCAATAACAGAGTGTTCCTAGTCTCTCGTGATAGCAGGCGGTAAAAGCCGGGCAGGAGTGAACCCCGTTAGAAGCTTCGATCAAGCGGCGATTAATACGTACGTTGAGTTCGATCATGGCGTCGGATTCATTGATATCGGGCGCCGAGAACAGTTCTCTACCGGAGTCGCGAAATGTTTCCTGAGCCACGATGAGAAGCTTGCGGTTTTCTTCCCTGCGTCCGGCAACATCGAGCAAGCCAATCAGAACGCGCTCGGGGCTGACCCGTACCGAATCATAAAAGTCTCCCGCCACGCGGTTGCCCGCGAAGACGGCTGCTATATCGCCGCCATCAATATTCGGGAAAACAGTCGGCACAGGCTCGATGCTGACCGCCGTATCCGATCCGTTGAATTTGAAAAAAGAGCGCACGGATTAATACTCAAGGCAAGCTAGCATGGAATTCCGATGTGAGCAATGAATCCAAGGTGGTACCTCACTATTCCCGCAGCACACACCTAGGGACAGCCTCTTCGGGGCTGTCCAGACCGTGCGGCAGAGACCAGGAGAGCGGCCTTTCTGCTTTTATAAACCCAACCGGGCTCACTCTCCATACTTATCGGCGAGGTAACGTCCTAGGTCTAACTCGAATTGGCCGTAGTCGGAGTGGATGGTGGCACGAAGGGCAGCTTCGGTGGAGTTGCCCTGGCTGATTCGTTCCAAAATGCGTTGCACGTCGCTCAATCCGTAGGAATCGCTAATGAAGGTTACGGCCGCTAGACTCTCGGCATAAGCAATGTAAGCGGTGCCGCCCGAGAGCTTCATGAAACTGCCCTCCAACAGGTTGAATGGAAGATTCTGCTGGATCTTAAACAGATGTGCGAGCTGGCGGCCATCTGCCGCCAGGCTTCTGGGTTCAAGAAACTGCGCAATACCTTCGTTGAGCCAGGGAGGGCAGCGGCCGGCTGAGAGTTTGGCGACGAACGAGTGCGCCAGTTCGTGCTTGAGCACGTGAGCGAGTTCGGGACTCACTGATGTGAGACCGCTGATCGGGATTCTCAGTTTGCCATCGTTGAGGGCTCCTACCCAACTGGGCGCGTGCGTCACATCAAAGAAAGCCGTCTCCGTATAGAGCGTCACCTGGATGTTGTCACGAGGAGGAGTGCCGAGGTCGCGGACGAGGTCGTCATAGTCTGATTCGAGAGCGGCCAGGATCTGCGTCCCGAGCCCTTCGCTCTGCTTCCCTTCGTAGTGCAGGACGAAATGGCTGCTTTCGTTCTGGACAAAATCGGCTTCGGCCGCCTGCTCGCGCTGCGCTTTGTCGAGAAAGCGCTGTACTGAGGCATCGGGGCGAAGCGCGAGGGAGCGCTTCCACGAAACAATGGCCTCTCTTGTGAGATCGGAAGCGAACTGGGCGTAGCCCAGCATGGTGTAGGCATCTGCCGATTCCGGATTGGCGCGGACTGCGCGTTCGGCATAGGGCAGCGCCTGGCTGGAGTTTCCGGTGCGAGCCAAGACTGCGGCGTAATACGTAAGGACGGTCGCACTCTCCGGCTGGAACCGAAGTGCGTTCTCGAAGTACTGCTGCGAATGCGCGATGTTGCCGTGTTCGAATTCAAACTTGCCGGCGATGAAATTTGCCGTGGAGCTCAAGACAGGATTGCCTTTCGCCTCCAGGGTACTCAGCCCATCCTGATCGACTTTTCCATCCCGGATGATTTTTGCGGTGAGGTCGCCTTCCTTCGCGAGGCTGATGGCTGCCGCGTCAAAGCTCGGCAGATCACCTAGTTTCTCGGTCGCACTGCTGCGTGCCGGGAGACCACCCACTTCTACATGGTCCACCGCGGACCTGGGGATCCCGTAAGAGTCGTCCCCAATTTCATACTCGTAACGGTTGCCGTTTTCGCGGACATGATCCGCGAGAATCTTGCGGCCATTTTTCAGATGGATGGTGTCCGCCCAGACGCCAGTCCAACCCTGCGTCAGACAGAGAATCAGAAAGGTGACACGCAGCCGCATTCAGGCGCATTCTAGCAACGGAGGAAAGCCCAACCCACGTGACGAAGGTACTGGGGACGAACCGAATTTCCTTGCTGCCAGCGGCTTTGCTGGCACTCTGCACCTGTCTATGGCCGACGATGGCCGCCCAGGAGTCATCCGGAAAGCAAGCGGCAACGCTCTATTCGCAACTGGGACAGGTTAGCCTCGAACCGGCACGCGTTTATCGCGTCCGCGGGGCTTCTCTGAATCGCTCTGCCATCCAAATCAGTTTGGACGACGGCACCATTGCTTTCACGCAAGACGTCATGGGCAGGATCACGGGTGCATTCTTCGAAGGCGACGGCGAGATTCTGTTGAGTCCTCCCGATGAAGTCGAACGAAGATCCATGAGCCTGTTCACCGGAATGGCGATCCTGGAGGAACGCTTTGCGACCGCGTATTTCAGGTTCAACGAGGATGTGGCAAGCGAACTCGTGCCCGACCTGCGCGCCAGTGACGAGAAGCAGCAGTTTGTAGACCGCTGGGCGCCGACCGCCAAAAATCTTGCCCCCATTGATGCCATGAGGCTGCTCATGACCTTTAGCCGCATGCTTCCGGCGACCGGAGCGTCGGGCAGTTCTGGCCAGCAATCCAGCGCGTCCGATCGATTTCTGCACGCGCGTCTGCAGGGCACCACCTTAGGAGTGTTCGACGTCTTTTTTGACTCGACTGCGCCCGAACAAGTACAGGCTGGTCAAGCCAAACTCGTCAACGGGGAGAACTACTACGACGTGTGGACTTCGTTTTCGCCGAGGACAGCATCCAGGCGGCCGAAATTGGACAGCTCTCCTCAGCCCCAGAACCAGAGGCTCCGAGCCAGCCGCATTGCCGTGCGCCGCTACACCATTTACACCGAGGTGACGCCCCCCAAACGCATTCAGGCGCGCGCGCGCTTGCAATGCGAGGTGCTCGAAGGTGGCGAAAGAACGCTGCTGTTTGAACTTTCGCGCTTCCTGCCAACCGACAGCGTAACCCTCAACCGACGCCCGGTGGAGTTCATTCACAACCCATCCCTGGAAGGCACGGAACTTTCACGCCGAGGTAACGATGTGATCGCGGTTGTACTTCCAGAGGCCACGCGAACCGGTCAGAAGTTCGAGCTGGAATTTTCCTACGGGGGAGAAGTTCTGCAGGAACAGGGCAGCGGGTTGCTATATGTTGGCGCTCGCGGGACCTGGTATCCGAACCGCGGCATGGAGATGGCTGATTTCGACCTGCAGTTCAGTTACCCGCAAGATTGGACCCTGGTCGCGACTGGCAAACCTGCAGAGGTTTCATCGGATCATCAGGCGAACGGGCAGCAGGTGACGCGGTGGGTCTCGGATCGGCCTATTCCACTCGCTGGCTTCAATCTCGGCAAGTACCGTGAAGCCACGACTCGCGTTGCCAATGTCTCAATCGAAACCTACGCCACTCGCGGTGTGGAGAAAGATTTCCCTACCGGACAAATTCAGGTGATCGCTCCTCCCCCGCAGACTCCGATGCGGCGGCCGCAGGTTATCGTGCCAGTGCGTCCTTCGCCGGCGCAGAATGAGGTCAGGGTCGGCGAGGAGGCGGCGCAAGCCATTCAGTATTTTTCCCACCGCTTCGGCCCCTTTCCTTATAGTCATCTGGCGCTGACTCAATTGCCGGGGCGCGCCAGCCAGGGTTGGCCCGGACTGGTGTTCTTATCGTCTTACGCCTTCCTGAGTGATCAGGAACGAGAACAGTTGCATTATGGCGAGACGCAGATTCTGCTGCAGCGACTCGTGCCTGCTCATGAGACGGCGCATCAGTGGTGGGGCGATTTGGTTTCATGGAGCAGTTATCGTGATCAATGGCTCTCAGAGGGCCTCTCGCAATACTGCACGCTGATGATGCTGCAGGAGCAGAATCCAACAGGGTTCCGCATGATCATGGAGGAATACCGCCGCGAACTGGCCACCAAGGATCAGGAAGAAAAATCTCCGGAGGACGCAGGACCGGTGACGCTCGGAACGCGGCTTGTGTCCTCTCGCTCACCGCAAAGTTATGAGGTCCTTACCTATGGCCGGGGAACGTGGCTGTTTCACATGCTCCGGACGATGCTCAAGGATGCGGAGAGCGGACAAGGCCATGGTCGCAGCACAGCGAACCCGGAGGAACCGTTTGTACGCGCGTTGCGACGGGTTCGCCAGCGATATGAGGGCGGAGCGATCAGCACCAGGGAACTGATGGATGTCTTCGCCGAAGAACTTCCGCCTTCGCTCCGTTACGAACAGAAAAAGTCGCTGGATTGGTTTCTCGAGGGATGGGTCAATGGCATCTCGCTTCCCAAGTTTGAGCTGAAAGGCGTGAAGTTCTCCGGCAAGGGAACCGGGGTTACGGTGACCGGAACCATTTTGCAAAAACAAGCACCTGAGACCCTGGTGACATCGCTTCCGGTATACGCGATAGCTGCGGGTAAGCAGTACGTCTTGCTGGGCCGCGTGTTTGCCGATGGGGACGAGACTGCGTTCCGGCTCTCCGCGCCTGCTGGAACGCGAAAGATCGTGCTCGATCCCTTTGAGACCGTGCTAAGTGCACCGAAATGAGCGGTGATCATGCCGGCATGCGGCGCCGCACAGCTCGCAGGAGTTCACCCGGAATTTCTGACAACGGGACGACACGCACCAGCACACCAAGTTCAGCGCACGCGCGCGGCATACCATAAACCGTGCACGTGGCCTCATCCTGCCCGATGGTGAGTCCGCCCGCGCCATGAATGGCTTTCATTCCTTGTGAGCCGTCCGAGCCCATGCCGGTCAGGATCACTCCCATAGCGCGGCGTCCATACACTCTTGCAACGGATTCCATGAGCACGTCGGCCGACGGAATGTGCAGCGCGTCCGCTGGATTTCTGTCGAGCGAAATGAAAACCGGCGACCCAGGCATGCCCCTCTGCAGTCTCATGTGCAGACCCGCCGGGCAGAGATAGGCGGTTGCGGAGCGAACAGCTTCTTTATTTCTGGCTTCATGAACCTCAATGGCGCAGAGCGAATGCAGCCGCTGTGCAAACGACGTGAGAAAGCTCGCAGGCATATGCTGCACGATCACAATGGGAATGGGGAATTCTCCGGGCAGGCTGGGAAGGATTTGTTCCAAAGCTCTCGGTCCGCCAGTCGAGGTGCCAATTGCCACAATAGCTGGATCTCCCCCCCGAAATTTTGCATCTGTTTCGTGGGCGGGCTGCGGGGGCTTGCGCGAAAGCGAATGCGGTAGACGCGAACGCCGCGCTTGGCAAGCGGCATGAATTTTCGAGATCAGGTCCGAACGGATGTGGGCGATCTCGAGCGATGTGGCCGACATCTGCTTGGGAACACAATCGAATGCGCCGGCGCTCAGCGCATTGAACGTAATCTCGGCATCTCTATCAGTCGCCGCGCTAACCATAATGACGGGCCGCGGGAAGTCAGTCATGATGTGCCGCAGAGTTTCTACGCCGTCCATGCCTGGCATTTGCACGTCCAGAGTGACCACATCCGGATCCAGTGCAGGAATCTTTCCTAACGCATCCGCCCCGCTGCACGCCGTTCCGACGACCTCAAAACCGGTTTCAGATTTGATCATGCGCGCCAGCGCGGCGCGCATGAAAGCACTGTCATCCACAATCAGGATGCGTGCCGGGGAACGGGTTGAACTATTATCTGTCATTTCCGGTAAATTGCATGCACCAGGCTGTGTACCTCGTCCATATAGGAATCGAGTTCGAAAGTCAGGCGGGCCCAATCGAAGTCCCGCAATGCCGGGAACTTTTGCAACAGCACAGTGAATCCCGGCTGTTCCAGCACATTCACCTGACGATTTTCGAGGTATCCGTAATTCAGACCGCTCACCCGGCACAGCAGATCGGCGAGTTCGACGACCGCAATCAGGGAAGCGTGTTCGCTGGATTCGTACAAGCAATGGTGCAGAGACACCACTGCACAGAGATCGGGGGAGAGTTCCCAGTTCGCTGCCAGCAGGCGTCCGCTATCGCAGTGCGTAAATCCGAGAACAGCTTGCTCGGCTTCATGCAGCGGAATACGATCGCTGCGCGCGCGTTCGAAAGCACTGCGAAATTCTTTGGGAAGACCCCACAAATTGACGATAATGCCAAGATCGTGAAGTAGCCCGGCAAGATAGGCCTTTTGCGGATCTGGATAGGAGATCGTGCGCGCAAAATGGCGGCAAACCAGGGCGCATCCCAGCGAGTGTTCCCAGAACACCACCGGATCGATCCCTCCGCTGTCCTTCGGCGTGAGATTGAGAACACCGCAGGACATCGCAATGTCGCTCACCCGCTGGACGCCTAACCCCAGGATGGCGGTGCGGAGCGAGTCTACTTTCTGCCATCGACCGAATAGCGGACTGTTGGCCATTCTCAGACACTGCGCGGCCAGCGCCTTGTCCTGCGCAATCATGTCTGTCACTTTCTGAATGTCGAGATCTTCGACCGGTTGCTCGAGATAGCGCAGCAACGGTGCCAGCACCGGGGGAATTGTCGGGATCTGCTTTAGATCCTTAATACGTTCTAGCAACGGATTGTTGGTGGTCGGCACTGCGCTCATGAAGCCTGCTTTCCCGCCACGGAGCGCTCCCCTTTGACGTACGCCGTAGCGCCAGGGAGGTGCACCAGGCGAAAATCTTCGGTCACGCCATAGAGCGACTCCGAAGGTCCCAGAAAGAAATACCCGTGGGGAAGAAGGTTGTTATAGAAGTGCTGAATAACTCGCCGCTTCGAGGCCAGATCAAAATAGATGAGCACATTGCAGCAGAAGACGATGTCTATGCTCTTCATGAACGTCATCCGGGCATCGTCGGACAGGTTCAGTCGGCTGAAGTTCACGTTCTTTCGCACCGCCGCTTGCACTTGTAGTTGCTCGCCCTCCGGCGAGAAATATTTCTCCCTGTAATAGGGGCTCAAGTTGCGGGTGCTGTAGATCCCGTAAAGGCCGTTCTTGGCGTGAGTCAGGGAGCGCTCGTTTAGGTCAGTGGCCAGAATCTCAAACGTCCAATCTCGTAGGCGGCGCTGTGATTCCTCCAACAACAACATGGACAATGTGTAGGGTTCCTCGCCGGTCGAGCATCCCGCACTCCAGATCCGCATGCGACGGATGGGCAGCTTCGCTTTCGCTTCAATGATTTTCGGAATTACCAGATCGCGCACCGCATCCAGTTGCGACTGGTTGCGGAAGAAACAGGTTTCCCCAATCGTGATCTCATTCAGCAGGGCCAACAGTTCCGCCTGCCGGTTAGGCCTTACGGTGAGGCAATCGAAGTACTCGCGGACCGTTTCTGTCTTCAGTTCCTTCATCCGGCGGCCACAACGTTCCGCCAGCAGGCGAAGCTTGGTGTCGGGATGGAAAATTCCTGCCACCTGATAAACCAGATCGCGAATGCGTAGCAGATCGGGATCCGGTGGGCCTTCAAAACTGATAGCCGCCTGCGCTGCAGTCGCGCTCACACGTCGCTCCTCGCAGAACGGGAACTCGGGCTAATCACAGGTGCTCCGCAGGATAAAAAATGTTTGCTCCGAGGGAATTCATCGGCACCCAGCCGCTTGACTTTAGCGAGGCAAAGCCGACGAGACTACACCGGCAGAAGGCTTGGAACGCGAGTTGTCGGCGAGCGCGTCCTTGCGTTCGAGATGCCCCGCCAGAATGACCAGATCGACCCGCCGGTTTTGCGCGCGCCCCTGTGCGCTGGCATTACTGGCGATGGGGTGATACTCGGCGTATCCCGCGGCTGCCAGGCGATCGGGAGAGAAGCCATAGCGCACAATCAGCAGCCGCACCAGTTCGGTAGCGCGTGCCGTCCACAGCTCCCAGTTGGAAGCCATCTGCGGCGTGTGAATCGGAATGTTGTCGGTGTGCCCCTCAATCCGAATCCGGCAGGTGCGAATCGCGAGAATTGACGCAATGCGCTCGAGCGCGGGCACTGCGGAAGGCCGGAGCGTGGCCGAGCCACTATCGAAAAATCCAAATTCCCTTAAGCTGATGACCAGTCCCTCGATCTCCCGGTGCACGGACACAGAGTGCATTGCGATTTCCTTTTGCAAAGCCTGCTGCAATTCTGCCTGCAGGGTGGAGAGGTTCGCCTCCTCCGACGCCGCCCTGAGTGCATCCAGAGGAGGCGATGAGATACGGCCAAGTTCGGTCGTCCGCTTCGCGTTCTCGATCGCCTGCACCGTGCTGAATGGCATCGGCTCATCGATCGCGATCGGAACCTTGGTCGTAGACGCGGAAAAAACTCCGAGTTCTTGAAAGGCCACCTGAATCGCCATCGCCAACTTGCCCACCTTACGTTGGTCGACCTGGGCAGAGGCATAATTTATGTAGACGTCGACCACGTTCGTCGTCGTATCGAACGACAGATTCCACACGTGCTCGATGATCATGGAGCGCGTGACGTCCCGCCCGGCGTTATGCATCAAGTACTCGAGCAGGGCAAATTCCTTCACCGTGAGTTCGATTCGCTTGCCCGAGCGTTCCACAATCCGCTGCACCCGGTCGAGTTTCAAATCGCCCACCACCAGCACCGATTCCGATGGCAAATGGCTCCGGCGCAGCAGCGCCCGTAACCGCGCCGATAGTTCGCTGAACGAGAACGGCTTCGCCAGGTAGTCATCCGCCCCCGTGTCCAGGCACATGACCCGATCCTCCACCTTGGTGCGCTGGGTCAGGATCAGCACCGGCAGGCTCGGCTTCTTCAAGCGCAGCTGCCGCAGCACGTTGACTCCATCCAGTTTGGGCAGGTTCAGATCCAAAATTACGATGTCGTAGGCCCGCTCGATTGCCACCGTGCGGGCCTGCTCGCCATCGGCCACCATATCCACCATGTAGTGCTCTGCTTCCAGACCTTGGCGTACGAATCTGGCTAGGGCTTCATCATCTTCTGCAATAAGAACTCGCATAACCTTGAGCCTTCCTTAATGGAACAGCTCAGTCTATTGAGAAAATGCTGAAGTGCAGCCGGAACTCGCTGCGCACGAAGGTATGCAGTTCCGCAGATGGGCGGCCGTTTCAAACCGGAACCCGGAACCTGCTCCGCCAATTTCCTTCCTTATCCCCCAGCGGAGATAATTCCAAAATGCGGTATTCCGTGCAGGAGTAACCTCTGAGCTCCCTGAGCAAAGCCATCCTGAGATCCTTGCTGCTGCCGGGAGGCGTGCTGCTGCTGGGCGTCGTTGCCCTCGTGTCTCTGGGCTGGCTGACGCTGGCTCTGCCTGCTCTCAGTTTCCTATATTACTGCGCCATCGCTGGAGGCATGCTGCTGGCCTGGCGCTTCCATTCCAGCCGCATCTTCGTGGCCCTCTGTGTTCTGTTCATGGCGGAAGGAGCGATTGCTCTATGGGGCAGAGCCCAACTGCCTATTCTCATCACTACTGCCGACGCTGTCGCGGTACTGGTTCCCCTCGATTTTGTCCTGATTGCGCTAATGCACGAGCGCGGCTTCACCACTGGATCGCTTGGGCCTGTGAGCTTGTTTCTTTTTGTCGAAGCCACCGTCGTCGCCGTGCTGTCCCGAACCGCTGAAAACGGCCTGCCTTCCGCCGCCCACCCGCGCCACCTCGCCACGACTATAACTCTTCCCAACTACACGCTTGTAATCTTTGCGGCCGCGGCGGTGTTTCTCCTGATTCGCTTTCTGCTTATCCGCAAGCCAGTCGAGAGCGCGTTGCTCTGGACGCTCTCCGCATTTTTCTTCTCCCTTCACTTCGCCACTAACCCACGGCTCGCCACCCTGTATGCCGCGACGGCTGCCTGCATTCTCTTCGCTTCCGTCGTCGAGAGTTCTTACCTGCTCGCTTACCATGACGAGTTGACGACCCTACCTTCGCGGCGCGCCTTCAATGATGCCATGCAGCGGCTGCAGGTTCCTTATTCCATTGCTGTAGTCGACATCGATCATTTCAAGAAATTCAATGACACCTACGGACACGACACCGGCGACCAGGTCTTGCGCCTGGTTGCATCCAACCTGGCGCGCGTAACTGGAGGCGGCCGCGCTTACCGCTGCGGCGGGGAAGAATTCAATATCCTGTTCCCCGGGAAAAACTCTTCCGACGTACTCGACCATCTCGAGCGGCTGCGGGAAAACATCCAGGCTTCGGAATTTCGCATGCGTGGCAATGATCGCCGCCTGGCGCCCCGCGGTCCCGACCGCCGCGTCAATGGCCCTCGCCGCCGCGCCACCAAGGGACAAGCCATTCGGGACCTGGCTCAGCCACCTGCCCAGGCTCCTGGCAAGATTTCAGTCACAGTGAGTATCGGAGTGGCCAGCTCGGCAAAGAGGCGATCCGATCCCCAGGCAGTCCTGCAAGCCGCCGACAAAGCTCTCTACCGCGCCAAAGCCAACGGCAGGAACCGCGTGGAGACTGCCACTCCCCCGCGTAAGGCTGGCGCAAGAGCCGCGGGAATCGCTTGATCAATTGAAAAGGAAAAAACGGAAATCCACCCCTTCCGTGCGGCCCCCGGACCGTCCACATTGTAGGACGGGAAGTATGGCGGCCCGGGTTCCGTACGTTTCGCAAGCACCGCAGGCCGTGCGGTCAGCCGGCGGTTTCAGGTGAGATTGCGCGCTTCCGGCCGGTTCCTCCACAAGCGGGGCATGTGATCTGGATAAAGGCTACGCCTTCGGTCTTGCCGTTCAGCTCGACCGGCTTCGCTACATACCCAGAGCCGCCACACTTCGGACAATCGTCCGGAGCCACTCCTCTCCCCCTCATTATTGAGCCGATTTTCTACGAGATTGGAAGAAACCGCGCCAAACATTACTTTGCGTTACGAAAGCCGAACAAACTGCCCTCGCGCTATCCCGTGCGCCGGCTGGAAAGCAGATCCAGGATTTCCCTTAACCCTTGCCGGATGTTCTGGATTTCCGGAGCCGTCGTGGACGGAAACGGAATCGCGCTCTGCGTCTTGTCAGATTTCGTCTCGGCTCGCAGTTGTTGCCGCGCCCCGGATATCGTGAACCCCTGCTCGTACAGCAGTTGCTTAATGCGCAGCACGTTCTCTACGTCGCGCTTGCGGTACATGCGCTGCCCCGTGCTGCTCTTGACCGGCTTCAGCTGCGGAAACTCCGACTCCCAGAAGCGCAACACATAAGCCGGAAGCTGGCACAGCGTCGCAACCTCTCCGATGCGGAAGTAAAGCTTGTCAGGAATCAGAACTTCATCGGCCTTCTGTTTGGCAGGACTTCTTTTTCGCATAGCCATCTTCAGCGAGGGCGGCCACGGGCCGCAGGTTTCGCCTATTGTGACACAGGCCGGAAGCAACCGTCTCAGAATTTCGCGCATGCCCAAAACTGATTTGGGCCTTCTGCACTCGACTGGGCTCTTGAAACGGGAAAGCCTCCCAAGAGGTGCTTCTCTCGAGAGGCCAGTGAAAAACCGTGGTGTATGCGAAGTGTCTCGCCTGCAGTTAGTGTTTCTTCTTTTTTGCCTTCTTCTTCGTTGCCATTGAAGGTGCCTCCATGAACGATTTTCCCTTGCAAGGGTAACCACTTGGGCCCTTAACCTGAAAGGCCAACCCTACTCATTGTACCGGTAGGCCTTATAACACAAGATATTGAGCTATGGTTAAAAAACTGTCAATAAAATTCTCGCAGCAACCAACAATTTTGCATGCCATGAACACCTATTCGCGGGCTATGAGCATGGGTATGAAATCCACACGAGCCATGATTCACTGCCGTTAGTTGCCGTGCAAACGCGCCCGCGAATCCATTACACTGCGCCTCATGCCGCGCGATGCCATCGAACTCGAGATTTTCAAAAGCATCTTTCACTCCATCGCCGAGGAGATGGGCGCGGCGCTCCGCCGCACGGCTTTTTCTCCCAATATTAAGGAGCGACGTGATTATTCGTGTGCGGTGTTTGATCGCGAAGGCGAGGTCATCGCCATGGGCGACCACATGCCCGTTCATCTCGGATCCATGCCCATGTCGGTCGCAGCGGCAATTGCATCTGGTCCCATGCACGACGGTGACGTGGTGATGCTCAACGATCCCTTTCGCGGCGGAACTCACTTACCCGACATCACCCTCGTCGCCCCAGTATTTCTGAATCGAGCGAAGCGCGGTCCTCGGGCTAAGCGGCGTCCTGACTTTTACGTGGCCTCGCGCGCCCATCATGCGGATGTGGGCGGCGCTTTCCCTGGCTCCATGGGACTCTGTCGCGAGATCTACCAGGAGGGCGTTCGCATTCCTCCGCTGAAACTGCTTCGCGCCGGATCCACCAATGCCGAAGTTCTTGCCCTGCTCTTGACTAATGTGCGCACACCGGACGAGCGCGAAGGAGATCTAGGTGCCCAGATCGCAGCCTGCCATACCGGCGCGGAGCGACTTCGCGAGATCAGCATCAGGTATGGTCTATCGCGCTGCACCCGGGCCGCGGCGCAGCTGCAAGGCTATTCCGAAGAACTGATGCGCGCCTTCCTGCAACTGGTCCCGCCCGGAGAATATTCAGCCGAAGACTTTCTCGATAACGACGGCATCACCGCACCCCCGATCAAGATCAAGGTAAATCTGACGGTCCATCCCACCAGCACCAGGGCTTCCCGCAAGTCGCACATCGTCAGCGTGGATTTCACGGGAAGCGATCCGCAAGTTCAAGGCAGCATCAATGCCGTGGCCGCCATCACGTATTCGGCCTGCTTTTATGTGTTCCGCTGTCTGCTCGCCGAAGATGTTCCCGCAGCCGCAGGTCTGATGCGCCCCATCAAAGTCATCGCTCCCGACGGCACGATTGTCAGTGCCAGGCCTCCGGCCGCCGTTGCCGGCGGAAATGTGGAAACGTCTCAGCGCATCGTGGACGTGCTCTTGCGTGCTCTGGCCCAGGCAGTTCCGGATCGGATCCCTGCTGCTGCTTCCGGCACCATGAATAACCTCACCATCGGCGGCATCGATCCCCGCACCGCCGAACCTTTCACCTACTACGAAACCATCGCCGGCGGAATGGGTGCGCGTCCCACCAAGCCCGGCGTTTCCGGAATCCATACTCACATGACGAACTCGCTCAACACTCCCGCCGAAGCGCTGGAATATGCCTATCCTTTGCGCGTGCGCTCGTACTCGCTGCGAGCGGGGAGCGGCGCGAAGGGAAGATTTAACGGGGGTGACGGGATTGTGCGCGAAATCGAGGTTCTCTGCGACTGCGATGTCACTTTGCTTGCCGACCGGCGCAAGCGTGGACCCTGGGGATCAGCAGGCGGCGCGGATGGCGCTCCCGGCAAGGCGTTCATCACCCGACAGGATGATCATCAGGAGGAGATGCCCGGCAAATTCAGCACGCGTCTGCGCAAGGGCGAACGCATTAGAATCGAAACACCCGGAGGCGGAGGATGGGGAAGAATGAACTGAGCAATTTCGCCGCAAAAGCCGCAGGCGGTAAGTCGCTTACGCAAGTACTAGATTACCCAATTACTCGACTACCGAATTGAGGATGGGCTCATGACCGATGCAGCAGCACACTATCTCGACGAGGCCCGTCGCCAATTGCGCGGCCACAAGCGCATGGGCGAAGGCGCCCTGTCGCAGTTAAGTGACCAGGATTTCTTCGTCACGCTCGATCCGGAATCCAATTCCGTCGCCATACTCGTGAGGCACCTGGCGGGCAACATGCGGTCGCGCTTCACCGACTTTCTTATCTCCGATGGCGAGAAACCGAACCGCTTTCGCGACCGCGAGTTCGAATTGAGCCCCGCCACTACCCGCGCAGAAGTCATGACCTGGTGGGAAGAGGGATGGACCTGCGTCTTCAACGCCATCGATCCCCTGAAGCCGGAAGATGTGATGCGGACGGTCCAGATCCGCGGCGAGCCCCACACTATTCTCCAGGCGATCAATCGCCAGATCGCCCACTACGCTCAGCACATTGGCCAGATCGTATTTCTCGCAAAGCATCTGCGCTCGAGCGAATGGAAAACCTTGAGCATCCCGCGCGGAAAATCAGAAGAGTACAAGACGGTAGCTCCCAAAAGCTACAAACCAGCGAGTTAGGAATTCCATCCCGTATACAGGGTGCCCCCATGTCTCCTTGCCTTTGCGAGACATGGGAAGGTGGCATAAAATTTCCCTCCCCAAATCGTGCTGATGCGTCAGCTATTTCTTCTGGTCTTTTCCATCTTCTTTCTTTTCTTCCTGCGCCTTCTCCGGCCACACCGGAGATGCCAACTCCGTTCGCCACATCGGACCTCCCATGTACGAGAGTGTGAGCGATTTCACAAAAGTGGGAGCGTCTCCCCGCGAGATCCACACGTGATTATCGGGTGGCTGCTTGCCCACTAAGGGCGCAATCACGCCGGCTACGCCGCCTATATCGACTTTGATCGCGAAGTGCAGGGCCTCGCGTTTGGAGCCAACAATCGTGTATGGCTCCGTTCCCACGGGAGTGACTTCGAGCTTGACGATTCTCGGCTTCGGTGTCGCGACCACATACGAAAGCTCGGTCTTGGCATTGTCGGGAACATTTTTCAGCATCGTCAAAACCAATCCGTTCGCCAAGTCCGGGGGTAACTTCATCTTCTCGCTCTCGAATTTCTCCTTGCCCTTGTCATCCGTATATTTCACATTCACCTGTCCCGAACGGGCGTCGACGGAAAGCTCCTCCTCGTTTTTAAAGCTTGGACCCTTCTCAATCCGGTGATAGCTGATCAGGCGGAACGTCCCGCGCTGCGAGAACACCAGGTCCTCCTGCTCGAGCGAACCGTCTTTGAAGTGATAGCTGAGATGGGTGGTAACGTTATTGCCATGCACCACCTCGGTGGAGTCGCCGTAAGCGATGGCAGCACCCTCCTCCGTGCTGAGAACCAGAAAGCCATGGGTTACGCCCTCCTTATATTTGACTTGCACAGGAGCGGCCGAAGCACAGGGGGGGAATGAAGCGCAGACGCAAACTACCAGGACAGCCACGAATTGAAGACGCACTAAGCAGCCTCCACAGAGTACAAAGCTTCGATGCCAAATCGGGCCAGCGCTGTTGCGGAATCAGCCGGGCAAATCCCCGCACAATGCTAGAATCATACGTTTTGTGCTTTATAGAAGTTTGGCCTGGTTAGGTGTCCCTTTATGGCGGAAACCATGCTGGCGGTCGTCAAGCCTGAGGCAGCGCCGGGCGCTGACGTTCGTGAAGTGAAGATCCCGGGCTTCGGGCGCACCGATGTGCTGGTCAAGGTCAAGGTGGCATCCATCTGCGGCACCGATCTCCACATCTACAACTGGGACCGCTGGGCGCAGAACCGCATTCATCCGCCGCTGATCCCGGGTCACGAATTCTGCGGAGAAGTAGTCGCCTTCGGAGACGAAGTTACCAGCGTCCGCGAAGGCGATTTCGTTTCCGCCGAAATGCACGTGGCCTGCGGCAAGTGCCTGCAGTGCCGCACTGGCGAAGCCCACATCTGCCAGAACGTGAAAATTATCGGCGTCGACACCAATGGCGCATTCGCCGAATACGTGGTCATCCCGGAATCGAATATCTGGAAGCTTGATCCCGCGATCCCCTTAGAGTACGCCTCGATTCTTGACCCGCTCGGCAACGCGGTTCACACCGTTCTTGCCGGAGAGATTGCGGCCAAGACCGTAGCCATCACCGGGTGCGGGCCCATCGGATTATTCTCCATCGCGGTCGCCAAAGCGGTAGGCGCCACCTCAGTGTTCGCCATCGAAGTCAACGAGCATCGCGCCCGAATCGCCCGCGAGATGCAGGCGGACTACGTCTTGAATCCCGCGAAAGAAGACGTCGACGCCATCATCATGGAAAAGACTAGCGGCCTCGGAGTCGATGTGGTCCTGGAAATGGCGGGACATCCCGACTCCATTCGCACCGCCTTCGATATCGTTCGCCGCGGCGGACGCATCTCCCTGCTGGGCCTGACCTCCAAGCCGATCTCCCTCAATTTTTCCGAAGACATTATTTTCAAAGGCATCACTGTCCAGGGAATCAATGGCCGCCGAATGTATCAGACCTGGTATCAGATGACGGCGTTGCTCAAAAACGGCAAGCTCAATCTGCACCCCGTAATCACCGATCGTATCTCGATGAAAGACTTCGGCCAGGCCATGGAGCGCCTGAAAACGGGTGAAGCCAGCAAAATCCTGGTCTATCCCAACGGAGTAAGGTGAGCCAATGCTTCCCCCTGTGCTCCCCTGTGACCCCTGTGGTGAAGCTTGTGCGCGTTCCAACCCTTAGCCAGGAGTCCGACGCCCCGTTTCCGTTCCAGATTGGCGCGGTATTAAACTCATAAAGATGTTTCGATCCGTGCGGATCCGTGTTGATCCGTGGCGAGGTTTTAATGACCACCGCAACCCGCACTAACCCTCTCTCTTATCTGACGGACCAACTCGACGAACTCAAAGCCAAAGGCACTCACTTCAAATTGCGCGTGCTCGACGACGAGCAAGCCCCGGTCTGCACCTTCGATGGCAAGAAGGTCATCAATCTGGCTTCCAACAACTATCTGGGACTCACCACCCATCCCAAGCTGCGCGAAGCCGCCCTCGAAGCCACCCGCAAGTACGGCGTCGGATCTGGTGCGGTGCGCACCATCGCCGGCACGATGAAGATTCACATGGAATTGGAAGAGAAGATTGCTCGCTTCAAAAATGTCGAAGCCTGCGTCGTCTTCCAATCCGGCTTCGCCGCCAATGCCGGAACGGTTTCCGCCGTCCTGGGCAAAGATGATTTCATCATCTCCGACGCGCTGAATCATGCCTCGATCATCGATGGCGCGCGCCTCTCGAAAGCAAAAATCCTCGTCTTCCGTCACAAAGACATTACCCACGCCGAAGAGCAGCTGGACAGCATTAAGCATGAGCCCGGGAAAAAGCTGCTCATCACCGACGGCGTCTTCTCCATGGACGGCGATATCGGCCCCCTTCCCGCCCTCTGCGATCTTGCCGAGAAGTACGGCGCCATCATGATGGTGGATGATGCCCACGCCTCAGGCGTTCTGGGCCGCAACGGGCGCGGCACCATCGATCACTTCCGGATGCATGGCCGCGTGGACATTCAGGTGGGAACTTTGTCCAAAGCGATCGGCGCGCTAGGAGGATACGTGTGCGGCACGCGCGATCTTATCGATTTCCTTTATCACCGCGCCCGTCCCTTCCTGTTCTCCACCTCGCATCCACCTTCGGTCGCAGCCACCTGCATTGCCGCCTTCGATGTCCTCGAGCATGAACCGGAGCGCATGGAAAAACTTTGGGACAATACGCGCTTCTGGAAAAAAGAACTAGGGCTACTGGGATTCGACATTGGAGGCAAAACGACCCCACCCAGCGAAACTCCCATCACCCCCATCATCATCGGCGACGGTAAGCTCACGATGGATTTCTCCCGCGAGCTTTTCAAAGAAGGCGTCCTGGGCACAGGCATCGCCTTCCCCACAGTCCCTGAAGGCAAAGCCCGCATCCGCACAATCATGACAGCCACGCACACAAAAGAAGAATTAGAGAAAGCATTGGAGGTACTGAAGAACGCAGGAAAGAGAATGGGAATCCTAACCCAGCAATAGCCACGTAGGGACGGACCCATTGGTCCGTCCAGGTGTTGGTTTGTGTATGGACAGCCGCCGTCGGCTGTCCAGTCGCGCGCAGCTCGACAGGCTCTTTACTCGGCCACGACTTCAATCGCGCTCACGGTCGCATATCGCGTGACCGGCACAAACTCCACCAGCAACTTCCCCTGGGCATTGGGCTCCAGCCCCTTGATCTTCATGACCAAAGGCCGATCCTCCCCAACTCTATCCATGATCTTGACGTTGCGGAGAATCGCTTTTCCATTGCAAAACACATCAAACGTCCGATCTTCCGAATCCCCGCCCGACGTCTCAGCCGCCCCAACCCCATTGTTCCGTTCGATGAAATGCAACGTGATCGCATACTTTCCCGCCGCCACAGGAATGGCGTAGGAGAAGTGCCCCCAGCGCTCCGTTTCGTAGAACTCGGCATCATCCGTACCCTGCGCCGGCTCCTGGCTGGCCCTCAGCTGCCCTCCTTTGAAGTACGTGTCAGGACTCCACCAGCGGCTGTCATCGGAATAGTACGGCGCATCCCGAGCCACAATCCGCACCGGACGGATCTGTCCGCGAACTCCCGGTAGAATTTCGATCGCGGAAACCATCGCGCTCCCGCCCGGTCCGGAAGAAAATGCCAGGTGCAACTGACCATCGCTCGAGGGCGAGATATTCGGAAATACTTTCACGTCAGCCGTGCGATCGCCTGCAGCATCTGCCAGCACATCGAAATCATGCAGCAGAACCTGCCCGTTGGCGGAAACTGTCATCGTGCGGCTGCCTTCGCCTCCTCCGCCAAGATTCTCGGGTCCGTAGAAAGTTTCGGCAAAGTGCAGGCGCAATTCATAAATGCCCGGCTTCAAAGCAATGTTGTAGGCGAAATCTCCCTGCCGGCTATTGCGATACATGATGGGATCCTGCGTGCGCCAGATGTGCTGCACGGAACTTGCGACCGGCGAGCCGCCCGTGAAAAAAGCATCGGGGCCCCACACCTTTCCCGCGTGGTCCACATACTTGCGAGTCGAACCCGCAAGAATATGAACCTCCTCTCCCACCGGCAGGCCGACCGTCGGCTCGCTCGCCACCTGCTCTGCCGGAGCGATCGTCGGCTTACCTCGATACTTATCGCGAAGCAGGAATCCCCCAGCCACTGCTGCAGCCAGCAGCGCCACCGCTGCGGCTATCATCCAGCTGCGCCGGTACCATTCTCGTCCGAGAGCACGTGGCTCCGCCTCTGCCGCCTTTTGGGGTGGCGGCTCCCGCCGCGCTGAAACAGCTGACTTCTCGAATGAAGGCACATACTGTCCGACCGGAATGGTAATGCGAATCAGGTCAGTCGCGCCGTCGTGCGCATAGTACTCACTCAGCCGCTTGCGCAGGCGGTTCGCTTCAACCCGCACGATGGAATCCGTGTCCTGATCGAATGAATCCCGTCGCTCGAATACATCCAGCGCGATGGAGTACTCCTTGATCTGATCGGTTTCACCCGCGAAGGTCTTCTCGCAAAGGTAGGACAGCAGGTGGCTCAACGCCGGCGACCGGAGAAAAATAGGAGCCTGCAATACGGTCTGTAACTCAGCCCGTTCGGCTTCCCATCGAGTCGACTCTGCGGTGATCGAAGGCACCGGTTCTCCTTACTAATCTAGTGCGCCTTCTGATTCAGTTATACGCTCGTTTCTGCAAGATGGTTCATGCAACCCGTTTATGTAACCTCT
Organism: Candidatus Sulfotelmatobacter sp.; assembly: GCA_036376495.1. Classification (GTDB taxonomy): domain Bacteria; phylum Acidobacteriota; class Terriglobia; order Terriglobales; family Acidobacteriaceae; genus Sulfotelmatobacter. The sequence continues at coordinate 27,454 of DASVAE010000006.1, read as the reverse complement.
GTAACGGCCCATTTTCGGCTATCGCGAACTGGGTGAGTGAAAACGCAACAGCGCGGCGGAGGCTCTCTTCCCTTGCGAACATCCAATGGCGCGCCCCGGCGTTCGCGACCTCCTAACCCCGCGTTAACGGCTATAGCGTTGTCGCTGATAGGAAAAAGGCGCATAACAAAGGCAATCGGAGAGCGAATCGCCGAGGCGAAGAGCCCGGGACAGAGTAGCTCCGCAGAAAGAGGCAGTTTATGCGCAAGATCACATTCTCAATCCTCTTAGCCGTGATGCTGGTCACACTTGGTGCTTACGCCGTCGCCATGGACATCCCCCAACAGCAACCCCGTGTCGAAATGAAAGCTATGTCTGTTGCTGAGCTCGAGAAAGCCGGGGACCAAGCGCGCGGCCAAAAGAACTATTCTCTGGCGATCGACTACTTCCAGGCGGCACTAAAGAAAGATCGCCAGAATGCCAACCTCTACAACAAGCTCGGTCTCGCCCAACTCAAGAACAATGAGCTGAACGCGGCCAAAACGAGCTTTCAGAAAGCTTCCAAAATTAACTCGAAGTACGCCGAGGCCATCAACAACATTGGCGCCGTGGAGTACATGAGGAAGAACTACGGCGGCGCGGCGAAACATTTCAAGAAGGCTGTCGCCCTGGATGAGACTCATTCCACTTACCACGTGAATCTGGGTGCCGCCTGGTTTAGTCAGAAAAAGTTTGAGCGCGCCATTTCCGAATATGTTCGTGCTTTGGAACTCAATCCGGACGCCTTTAACCAGGAATCCAAAATCGGCATCGCAGCCCAGATATTGAGTCCTGAAGAGCGCGCGCAATACGCCTTCTCACTGGCCAAGGCATATGCCAAACGCGGAGATGTGGACAATTGCCTGCAGTGCCTGAAGAAGGCCAAGGAAGAGGGATATCGCAACATGGCGAACGTCTACAGAGACGAGGAGTTCACCCACATGCGCGACAATCCCAGGCTCCACGAGGTCGTTCCTCCCCCGATCGACAAATAGGAGTCTGGCAACCCCGGCCTTCTCCTCCGCTACCGGGTAGAGGAGAAGGCCGGCGGCTGGAACGGATATGAGGTCTTGCGGTGATGCGTAGCTGCACCAGCACTCACCTAGCCCCGGACCCATTGGTCCGGGGAAGGTTTTTAGAAGCATTCAAAGTCTTCTTAAGGCAAGTTACTGAGCACTCTGGAACGGCTTCGCCATTTCCTCTGGCGAAGCGGTCTCCGGGTGCTCAGCTTTAAACCGCAGAGCTGCGGTGATTCGCGTCCTCCCGCTCGGATGATCAAAGAAAATAAATTCTTCCCACGGAGCAGGATCCATCTTGCGATACTCTCCAAGCAACAAATCCACGTTAGCCTCCCCATCGGCCTGCCGTGCTGCATTCAGGCCGTACATGTCGGCCTCAAATTCCATCGTCCGGGTGATCGTATTGGTCACAGGTGTGACCAGAAAGAAATACAGCGAGAACACGACGACAGCCAGCGGCAGAACGGCCACCTTAAGCCGCAGCCCCGCTCCGCATCGGTCGCAAGAGTCGATTGTTGATCGCCATGACGATGACTCCAATCACGCCAATCTGTAGCAGCAATCCTGCATAGGTCATTCCCGGAAAAGCGAGCCCTCTGATCTCGGGATCAAACACTTGCACGGGCGTCAGCAATGCCAGGATGAAGCGCGCCGCATGCTCGGAGGTAACGGCGGCGAGTCCCGTGATTACCGCCGCCGCGATGTAGTACAGCGCAAGGAATAGTACGCCCTTGACCACTGGCTGCCGCAAGCGCGTCAGCATGCACCATTGCAAAAAGAGCACGTCGCGGGTGACGAACACCAGCACCAGCACCAGCCGGATCGCAGATGCCTGCAACGTAGTGGATTCCAAGGGGAGCGTATGATTCCACGCCAGCAGCCCCCATACCATCAAGGCGTAAGCAACCACGGCTGACATTGCAAGCCACGGCCAGGGCAGTCCATCATCGGCGAATAGGGCTGATTTGTTTGCAGTGCGCCGCCAGACTTTCAGTCTCTCTTGCGGAGTCAGCGTTGCCAGGCCCATGAGGAACAGAAACAGGCCATTCATCGCCACCGCGAACAGAGCCACGCTCTTGCCATCATCAAACCATCCACCCCGTCCTTCAAACCCAATCGTGTGGATTGGATTGAGCAGCGCGTAAATCAAAAAATTCAGGAACGCAGCGCATCCAACTGCTTCCCAGCGCGACAGTGGCCGAACCTCCGGATAATCCCTCTTCAGGTTGCGCACTAGCATGAGCCAGAGCCACGCCCCGAACGAACCGCACAGCAGCAGCGTCATCAAAAACCAGGACACGGAATGATTAAAGAGCACGGGGGAAATCTTCATTGGTCCGGTTTCTCCCAGTGCATCCAGAATGCCCGTCAATGGACTCATTGCTGCAAGTCCCGGCAGCCCGCTGTCGCGGAAATTGTAAAGTCCCAAAGTGAATCCGTAGAGCGCCAACGCCGCGATCAATCCTACGGCCCGCGTGCGGCTCTCAAGTAGGGTGGAGAGCCACATCCCTCCCAAGCCCAGGAACATCGACACGGATGCAAGAAAAACGAAAATGGATAGCACAGTGCCCAAAGAAAGGCCCGCCGCCAGACCGGAGATCAGCGTGACCGGCGCGGCGCACAGCACAGCGAAGTAAACCAGAACCGGCTCGCCCAGCAACTTGCCGATCAGTATCTCCGCCGAGGTCAAGCGTGTGGTCCTTTGGAAATCCCAGGTCTTGCGATCCCGCTCTCCCGAAACTGACTGTGCGCACGAAAACATCGTCCAGAAAGTCAGAGCTACCGCTTGCAATCCGACCAGCCAACGAAAGAAGAGGAGCGACGTCTGCCGCACAAAATTGTCCTGCAAAACATTAAGGCGATGTTTCCACGCATCCGTGCCGTACTGCTCCGCCGCCTGCTGTAAATTCAGCAACTGATGCTGCTGCGAACTCCAGCAAGCCAATCCGATCAACACGCAGAGCATTACCACGACTGCGCCCACGGTAATCGCCCGTGTCGGACGCAACTCCGCCCGCCGGTGCCGTATGAACTCAGGATTACTCCAGATTCTTGGCATCACATCACCTCGTGGGTCGAGAGCTTCATGTACACCTCTTCGACCGTCTGCTTCACTTCGCCAAACGAAGTCACCTGCACATTCACCGCAACCAGACCCGCCAGCACCGGCGCGAGATCTCCTTCCGATCCACTGAAGCGGAACGTGCCGCTTCCAACGCCCAGATTTACTTCAGAGATCCGCGCATCACTCTTCAGCTTCTCTTGCGCGAGCCCCGGCGAGTCTCCCGCCCAACTCAGCCGCACCAGCCTCGTCGTCGCAGCCGCCGCGGTAACCTGCTCAATACTCCCGCTGCGCACCAACCGCCCGCGCTCCATAATCCCGATTGAAGTGCAGAAGCCTTCCAGTTCGGTGAGGATGTGCGACGAGATCAGGATGGTCGCACCCTGATCCCGCAACGCCCGCAGCAGGTTGCGCAATTCCAGCCGCGCCTTCGGATCGAGGCCGGACGCCGGTTCATCCAGCAGCATCACCCTCGGGCGATGGATGATCGCCCGCGCAATCCCCAGCCGCTGCTTCATCCCGCGCGACAACCCATGAATCAGCTCATCTCGTTTGATCTCCAGATTCACCTGCCCAATCACTTCCGTAATGCGCCCGGGGATTTCGTTTTCCGGCAGGTTGTACGCATGGGCAAAGTAATCGAGGTACTCCCAGACTTTCAGGTCCTCGTACAAAGCAAAAAAGTCTGCCAGATATCCAATGTACTGTTGCGCGCGTTCCGGCTCCTTCGCCACATCTACCCCAGCAACTACCGCGCGCCCCATGGTCGGCGCGAGCAGGCCCGCGGCCATGCGGATGGTCGTCGTTTTCCCCGCCCCATTCGGACCAATCAATCCAAAGATCTCTCCTTGTGGCACGGTGAGCGTCACATCATCCACTGCCACCAGGTTGTCGTATTCCTTGCGCAACTGCATCAGCTCAATCATTGATTTGTACGCATGCGAGCGCCTCCTCCAGCACCGGCGAATCGACGGCCGAACGAAAACACACGAAACTACCCACAACACAAGGTACGCAGCTAGCGCCTTCGCCGTTCCATCAAAGAACGCGGTGTTTGCGGCAACATGCAACATCTGTTGATTTCCTTCAGAAAGATTGATTTGGATTTCTTGCTACCGCAGGCGAGACTGGGTCGTCAAATCGTACAGAATCGTGAAGGAACTTGCGGCGCATCACCTGCGTACCGCAAGAGTGCATGGAGGGGGGACCAAAGCAGAGGTGACTTTGGTCTTCAGCAGAAATTACTAGCGGGGTTTGGGGATTCTCTCACGCTCGGTTTGGCGGCCCAGGTGAGAGAACCCCCATAGCGGAAGCGCCAGCTTGTGGACTGGTGCGCTTAACCCCAGCGGCAGCATTGTAGGCGATTCCTGGGGAAAGACAAGAGTTTTCTCCTTCAATTGCGAACCGGGCCGCCCCAACCATTCCCGTATTTTGGGATACACACAAGGAGCAGCTATGAAGTTCGCAACCGTTTCGAAAACTCTAGTAACGGGACTGGCCCTGCTGTTGGCTTCCAGCGCATTTGCCGCCACGAAGGGCGAGATGACCCTGCTGAACCCCGCAACCGTCAATGGAACCAATCTCAAAGCGGGAGACTACAAACTGCAGTGGGACGGAACCGGCACCGACGTGCAAGTCACCATCCTCCAAGGGAAGAATGTGATCGCCAAAGTTCCCGCCAAGGTAGTTGACCTGAGCGCGCCCGCACCCAACAATGCCGCCATCCTGAACACCGGCGATAACGGCGCGCGTACCCTCGCCGGCGCCCGCTTCTCAGGCAAGAAGTACGCCCTGCAGATCGGCCAGTCCAGCGACGAAATGCAAGCCGGATCGAGCAAATAGCCAGCCTCATCCGGCAGCACAAAAGGGAGCGACAGGGCGCTCCCTTTTTTTATTCCCCAACTGACTACTGAGAACTGCTCTCAGTACTTCGGCACCTTCGGATCCACCCGGTCTGCCCACGCCGTGATCCCCCCGGCCAAATTGTGCACCTTCTGAAATCCAGCCTGCTGCAGGAAGGCGACGGCTTTCGCGCTGCGCCCGCCCATCTTGCAGTGCACCACGATCTCTCGGCTGGAATCGAGTTCGTTCACCCGCTTCGGCAGATCGTTCAGCGGAATCAGGTATCCGCCAAGGTTGCAGATCTGATACTCGTGCGGCTCGCGCACATCGAGCACGAACAGGTCTTCTTTCGCGTCCAGACGCCGCTTCAAATCTTCCACTTGAATCTCGGGAACACCGTTGCCCACGGGCTTCTCCTCTCCACGAATGCCGCAAAACTCGTTGTAGTCTATCAGCTTGGTGACCGTGGGATGCGTGCCGCACGCCGGGCAATCGGGATTCTTCCGCAGCTTCAATTCCCGAAACTTCATACCCAACGCATCAATCAGCAGCAAACGCCCGATCAGCGGCTCGCCGGCGCCCAGGATTAGCTTGATCACCTCGGTCGCCTGCATCACTCCCACAAGCCCGGGCAAGATTCCCAGCACCCCGCCTTCGGCGCACGATGGAACCAGCCCTGGCGGTGGCGGCTCAGGATACAAGCAGCGGTAGCACGGCCCCTCTTCTGTCGCGAACACGCTGGCCTGCCCTTCAAAGCGGAAGATGGACCCATACACGTTCGGTTTTCCCGTCAACACGCACGCATCGTTCACCAGATAGCGCGTAGGGAAATTGTCTGTGCCATCCGCGATGATGTCGAACTCGCGGAACAGCTCGAGCGCATTGGCGCTGCTCAGCCGGGTATCGAACGTCCGCAAATTCAAATAAGGATTTATCGCCTTCAGCTTGTCCGCCGCGGAATCCAGCTTTTTGCGGCCCACGTCGGAGGTGAAGTGAATGATCTGCCGTTGCAGGTTGGTGTAGTCCACCACGTCGAAATCCACCAGGCCCAACGTCCCCACGCCCGCCGCAGCCAGGTAAAGCGCCATAGGCGAACCCAGCCCGCCCGTCCCGATGCACAGCACGCGCGCCGCTTTCAGCTTCTGCTGGCCCTCCATGCCCACCTCGGGCATGATCAGGTGCCGCGAGTAGCGCAGGATTTCATCCTTATTCAACGTCACTGGAATCTCTGTAGTGGTAGCCATGATGTCCTCTGATTTTCAACTGGATGGGCAAACCGCGCTGCTCTTAAGAACGGGAGGGACAACAACAGCGCATTGTGAAGGAAAATCTCAATTCAGCAGCCCCCGGCGATGGAAGGCACAATGGAGATGTTATCACCGTCCTTCAGCGCCGTAGCTTCCTTCTGCAGGTACCGGATGTCCTCATCGTTCAGATAAAGGTTGACGAAGGCCCGCAGCTTGCCGTCCTCGGTGTACAGGTGCTTGCGCAGCTCCGGATGTTCGGAGACCAGGGCGTTCATCGCCTCGCCCACCGTCGATCCCGCAACGTCTACCGAAGCCTGCTTGCCGACGTACTGGCGTAAAGGCGTTGGAATGTGAATCTTGCTCATAGCAATACTGTAAGAGATGCGCCCATGGCCCGGCAAGATTCAGCCCCCCTGATCCCTAGTCCCTGAGCCCAGATCCCTGAATTCGAATCCAGCCCCTGTCAACCCGACCCCCGCAAGGCACTTATCCTTTGCCCTCCCACTTTTTAAAATCCCCTCGGGGAGAATAGCGATGACAATCTTTGATCCTACTCGGACCCGAGTGATTGATACCGGAAACCAGACCGGCACCCTTCTGCGCCTGATCGGCCTGGGCGTGGCCGCATTCCTGATCGTAATCCTGCTCTTCGCTTCCGTGACCCGCGTAGGAACCGGTCACGTGGGCGTGCTCACCTTGTTCGGCAGAGTCACCAATGAGACCCTCGGCGAAGGCATCCACCTCATCAACCCGATGAAAACCAACAACGAGCTGTCGATCCAGACGCAGACACTCAAGGAATCGGCCAGCGTGCCTTCGAGCGAAGGCCTGATGATGGCCCTCGACACCTCCCTCATCTACCATCTCAGCCCCGATCGTGCCGCGGAAGTCTTTCAGAAGATCGGAGCCGACTACGAGAACATCGTGGTCGAGCCCACGTTGCGATCCGCGATCCGCGAATCGACTGCATCCCACACCGCCAATGCTCTCTACACCGGCGAACGCGAAATGGTCGCCAAGCAGATCTTTGAGCAGGTCAATGAATCACTGGCCAAACGCGGCATAACGGTCGAGAACGTGCTGCTCCGCGACATCCAATTGCCGGCCACCCTCAAGGCTTCCATTGAAGCCAAGCAGCAGGCCGAGCAGGAAGCATTGGCCATGAACTTCCGCCTGCAGAAAGAGACGCAGGAGGCCCAGCGCAAACGCATCGAAGCCGCAGGCGTGCGCGACTTCCAGCAGATCGTAGCTCAGGGAATCACCCCGTCGCTGCTGGAGTGGAAAGGAATCGAAGCCACCGAAACTCTGGCCAAGAGCCCGAACACGAAAGTAGTAGTAGTAGGAAACCCAAAGAACGGTCTCCCGCTGATCCTAGGTCAATAGACGGCCCACCGTAGGGACACTCGCCCTCGGCTGTCCGGTCGAGCGAAGCTCGACCGCTTTAGCGGCTGATACCATGAGGCAGTGCCCCCCCTTCTACAAATTCGTAATCTCAACATCGGATTCCCAGCCAAAGAAAACCCGGCTGCCGGTGCATCTTCTTTTCTCCCCGCCGTCCGTGACCTGAGCCTCTCCATCACGCACGGCGAAGTACTGGGCCTCGTAGGCGAATCGGGCTCGGGAAAATCCGTGACCTCGCTGGCCATCATGCGCCTTCTCCCGCCCCAGGCGCGAGTCGAGGGCGAAATCGTCCTTACCGAAAATGCGCAGCGACGCGATCTCCCTTCCCTCGACGACAACTCCATGCGCCAACTCCGCGGCTCGAGTATGGCCATGATCTTCCAGGAACCCATGACCGCTCTCAATCCAGTCATGCGTGTCGGAGAGCAAATCGCAGAAGCCGTGCTGGCTCATCACGCAGTTTCGAAAAGCGAAGCCTGGAAGCGCGCTGTCGACGCGATGAACGATGTCGCCATCCCCGAACCCTCCGCGCGCGCTCGCGACTATCCTCACCAGCTATCCGGCGGGATGAGGCAGCGTATCGTCATTGCCATGGCCATCGTCAACCGTCCGCATTTGCTGATTGCTGACGAGCCCACGACTGCGCTCGACGTCACCATCCAGGCCCAGATTCTCGAACTGCTCGCCGAACTCCGAGCCAAGTTCGGCCTCGCCATGCTCTTCATCTCACACGACCTGGCGGTCGTCTCGCAAGTTGCCGACCGCGTCGCCGTCATGTACGCGGGATGCCTCGTGGAACTTGGTGCGAAGCGCGACATCTTTAGGGCTGCGGCCCATCCTTATACTCGTGGCCTGCTCCATGCCGTGCCTGATTTGACGACGGACCGCACCCAGCCGCTCCAGACCATTGAAGGCACCGTGCCCGCGCTGGCGGCTTTGCCTCCCGGATGTTCCTTTGAGCCGCGCTGCTCTTCTCGTGTCATTGACTGTGCCACAACTTTGCCACCACTGGTTGAGGTTGCCAATGGGCATTGGGCTCGATGTCCGGTCATCAATGCGCCCCGTGGGCTATAATCGGCAACTTGTCCGGTGACCCGTGCGCATACTTCTTCTGAGCGATATACACGCGAATCTTGAGGCTCTTGATGCGTGCTTGGCCAACGCTCCTTCCTTCGATTTCGTAGTCAACCTGGGCGACATCGTTGGCTATGGAGCGAGTCCCAACGAGGTAGCCGATCGCTCCCGCGCAATCGGCACCACCTTTGTGCGCGGCAATCACGACAAGGCGGCCACCGGCGGCATGGAACTCGAAGACTTCAACCCGATGGCTGCAGCCGCCGCCCTCTGGACGCGAAACCAGCTCAGTCCTGAAAACCTGAACTGGCTCCGCAACCTGCCCCACGGTCCCGTAGCCCTCCCGAATTTTCCTGACGTGCAACTGGTCCACGGCTCGCCTAACGATGAGGACGAGTATGTCGTGTCTCTGGGCGATGCTTTGGCGCCGCTGATCACCTTGTCCATCCCTCTGACTTTTTTCGGTCACACTCATCTGCAGGGTGGATTCTTTGCCAACGGCTCTTCCGCCGATGGATTCCGTCCCGAATACAAGACCGTCGGACAGGCCGAATCGGTCCCCCTGCAGCTCAAGACCTCCGCTCGCTATCTCGTCAACCCCGGTTCCGTGGGACAGCCTCGCGATGGCGACTGGCGGGCCGCCTTTGCCCTGTTCGACTCCGACGCGATGGTCGTCCACTTTCATCGCACGCCCTACAACCTGAAAAGCGCCCAGGATAGGATTTTCGATGCCCGACTGCCCGCGCGTCTCGCCACGCGTCTTGCCGCCGGAAGATAGTCTTCGTTTGCCGAATCTCTGATTGCCAGTTGTAAACTCAGGCATGCCTTCTTATCCCTCCCGCAACTCCGCAAGTCTGTTCAATGAGCGCGAGCATCCGCCGGCAAAATATCTCGTCGCTCACAGTGATGGCGGCGCTCGCGGAAATCCCGGACCCGCGGGCTATGGCGTCGTGATCCAGGACGAGTCGGGCCGCAAAGTAGCCGCCCTCAGTGAGTATCTCGGCCACCAGACCAACAACTTCGCCGAGTATCAAGGGTTAATTGCCGCCTTGGAATATGCCCTCCAGCATGGTCCCAAAGCGCTCAAGCTCATCAGCGATTCAGAGTTGCTGGTCCGTCAGATCAAGGGTATCTACAAGGTCAAAAATCCAACCCTGCAGGACTTGCATGGCCGCGCCAAGGAATTGATCGCGCAACTCGATTGGTTCTCCATCGGACACGCCATGCGCGAGCACAATCGGGAAGCCGACCAACTGGCCAATGAGGCCATGGGCAAGGGCATGGGGCGTAGCGCGCGGGCCAAGTCTCCCGCCGCAACAAATCTGGCGCAGTCGCTCCCCCCGCAGGAATTTGAAGCCGTAGTAAAAGATGGCGTAATCGATTTAGGCGGGCGACTCCCAGACGGAACCCGTGTGCAAATAAGAGTCAAGCCCATGTAGGGGCGGACGCCTCGTCCGCCCCGAGCGAAGCGAGTACGCGTAGGGGCGAGTACGCGTAGGGGCGGACCCATTGGTCCGCCCCCGGGAGCAAAGCGAGCATCTGGGAGCCGGACTCTCGGAGTCGGATCCAAACCTACATACCCGCCGAAAGTAGCGCAGTCCCGCCACCACAAATCATTCCGCGGCCGACGTATGGTCGTGAATAATCTTCCACCCATCGGGGAACTTCCGAATAATCAAAGTGAATCTCCCTTGTGGATTCGCGCCCTCAGGCATCGTCAGATGCCACGCCCCTCGAACGAATGCCGCCTCAGGACCCAGCATTTCAATCCGCAGATCGGAAAAATCCAGCTTCCCCATCGCGTGACCAGGACTGTTATAGGTCGCGCGGTATCGCTCGAGCGTAGCCTGCCACCCGCGAGTCTCTTTCGCTCCCGAAAAAAACGTGAGGTCAGACGAATTCCAATACCCGGACATGAACGCGTCGAGGTCGCCGCGATTCCACGCGTCCTGTTGCGCGATCAGCACGTGCTTGATTGCGGATTCGGAATCAGCAGCATAGGCGTTTGGGACGAGCGTGCAGAGTCCTAATAGTACTGTGACGAGATTGCGCATAATTTCTGTGAACCTTGGGTGGGCAAGTGCCCGCATTTCCCAGCGTCACATTCTAATGCGATTCTTCGCTGGCGGGCGCGGTATCCGGAGTATCAACTTTCTGTGTGACGGACCGCGCTGCCAGCGGTGTAGCCTGGAAATTCCCCACATCTTTCCCCGCCATGGCCTGCGTCATAAAGTTCATCCAGATCGGCAGCGCTGCATGCGCTCCCGTTTCCTTGGCGCCTAACGATCTCTTCTCGTCATACCCAACCCACACTCCGCAGCTCATCGTCGGCGAGAATCCGACGAACCAGGCATCCGTAAAGTCATTCGTCGTTCCCGTTTTGCCAGCCACCGGGAATGGCAGCCGGGCTGCCGCGACCCCGGTTCCGTGTAGCACCACTTCGCGCAACATGCTCGTCATAATGCGCGCCGTGCGCTCGCTGATCACGTCTTTTACGTCGGGGAAGTCTTCTTCCAGCACGCGCCCTTCATAATCGGTCACGCGGGTGATGTACCGGGGCCTGACCCGCACCCCATCATTCGGGAAGACGCTATACGCAGAGGTCTGCTCCATCAGCGTAATCTCGGCCGATCCCAACGCTACCGGCAAGTACGGCGGCAGCTTGGAGGTGATCCCGAACCGCCCCGCGTAGTCGATCACATTTTTGATTCCCACTTTGTTCGCCAGCTTCAGCGCGGGAATGTTGCGGCTCTGTGCCAGCGCCCGACGCAGCGTGATGATGCCTTCGAACTTCTCGTCATAATTGTGCGGAGTGTACGGCCCTGACGGCGTTTCAAAGCTGATGGGCTCGTCAAGAATGGTGTCGTCAGGACTCGCGCCCTGGTCAATCACCGTCGTGTAGACGTATGGCTTGAACGACGAGCCCACCTGCCGCAACGCTTGCGTAACGCGATCGAATTTGGATTCGTTGAAGTCACGTCCGCCCACCATGGCCTTGATTCCGCCGGTGGCGTTGTCGATGGCCAGCAGCGCGCCCTGCGCTCCCGAGTCTTGCTCCAGGCTTATCTTCGCCGCTCCGTTTGCTCCCAGCGAAAGAATCTTCACGTAACACAGGTCTCCCGGCTTGAGCAGACTCGCGAGTTTCTGTCCTGTCCACGCCACATCGGCTTGCCCCAGCGCGGCCGTGTATGGCCCGAATCTAAGCGTGGCGATCCCAGTCCCCGCCGAAGTTACCAGCGCGTGCACGTATGCGTTCACTTGCAATTCATCATCCCAGTCGGAATTGAAATACTTCCCCGGATCGATTCCCTCCGCCATGATGTTTTCCAGGTGGTTCTTCCAGCCGTGTCGTCTCTCGTACGCGGCCAGCCCGTCGAGTACCGCCTGGTTCGCGGCTTTTTGCATCTCCACGTCGAGCGATGTGTACACCTTCAGCCCGCCTTCATGCACCTGGTCGGTTCCATACTTATTTTCCAGATAACGGCGGATCTCTTCGACGAAATAGGGCGCCAGCGAGTTCGGATCGTGCGCCAGATGCAGCACCAGAGGCGCCGAGCGAGCTTCGTCGGCCTGTGCGTTGGTGATCTTGCCATCCTCGAGCATGGCATTGATGACCAGATTGCGCCGCTTCACCGCCCGGTCCGGATGGTTAATAGGCGAATAATAGGTGGGACCCTTGGGCAAGCCGGCCAGCAGCGCGGCTTCCGGCAACGTTAGCTCCTTCGCTGTCTTGCTGAAATAGAACTCCGAAGCCGCTTCGAATCCGTAGACGCCATGTCCCAGCGCGATCTGATTCGCATAAAGCGTGAAGATCTGCGGCTTGGTAAACCGCCGCTCGATCTGAATCGCCAGCATCGCCTCTTGCACTTTGCGCTGCCACCGCCGGTCCGGCGACAGGAACAGGTTTCGAGCCAACTGCATCGTCAAGGTGGACGCGCCTTGCACCTTCCCCCCGGACTCAATGTCGCGAAACGCAGCCCCCGCAATGCGAAAGAAGTTAATCCCCGGATGTGTGTAGAACTCCTTGTCCTCCGTGGACACCAACGCATCCCGCAGCACCTGCGGGAAATCTTCATAGTTCGCCACTACCCGCCGCTGCAGCGCGAACGACCCGATCACCACCCCGTGATCGTCATATATTTCCGTGATCGAACTGGGCCGGTAGGCCTCAAGCGCATCCACTTGTGGCAGGTCGATCGTATAGACCAGCAGCAGTCCGGCGGTAGTCCCCACCAGAACCGACACCAGCACCAGCAACCCGAACAGCACGCGCCCCACAAGTCTGCGCCCCCCGATCTCCACCTCGGGGAGGTTTTCGTAAAGAGTTCTCATCGCTGGATGAGCTCAGGATAGCACTTCGCCGGGCGCGGGTTTAGTTTACGCTCGGGCGGGAGGGCCGGGGTTAGCCTGAGACCAATTCGGAGCCTGTAACAGCCGGCGAGCTTACCAGTGGCATTGCCTTCGCGGCGTGGCTGCGGCGCAAGAAAATCGCAGATCCTACATAAAGGAGGGCCGCGATGATGGCTAGAGACTTCAGGCCGAACCATAGGGAGAGGGACTCCAGAAGGCCTCCGATCAGTGATCCGAAAAGGTTGGCGCCGAGAGCGCTTCCTCGGAAGCCTGCGCGAGCGAAGCTGGATACGAAAATAATCCCCGCAAAGAAGACCGGCGCACAGAGAACCAACGTCGCGACCAGCGCGCGAAAGAAAAAAGACGGCACCAACAGGCTTTTCATTGGAACTGTAAACATCACCACCAAAGAGAGGAATAAACCCGCATAAGGGATTGCAAGCGGGATTTGGCCGAAAAAACTGTACACCAGATTCGCTGCCACAATTAGGCAAAGCAGGCCCGACACTACAACCGCATTCACCATCCAGGTGGTACCGAAGAGGAGCGCCATCTTGCTGACAATCTGAGCTTCCAACAGCATGAATCCTGCCCCGAGCAAGAGAAAATGAACGTCGACGCTGGCGCCCTCGCCGGTGGCCTGACGGAGAAACCATCCAAAAACAATAAGAACCGCCAGCGAAACCAAAATTACGCAAATGGGGAGACCAGGTTCATGCTGATACAAGTAGGGCCAGTCGTCACTGGTAAGGCTGGCGGACTGCAGCGGCAAGTTGCGGTGCGCCGGTAAGTAGGCCGCCAGCCAAGGTTCGGAAATGACTTTCGCCAGCCGCTCGCGTGAGCCAGCCACAAAAAAGCGACCGGAGCTGTCGAACCCCCCACCCTCGGTCTGAAACTGCACGGGCTCTTGATGAAACGCATCCTGGATCAAATTGAACAGCCGCCCCGCAATCCAGGGATTGTCAACCTGAAACTTCACGATCAACAGGCCATCGGGACGCAGCAATTCTTTTACGCGCTGAAAGGACTCGCGGGTGTAGACGTAATTGTCGATACGGATGTTAGTGAAATGCGAAGTCGTGGTATGTGAATCGAGCAGAGAAAATACGATGAGATCGAATTGATCGTGGCTGTTCTGAATGTAATTACGAGCGTCGTTTACCGTGACGTGGACTCGCGGGGATTGATAAGGATGCTCGGGGTGAAGTTCGCGACCTAATTGAAGGATCAAGGGATCGATTTCTACAGCTTCGACTCGCCCGGCCCCATTGCGCAGCGCAGCGGCAACATCATTTCCCATTCCTGAACCAAGCACCAGCACCGACGCCGGCGCCGGATAGAAGTGGTAAGGCATGGTGTACGAATTTCGCTCCACCGGATAGCGGGCGAAGACCTCGGGGCGCGACTGCACAAACGAGGGTGATAAGTTGACAATCTTCTGGTACCAGGTGTCGTTCGTCAGCAAATTATAGGCATCGATCTGACCGTTGTTTAGCACCGGCTGCAACACCAGCTTCTGGTAAGGCGACCAGTACGTGGTTGCATGGCGATGATCGGGAATGGCCAGCAAGCACACGCACCCGAGAAACGTCGCCGAGAGCGCTTTTCTTCCAGCCCGGTGCTTCCAAAATATCAGCGTGGCGAAGATGCCCGCGAATAGGAACCAGGCCCAGGGAGACTGATGGAGGAAACAGAGCAAGGTGAATCCGGCAATTCCGGCGAGGCTGGCCACTACGTTGACGCTATACGCTTTGACACCGTTCGGAGAATTTTCTAAATACCACCCCACCAGCTGGCCGAATGGAATAAAAGTTGTAGCGATGACCGCAAACAGTGGCACAACTACCATCAGCGCAAGAAACATCCCCGTCCAACTCGCCGGCATAGATGGAACGCCCCAGACGTGAACCTCAACGCCTCCCCCCATCAACTGGGGGAGGGCGGCCATGGTGCGCCGTAGGGGCGAGAGGGGAGTCTTCAGGACGATAGTTAGTAATAGCAGTGGCGCGATCATCGCGATTAGCTGCACGCGGCGGCGCGAGAAATAGCAGCCGAGCCCAAAGCCCAGAAAGCAAGCAACCAGTACGAAATTCTTGAAGTAAGCGAAAATCCTGATCTCGGATGATACCCAGCGGATCATCAGCATTTCCAGGAACAGGCTCAAAAGGCTGATGAGAATCAGCTGCCGATAACTGAATGAACCGAGATCCTGGGGCGAGACCTCCAATCGAGATGCCGAACGCGCGCTACCACGGCGCGGAAATGCTCCATAGATCACCACGACCGCAAGCGCGCAAACCAGGAAGAGAAGAACAAGGGAACTGAGC
Source organism: Candidatus Sulfotelmatobacter sp. (assembly GCA_036376495.1). Classification (GTDB taxonomy): domain Bacteria; phylum Acidobacteriota; class Terriglobia; order Terriglobales; family Acidobacteriaceae; genus Sulfotelmatobacter. The sequence goes on along the minus strand of DASVAE010000006.1, from coordinate 12,114 downwards.
GAGGGTGTGAATGTCTCCATACGACCGGGCGGACCTCAGTGGGAGCTTTGGTTCGGGAATGCTTCCACCATACCAGAACGGGCATGTTCACAGGGGTGGAGTTGCATGGCCGATTTTTCGGAGAACTCAAGACCCCAAAAAAGCAAAGGACGGCGGTTTCGCCGTCCTTGTGCACGTGAGCTGCAACTGGTTAGCTGGCGTGGCTTTTCAATACCTCGACCGCCTTGTTCAGCTGGTCGTCCACACTGTTTTTCGGCTTAGCCTGGTCCTCTGCTGGAGCGGTGCCCCCATCTTCATCGTCTGTGGCAGCCACATCATCGGGAACGTCTGCGACCAGCACATTGGGCGTAACCGCCGTATCCTGGATCGCTTTTCCGCTGGGCGAGTAGTACTTGGCTACGGAAAGAATCAGCGCTCCGCCATCGGGAAGGTCGATCGTCTTCTGGACCGATCCGTCGCCAAAGGTCTTGTCCCCTACCACATCTCCACGGGCATTCTCCAAAACGGCCGCTGCCACGATTTCAGCCGCCCCCGACGTACCCCGATTCACCAGCACTGCCATCGGCAGTGTGGTGATTGCCTTGGAAGCATCCGCATTGAAGGCTTCCCGCGGAAACTTCTGGCCTTGCAGGTAAGTGATGGTCCCGTGGTTCAGGAACAGATTCGCGACGGCAACCCCCTCGCTCTCGTCCCCTTCCGCGCAGTTACGCAGGTCGAGAAGAATCTTCTTGGCTCCGGATTTTTCCAGCGCCTTCACTTTGGCCGCGATCTCTTGCGCCTTGCCCTTGGTGAGTGCTTCAGCCTTGACATAGCCAATGCCCGGCTCATCCATCATTTTGTCAGTGACCGGCGGAATGCCTACCACATCCCGCGTGATCGACATCTTCTGCGGCTCGGCCTTGCGCGCTCGCACCACCTGCACATTGAGAGTCGTACCCGGAGCTCCGCTCAGCAGATTGCGGATTTCCGGCAGCGACATATCGCGCGTGCTTTGGCCTTCTATCGCTTCGAAGATATCCGTAGGCTCGATTCCCGCTTTCTCAGCGGGCGATCCCGGCAACACGGCCACTACCGCCGCGTATCCGAAGCGCTTTGAAACCACCGCGCCGATCCCTGCTTTGCCTTCCGCCTTGTGATTCTTAAATGCCTTGTACGCTTCCGGCGTCATGTAGCTGGAATTCGAGTCCAGCGACTCCAGCAGTCCATGCAGCGCGCCGTCGGTCACCCTGGGAATGTTCGGCTCTTCCACATACTCGCCGCGAATCCGCGACAGCACTTCGCTGTAAACCTGTAACTGGCGATACGAGCCGTCGTTCGACGAGGCGTGAACGCCTCCCATCGATCCGACAACTACGAAAAGGAGAACGGCAAATGATGTAACGAGGATCGCTGCTTTGGTTTTCATCGACATCTGTGTGTGATCTTCTTCCGGAAGGAATTGCTTCCCGCGAACTCTGATCATTATATCTCTAGATGCTACAGGGAAGGTCCTGGCTGCTCGATTTGAGCCTCGTAGGTAACAATGTGGAGACAGCCGCCATCGCTGTCCGTCGGTAGAGCTCCAAGACTCGCTTCGGAAGGCGAAGCGTCAACATAACAAACAACTTACGTCACTGCCCGGGCTTGAACTTAACCGTAATCTGCGTTTGCACCGACACCGGGCGCCCATTCAGTAAATACGGCTTGAATTTCCATTGTCTGACCGCTTCGATGGCATTGCGGGCAAAGACCAGCGACCCCTGCATGAATTTGGCGTCCTGAACGCTGCCGTCCCTTGCAATGAGCACCTGCAGGACAACCGTCCCTTGTTGCCCCTTCGCAGTGCTCGGATAGATTGCAGAAACATTGTTCGCCATGAGCGCTCGCTCCGACAACTCAGAGACTTGCACCGGTTCAATGGCAGCCCCGGCGGCATCCATCGGTTTATTTCCGCCAATCATGCTGTTGGACGGCGCAATCTGAGATTTCAGGCTGGGCGGAATCGTCCCCGCTGGGGTTTCAACACGTGGTTGGGGTGCCAGCGCTGGCGAGGGTTTTGGCTGCGTGGAAATTGGCGCAGTCGCAGGTGCAACTGCGTCAGCGTGAGATACGGCCGGCGTTTCCACAACGGTTACCGTTGGCTGGGCTCCCGTCGTCGCATGATCGACCGGCGCCCGAAAGGGATCGGAGTTCAGCCCACCAGCTGGAGTTTCTGGATCTTGTCCTGCTGGACTGTGCGCGGGAGTCTCCGGCGACGCGGCAGATCCATCCACCGGTACGGCCGTGGGGTCCATCACGTTTCCTCCCTGCGGATTCGTTTTCTTGATCGTAGGATCAACCACCGGCACTACCTCGATCTGCGAGGGATCGGTTGTGGCGTCGGGAATGGCTTCCGCCACGGGAAGTTTGTACTCGTCGCCCGGACGGGTAAAGCTTTCGTGCTCGACGACCTGCGTCGGGGTAGGAGTCTGAGGATTGAGCCAGGCATGCACCGCTTGTCTCCCATGTCGCCAGAGTCCTTGCAGGCGCGGATGCCAGGGAGCCTGCGGGGCGGCCGCGACAGCAATTGCCGCCAGAACCATAGCCGGCACGATCGCGCGCTTGGCAAACGTGAACCCCAATCCAGCGGAATTTGACGGGCTCCCCTGATCCCCCTGCATGTACGCGAATAGCTCCGCTTCCTTCTTTCGCTCGCGCAACCCATGCTCCGGTGTGGGAAGTGGTTTTGGTGCGGGGGACGGACTCTTGGCCGCAGCGGGAGCTGCATAAGAGGAACTCTGGTCATAGCCAAGTAGTTCGGGATTCCCCCGAGCCGCATCAGGCGTCGCCGAAGGCACCGGAGCCGGAGCCGCCGCAGCCGCGGAATTTCCCGCAGCTTGCCCCCCCGAGCGGTTTTTCAGGTACCACTCTAATCCGCGGCTCCCAGACGGGCTCGACGGCGGTACCGCCGCCGGTTCCCGCTTTTCTGCGACCGATGACGCCATCGGCTCCAGATCTTTCAGTGCAGCGATCGGCCCACCTGATTCCTCGAGAGTTGCAGGAATCGTGCTCTCGGTTTCGAAAAGTTCTCCCGGCGCAAGCGTCGGAGTCTGCAGAAAATCACCTGCCCGAAGAGTGGTCTCCCCAGTCGCGTCCGGAATAACCGAAACAATTGGGATTGACGCGGACGCTGGCGTCGGACCTTGTTTGCTGTGCAGCAGATCGCGAGCCGTGGTCAAAGTCTCCCGCGCCTGGTTGGCAATAAGCGGCTTTCGCAGTAATGAGTTGGCTCCAGCGTGCAGCGCCTCGGGCGCGTCCCCATCCTTGCTCACAATGGTCAAAGTCAGTGGGCGTTCGGCGGCTTTCCTTTCGCGCGCGGTGTTCAGCAGCACGCCGGCCTCTGGCTGCTGGTCCCAATCGATAATGACGATCTGAAAAGGTCGGTTCGTGATCTGTTCAGCGGCGCTGACCGCCGTCGAACAGAATTCCCCCTCTACGCCTACGCCCGACAGAATCTGGCGAAGGATCGCGGTCGTCCCCTCGTCGGAGGAAAATACCAAGCACCGAAGCGACATGCACCTTCAGAGTAGGGTCGGGAGGTAACTGGGGCAAGATTACCGTGGGGGGACCAACCCTGCACCACACGTAACCGCGAGGACATGTACCAGCACGGCAGGTCGGGTAGAATGCTGGGTCCGAATCCGCCGTGCGGGACGGACATGACTGCCCGCCTCGTAAGGGCGACTGACAGCAGCCCAGCGCTTCCGCGCTGGAGAACGCGGGAGGAATGGTTCAAGTCCCGGAGGAACGCCGGGTTGCCTGGCAAAGTCCACCAGCACCACCTCAACATGCTCGAACAAAATTACTGGCTTTCCACCGTGCAGTTTCCGGTCATCGACCCCACTGTTCGCGTCCCCGAGGTGGTCGACGTCGCCGTAGTCGGCGCAGGTTTCACGGGCCTGTCCGCTGCCCGCACTCTGTCAAAGCGCGGCGCCCGTGTCGCCGTGCTTGAGCAGCACACCATCGGCTGGGGAGCCAGTTCACGCAATGGCGGCATGGTTCTCACTGGCATGAAGCTGGGCGTGAACCAGCTCATTTCTAAATACGGCCGGGAGCGTACCCGGCAGATGTACGCCGCCTCCCTGGCCTCCATCGATTGCGTCGAGCAGATCGTTCTCCAAGAGAAGATCGATTGCGATTTCGCCCGCTGCGGACATCTGGAAGTCGCCTGCAAGCAGAAGCATTTCGATACCTACCAGCGCCGGGCTGAGCTGATTGAAGTCGAGTTCAATCACCCGTTGCGCGTTGTCCCCAGGAGCCAATTGCAGGCCGAGATCGGCTCAACAATTTATTACGGCGGCATGGTCGATGAAGTCAGTGCCGGATGCAATCCCGCCCGCTACGTTGCCGGGCTAGCGGCAAGTGCTTTGAAGGCCGGCGCCCAGGTCTTCGAGCAAACGCGCGTCGAAAGTATTCAGCGGGATTCCCTCCAAGGTGAGTTGGGATGGAAACTGGCCACCTCGCGGGGACCGATCTGGGCGCATGAAGTACTCATAGCTACTAGCGGATACACGGGTCCGGCAACTCCTGCCCTGCAGAAGAAGTTGATCCCCATTGGCTCGTTTATCATCACCACCGAAATCTTGCCGCAATCTCTCGCCACTGAATTGAGCCCGCGCCATCGCATGATTTTCGATTCCAAAAACTTTCTGCATTACTACCGGCTCACACCCGACCGCCGCATGCTGTTCGGCGGCCGCGCTGCATTCTTTCCTGAAAGCGAGCAGACCGTCCGGCGCAGTGCTGAGATCCTGCGCCGCGGAATGCTCCATGTCTACCCGCAGCTGACCGACGCTCGCGTCGAATACGTCTGGGGCGGCACCCTGGATTTTGCGTTCGACATCATGCCCCATGCCGGACAGCTTGATGGCATGTACTACGCCGTCGGATATGCCGGACACGGCGTTGCCATGGCCACATATCAGGGACAGAAGATTGCCGAGATGATGGCCGGCGACCAGGTGGAAAATCCGTTTGTGGGCATTCCGTTTCCCGAGGCTCCATTCCGCCTCTACTCCGGCAAGCCCTGGTTCTTGCCTCTGGCCGGGGCTTGGTACAAGCTCTTGGATTGGGTGAGCTGAACTAGCGCTGTTCCGTTGGCAGCCGCCCATTTCGCCACAGCGCCGCAGCGGCCCAATACACTAGCGGCCCAGTCAGCATCGCGATGACTCCGCCAATAGTGGCGAACCAGTCTCCGCCCAGCAGGGCCACGATTGCCATCAGAACCGGAGCGCCGACAACGTAAAACAATCCTGCTCGTCCCCCGGGCACCACAAAAGAACGCGGCAACTCTGGCCTTAACCGCCGAAGCTTCCAGCCCGAAAGCACTGTCAGCACCGTGGTTGCCGAGCGCAGCCAGATATACACCGAGATCAGTTGCCCCAGGCTCTTCCACGACAGCAGCGCATACACTACTGCAGAAGCGATGATCGCCAGCCATGGCGTTCCATATCGCGGGTGCCTATGAGTCAAGAGCTCCGGCAGATACCCGTCCTCGGCCATGGCGAAGGGCATTCTTGTGGTCGTTAGGATGGTGCTGTTCAGCAGCGCCACGCTGCCGATCATGGCAGCGGCCGCCATACTTGTGCCCAGCCACGGTCCGCCAATCATCCGCGCCGCATCGGAAAAGAATCCGGTGTGCCATTGCTCCCAGTTTCCCGCGGAAGCCAGTCCCGCAAACGCCGGAAGAAAATATGCCGCTATCGATAACGGCACCACCAGCGCCAATGCCCGCGGATACGCCTTCTGCGGGTTCTCCACTTCTTCCGCTACCGTCGAAAGCTGCTCATATCCAGAGTAAAGCCACAATCCCAATGCGAGCCCCACGCCAAAAACTCTGAACCTTCCCTGCTGCGGAACCACCCAGGGATGAAACGGATTGTGATGCCAGTGCGCCAGCCCCATCACGACCATCGTCATGACCGGAATGAAGATTGCAATCTCCAGCGCAGTAGCGACTTGGCCGACCATCTGGATCCCGCGCACATTGACCCAGGTGAGCAGCGTGATGATTCCTAGCGAGAGCAGGTAGTGTTGCCACCACGTCATCTTCGGATCGTAATAAACGAAATAGTCGGCAAACATAACGGCGTATACGCCCCCCAGCAGGAACGATGCCGACCAGTTCCACCATCCCGCCATGAATCCCCAGAAATCCCCGAACGCCGCCCGCGTCCAGCGGTAGAAGCCTCCCTCGACTGGCATCGCGGTGGTGAGCTCCGCTGATACCAGTGACACCGGGATGCACCAGAACACCGGCAGGAGCAGCAGGTAGAGCAGCGTGATTCCCGGCCCCGAAGTGGTGACCATATCTTCCAAACCGAAGGGGCCACCCGTGGTATACGAGAACATTACGAAGACGAGATAAAACAGCCCCGCCTTCCGGAGAGTGGAAGATTGGCTCTGGGTTGCGGTGGTCAAGAGTAAGTCGGAAGGATGGATTGAATTTTTAAAATTGATCGCGACATCAAACTCACCGGCTTCGTTGCCAGTGCCTCAAGAACCTGTTCGGATATCATCGAGGTTGCGCCCCCAGGTACGGCAGATTCCGGTTGGTCTGCTCGGGCGCCCCCAGTCCGTATCCCACGAGAAAAGCTTCATCCACCAGAAATCCGAAATAGTCGGGCTGCAGTGGCACCCTGCGTGCCGACTGCCGGTCCAGCAAGGTTACCAGCTTCACCGAAGCCGCTCCTCGCGACCGCAAATCGCTCATCAGAAAATCCGTGGTAATCCCCGAGTGCACAAGGCCCTCCACGAGCACGATATGCTGGCCCTTGATGTCCGGTTCGTGGCTAAAAAAAATTTCCATCACGTCGTTGCCCGACCCAGCCTGCGGACGGCTGTATCTGGGCTTCACAAACTGGCAGACAACCGGAACATCGACGGCCCGCACCAGGTCAGCCACAAATATGAACGCATTTTCCAGCACCGCGAGCATCTGGATGGTCTGTCCCTTGTGATCGTCGGAAATCTGCCGCCCCAGCTCCTTGACGCGTTTCTGCAACTGTTCACTAGTGATAATGGGACGAAGGGCTTCAACCCGGGTGCTGCTCATAAACTTTTGCGCCGCCTCCCCGGCACCGGACACCTCTCTAGTAAAGACGTAGCTCGCTCCTTCTCTACTCGCTTTCCGAGCTCAAACACCGTTCGATAAACGTGACCGACTCGCGCCCAGCTTTAGCCGCAAACCGCGTCGCCACTGCAAAGCCCCGCATCCACACAATCTCCTCGCCGCTGACGATCACCGGCCACAGGCTGCGCTCTGCTCGCGCCAAATGCCGCTCCTGCAATAATTCCTTCACCTTTTTAGGAGCCTTCGTGTGCCTGGGCCAGAAGCGGTCCCCGGCCCGCCAATTTCGGACCTTCAATACCGCCTGCAGAGACTCCCCGTCCAAAAGGTGTTCCGGATTATACCCCGCGCTCGTCGCAACCCGCCGCGCTTCCAGCCTCGACCCAATTTCGCAAACATTCACCTCGCCAGGAACCAGCAGCTCATATTCATAATTTCCAGCCGGCGCTGTCGTGCTCAGATCAGGAGTCACAAAAACTATCTCATGCGGACCGCGCCTGACCTTCCATCCCAGCGGCAGCGAGATTTCGCTCCCCGATCCCGCCTCCTGCACCGCGAACCGCACAATTTCCTCAATGTGCTTAAACTCCAGCGGAATCCCGGCCTCGTCCCCGATGGCCTTGATCACCCTGCGCTGCACCGCCAGCGGCTCGCCCAGCAGCCAGAACCGGTCCACCGACGCGTTCATCACCAGCCACGGAACGTCGTCGACCTTGGGTTCCAGGTCGGACGTCGATGCACCGCCGGCTTGGGTGCCGCCGCTCCCCCGAATCTGCACCAGCTCAGATTTTTTCGCCCATGCCGGTTCCGACCAATGAACTCCGGTGCCCATCCATCCTGCAACTTCGTTATCCCAGTAGTCCTCTTCGCCCCGCGCAATCTCCGCCACATCCCCCAACGTCTCCGCCACCGACGGATTGAATTCCTTTTCCAGCAACGGAAGCAGCAGATGCCGTACGCGATTCCGCGTGTACTTCGTGCTGAGGTTCGTAGCGTCCTCCCGCCAGCATTGCCCCAGTTCCCGCAGGTAGCGTTCCAGGTCGCGTCGGCGCGTAGTAAGCAGTGGCCGCACAATCTCGCCGCACATGTCCCCATTCTCATCTTCCACGACGAGAATCGGATGGATCCCCGCCATTCCCCGCAGCCCAGTCCCGCGAATGACTCGCAACAGCACCGTCTCCGCCTGATCATCGAGAGTGTGCCCGGTCACGATTTTGTGGAAGAGTGGCCCGTCTGGTCCGCGAAACGTTGCATCGTATGCATCAGGCTTTGTCCGCTGAGGGCCGTCAACGCCGAGAAGCTGGTGAAAGAATCCGTACCGCAATTCCCGCGCCGCCGCCTCAACACTGACCCGCTCCTCGGCCGCGTGTCGCGCAACATCACCGCTATGGCAATAGAACTCCAACGCTTGTTCGCGAGCCAATGCGCCCACGAATTCCTGATCGGAATCCGATTCCGCCCCCCTCAGCTTGTGATTGAAATGAACAACGGAGAGGACAATCCCCAGTTCCCCGCGAAGATCCATCAGCAGCCGCAGCAAGGCGACCGAATCGCCCCCCCCAGAAACCGCCACACCGACGCGTTCTCCGGCATTCAGCAACCCCAGTCGTCTGACGTGGAAAAGGACGCGTTCAGCCAGCGAGTGCACCGGAACATGGTACCGCCAAGCTATGTGTTGGGACAGCCCCCTCGGGCTGTGAAAGCGGAGCGAAGCTCCGCTGGGTGGCGAGCAGATTCCACGTTAAGCGCTTACAACGAAGCGCTCTTCTCAGCAATCAACTTCCCAATCTTCTCCACGAACTCGGTCGCCAGCATATCCTCAGTCTTCTCCTTGCCACGAGTCCGCACGTTCACCTTCCCCGCCTCGGCCTCTTTATCCCCGACCACCAGCAGGAACGGAACTTTCTGCATCGCATGCTCGCGGATCTTCGCATTCATCTTCTCGTTCCGCGCATCCACTTCCACCCGCACCCCAATCGCCTTGAGTTGCGCAGCCACCTTGTTCGCATACTCCGCGTGCCGCTCGCTGATCGGGATCATCACCGCCTGCACCGGCGACAGCCACACCGGAAATGCCCCCGCATAGTGCTCGATCAACACTCCAAAAAATCGTTCCACTGAGCCATACAGCGCCCGATGCACCATCACCGGCTGCTTGCGCGACCCATCTTCCGCCACGTATTCCAATCCAAAGCGCTGCGGCAGATTGAAATCGAATTGCACCGTCGAAAGCTGCCATAGCCGCCCGATCGCATCCACCAGCTTGATGTCAATCTTCGGCCCGTAGAACGCCGCCTCGCCCGGAATCGTCTTGTACTCGATCCCCCGCTCCTTCAGCACTTTCTCCAGCGACTGCGTGGCATGGATCCACTGCTCTTCGCTGCCCACAAAATTCTTGCGATCGTCCGGGTTCCAAGTCGAAAGCTCGGTCTGAAACTTATCGAAACCAAAATCTTTGAGCACATCGAGCGCAAATTCCAGGCAGCTGGCAATCTCGCTTTCGATCTGATCCGGCGTGCAGAAGATATGCGCGTCATCCTGCGTGAATCCCCGCACCCGCAGCAATCCATGCATCACTCCCGAACGCTCGTACCGATACACCGTCCCCAACTCGCCCAGCCGCACAGGCAGATCGCGATATGATTTCAGCGAATCTTTGTAGACCAATATGTGCCCCGGGCAATTCATCGGCTTCAGCCGGTATTCGGCGTCGTCCAACTCCATCGCGTCGAACATATTTTGCGAGTAATATCCTTCGTGCCCCGACGTATAGAACAGCTGCCGCCGTGCCACGTGCGGCGTGTACACCAGCGAGTATCCCCGCTTGAGATATTGTTCTCGCATCCAGTCTTCCATCTCTTTGCGGATAATGCCGCCCTTGGGATGCCAGAAAATCAGCCCCGGCCCCGCCAGTTCCTGGATGGAAAACAGGTCCAGCTGCTTGCCTAGCACGCGGTGGTCGCGCTTCTTGGTCTCCTCAATGTGCTTCAGATAATCGTCGAGATCCTTCTTGGAGAAGAACGACGTCCCGTAAATCCGCTGCAGCTGCGGATTCTTCTCATCCCCCAGCCAGTACGCCCCTGCAATATTCAACAGCTTGAACGCCTTGATCTTCCCCGTCGAAGGGATATGCGGCCCTCGGCAGAAGTCGATAAACTTCCCCGTGCGGTAAATCGAAATCTTCTCATCGGGCTTGGTGAACTGCTCGATGAAATGACACTTCATGAAGTCGCCTTCTTTTTTGAACTCCGCCAGCCCCTGGTCCCGCGGCAGAAACTCCCGCGCATAAGGAATGTTCTGCTGCACCAGCTCCTGCATCTTCTTCTCGATTTTTTCCAAATCCTCGGGAGTGAATGGCGTCGGACGATAAAAATCGTAGAAGAACCCGCTCTCGGTCGCCGGACCATGCCCCAGCTTGGTCTCTGGAAACAGCTCGAGCACCGCCGCCGCCAGCAAATGCGCCGACGAATGCCGGTACACCTCCAGCGCCTCGGGATTCTTCTCGGTCAGAAGTTGAAGATCGGTGTCACTCTCCAGTGGCTTCGCGAGATCGATCAGATTGCCGTTCGTCCTGGCCGCCAGTGCCGCATCCGCCAGCCGCGGACTGATCGACTTCGCCACCTCCAAAGCCGTCGTACCCTTCGCGACTTCTTTGACACTCCCGTCCGGAAGCTTCACCTGAATGCTGTCAGCCATAGTTTGGAACCTGCAGGTCGTCTGAATCTTTCAGTCTAAAGAACCTCGTAGGGAGGGTCAAACGGAGGAAGGGAGAAGGGAAAGAGACATGCGCAGAGACACGTGACGAGATGGTAAACAGATGAAAATCGTGTTTGGACAGGGATTAGATCAACTCGAACTCTGCTCAGCTTCGGATCAATTGAGTGAGATGCCTCATTAAACAATTGTGATTTAGTGTTGGGCCGTGCCGAATCTCACACTGTCGCTGATTCTGACGTGCGCTTCCCGCATCCTGACTATTCCGCCAGCGCAAAGGTTGTTCGGATCATTGTTCTCCGAGCTCCGCGCTGGTGCTGTGGGTGCAGCCCAAGCGAGTCATACATACACAACTCGATCCAGGCGGATAACTGCAAGCTGCACGCTATGTCTTGCTGGAAGCTCCGGCGGAAAGAAGCCTCCAAAATAGCACTATGAAGATCAAATTGATTCCGAGCGGAAGGGCTGCGTAGCGCAAAGGAATGACGGCTCGAAGGAGAGCGATCGCGAACACCCCGCCAACGAAAGTGAAAACGTAAAGCCAGAACAGCACTCTCCAGATCGCTCGCACATGGCTGCGGATGACCATGCCGTATTTTGATGTAGCCACTGCTAGTTTAGGCCGAGGTAACAACAGCGTGGGCAGAACGATTGAGAGCAGAACGTAGTCGCTCGATTTTGCCGGGTCCAAGCCAAGCTATAAATAACACGAGTGCAAAGAGCGGACTGAGACGAACAAGCCTCAGCTTGAAATATTCCATGTAGACTCCTCCAAATCGACCTTTTAGCCCCCGGCTTTACTGTCGGCACAATAATTTAACAGTACTCCACCCAGTTCAGTCAGTCCAATTGTCGCATCGACGGCTGCCATAGCACTTTGCTCCGTCGGCACGCCGTTCTCAATGCTTCCCAGGGTGGCTCCAAGGGTTGGGCTACCTCCCAGCCCAAAAACAATGAGCCCCGATACAGTGGTGAGAGATGTTGCTTCCTTACTGAAATTCTCGGCATCCGCATTACCCGTGACTGCGTAGTATGTGCTCGCGCCTGCGGACAACATCTGACCAAAACCGTTCCACGTGCTCCTGCCCCAGCTGATCGAGTCGAGCGTCTAACAACTTGATCTCAGTTTCGATAAAGTGCAGTTGGCGAAGTAAGCTCTGCAAAAGGAAACGATGATGATCACGAACTCTGCCTTCCAGAGCTGCCTGCAGCTGAGGAATCTTGGCGCGTAGATGCCCGAGAGCGAGATCCGCCAAGCGTTCGGAGTTCTCTTCTCCGCCGATCATGGCCCCCAGAATCGCTTTGCCACTCTT
>DASVAE010000005.1:0-4233 GCA_036376495.1 Candidatus Sulfotelmatobacter sp. | reverse complement strand
ACCTGCAGCATCGCAGGAGTAGACGGCAACCGGACCTAGATCAAACAAGATGCGATAGTGCTCCTCACTATCGCGAATGGCTTCTTGCGCCTTCTTGCGCTCCATCAGGTCTGCCGCCTGCCGAACCAGGATGTCGAACATCCGCAAATCGCGCTCGGAAGGCTGATGCGGCTCGCGCCAGTGGGTCGAGATCATGCCCACAATCTTCCCGCTTCGCGAAACCAGCGGCGTGGTCTGACAAGCGTGAATGCCGGTTTCGAGATACATCGCCCGGTCTTCGCTACCGGTCATGAAGTCGCAACTCTCTATATCAGGGGCGATCACGCGCTTGCCGGTACGCAAGGCAGCGCCGCAGGTCGACTTTGAGGAGTCGATTCCCACCCATTCCCAGAATGCAGCCGCCTGCGGACTGAATCCGTGGAAAGCCAGCAGACGGAGCTCGCCTCCGCTCCCTCGCTCAGGATAAAGGATCTGCAGGCTGGCGAAATCCGATCGCATAATGGAAACCGCCCCGTTCAGGATCCTTTGGTAGAGCGATTCGACATTCTCTTCGTCAATCAGCTGCGCGCTGATGCTATGTAGAAGCTTTGTGTCGACAAGTTCTGTTTGCAGGTGCGCTTCGCTGACGCGCAGAGCTTCTTCCGAACGCTTGCGCTCGGTGATGTCGCGGGCAATTTTGGATGCCCCCACGACTCGCCCCTTCGTATCTTTTATTGGAGAAACCGTCAAAGAGATGTCGAGCAACGAACCGTCTTTGTGCCGGCGGACGGTTTCGTAATGGTCGACCGACTCACCCCGGCGAATGCGATTCAAAATCATCGGCTCGTCATCCGCGTGATCAGGAGGAATCAACATCGTGATCGGTTGTCCGATGGCTTCCTGTCGGGTATAGCCGAATATCCGTTCCGCTCCTCGATTCCAACTGGTAATGACCCCATTGAGGTCTTTACTAACGATGGCATCGTCGGAAGATGCGACAATAGCGGCAGTCTCCGCATTTTGACGTGTGCGATGGTTTTCTCGAAGCAGGGCATCGCCCAGAACTTGCAGCAACTCACCATTCACGATTAGACGACTCTGCGGCACCGGCTGCTGTTGGCGCGCAATTTCCCACAAACGTTCGAACTGGATACCGGCCTGGCGCGCCAGATGCTGAATTTCTGAGACCTGCGAGAAGTCGGCGAAGACGTATCCGCCCACCGCGGTACCCACAATCTTTCCCTCCAGTACGAGCGAGGTTCCCACGACTGACAAACCGTGAAATTGAGAAACGATGACCGCAGGCCGATCTGTTGTCTGCGCCAAACAGCGGTGTGCGCATTCAGCAAAGATGCCGGGGTCATATCCGCTCTGTTCAAATAATTGGAACAACGGAGTGGGATGGACCGCGCCCGACACGGAGCGCATTTCGCGGTCGAACAACTTGACGGTCAAGTGGGCAGCTCTGGCATATTTGTCCAGCGCTGTTTCCCATAGATCGGAGCTGAAGAGAACGTCGCTTGAAAGGCTCATAAGGCGGGCGCATCTTTTGACTGGATTTGACGAGGCCGCCTGACGCTGCGACGCTCGGGGGCGCGAGATACCAGTCCCCCGTAAGTGGAAAATGGAAGCTTAGGCACCGGCAAGGCGCGCGGCAGCACGTGCATGCCCTTGCGGTCCAGAATTTCGCATTCGTGCGTCACGCGGTCCACCGGATTCGCCCGCATCTTGCCGACAGTCAAACCCAGCCGGAAAGAGTCCCCCAGTTCGATCCAGTTCATAAGGATGATGTTGTCCACCAGCGAGCTCATGGCGAAGTCGCCCATCATGGAATTCATTCCCAACATCTCGGGGTTCTCGTGGTTGTACACCGCGACAATCTGGTGTTCCTTCATCAGGGCCACCAGAGCATGAAAGAAGTCGCGAAAGATCCTGCCTCTTGTCCCAAGAGCGGAACCGTATGTGGAAAGGCTGTCGATCAGCACCCGTTTTGGTTTGAATTCTTTCACGAGTTCTTCGATGTGGTGGAAGTGCACATCCACTTCGATTTCCTGAGGCGGTTCATATTCCACGCGAACCAGGCCGCTTTTCAGAAGTTCTGGGAGATCGATGCCGATGCTGGCGGCATTGCGCTCGATCTGTTCGACCTGCTCATCGAGCGAGAGCATCAAGCTGCGCTCGTCGCGCCTGGCTCCTTCGGTAATGAACTGGAGTCCCATGACGCTTTTGCCGACCCCTGAGATTCCCGCCACGACCGTGGTGCTGCCCACAAAGTAGCCGCCGTTGATGACTTCGTCGAGACCAGGAATTCCCGACGGGAGCCGCGTATTGGGATCGAATGCAGCGGCTCGATCCCGACTAGGTCTTCGAGGCGCCTGAACGCGGCGATACACCTGGATGCCCGTGCCATCGATGATGCGGAACGAGTGGCGCCCCATCTGAAAATCCTGGCCTCGCGATTTCACAATCTCGATGGAGCGGCTGACCGCGCGCTGCGCCTCCTCCATCCTGAGCCTGATCACCGTGTCCGCAATAGATTCTTCGGGCAAAGATGCGGGCGCACTCCCGTCCAGGGATGACGCTTCGACCGCCAGAAGGGCGGTGAGGTTCTCGCGCTGCAAACCCTCTGTCAGCACATGAAAGGCGGAACGCGACTCGGGCCCGCCATTGCTGCCGACCAAGCGCCCGACGCCGTCGATGAAGATCCGGCGAGCGCCGATCTTCGCTGCTTCTTCCAGGAGCACGCTGTCCGCTTGTTGCAGTTCCTGCCGCAGCACCTCGCGGGTGGTGAACACGATCTTTAATTTCCGGAGTTCTTCGAGCTTACGAAGATCCCAACCCAAACCCAGCGCGTCGCGCATGATTTTGTCGGGTGAGACTTCAAACACAACGATAATTCCGGGTTCGTCGAACTGACTCGCCCCGCGGTACACGAACTCGACACCCATCGTAGTCTTACCGGCTCCGATGGCCCCTTCCACCAGGATGACGTTGCCCCGCGGAATGCCGTTGGGCAGAATATCGTCCAGTCCGGCGATGCCGGTCTTCACCAGATCGGGGTCAGGCATACGGTTCTCCGCTTCTTCTGGCCTCAAGCGCAAACGCTCTTAACCAGCCGTAAGTGCTCAGCGCGCGGTTCGTTACGCGAGTTTAGGATCGCAAGGATTTCCTGCCGCCCTTGTCGAGTGGAAGCCAATTCCAGCAGTCTCTTCAGGCCTTTGCCCTCTGGGCCGTGGACCACAAGCAGGTACATGCGGGCGGCGTGGGTTGGATTATGAAGACGCTCCACAAAGCCGGCAGCTATAAAACGATCCAGAGCTTCCGCGACTACCTTCATGTCGCGTCCTACAAAGGCGGCAATTTGCTCGCTGGTCAAGAGCGTCCGCGGATGTCGATACAAAAAGACCAGCAGATCGAGGTCACAGCCGTTGCGGATCAGAGGAGTAGCGGCGAGCAGCCGCCTGATCTCCGACGAATCAGGCCGTTTGTGGGACGGTGTAGTAATAATTCGCTCTCGAGTAGCTCGTGCGCGGAATCGCTAGTCAGGCATTGGATTGCTGGTGTTGACTCCGCGGTTGGATACGCCCGAATGAGCCTATACCCGGTCACCCGCCCATATCTGTGCTCTTTTGACCACATCTGCAGGGCAGCAGAAAAATCCGCCTGGGTTGGCAGTACAGTGAAGCGTTCTTCTTCCTACAGCGGGCGGTGGATGGTGTTCGCAAGGCGCGTGCCCTATTGTTGAAGTCGACTTCCTTTTCCTTCCTCATCGATAGGGATCGACACTGACGTCGGTTGGCGACCCGCAATTCTCCAATCCAACAAGTTAAGGGCAGGTGAATGCAGCCCAAGGCAACTTCACAATCGCGCGGATTTCCGCGCAGAGGGATGTATGCAATGAAATTCAAGGCAGGGATGTTCGCAATACTCACCGCCGCAGTTCTGGCCAGCACAATGGCGGTTGCCGCTGAGGAACCGTCGGAACAGGTCAAACGAATGGACGCGGCCGCAACCGTTTTAGACGAGATTATGGGAACTCCCGATAAGGGGATTCCGGAAGAACTTCTCGATTCCGCAAAGTGTATCGCGGTTATACCGTCGATGGTCAAGATAGGTTTCGTCTTCGGCGGACGGCACGGAAGAGGAATCGCAACCTGCCGCACAACTTCAGGATGGAGCGCGCCTGCTCCTTTCACAGTGACCGGAGGCAGCTGGGGTTTGCAGATCGGCGGCGAAGCCGTCGACGTCGTCATG
>DASVAE010000004.1:0-12885 GCA_036376495.1 Candidatus Sulfotelmatobacter sp. | reverse complement strand
GGTTCGTAGCAGGTAAAAGTCATCTTGTGGTCGTTATCGTAAAAATCCTGGGCTTCAATCGTGCAGCTTCGGTCTTTGCTTTCATAGACCACTTTCTTATTGATTAGCTTTGGTGCGCCGGAGAGATCGAGGTCAGCTACGATCAGGCGGGAAGCTTCTGGGGCAAGGTCCGGGGACTGGGCGGCAGTCTGCGAGAACGCGAGTTTCAGTGTCCGCTTGGAAATTGCCGCGCCTTCACTCATCTTCTGATCCAGTTTGATAGGTTTCGATCCACGTTCCTTGCTGAGGTACCACAGGTCGTTATCGCGGGTACGACTGATATGGGTATTTTCAAAATGGTCAGGGCCGATGAGCAGGTAGTCTCCGTTGACCAGGTGCATTACGCGGAGAAAAGCCGCCGCAGGAATGTTGCAGGTGAGGCATTGAATGACGCGGGATTTGAGGTCAATCACCATCGCGTCGCCGAAGCTTTTTGCCATGAACGCCACGCGCTGGTTGTCGGGAGAGATGTCAGCGCGCTCTCCAAAATGGGTGAGAACTTCGATGTTCGAAGGCAGGTGTTGTAGTGGATCCTCTGGAGATCTTTGCCCCAAAGGGGGCATCAAACAAGAAGACAGGATGACGGCAAGGATTCGCACCGGGAAATCGTAACATCCACGCGGCACTTCTGAACCCGCGCTGGAGCTATTCAGTCCTCCATCTCCTCCGCAATCTTCAGCATCGCCCTTACGCTATTCCAATTCCTGGCCGTGCCGGTGACTTTCAGCAACTTCTCCACCTGCGACCACGGCAGTTTGGATTTGCCGGCTCCGTCGGGAAAATAAATGTACAGTTCGCGGCCTAGAAGATGGATCTCTTCGGGAAAGGTTTTCAAGGTCGCCAGCTTGGCGGCAGCTTCGATCGGCGGTTCGTCCGCCAGAAAGGTGACCAGGATTTTTCCGGGATGCAGATTGCGACGAGCATCGAACGGCGTGGCCGCAATCGCCTCCCGCAGTTCATCGATGGTGCGGACGATTACGGCAGGACGGAATTTAAACCTCTTAGCAATCGCGTCCTGAATTTTGGTGGCGAGCTTGCTGGTGCTCTTTTCCTTAGTGCGAAAGATGACGTTACCGCTTTGAACATAGGTGCGCGGATTTTCCAGCCCCAGCGCTTCGTAGGTCGCCCGCAGCGCGTCCATTTTGATCCGGTTATGCGGACCAAGATTCACGCCGCGCAGCATCGAGATCAGCACCGGCACGGCAGTCCTCTACTTGTCCTTCGCTTTATGTAGCGCGATTCGGCGATAAAGCTTGCCGCCCTCAATTTTCAGGCTGCCGCTCATAGCGTCGCCAAAGACTTGAAACTCCCAGTCATCCTGCTTACTGGTGTTGCCCGTACAACTCAGGGCGCCCTGTTTGGCGTGATAATGGCACTCGAGTGTACCCATGAAATCGGGGGAACCATCCACGATCTTGTACGCATCCAGATTCAGCCGGTCCGGATCTTTCCTGTCCGTGGAGACTTGATACAGCACCTGTTCGTCATGACACGCAGAATTGGCGACCATGCATTTCGATTCTCCCTCCCACGAGCCCAGCACGGCCGCTAACTGTTTGGCGGACTGGCCCCATGCCGCCGGCAGAGACAACCAGAGACTAAGAATGAGAGTGAGGCACAGGTTCCGCATGATGACCCCGCAAGATCAGCATCATAGCCGAATCTCCTGCGAGTGCCCTACCGAGTTTCGAGGAACCAAGACAATCACTTTGAAGGGCAGCGCCTCTGCTTGGAAAATCAGGACACAGCACGACCGCGCTCCACGTTCGTTGAAAGTTTTGCTGGTAAAGACCTTCCAGTGCACGCTCGCATAGTTGGGGCTTTTCGCCCAGGGAGAAGTGACTTATGGCGGGACAGGTGGTTTTGTACTTCGAAGATCAAGCGGACGCGCTTCGTTTCGCACTGGCTGCAGGCTCGGTGATGGCGGGCGAAGCCGGCAAGGTCACACACAGCCTCGTCGAAGGCACCGCAAGAGTCAGCCGGATCCGGATCGATGCGGTCAATTCCGCGCCTGCAAAGAAATCGAATTCGGGTCGCGTGGCGTAATCCTTAGCTCTGCTACTGCCCACGCGCTGGCATAGCGAAGTCACAAGTGCGCGGTTTACGCGCTGCCCGCATTCGTCAGTCCTTCGATCGCGTCAGAAAGCGTGGGAAACATCAGGAAGATCTGTTCCACCTTGGTAATTTCGAATACCTTCAAAACGCGGTGATTCACCCCCGCCAGAGCGATCCGCCGCCCCGCCTTCGCCGCCGATGTGCAGGCGCTCACCAGGGATCCGAGCCCTGAAGAATCCAGATAAGGTACCCCGCTGAGATCAAGGATCATCGTGGGCGCACTTTCCCGCCGCACTGCATTCAAAAAAGGCGTGACGTTTTCCATGGTCAGCGGCCCACGGAAGCTCAAGACGCCTCGGTCGAGGTGATCGATCTCTAACGGTTCGGAAGCCATGGGAGAGCGATTCTAGGCCACTCACCCCTATACCTTCAAGTTACCCTGTCCTTTCAGTCCCGAGCCGGGGTTCTGCACGCTTTCCCCGCCTGTGTAATCTTTTTGTGATTTCTGGAGGAGAGTGGTTGGCAAATGCTCGCCGGCATCTACCATGGTGATAACGGCATTGTGGGGAGAATGGATGATGATCAAAAGTGCAGATCCATGCTGCTCAACAGAGTGCTGACGAGTTCCCCACCCATCCCAAGGGCAAGCGCGCGCGTATCCTGCTGACCTCTGTATTTGGCCCCTACGCGCAGGATGACGAGTTCGGCAGCCGCTCCATCAATCCCATGGAGCTTTATCACAATCAAGTCACGCGCGCCCAAGGCAGCTTTTCGCTCCGCATGTTTCACCGCTCCTGGGGCATCATGCTGATCCAGGCCAATATCTCCGCCCCATGCACCGTGCTGGATTTTCCCATGCGGCAGGACTTTGCTCGCGAGCTCAAGCAACATCAGTACGATGTCGTAGGCATTACCTCGATCATCGTGAATCTGGGCAAAGTGCGCGAGATGTGCCGGGAGATCCGCAGCCTCTCGCCCAACTCCACTATTGTCGTTGGTGGGCACGTCGCCGCAATTCCCGGTATCGAGCACATGATCGACGCCGACCACATCGTGCGCGGCGAGGGAGTCTCCTGGATGCGCCGCTATCTGGGTGAAGATGACAAGGCCCCCATCCGCCATCCCGCCATCGTTTCCGGAATGCGCACCCGCATCATGGGAATTCGCGTGCCCGACCGCAAGGGCTCCACCGCAGCCACCATTATTCCTTCCGTCGGCTGCCCCATGGGCTGCAACTTCTGTACCACCTCCGCGTTCTTCGGAGGTAAAGGTAAGTTCGTCAACTTCTATGAAACGGGCGACGAACTGTACGAAATCATGTGCCGCCTGGAAGAAGATCTGAAGGTGCGCTCGTTCTTCGTCATGGATGAAAATTTCCTGCTGCACCGCGAGCGTGCCATGCGCCTGCTTGATCGAATGAAAGAAGGACGCAAGAGTTGGTCGATGTCCGTCTTTGCTTCCGCCAATGCCATTCGCAAGTACACGATGCAGGAACTGGTTGAACTCGGTGTCTCATGGCTCTGGATGGGCCTGGAATCTCCGCAAGCTACCTACAACAAGCTGCAGGGGGCTGAAACCCAGCAACTGACGCGGGAACTGCGGGAGCACGGCATTCGTGTGCAGGGATCCACCATCATCGGCCTCGAGCATCACACGCCCGACAACATCATGGCCGAGATCGAGCACGCCGTGGCGCATGATACCGACTTTCACCAGTTCATGCTGTACACCCCGGTTCCGGGAACCCCGCTTTACCAGCAAATGTCAGAACAGGGACGCATGCTGAGCGGCGTCGATTACGCGGATGTTCATGGGCAGTTCAAGTTCAATTTCAAGCACGCCGCAATTTCTCGCGACGACTCGAAACGTTTTTTGGACTGGGCGTTCTGGCGCGATTTCGAGATTAACGGGCCTAGTCTTTACCGCATCTCGCGAACCCTGCTCGCAGGATGGCGACGCTACAAAGATTTCCCGGATCCTCGGGTGCGAGAACGCTTCGAGCGGGAGATGAACCGCCTTAGCGGCGTCTACGGCTCCGCATTGTGGGCCATGGAACGCCAGTTCAGGAAGGTGAATCGTAGCGGCAGCGATCAGATTCGAGCCCTGCGCCACGAATTCAAAAAAGAATCCGGGTTATTTTCGAGCCTGATGCCGACTGTTCTAGGCCCGGTTTTCCTGTGGACTACCCGCCGCGAAGAGCGCCGCCTGGCGCGGGGAAAGACTTATGAGCCGCCCACGATCCTTGAGCGCAAAAACTGGGTGAATGCCTGATTGGAGCCCTGCGCAATTGACCGTCGTGTGACAACACTCTTACAAAACACTGACAATCCCTCCGCGCGACGGCGCTACGTTTGTGGCTCGCTGATTTAGCGCGAGAGGATTTCCAATGTCAAAGTTTTTCAGCCGCTCCTGCAGACACACTTCAATCGCCACCCTCAGCATCCTGATGCTGTCGGGTACAGCCGCCTTCGCGCAACGTTACCAGCGCACCGACCTCACGGCCGACAACGGCTCGATCTCATCCACAGCAGTCCTGGATCCCAACCTCGTGAACGCGTGGGGCCTTTCCCGTGCAACCGGATCTTTCTTCTGGATCTCGGACAATGGCACAGGACTCTCGACACTCTACGAGAGCACGGGAGCCATTGGTCCACTGGTCGTAACCATCCCTCCTCCGAAGGGAGGCACTCCCCCATCCGCTCCCACCGGCACCGTTTTCAACTTCACTGGCGGCTTTGATGTCGCCCCCGGTATCCCGGCAGTGTTCCTGTTCGTTACCGAGGATGGGACCATCTCGGGCTGGAACCCAGCGGTCAGTGTGGGCAGCGCCGTTCTCAAAGTGGATCATTCCAAGCAAGGGGCCATCTTCAAGGGTTGCGCCATTGCCATGACCAGGAATGGTCCCCGTCTTTACGTTACCAATTTCGCATCAGGGCGCGTAGAGGTCTATAACTCGCATTTCCGGCGCGTAGAGGAAGAGGAAAGGCGAGAAAGGGAAGAAGACTCCGCCTTTGTGGATCGGCGGCTTCCCCATAACTATGCTCCGTTCGGCATCCAGAACGTGGGCGGCAACATTGTCGTTACGTTCGCGTATCGCACGCCGGGTTCCAAGGACGAAGCGCATGGCCCAGGTCTCGGACACGTCGATGTTTTTGATCTCTCCGGCCACCTGCTTTCGCGCCTTGAGCACGGGTCATACTTCAACGCTCCTTGGGGAATTGCCATGGCACCCAGTGACTTTGGACCGTTCAGCCACCGCTTGCTGATCGGCAATTTCGGTGATGGCACAATCCAGGCCTTTAATCTCTTCACTGGCCGTCATGAAGGAGGCTTCCTCGATACGCAAGGCAACCCGCTCATGATTGATGGACTGTGGGCTCTCAGCTTCGGAGGCGACGCCGGCCACTCGGGACTGGCCACAGAACTGTTCTTTACCGCGGGCCCCAACGATGAAAGCGACGGACTGTTCGGAAAGTTGACCGCAACGCCCTCAGAGCAGCGCGGCAGTGCAGAGTAGCTAATCTCGTAGCGGTGACCCACCCTTGTCTAGCAATTCTGAAAGCCAAGGGTGGGCATTTTCATGTCTCTATAGCGACAGCCGCCACCAACTGTCCGGCGAAGCCAAGCTCACTCTTGCCTGCGCGCCGAACTCATGGACTTCAGTACCCGCAGATCGACCCGATCGCGGCCATTCCCCCGTTAATATAAGCGCGATACGATTCCGAACTGGTCAGATCCATATCGTAGAAAGTCCAGCTCGCGAGACGAACCGGTTGCGCCGCCGTGTTCCAGTTGGCGCACATTCCCTTCGCCCAACTGGCAACGTCGCTCGCTCCCCAATATCCCGTGATAATGGTCTGATAGGGCGCATACGTCGAATAGTTGGCTTGAATCTGCGCCGCGCTGTACAGCTCGGTGTTGACCCAGTACGGCCGCTTCAACTGGTTCACGACATATTTCTGCAGCTGTTGCACTTCTGCTGTGGCGGAGTAGGGAGTGTCCAACCACGTAATGTATGCAGCTTGCAGGTTACAGCCATTGGCATAGACTTTCTGGGGAAGAGATTGCCAGAAGCTCTTCAGAGCTGCGTACCCTGGCGAAAAGTCGCCCCAACCATACCACACCGCAACTGGCCGATTGTAAGCACCTGCGGTGCACGGGCCGCTCAGCGTCTGCGCGAAGTTCATCAGGTTCCAGACCTTCTTGTAAGCCACAGCCGTGGTCGTTCCAGAAACCACGGGGCACGCCGCCGGCGCGTTTCGGTTGTACAGATAGCAATACTCGCCGCCGAACTTCCACTTGGGGAACACCGCCAGCTGAAGCTGGACTCCATGACTACTCGCCGAGTTATACATCACCCGGATATTGTTCCAATAGGTCGGAGTATCCCCCAGCGGAAGAATCATGATCACACCCTGGTACTGGCCCATCGACTGCACCGCGGCAAACGTTGAATCGATCGCGCTCTGGAAGTTTTTGAAGTTCCACTGTTCCCAAAAGCGATTGTCTCCCGCGCAAGCCTCAGGAGTGGATTGGCACGCACTGGGCGCGTAGGTGCGCCAAGCCGGCGTAATCTGCGGATTGGGAAGCGTAAAAACGTTCCAGCTGGTTTGCGGTCCGGCCGCAGCCATGGCAGCAACACAGGTGAACATCAGCATGCAAGATACAACAACGAGCAGGCGAACTAGTGCTGTTCGCATTTCTCCCCCCTGATTTTTAAACCGCGCCTACTGGTGTACAAATCTGGCTAGTCTGGGACCGCGGATGTTTTTTTAGGAATGTGTCGAAGTGTAGGGGTACTGCTGGCCAGATGCAAGGCTTTTCTGCAATAAGCAATAAGAACGATAGCTTTCTTCTAAGCCATGTGAGGCTTAAACCCACCAGGGCATCTGGTACGGCGGGGAGTAGGCCGAAGATCATTCCAGAAGTCCAACCGCATGGGATTACCAGCTTGTCACAGGCCTGATCTTGGAGAGTTTGCAGATGCGAACGAAGACATCTATCTAGCCAAAGCGGCTGTGGCTAGGACGTCGAAATGCGCCCATAAAATCGTCAAGCTCCTGGAGCGAGAACGGTTTTTTCAAAATAGGAGATGCAGTCATAAAAGCAAATTTCTGTTGGGGATTCTTCTGATATAGAGCATCAATGAGTTTGCTACCCCCTGCACTGGAACCGAGTACGAATTTCAAAGCGATGAGAACAACATCATGGGGGCCCTCATTGCAGTAGACGCGGAAGGCCTCCTCGCAATTGGCCGCAAGCCCAACCTTGTAGCCGAGTTTATTGAGCATAATACCAGTGGCTTTCAAGGTTGCTTCTTCTGCTTCCACCACCAACACCTTCATTTGCTCTCCCTCTGTACACAGTGGGCATGTGCACGAGGTTAGAATGGCCTACGTTTGAACTCTGCGCCTAGTGCGTCTTAAGGTTCTCACGAGACCGCGCCGGGATCAATCAAAACAGAGGAATGGTTTAACGAAGAGTGCGCATTCGATTCCGTTTCGGAGGCGTACGACTCAATGATTCGCGATCTCCCGCGCGACGGGGCTTTGAGTGAAATGGTCTGATAACAGCAGTTACGGACGACGCGCATAATGTCGCCGTGAGCAACGCGCATGGTTGGTCTTCACCGTAGTTCAGACTATCGGCTGCATTCTTGCAGGCTACGGCACTGTGTATTCGGAGTCGGCGTTCGCGGGTCGTGGATCATTGGATTCCTCCTACTCCTGCCCGGCAATCTACCTGCAATGGCAGTTGGCCAGACACTGATTCATTTCCCAACTGCATACATTTTTTTCCCGGCGACCCTTGTTTCAAACCTCTTGCTCTGGCTGATGTGGTTAAGGCTGTGCCGAACGTTTCGGGCGCACAACTTCACAGAGTAGCCAGCACGCATATACCACTGCGTTCGCCGCAACGGGTCTGATTTTCGTTGTTGCCAACACCTCCACTTCTTCCGTCACGTTAAGTGTGCAGACTCCTTCTTCCCATACGGACTACAATTCACGCTCTATCACCCAGGCGGTTTCGCTGCTGGAGAAGGTTTCGTCTGGGGAGGACTTGCAGCTGATGTTGCCTGGGTCCTGGGCATTGCTCTGCTCATTGGTCGCATTTGCGAACTGTTCGCAAGGCGACGGATAAGCTGATAGCAGGCGAAAAATCCCGATTGCGCTCAAAATGCCTCTGCGATCGAGTATGAATCGGCTATCTTATTCCCGATCAAACACGCGGATTTCCGGCCTGCTTTGGCCCACTGACTGAATTGTCACCGTCAATATGTCGTGATCAGGAGAAAGCTTGATCTCTTCAGTGTCCGCGAGCTTGCCATTGAACTTGTCGATCAATTCCAGGGTAAGCGCATCAACTCGGCGTATTGAAGATGCAAACATTCCCTTCACATTTGGGCGTTCGTAGACGTGGTCTTTCCCGTCGAAGTTTAGATTTTTCACTATCCCTTCACTGGGAATAATGAAGGCAAGACCATCCCTTCCGTAAGGCTGGATTTGAAGCTCAAACAGCGAGTTCACCTTTTCGCTCGTGCTTTCCCAGGTGCCGTCGAATCCTGGACCTCCTGCAGTTCGCTTGTACACGTAATACACATTAAAGTTTGCCCCGTTGGGCTGGAGGAGGGTGAAGTCGTCGTCGAGCGTATTGCCATCCTGTGAAAGCTTCCAGCTCGCCATGAGGAGTATTTTGCCGTCGGTTTTGCGGACCACTTTCCAGCTGTCGGGTCCTTCGACGCTGACCGAAAAAGTAGTCCCGAAAACTCCCGGCTGATCTGTCCCGTCAGCAACAATGGTCTCTGCATAGTCACCGCCTTCGAAAGCGAATGCGTACTTATTTGCACTGACCTTCTTGACTTTCATCTGGTCGGGAAGTCTGCTTTTGGAGCTATTGAGCTTCCACTTGCCAAGAAATGGGTTATTCTCAGCCGCTCGTAACGAACAGGTGATCAGTGAAGCAATCAGCAGCAACTGAAAAATACGCTTGAACATTGCGGTTCACCTCTTACCACCTGACACAGTGGTTCCCGATGAATAGACGGAGGTCTCTGGGTTTGGATAGCCCCCCGTCACTGCACCTGGCGCAAAATCCCCATATCACTCATCATCCATTATTGGATAGAGCCGGCTCTCTTCCCACCAACTCCCGATCCATCCACTCCAAAATCAACTTCCGCATCTCCGGCAGTTCCACGTGCTCGCAGTCGAATAACTCGATGCGGCAATCCGACTCCTTACCGTACTTTCGATATAGCGGCAGCAGATGGTCGCGAACTTTCTCCACTCCAGCGGGAGGCGTCAGCGGATCCCGGCGCCCATTCACACTCAATCGCGCGCGCGGCACGATGAGCTCATTGATATCTGCAGTCTGAAAGTGTTTGAGCAAGGAAGGAACGTAGTAATAAATCCCGTGCTCTTTCAGCCCGTGAGCCCGGATCAGCTCTTCATAGTCCGTCAGACAGCACACGTCCATGCAAACCTTCACCCGCGGATCGAGCGCTGCCAGCCACCAGGCCTTGGTTGATCCCATGGACATTCCGAAGGCGCCCAGCCGCGCGCTGTCCACCTCCGGACGGCTCGCCAGATAATTCATCGCGCGAAATTCGTCGAACATCATCATCCCGTACAGCACCTGCCCGCGCCACAACATCAGCTTGAACGCATCCTGCTCCCCCTCGCCGCCATCGGCCACGTGCTTGCGTTCGCCAAAACACCAGCTGTCGATTGCCAGCGTGACCAGCCCTTTCTCCGCACACACCGGCGCATACGCGGGCTGCGCGGCCACACCCTTCAGCAGCTGCTCCTTGCCCAAGTCATACATCCCGCCATGCCAGTGAATGTAAAGCAGCCCTGGCGCCTTCAGCTGCCGCTTATGCGGAATCAGCAATAAAGCAGGGACTGGCTCAACGCCATTGAGATCGAGTACCAGCCGTTCAAGCGTGTAACCGTCGTGTTCTTCCTTGCTCACGACACGAGGAGGCTCAGGCCGATGCCTCCAGGGCAAATCCCCCAACAATCCCCACAACTGACGGCGTCTCGTGATTTGCCGAGCCGAAAGTGATTCCGAATTATTCTCGCTTCCGCCATAAATGGCCGGAGCCGCAGTCGCGGAAGTAATCACTGCGGCAGAGCTCCCAAGAAACTCCCGTCGAGTCCAATCGTTCATGAAAAAGTCCTCATCGTCCCCAAAATTATAGGCGTGTCCAGCGAGCATGCAGGGGCAGCCGCCATCGGCGGTCCGGCGGCACGAAGCTCCTGTGCTTCTCGCCGTTGAATGAATCTTGAATTCACCGCAGGCAAACCAGCGCCAACAGCCATTTCTTGCCAAACGGCAACGTTTTTGTGTCGGCAGACGTCATAGCACTGCCGTAATATGCCCACCCCTCCACCAACCCAAGACAATAGAAGGATTATCGACTTTTATCGCAATCCCGCGCTGCTGGCATTGCTGGCGTGTGCCCTGGCCTGCGCTCCCGGATGGGCGCAGGATGCGCGATTGGCGCGCGACAAAGATATGCCCGACCCTGCGGCCGCTCGAACAAGGCCACCGGGACACTCGGCACTGCTCACCCCGGACGAAGGCTCCTCCGTAATCGCTGCCGCCCTCGACCGGCATTTGCGACGCGCTCCGGGCGTCGACTGCTCTCACCTGGTCCACACCATCTATGACCGGGCGGGATTCTCCTACACCTATGCGGACTCTTCCGACCTTTATCGCGGGGCCGACCATTTCCGCAGGGTCAAGCACCCCCAACCCGGCGATCTGGTGGTCTGGCCCGGACACGTAGGCATTGTAGTCAGCCCCCGCCATCACACGTTCTTCAGCGCTCTAAGCCATGGCCCTGGAACCGCTAAGTACACCGACCGATACTGGAGACGACGCGGTCCAGCCCGCTTTTACCGCTATCTCAAGTCCAATGAATCAGCCGACCTTCTGAACCTGGACCGCTAGCGATAGCAGAAACCTTCGACGGGGGCTTGAAAGGGCAAGACTTCAGTCGGCCCGCGAAATACCGCTTAGGCTCTGCGGCTTCAGCGCCTCCGAGTTTACCCCTTGGCCGATCGACCCTCTGCCCAAATATCATTTCCGATTTTTCGTTAGAATCCTTTTCATGCACCGCGCATTTGGACTCGAGATTCCGCAGACCCTGCAAGACGTTTGTGATCCACGACGCATGGCCCTCATCGTTTATGACATGCAGGTCGGAATCGTCAAGCAGATCGCAAATAGCGCCCAGATCACAGCCAAGGTCGTGCAGGTCCTCGAAGCCGCTCGCTCCGCCGGCATGCGCGTGATCTTCACCCGCCACATGTCGCTGCCCAAAGAGCTCATGGGTGTTTTCCAGCTTCGCATGGCGATGGCTTGGCAACGGGTCCAGTCCGTGGACGAGGTCAAGCCCTGGTTTCTGCCTGACTCCCCCAATTTCCAATTAGTACCCGAGTTGAGGCCCCGGGCTAGCGAGGCCGTGTTCGACAAGATCACTATGTCCGCCTTCGAAGGCACGCCGCTCAACATAACGCTGCGCGATTGCGGCATCTCGGCATTTGCCATCGTCGGCATCGCCATGGAAATTGGCATCGATCCCACCGTGCGCCACGGGGCTGATCTCGGCTACATCCCGGTCGTGATCCAGGATGCCTGTGGTTCTGGTCATCGCGAAGCCGCCGACCGCTCATTGGCCAGTCTGCAATTCATGGGAGATACGTTATTCACGGACGTTGAAACCATGTGTGCCGAACTGCGCGGCATCAGCGCCAGGAAAGCGGGCTGAACTTAAGATTATCTAGCTCGCGAACCGGCGCGCGGAATAGGAAATCGGAAGCCCCACCACAACCATATGCACCAGCAATCCCTGGATTACATCATGCAGTTGGTACGGTCCCCTGTCGTGCAAGGCGGAAAGCGGCAGCACAATGAAACTCATCACCAGCTCTACCGCGATGCCAAAGAACAGGCCGCATACCAGTGGATGTTCCTTTAGGAATTGCAGCTTCACGCTTGTGCCGCAGTAAATCGTTGCCGCGGAAAAAGCAATGAAGAAGTGGAGCACAATTCCCAAGCCATAAGTCGCCGCCCCTCCGTTGAACGCCGACCTTCCCAGAAGCCCGGCCGCAATGACAAGCGGAATTTTCCTGCCAAACAGGATCATGGCTTGAGTCAGGTCCAGGGAACCCGCAATAAGTCCACCTGCAACAATCGCGAGCGCAACCCCATGTTTCAGAGAGGATCGCGGCATAGTCCCCGTCCTAGGATTGCCGGCCAGCGCTTCAAACATAACTTCTCCTTTTCGTGCAGCTCGTGTTGATCTCGTAGTGGACAATACCCAGGTCAGGTCGCAGAAGTCCTGAACTTGCTCTGAAACGCTCTGAATACTTCTGAAACTCCACCGCACGACACACCTCAACTGAAACCTGCGCTGATTCGGCCACAAAAGTCGACACTTTGCGCGATGGATATCGATATAATCCGGGGCGAGCTTTCTCGTCAGGGCAGGGTCTTCCGACTTATGAGTAGTCCTCCAGTTACAACGCTCCTCATTGGGGAGTGGCGTGTCGATGCCCGATCGAATGAAATATCGCGCCATGGAGAGACTTCCCGATTAGACCTCAGAGCGATGCGCCTGCTACTTTGCCTTGCCGAGCATCCGGGAGAAGTTCTCAGCATTGAAGACTTGCTGCAGCATGTCTGGTCAGGCGTAAACGTTGCTCCAGATTCCGTTTACCAGGCTGTAACATCCCTGCGCCGCGTTCTGGGCGACGATCCCAAGCGGCCCGCCTACATTGAGAC
>DASVAE010000003.1:0-124964 GCA_036376495.1 Candidatus Sulfotelmatobacter sp. | reverse complement strand
CGATTGAGCGCCTCGATCACTTTGGCCATGGTGAAGGTCTTGCCTGAGCCAGTGACTCCTAGCAAAACCTGGTGCTGTTCGCGGTCGAATATCCCGCGTGTCAACGCCTGGATGGCCGATGCCTGGTCCCCTTGCGGCTTGTAGCCGGAAACTAGTTTGAAATCCATGGAAGAAGCTCTTAGCTGTTAGCGCTTAGCTCTTAGCCAACCGCAATACCGTACCCCTGCATTAGGACAGAACCTGTCCTCAACGAAGAACCCGGTAGCAACAGCCCTCGGCGGTCCTCCCGAGCGAAGCTCGGTCTTGCCGCAGGCCCTACAGAATCTAATTTCGACGACAGACAATCTTTCTATTATAGCGGCTGCAGGAACGACTGGATGCACTCTCGAGGGCCACGAAGGCGCTTCGAGCTTGGAGGTGAATGCGCTCTTGTCCGGATTTTCGATCTCTGGCGGTTGCGGCACCCCCCTAGTTTTGCTCCGCTAGGCAGCCGAGGCGGTTGTCTTTACCTGGATCAAAATCCTTTAGGACGTTCTGCTGCGACTGCGAAGGTGCGCTCTAGTGCGATGCCCACCGTCCCTAGTGTTCCCTCGTCGAAGAGTCTTCCGATCAGGGTGACTCCGTGCGGAACGCGGCGGGGCGTGTTGAACGTGGGCAGGGGATGTTCGGGGTCGGGAGCCCAGTCACTGCGCGCCTTGCGTATTTCGACAAAGCCCGCCCGCAAGGTGAGGGATGGGTGGCCGGTGAAGTTGGTGATGACCAGCATTTCGTCGCGCAAGGATGGAACCAGCAGCAGATCCATTTCGGAGAATACGCGCGCCATTTCCTGGGCGACTTTGCGCCGCATGCGGTCCGCCTGCACAAAGTCCACCGCGGACAGGAACCGTGCCTGGCGGAACAAATTCGGCCAGGCGTCCGGCACCTGGGCCTTGAGTTCATTCAGGCCGCCGTTCAATGTGAGTTCTTCGAAGGCGGCAGCACCCTCGGCAAAAAGAATTAAGTTCAGCGAGTCATACGGCCAATTCGGAATCGCTACTTCCACTGGAAGCATGCCGAGTTTCTTTACCGCGTCGAGTGCGGCGCGGTCCACCTCGGTCGCCGGAGCCTCTTTCATCCAGGCAGGAAAATATCCGACACGCAGGCCCTTTACGCTGGTATTCGCATCGAAATCCAGATGGCTGGGAACACTTGCCAGATCGCCTGGATCCGGCCCGGAAATCGCGTGCAGGACAAGCAACGCGTCTTCCACGTTGCGGGTCATCGGGCCAAGCTTGTCGAGGGACCAGCACAATGTCATGGCGCCGGTGCGCGGAACACGGCCGTAGGTAGGGCGAAGGCCAGTGATGCCGCAACGCATCGCGGGACTCACAATGCTGCCACCGGTTTCGCTGCCGATGGAGAATCCAACCAGTCCTGCCGCAGTGGCCGCGCCCGGCCCAGCACTCGATCCTGAAGCGCCTTCCTCGGGTAGCCACGGATTCATCGTCTGCCCGCCAAACCAGATATCGTTCAGAGCGAGCGCGCCCAGGCTCAGTTTCGCAACCAGCACAGCGCCCGCCGCATGCAGCCGCTTCACGACCGCAGCGTCGTCCTTTGGAATGCGATTGCGGTAGGGCTCGGCGCCGTAAGTCGTCGGAATCCCTACGGTGTCCAGCAGGTCTTTTCCGCCCCATGGAATGCCATGCAGCGGTCCCCGATATTTTCCTTGTGCGATCTCCTCGTCGGCCTGCTTGGCCTGCTTTAGAGCCAGGTCGCGCGTGATGGTGATCGCGCAGCGTAACCGCGGATTGAATTTTTCCAAGCGGTCGAGATAGATGCGGGTCAGCCGCTCTGAACTGAGCTGCCGTTTTTCGATCCAGCGGGATAGATGAGTCAGCGGCGCGAACGCAATGTCATCGTCCTTGGCGGGCAGGGAAGAGGAGACATTACTGCGTAGGAAGCGATCCCGCTGCTCCGCGGCTTTTACTCCCGGGATTAGGGGACTCCACGTCGTCGCGGGAGCGAGTGTGTCTTCCAGCGCAAGCTTACGCGGGCCGGTGCGCCGTTCGTAGACGGAGGCCATTGTCTTGCGCCAGCTCGCGGCAGCCATGGCGCGTTGCGCGTCGGTGAGAGGGAACTGCACCAACCTCTCGGCTTCTGCGAACGTGGACGCCGAAACTTCCGGACCAAAGGCCGGACCCGCGCCGAACGCCGGTGGCGCCCCGGGAGGAAGATCGGAGGGATTCTGAGCAAGTAGGCGTGAAGCCGCAGCTGTGCCCAGTATTCCAAGAGAAGTCACGGTCAGGAAATCCCGGCGCGATTTAGACATTTTTTTTTGAACCTGAGCGATGAGCAATGAGCTATGAGCAAAATCGTTCGAGCGTGGCTCACTACTGACTGATCACTCCTGACCCCGTCCCGCAATCTAGGCGACCGCTGGTCTCAGTTCGACCTTCTTCGTAGTAATTGTCACCTGTGTCGAGGGAAGTTTCGGCGGTGGCCAATCTCCCGTGAAGGCTTCCACCGTGATGTTTCCGGGCGTGCGGTTCGCCTGCACGATGACTTGCGCCAGGCCATTGAAAAGGCTTCGCATCGGTTCTTTATCGGATTCCTGGCAGTTCGGGTCACCGTTGCCGACTCCGATCAATGCGCCTTCACCCGTCACTTTGAAGTGGATCGGGTAGTCTGCGGTGGGAATAGGCCGCCCGTCCTTGTCCAACGCTTCTACGGTCAGTACCGAGACATCTTCGCCGTCGGCGTTGATCTCGTTGCGATCCGGAGTGAGCCTGATCGAGGCTGGGTCGCCGGTGGTCTCGCGTTTCTCCGTGAGCACGAGCTTCCCGTCCTTGGTGCCGCGAGCTTCCAGCACCCCTGGTTCATAAGGAATTTTCCATTCCAGGTGCGTCAGGGGCTCGACCTTCTTCGAGCCCTGGCTTTTTCCATTCAAGAACACTTCCACGGAATCGAGATTGGAGTGGACCCAGACGGAGATCGGCTCGCCATTGCGCTGGTCCCAATTCCAGTGCGGGAATACATGCAGCACAGGTTCCGATCCCCACCACGATTTGTAGTAGTAGAAATTGTCCTTGGGGAAGCCGCAGGTATCGACGATGCCGAATTGCGAACTGACTGACGGCCAACCATAGGGCGTAGGCTCGCCGCGATAGTCGAAGCCAGTCCAGGCAAATCCGCCGGCCAGCCATTCGCGAGCGGCATAAAACTTCCACCACTCTTCGGCCAGCTGCGACCATGCGGTGTGATTCAAATCGTAAGCGCTGACCCAATTGCGCAACTTGTCAGTGGAGTAAATGCCGCGAGTGGAGATCGTGCTCGCCGTCTCCGATCCAACGGAAGGCCTCCTGGGATGCGCCTTGTGCCAGTCATCGTGCACTTTCAGGTTGTAGTTGAAGCCCATCACATCCAGTTGTTCGGGGAAGTGGGTCTGGAATGCGGCATCGACGGCAGCGCTGCACAGCCTGGTTGGGTCCAGTTCATGTGACCTCGCGATCATCTCATTGATGATGTGAATGCCTTGCGGCTGTTCCATCAAGGTGTTTTCCTCGTTTCCCATCGACCACAGGATGATCGACGGAGAGTTGCGGTAGCGCTTGATCATGGTTTCCAGCTGCGCCATGCCCTCGGGATTGGAACTCATCTGCCGGGTCTCGCACATCATCATCATGCCCATGCGATCGCAGGCCTCGACCCACTCTGGGGTCGGCATGTTGTGCGAGGTGCGAACGGCATTGCCGCCCATGTCTTTCAATACGGCGAGGCGGTACCACTGCAGGCGATCGGGAAGTGCGGCGCCTACACCGGCATGATCCTGATGGTTGCATGTGCCTTTGATTTCGGTCCGCTTGCCGTTCAGGAAGAATCCCTTGTCAGGATCCCAGGCGATGGTGCGCACGCCAAAGTTTACGCGCTCGGCGTCTCGGGTTTTCCCGGCCGCTTCAATTGTTGCGACGGCCGAATATAGGTTCGGAGTCTCTGGGGACCAAAGGGCGGGATTGCTAATACTGGCGCTCGCGGTAAATGTCACGGAGGAATCGGGCGGGACCGCCTGCGCAGCTGAATCCGCAGTGCCGACGACCTTTCCGGAATGATCCAGGATCTGCCAGCGGACGCGGCAACTCTCGGCGCTTGCCCCCTGGTTCTGGACAACTGTGCCCAACGCAACCGCTGCGCTATTCCCTTTGGCGGCAGGCCGCACGTAGGTTTCCCAGCGTCCCAGATGGAGCGGATCGGTTTTAGTCAGCCAGACGTGCCGATAGATTCCCGCTCCCTCATAAAACCATCCGTCGCCAAAGCTGGCGTCCATGCGCACGACCAGAAAATTCCTTCCGCTGAAGTTGGCGAAATCGGTGAGGTCGAAACAGAAAGGAGCGTAGCCATTATCGTTGCGGCCGATGAAATATCCGTTCAGAAACACCAGCGCGCTGCGAAACGCTCCATCGAATTCCACGCTGATTCGTCGCCCAGCGTCGTCTTTGCCAAGATCAAATGTGCGCCGGTACCAGCCGATGCTGGTCTCCGGGTAGCGGCGGCCCAGCGGCTTGTAGCCATGGTCCTGCTGTTCTTCATCGCGGACAAAAGGTAATTCCACCGCCCAGTCGTGCGGCAGGTTTAAGGAGCGCCATTTGGAATCGTCGAACTTCGCCGTGGCGAATTCGAATTCACCGCTCTTGGCGAAATCTCCCTGGCCCATGCCGAATCCGAGATCGTGACGCGGGTCCGCGGCGTTTCCCTGGAAGAACATCCAGTTAAAGTCCAGCAGAAGTCGCTCGCGAGGAGCAACGGCGCTGGAGGCTTCCGCCGAGGGGACATCCGGGTAGGCGGTAAGCAAGGCTTCGACGTGCCTCACTGAAGCCGGAACGAGACCTGAAGCCGACAGCGCGACGCCGGCCCGCAGCACGTCACGACGAGTAACGGATGACATGAGTTCGCCTCACGCAAAAAGGATGAAGTCCCTCAGGACCTCGCATTATAAGCTTTGGCGGGGATCACATTTCTCGCCGGAGCTGCAGGAAAGTTTGGGCATTCCTACTTCGGCTGCTGCACTTCGTCCAGGCCGACGATCTTCGACGAGGTACGGAACTTCTTGTAGTCGCGGAAGGTTTCTTCCCCGTCGATCTTGAAGCCCTTGAGCAGCGCTACTCTGGCGTCGACTTTAAAGGTCAGATAGCGTGGCAACCACACTTCCTCATTGACCCGCGTCTGCTCGATCATGAAGCGCGTGCCCTTGTGGATGCGCGCCAGCACCCAGCCAACCGCCACATTGTCGATCGCCTCCACATCGAGCTTGGCCATTTGCAGATCGGATTTATCGATCCACACCCGTCCGTGAAATTTGGAAAGAAACTTGGATTCCTTCATGTGCGGTTCAAATCCTGAGCGCGGTTCTCCTTGAAATACCCAGGCCTCGCGGCCGCCGACCAACTCGGTGCCTAGCAGGGTGAAGTTGTAGGCATCAGCAACCTCACGCACGAATTTGCGGCCGTCCTCGCGCTCTTTTTCCAGCTTTTGTTCGCGCTTCTGGCGGTCGTTTTCCGATTCATTCTTGCGCTTGTCGATGATTTTTTGAATCTTCTCTTCTTCTTTCGCCGCTTGCTTTTCATCCAGCGGCTTATCGTTCTTCGCGATCAGCCGTTCCACTGGTTCGCCGTAGATTTCTAGAACCTCGTAGGTCTTGACCTCGGTTGACTTGGTCTCGCCCTTTCCATCCAGCTTATTTTCTACTTCGCGGGCGATGTAAGTGTAATCGCGCGCCTGCCTTTGATTCTGGAGGTCTTTATCAGCCACGACTTGAAATAAGCGGTGCATCTGATCCGCGGAAAGCGTGCCATCCGAACTGGGCGTGAGATCGGGGGTACCGCTTGAGATTGCTGGAGGGCTAGTCTGCGAGGGTTGTTGCGCGCGCGCATCCGCGTGGAACTCGCCCAGGAAGAGCGCGAGTAGAGCGAGGGGAGCAAGCGTGCGTATCCTCATGAAGCAATTTTAAGGGAGTACGGGGCGGAACGCCCCGGTGAGGAACGGCTATTCGTACCCGGGCATGGTCGCACGCTTCAGGGCCAAGTCTCGGCAAGTGCGGCCGATGAGGTCCTGAGACGAGCTGGATTCGAGGAATTGAAATCCGTAGCGGAAGGCGTTCCTTTGCCGGACAACCGCGTGAATCTCAACATCTCCTGAAGGCACCGAAAACTCCAGGCGAACCACCTCGCCTACCGGAACCTCGACGCGCATGATTGCTGCAACCCCGGATTGGCTGAGATCCACGGTTTCTCCGCGCGCCACCTCGCAGTCGCGCGCGTAAACCCGAATACTCGTCCGAAATGGGAAACGGGGATGACGGCGGGCATCCACCATGCTTTGCGCCTGATCACCGTCGAGTTGGTAGTTGAGGTCCATCGATGGGTGGGCGTACCTGGACACATCGGCAAAAAGCGAAGTGGAGTTTAGTTATGACCGCTTGTGCGCCTTGCCCAGGCACTCTGCCTGAAAAAGCCGCTCATCAATGCGGTGCAGACGTTTCTCTTGTGCTTTCGTGAGGAGGGGAAAGTGCTTGACATCGAATAGGTGATACACGATGAACCATACGGGCTGGTCGGTAGTCATCCAGTTCTGCGCGTCGAAGCGCTTCAGGTTCACCGGAAGCGAATACCGCCGCAGCGTGCGCTCGCGGCGGAGGTTGAAATAGATATTGAAATAACTGAGCGCCAGTTCCCTCAAAGTGCGATAGACGGGCTCGCGCCAGCGGCATCCCGTGTAATTGGATTTCGCCACCGCTCCCCAGCAACCGTCCTGGCGATAAACCGCGATCACGTGATCCGTATCGTGATCGGCCTCGAAATCGAGCAGTAGCGGCGGATAGCCATTCACGCGCAAAGAGGCTGCTGCGAAGATCGCTCCTTCAAGACAATGGGATGATTGCTCGGCCAACACCCGGCGGGGTGACCAGGCCGTGTCTTCCAGGTGGTACGGCATGTCGTCGAGCAGCTTCTGAATGCCATAAGGATTCTTGAGGCTGCGGAGCTTGCGCACCTCAGCCGGAGTGAACCCGAAAGAGTCACCGTTCATCTTCATGAACTCGTGTAGGCACAGCCGCCCCGGGCTGTCCGGTCGAGCGAAGCTCGAGTTGTCTTATTTCCCAATTGTCCCGGCAAAAACCGTGCCCAATTCTGCCGGTGTATCTACCAGCACATCGGGATGCGCATCCATTAACGTCTGCGGGGCGAACCCGTAGGTTACACCGACGGTCCACAGTCCTGCATTGTGCCCAGTCTCGATGTCGGTATGGGAGTCACCCACAATCGCAGCCTGTTCTGGCCGAACGCCGCTCTCAGAAAGCAGCTTGCGTGCACCCTCAGGATTGGGCTTCTTGGTGTCAAAGCTATTGCCGCCGTAGACTTGGGAAAAATATCGTTTCAGCCCCAGGGCTTCCACTATTGCCCGCGATGGATTTACAGGCTTGTTGGTCAG
This sequence comes from Candidatus Sulfotelmatobacter sp., assembly GCA_036376495.1. Taxonomy (GTDB): domain Bacteria; phylum Acidobacteriota; class Terriglobia; order Terriglobales; family Acidobacteriaceae; genus Sulfotelmatobacter. Next base: position 117,506 of record DASVAE010000003.1, on the reverse strand, counting down.
CACCGCCATCTTCCGGGGTACGCCGTTTCCGGAATCGCGAACCTGGGACAGGGCCGTTTCAATGCCCTCGTAGATAGTCGTATGGTCAAGTTTGTGCTCCCGGTAATAAGTGAGGAAAAATTCCAAGCCCTTGCGGATCAAGGCTTCGTCGACCGTCTCGCCACCGAGAGCGCGCTGGATCAGGGCGGGAGCCCCATCTCCTACATAACTCGCGATGAGATGTTCCGGTAATTCTGGCTTTCCAATATGGCGGATCGCGGCATTCACGGAGTGGACCAGGTCCAGGCGAGAGTCAATCAGGGTTCCATCCAGATCAAAGATCACCAGTTTGATCGAGTGCGGGTCAAAGGCCCGAAGAGTGCGAATCATGCAGTCTCAGGATAAATGATTGCAGCAGGGGGGACGAGGCGCCCGGCGCACGCAAAGACAATACTTGTAGTTAGCGCCAGCCTTTGGAGGCCAGCCATTCTTCCCACCAGCGTTGGTTTTTCGTGATTCGGCGCTGCTCCTCGGGACTAAGTTCTGGCCCGGGTTTCGGGATCGGCCGCAAAGGATCAAGCCCGACGGACGCTCGCAGGTAATTGACGTTCTCTGGTTCAGCCAATTTCCACGGACGAATCAAACCATCCCGCGGATCGTCCATCCATTGGGTGCCGAACCTTTGTGGGCGGCCCTCCTGCATCGCAACCCGGTCTTCCAGAAATGCGGCATGCCAGGCCGGAATTGTCCGCGCGGCAGCGGCGGCCTGCAACAAGGAAAGACTCATTCGCTGGAATTCGGGTTCCCCGACTGCATGCTGCGCAATCAACCAAGCAGCCTCGCTTCCGTCTTTACCCGCGATGTCCTCCCCCGGCCAGCCATACTCCGAAATGAGAACGCGCAAGCGCGCTGCGTTCCTGGTGTGCACCTCCTCCATTCGGGGAACGTAGGGACCGCCCAGTTCGCCGGCATCCGCCAGTTCGGTGCGGACACGCCGATCTTCCTCCCGCATGGCGAGCAATTCCCGCCGCAATGACTCGTGCAGCATGAAGACATTATGGGATGAAATTCTGCTTGACCGCGCATTATGTTTCTAGTAATATCGAAATATGCCGAGTACCCCCGCCGCCCATCGCATTCCCGCCTACGCCGATATGTTTTCCGCGATGGGAACGGAGGCTCGCCTGCGCATCATGCGACTGCTGCTCTCGGCGCATCCGGCGGGATTGGTGGTCAGCGAGATCCAGGAAGAACTCGAAATTCCCAACTCGACCCTGTCTCATCATCTGGAAAAGCTAAAGACCGAAGGTCTGGTTAAGGTCCGGCGCGAGAGTACCTTTCTGCGCTATACCGCCAATGTCGACGCACTGCAGGAGTTGCTGCAGTTCCTGTATGCGGAATGCTGCACCCGCAACAAAGCTGTTAAGCCACAAGACATCGTACAAATCTGCAAGTAGGAGTGATTCCATGAGCACCGCTGAAAATGCTGACATCAAAGCAGTCGTAAAACAGAAATACGGGGAGGCCGCTTTGCGCGTGACCACGGGCGGAAGTTCCTGCTGCGGCGCGGCGCCGGCGTCCAGTTGCTGCGATCCAATTACGGCGGATCTCTACGACGTCTCGCAGATCCAGCAGGTTCCGCAAGAGGCATTGCTAGCCTCTCTGGGCTGCGGCAATCCGACTGCTTTGGCCGAGCTGAAACCGGGGGAAGTGGTGCTCGATCTGGGTTCAGGCGGTGGCATTGATGTCCTGCTCTCGGCGAGGCGTGTTGGCCTAACCGGCAAAGCGTATGGTTTGGACATGACCGACGAAATGCTGGCTCTCGCCAACGAGAACAAGCGCAAATCGGGAATCGCAAACGTGGAGTTCCTGAAGGGCGACATCGAGAACGTTCCGCTGCCGGACAACTCAGTCGACGTTATCATCTCAAATTGCGTGATTAATCTCTCGGCAGACAAGGACAGAGTTCTGCGCGAGGCCTATCGGGTTTTGAAACCGGGAGGGCGGTTCGCGGTTTCCGACGTGGTTACCCGCGGCGAGATCCTTCCTGAAGTCCGGAAAAATGTTCTGGCCTGGGTAGGGTGCATTGCCGGGGCACTCGATGAGAATGATTACAAAAACAAATTGACGGCCGCGGGATTCGAGCAGGTGCAGGTCGAGCCCACGCGCATCCATCGCGCAGAAGACGCCAAGGTGTTCCTCGCCGGGCAGGGAATCGACGTGGAGAAGATCGCGCCACACGTGGATGGAAAAGTCCTCAGCGCCTTCATTCGCGGCGTAAAGCCCGGAACAGAAAAGACTGCGTGTTGCGGACCGAGTTGCTGCAACTGAGTTGTACACGAATGAGAGAGCGAAAGTACAACGTGCTTTTTCTTTGCACCGGCAACTCGGCGCGCTCCATCATGGCGGAGGCCATTATGAATCACAAGGGCGCGCGCAATTTCACGGCGTATAGCGCGGGCAGCCGCCCCACAGGATGGGTCCGCGCGGAAGCGTTGTCGCAACTGGAAGCGTCGCACTTGCCGACGGCCGGGCTGCGCAGCAAGAGTTGGGACGAGTTCGCCCGGCCGGGGGCGCCGCCCATGGATTTTGTCTTTACGGTTTGCGACAACGCGGCGCACGAAGTGTGTCCGATGTGGCCGGGCCGACCGATGACCGCTCATTGGGGCATTCCCGATCCGGCGGCCGTGAAAGGAACCGAGGAACAGGTAGGAATGGCTTTCCGCGAGGCATTCATCGTTCTGGATCGCAGGATCAGCCTGTTCCTGAATCTGCCGCTCTCCAGCATGGATCGGCTCGCCCTGAAAAGAGAACTCGACGACATCGGTCGTGATTGATCTGCAACAGTCGTGCCGAGGGCGGGGAGGCATTGCATCCAATGAACTCGATTACTTCGCGGCTGAGCTTTCTCGATCGCTTCCTCACCGTCTGGATTTTCGTGGCGATGCTCATCGGGGTTGGCGCCGGATGGGCCCTTCCCAGTCTTGTGCCGTTCCTTAATCGCTTTACAGTAGGCACAACTTCGATTCCGATTGCCCTGGGGCTGATCTTTATGATGTATCCGCCACTGGCTAAAGTTCGCTACGAGGAACTGGGGGAAGTCTTCCGCAATAAAAAGATACTGGCTCTCTCGTTGGCGCAGAACTGGGTAATCGGTCCCCTCCTGATGTTTGCGCTCGCCATCATCTTTCTCCGCGGATACCCGGAATACATGGCCGGCTTGATCATGATCGGTTTGGCACGTTGCATTGCAATGGTGATCGTTTGGAACGAACTGGCACAGGGGGACAACGACTACGCGGCTGGGTTGGTGGCTTTCAATTCCATTTTCCAGGTGTTGTTCTATTCCGTGTATGCCTGGATTTTTGTTACCAAGCTTCCTCAATTATTTGGGCTGCACGGCGCCGTCGTGAATGTCTCGATTCGCGACATTGCGGAGAGCGTGTTGGTTTATCTTGGCATCCCATTCCTGGCGGGGATGTTTACCCGATTCCTGCTCCTGCGGGCCAAGGGGAGGCAATGGTATGAACATTCGTTCATCCCGCGAATCAGCCGGATCACGCTGATCGCGCTGTTGTTTACCATTGTGATCATGTTCTCGCTGAAGGGCGAATACATCGTTCGCCTTCCGCTGGATGTAGTTCGCATCGCCACTCCTTTGCTGATCTATTTCGTGATGATGTTTCTGGTCTCGTTCTATATGGGGCGGAAACTTGGAGCGGACTACTCGAAGACAGCGACATTGTCATTCACTGCCGCCAGCAATAATTTTGAGTTGGCGATCGCGGTAGCCGTAGCCGTTTTCGGAATCAATTCTGGCGCGGCGTTCGCAGCCGTGATTGGGCCTCTGGTGGAGGTTCCCGCGCTGATCGGGCTGGTGAACGTCGCCTTGTACTTTCAGCGGCGCTACTTCGTGCAGAAAGATGCGCAGAGGCTGCCCGTCCTGGCGTCGGCGCAGCGGGGATGAACTGGGTCACGTGGTCGGACCGGTTCCATTCCAACTCGCAAAATCCTTCGTAGCTTTTCCAACCCCTCGTTCCCATATACAATCCAACAGGTTCCACCCGGATAGGTGGAATCTCCGCGTCATTGATCAGAATCTAAACAGGCAGGGATCAGAACCGGATGGCGACTAGCAAAACCGACCCCAAGCTGGCCCTGGCGGCCAACGGCGCCAAGAAGTCCAGGTTTTACGAAGGCCTTACGCGTGAGCAGCTGATCCAGGCGTATCGCTTCATGTATAGCTCCCGGCGGATCGACGACCGGGAGATCCTGCTGAAACGCCAGCAAAAGATTTTCTTCCAAATGTCAGGTGCCGGACACGAGGCCGTGGGAGTGGCTGCCGGGCTGGCCCTGAAGACAGGATACGACTGGTTCTACCCTTATTATCGCGACCGCGCGCTTTGCCTCACGTTGGGTGTTCAGCCCTACCAGATGTTTCTGCAGGGCGTGGGGGCTGCCGATGACCCCAGTTCAGGAGGCCGCCAGATGCCGTCGCACTGGAGCTATCCGGCGCTGCACATCGTGACCCAGTCGTCTCCGACCGGATCGCAGATTCTGCAGGCTGTGGGCTGCGCCGACGCTGGACGTTACCTGGGCAATCATCCTCATGCCGCACAGGCTCCTACCTCCGGCTCGCCGGACTATCGCCAGTTCAAGACCGTAAGCTTCCAGAATGATGAAATCACTTACGTATCTCTGGGGGACGGAACCTCCAGTGAAGGAGAATTCTGGGAGGCGATGAACACCGCGGCCCTAGGCAAACTGCCGGTGATCTTCTGTGTGGAAGACAATGGTTACGCGATTTCCGTCCCGGTGGAAGTGCAGACGGCGGGAGGCAGCATCTCGCGCCTGGTATCTGGATTCCCCAATTTTCATTTTGAAGAGGTGGACGGTACCGATCCGGTGGCCAGTTACGCCGCGTTCCGGCGTGCCGCCAAGTACTGCCGCGCAGGACACGGTCCAGCGTTCGTTCATGCGCATGTGATTCGTCCGTACTCGCACTCGCTGTCTGACGACGAACGACTCTACCGTCCGGAGAGCGAACGCGAACGTGATGCGCAGAGGGATCCGGTAACGCGCACGCAGATGTTTCTGCTGCGGGAAGGCATTCTCGACGACAAGGGCATCAACCAGCTGGAAAAAGAAGTAGAAGCAGAACTGCAAGTGGCGGTGGATCGAGCTCTGGAAGCCTTGCCGCCCGCGCCGGAGTCGGTGACCCAGTTTTTATACTCGCCCGATCTGGATGTCACTTCTTCTGTTTTCGAAACCCCGGCCATCGTTGCCGAATCCAGCAGTGACAATAAAAAGGTAGCGCCAAAAACCATGGCCGACCTCATTACTGCCACGCTGCGTGACGAAATGAAGCGCGACGAGCGCATCGTCATTTTTGGTGAAGATGTCGCCGACTGCAGCCGCGAAGAATACCTGAAGCATAAATTGGTGAAAGGGAAGGGCGGGGTCTTTAAACTCACCTTCGGCCTGCAGTGCGAGTTCGGCAATGACCGGGTCTTCAACTCGCCATTGGCTGAAGCGGCGATCGTGGGCCGGGCAACGGGAATGGCGATTCGCGGACTGAAGCCGGTGGTCGAGATTCAATTCTTCGACTATATCTGGCCTGCGATGATGCAACTGAAAGACGAGTTGCCCACCATACGTTGGCGCTCAAATAATGGATTTTCCGCGCCTTGTGTGATTCGCGTTGCTATAGGCGGATATCTCACGGGCGGCGCCATCTACCACTCGCAATGCGGCGAGAGCATCTTCACGCACATTCCCGGGCTGCGCGTGGTTTTCCCGTCGAATGCGCTGGATGCCGCCGGCCTGCTGCGGACAGCTGTACGCTGCGATGATCCCGTGCTGTTCCTGGAGCACAAGCGCCTGTATCGCGAGTCGTATGGGCGCAACTCATATCCCGGCCCCGATTATATGATCCCGTTCGGCAAGGCCAAAGTCGTGCAGGGGGGCACGGACCTGACCGTGATCAGCTACGGCGCGGTGATCCCGCGTGCGCTGCAAGCCGCGCAAAAACTGGAACGCGAACAGGGTGTGAAGGTGGAGTTGATCGACCTGCGCAGCCTCAATCCCTTCGACTGGGACACCATCGCGGCTTCGGTAACGAAAACCAACCGAGCCCTCGTCGCCTACGAAGACACGCTGAGCTGGGGATATGGCGCGGAGATCGCTGCGCGAATCGCCGACCAGCTCTTCGATCAACTGGATGCCCCGGTGCGGCGCGTCGCTGCGAAGGATACTTTCGTGGCCTACCAGCCGATCCTGGAAGACGCCATCCTGCCGCAGCCCAATGACCTCTATTTGGCGATGAAGGATCTGGCGAGCTACTAAAACCTTCACCACTGGGGACACAGGTTTACCCGCGAAATTCCTCAATGGGACTCGGTGTACGCTGTGGTGATCTTCTTAAGCTCTGACTTTTGCGGCGATCGTGGTCGTTTCCAGGGCGTCGATGGTTTTGCCCTTGCTACCAAAGAGCGTGTTGTAGACAAGGCCTCCGACAGCTCCGCCGACCAGGGGTGCTACCCAGAACAGCCACAATTCCTGCAAAGCCCAGCCGCCGGCAAAGAGCGCCGGGCCGGTGCTGCGCGCCGGATTTACGGAGACATTCGTCACCGGAATTCCGATCAGGTGAATTAGAGTGAGACACAAGCCGATTGCCGCAGGCGCGAATCCCTTGGGCGCGCGGTCGTCCGTCGCACCCATGATCACGATGAGGAAAAAAGCGGTCAGCACCAGCTCCGCAACGAGGCCGGCCAGCAGGGAGTAGCCGCCGGGCGAATTCACGCCATAGCCATTGCAGGCAAATCCATTTCGCACATCAAAGCCCGGGGATCCGCTGGCGATGATGTAAAGCACGCCGGCGGCGGCAATCGCACCTAACAGCTGTGCGATCACATAGCCCAGCAACTCTGAGGCAGGGAATCGCTTGCCGAACACCAATCCAAGGCTTACGGCCGGATTTAAGTGGCAACCCGAAATATGTCCAATGGCATAGGCCATGGTCAGCACTGTCAGCCCGAAGGCCAGCGCCACCCCGGCAAACCCGATGCCCACCGCAGGAAAGGATGCGGCCAGGACGGCCGCTCCGCATCCGCCGAATACCAGCCAGAAAGTCCCGAAGAATTCCGCTAGTGCGCGTTTACTCATTGGCATAGCAACCTCCGCAAAATTCTAGGTGTGGAACGATAAGTCAGGGACGAAGAATCGAGGACGGCTTGAGCGTAGCACAGAGGGAAGGGAACGGAAAGCCGCAGGAACTAGGGCGCCGGGGCAGTTTCTTGGCAGGTTACGAAGGCTTGCTCTGCAAGCCTTGGGTGGTTGTCCGTTCTGTTCTCTGGATGCTAGGCTCCGAGTAGTGGGTTCTATTGCCGCCAATCCGAGTGAATCGGGCTCCCTGAGCAGCCGTCTGCTTCAGATGGTGCAATCCGCCAAGGCTGAGGTTTGGGTCAAGTTCTTGCTTGCCCTGGTCGGGCTCGGATTGGCATTCGCCGCGGCATTGTTTTCTACGATCTCACGGGATGCTGGGAATCTCTGGGCCACCCTCATTCTCGCTTCCACTTCGCTGGTTATGGCGACCTTGGTGGGGCTGATCACCGTGCCCTATCTCGCGCGCCGGGTCGCAGTGGAGCGCTTTCGCGAACAGCTTGACTATGACGTCACTCGCGCCGGCGTGGTGTATGCGCTGGTTACCCTGGTGATTGCCATCGCCGCGCTGAATACTGGCAATAATCTTCTTTACATCGTAGTTGCGGCCATGCTGGCGGCCATCCTGGTATCCGGGTACGTCTCTGCCGTGGTGCTGCGTTATCTCGAACTCGACATCCAGTTACCTGAACACGTTTTCGCGGGACGCCCGGTGCTCGGCCGGATCGTCCTGCACAATCCGCGCCGCTGGCTGCCGTCATTTTCGGTACGGGTGGTCTCGTCCCGAAAGAAGCGGAAGAAGCCCGAAAAGGCCTGGCGTTGGGAAGCGGCGACCTTTGCTTTTCCTTTAAATCGCCCGGCAGGACAGCAATGGCTCAAGTTGCCCGATCGACGATTGCGCCGGGTGCTGGTCCTGCCGCCGCCTCCGGGACTATTTCAGGGCATGGCGTACTTTCCGTTTCTACCGCCACATGCCGACGGAGTAGCCGATCTCGAGTTGCGCTTCGATCGTCGCGGCTGTTATCGAGAGGACAGCTTCGGGTTGGCTACGGGATTTCCATTCGCTTTTCTCACCAAGACGCGCCACGTGTCGCTGCGGCGCGAGATTCTCGTCTACCCCCGAATTGAAACCACCGCCGAAATTCTTGAGGTTCTTCCCCTGGTACGCGGGGAATGGGAGAGCTTCGTTCGTGGCCGCGGCTCCGATCTCTACCGCATCCGCGAATATCTTCCGGATGATTCCGCGCGTCACGTGGACTGGAAGGCCACGGCAAAATCCGGTTCGCTGAAGGTGCGCGAATTCGCCCGCGAGGACGAACGCAAGCTTGCAATCGTTTTTGACAACCCGGTCGCCGGCACGACGTCAGAGGAGGATTACGAAAAGGCCGTGCAGATGACGGCATCGCTGTCCTGGCACTTCTCCCAGCACGAAGCCGAAGTCGCGTTCCAACTGCCGGGATCGGCGACAATGCGCGATCTTCATGAATTCCTCGGCGCCCTGGCGGTGGTCAAGCCCCTCAGCGTGGCGCGCACCAAAGATCCACTTTGCGAGATGGACCTTGAATCGGGCGACCAGTACAACCTGGTCGTGACCTGCCGCCGGCGGGGAACCGTTCCCACCGCATTGTGGAATTCGTCTTATTTTCTGTTCGTAGCCGAATCCTCTGCGCCCGTCACAATTCCCTGAGTTCAGCCTTCGGTTTTTGCTTTGCAGTTCGGGATCCCGAACTTCCGCAACCTTTTTCTCTTGGTGTACATCTGCTCTCCGGCATATACTCGCGCCCCGGTAGATGCTTTTGGGCCAGGTCGGATGTTTGTATCCCGGGAGGACAAAAATGCTTGTCTGCGACCTAATCAAGAGTCAGGATACCTACCAGGCCGAACTCGGCCACTCGGTTCTGGAGACCGTCCGCGCCATGGTTGAGCGCAACATCGGCGCCGTCCCCATTATTCACAATGGAAAGCTGGTCGGAATTTTCTCCGAACGAGACCTCATGCGGCGCGTGGTCGCCGAAGGCCGCGACCCTCGCGCCACCTGCATGGCCGAGGTCATGACCGACGATCCCATGACTATTAGCACCAGTGAAGACCTGGAGAGTTGCATGACTCTCATGCGCCGGCACGGCTTTCGCCATCTCCCGGTGTGCCATGACGGACAACTCGTGGGTATTGTCTCCCTGCGCGACATTCTTCTGCACGACCTGAGTGAGAAGGATGACGAGGTTCGCATGATGCGCGCCTACATCCACTCCATGCCGGATGCCTGAGGGCCACCCGACAGACATTCCGGTTGTCCTTCTGAGCCAAGGGGATCCGTGCCCTGCAACGTTCCCTTTAGCACGAAAGTAACTTGCCCCCCTTGCGCCGAACAGGTAACGTTACCTGCGATTACCCCGGTGCATTGAACGATCGGTTACGAACAGATACCTTTGCTGCATCGGGCGAAGACTGCGCGTCTGCACATTCCGGGCAGTGGGGAATGTACAGCGGCGCTGTGGCCTACCATTAGCATGAGCGACGAAATTAAGCCGTTCTTCTACGTGCTATGGGCGATTCATCCCATTCTTGAGGTGGGCATCGCCGCGCTCATGCTCCGTCGCGGGCTCTTGCGGCAATTCAAATGCTTTTTTATCTATATCCTTGCCCAGTTGGTCACCTTTGCAGTGGTATTTCCGGCATACGTGTGGAGAAGCTACAACGCCGCTTTTTACCTTTATTGGTGCCTCAACGCAGTCACGGTTACCTGTGGCTTTCTAGTCATTCATGAAGTGTTCGTAGACGTTTTCAAGTCCTTCCACACTCTGCGTGATCTCGGTACAGTCCTGTTTAAGTGGGCCGGATTGGTGATGCTGCTGGTGGCGGGCGTGGTTTCGGTCTCGACCAATTCTTCGGAGATGCCGCCGTGGGAGCAGGCTATCGTAACGTCCCAGCGGTGCGTGCGAATTATCCAGATCGGGATGGTGCTGTTTTTGCTTTTCTTTGCCCACTACGTAGGCGTTTCGCGCCGGCAGCACAGCTTCGGGATGGCTTTGGGATTTGGTTGTTTCTCCACCGTGGAGTTAGTGCTGATTTCGTCCTGGGTCGGAAATCACTTCAGCGGGCCGACCATGAGCCTCTTAAACATGATCGCGTACAATGCCACTCTTCTGTTATGGCTCAGTTATGTGGCAATCAAGCGCCCAGCCAGAGACGGCACTGTATCGCTGCTGCAACCGCAGCGATGGGAGCAGAGCCTGACCGACATTCATCACCCTCTGCCCGCCGACTCGCTGATCCCTATGTTTGAAAGTATGGTGGATCGCGCCTTGTCGCGCACGCCCGCTGCCGCCGATCTGGCCCTATCGGTTCCCGACCCCGGGGCGGAAGGGTTAAAGACGCGAGCCGCAGATGGACCTGAGACGTTCGTGGGCATCGGAAGGGCTGCCGGAAAAAGCTGACACAAATTAGGCCGACTCTCTTCCATCTCCAACCGACCGCAGGCCCTTTGTTCGGATTTCGTAAATTAGCGGGCACACGAACCGGCAGCTATTCCACTCCGCGCGGTAACTTCCAGATAACCTTTCAGCTTTAATTGCAACGTTATGTCAGAAAAGGTTGATAGGTCGGTATGTCCGACTCAGCTCCGAGTATTTGCGCCAGGGAATCCCGGGAGCAACTAAAAAAATCTTGAAAAGGGGGTTGACAGGTACCCTATAATGCGGCACCGCGTGAATGGCAATCGGGTGAAAACCCTAGGCGCGGTAAATAGGAGACTAAACCCATGAAACGTACGATCAGGATCGCTGTCCTGATGGTAGGACTAGTGGGCACATTCATCGCAGCTGCCGTCCAACAGGTTCCCGCCGCGGACGGCGGCCCGCTGCTTCTGTGCCCCCCAGGATCAAGAACCTGCAAAACAACTCCTGCTCGGCCAGTAGAACCCAGACAGGACGCAACCACAAGGTAACGAAAGTAACGTGCCGTAACTGTAACTTCGGCCGATCACCAGGGCTTGCAATCTTCGGGCTGGCGGACCAAATAATCCGCGCAGCCCCTATTTTTTAGTAAAGAGGAATGAGCAATGACCGGTAAGTGATGAGTAATCAGCGATGAGCTTTGCGCCACGAAGTGGACGGTTTTGCTCTTCTGCTCGCTGCTCATTGCTCACTGATCCCTGCTCTCAGCTGCTTCCGCAGTTCATCCGCCGAAAACACTGGCGGCTGACAGGCAGAGCCCGAGCAGAGTACTGCGCACGACCTGCCCTCCCGAACTGCAGGCAGCTGCGGAATGGTTTGCGCCAATGCCAGAGGGAGATTCTCGGCCAAAGCCTGATTCTGTCTCAGCCGGATCACGGCTTTGCCGAACGCGAACGGCGCTATGGCGCCGGCATACAGCTGATTCGCAGTTGCTTCATCTTCTCCCTCGATTATCACCACCTGTATCGGGCTCTCAAGGAGGTGCAGCGTCGCAGTGCCATATGTTGCCGCAAAAATCCCAAACTGTTCCGCCACTCCAGCGAACGTCTCCAGCGTCTGCTCTGCCTTGGCCCGGTAATCCGCCTGCCCGGTGAGATGATGCAGTCGCAGCAAGGCGATGGCCGCCATGGGATTTCCGGCAGGAGTGGGGGAGTCCTGCAGGGGCTTGCGCCTGGTTGCTAATACGCCCAGGTTCTTCCCCTTCGGATCTGGTTCGGTGTCGAAGAATCCTCCGCCGGTGGCGTCAAAAAAACGCGACACCATCGCGTCCACGATCGATCGCGCAAAGCGGAAGTAGCTCAGATCCGCCGTCGTTTCGTAGGCATCCAGGCAGGCCAAAGCGGTGAAGGCATAATCCTCGAGCATTCCGGGAACTTCCCGATGCTCCGCATCCGGATCCGAGTAAGCCAGTACGTGCAGCAGTGTCCCCGATGCTTCCCGGGCGCGGTAGGCCTCACTGAGCACGCGATCCAGAGAGCGCAACGCAAACCGCCGCGCCTCCGGCAGATTCAGGACTTTGGCGGCTTCCAGATAGGCCGAAACGCACAGGCTGTTCCATCCCACATAGACGGTCTTGTCGACGTAAGGCGCCTGACGATTCAGCCGCGCCGCGTACATTTTGCGTTTCGCCGAGTTCAGTAGTTGCTGAATTTTCCCCGGCGCCAGATTCATCCGGCGTGCAATCTCGTCGGCCGGCGCGCGGACATAGAGCACATTCTTGGCGGCGTTGTGATGCATTTCTCCGACCTCATTGATGTCGTAGTGCAGGGCCGCGACCGTGGCTTCTTCTTCCGTAAGCGCAGCTTTGGCCTCCTCCAGTGTCCAGGTGAAGTAGTCGCCGTCATCTTCCATTGAAATGTCGGCGTCCTGCGAGGCGTAGAATCCGCCGCGCTCCTGGTCACTCAGCCACTCATCCATCCATCGAATGATGTCGCGTGCGACCTCAGCGAAGAATTGTTCGCCCGTTGCCTGATAGCCGTGCACGTAGTTTTTCAGCAGTTCGGAGTTGTCGTAGCACATCTTTTCGAAGTGGGGCACGACCCAGCGCTCGTCAACCGAGTAGCGGTGAAAGCCTCCGGCGAGTTGGTCATAGACGCCGCCGCGAGCCATATGCTCCAACGTAGTAATGATTACGTTGCGAAGCCGGTTGGAATCTACTGAGACAGCCGGTCTGGTGGAGCGAAGCTCCGCTGCCTCCTGCGTACGCGCATATCGCTCAATCAAGAGATCCAGTGCCGAAGGATGCGGAAACTTCGGCGCCTGCCCAAACCCTCCATGCTGCGGGTCAAACATCTTCAATGCCGATTCCTGAATCGCCATAATCAGGGCAGGCGAAATGCGCCCATCCCGGCCCGCAAAGGACTCCGACTGCGAAATGGCGCTCTCGACCATCGCGGCCTGCTCGACAACATCTCCATGCTTCTCTTTGTAAGCGTTGGCGATGCTGAGCAGCACACGGCGAAAGCTTGGCCGTCCATAACCGTCATCGGGTGGAAAATAAGTGCCGCCGTAGAAAGGCCTGCCATCCGGAGTGAGGAAAGCGGTTAAGGGCCAGCCTCCCTGCCCGCTGACCGCCTGCACGGCTGCTTGGTAGCGGCTGTCGATATCGGGCCGCTCATCTCGATCCACCTTCACGGCCACGAAAAGCTCGTTGACTATCGCCGCAATTGCAGGATCGTCGTACGACTCTCGATCCATCACGTGACACCAGTGGCACCACACTGCCCCGATATCCAGCAGGATGGGCCTGTTTTCCCGGCGGGCTTCGGCGAATGCCTCCTCGCCCCACTGATGCCACTGAACCGGCTGGTGCATGGCCGAACGCAAATAGGAAGAAGAGGCCCGAGAGAGTGAATTTAGAGTAGTAGTGCTCATCTCTTCAGTCTACCGCTCGATTAGGGCTGGCGGCTCTGCAACTCTATCCCGATTTTGCTGTATAGATTGATGGCCTCATGGAGTTGCTGTTTTTCGATGAACTCCCCCTCGGTGTGCGCTACATGGATCGATCCTGGACCAATCAGAAGAGGTTCACCCCATTTCGTGAGTTTTGGGATATCGGTGGTAAAGGCCGCGATCATCGTCGGCAATTCATCGACCGTCCCTAGTCGAAGGAAGGGAAGTTCCAGAGGGAAACTGACTTCTACCTGATCGCCCGCAGTGGCGACAATCTCTTTTCGCAATGCATCCGTCGGTCCGATGAGGCGGTAGAGCAAGTCGGCATGGGCGTAGTCGGGAATCACATTGGGCGCGCGTCCACCTTCGATCAAGCCGATGTTCAAGGTGCAAGGTCCGAACTGGGGATCGGCAGGCAAAGGCATCGCTCGTAAGCGAGCTAGTGCCGCGATCAGCTTGTCAATGGCCGACTCTCCCAACTCTGGATAGGCTGAATGCGCCATCTTTCCCCTCGCCACGACCTCAACCCGCAAGGTTCCTTTCGAGGCCAGGGCAACGAGGTTCTCCGTGGGCTCGCCGTTGACCAGAAACCGGCATTGCGAGGGAGCATGGTCATTGGCAACCTTCGCGCCCAGGCTGTCGCGCTCTTCGCCAACCACAAACAAAAGCCCGACGTAGATTTCCTGCTGCCGCAGCCGCTCCGCCGCTGCCACTTGGGCTGCAATGATTCCCTTGGCATCGCACGAACCGCGGCCGTAGATCTTGTGTTCGTCCTCCGATGACGGAATGAAGGGAGGGACGGTGTCCATGTGGGTGGAGAACACAACTGTTGGATTGGGATGATCCGGCCAGGTGGCGAACACGTTGAATCGATCGCCCTCGACGGCGATCTTCCTCGTCTGGTATCCGAGCCGGCAGAGTTCTCCGTACAGATACTTTCCAACCGCAGCTTCATTCCCCGAAATGGATTCAATGTCGATGAGTTGCCTGGTGAGCGTGACTGCGTCCATGCTGGAGAGAATAGCAAAAGCAGCGAGGAATCATTTTCGGCTCCGAATTCGATCTTGAGGCTTGGCTCTCAAATTCAGGGGACCGGGAACTGGGCTCAGGGCATCGCGCGGCGGCGGGTGCGTGTAAGCTTACGTTGTGTCCTCGCCGAACTCCATCATTCGCTCACTGTTTCTCAACGGACCCGCTGGCCGGCTCGAAGCACTGCTGAATGCAGGCGCGAGCACTGCCACGCACGCCGCGGTAGTTTGCCATCCGCATCCGATGTTCGGCGGAACCCTGCATAACAAGGTCGTGTTTCATACTATGAAGGCGCTGAACAGTTTTGAATTTCCCGTTTTGCGGTTCAATTTTCGCGGGACCGGATTGAGTGAAGGCGAGCACGACTATGGGAAAGGTGAGATTGAGGACGTTCAGACGGCGCTCGACTGGCTGGATGCGGAATATCATCTGCCCCTTATTTTCGGAGGTTTCTCGTTTGGAGCCGCCATTGGCCTGCGCCCCGCCTGCGCGGACCCGCGCGTCGATGCGGTAATTGGGCTGGGAGTTCCAGTTGCTCCAGTAACCGCTGATAACGAAGATCCACGCGTATACACCTTCGAATTCCTGCACGATTGTGCGAAACCCAAGCTGTTCGTCAGTGGAGCTCGAGACCAGTTCGGGCCGCGAGCAAAGCTGCAAGCGCTGGCGGATTCCGTACCGGAACCGAAGAAGTTGGTCATCATCGAAGGGGCGGACCACTTTTTCGAAGGCCGGCTGCACGAGTTGCGCAACGCCGTCGAGTCGTGGATAAAAGAGGCACAGCTCACGTAGAGATATCTCCTGGCTTTTAGCTTCTAGCTCACAACTCGGCTCTTATAATTCTCCGCATGCCTGATCCTTCCACCGAAGAACGCTTCCGGGAAATGCGGGACAAGGCGCACTCGATCTTTCGCTACACCATGGATCAGGCCTCGATCGGTAACGCGTTTGCGCGTCATGTGAATTGCGAACGGGGCATTTTGCGCGTCCGCGAGGACCTCTATGACCTGCATTCCTACTCGGGGGTGCTGGTGATTTCCTTAGGAAAAGCTGCGCACAGCATGGCCGAAGAGTTGGTAGGGCAGTTGGGAAACTCGCTGCAAGGGATTGTTGCAGCTTCGGTTGAACCCGCAACCCAGTTGCGCGGCTTTCGGTATTTTTGCGGCGGACACCCCACTCCTAACCAGGAATCGATTGAGGCGGCCACTGCTATATTGCGTGCCTTGGAGGCGCAAAGGGCAACCTCACTGGTTATCTTTTTGCTGAGCGGAGGAGGGTCATCGATTGTGGAGAAGCCGATCGATGACGAAATCACACTCGATGATCTGGTGGCAAGCTATCGTGCCCTGGTTCACTCGGGAGCGCCGATTGGCGATATGAATGCGATCCGCAAACATCTCTCCGCGTTAAAGGGCGGACGATTGGCCAAGGCCGCTTTCCCGGCGCACCAGGTTTCGCTGTTGGTTTCGGATGTGCCTGACGACACTCCTGACGCTCTCGCTTCCGGCCCTACGATGCCTGACTCCACCAGCGTGGAAGATTGCTATCGGGTCGCCGAGAAATACGATCTGCTGTCACAATTTCCGGCGAGCGTGGGGGAACTTTTCGAGCGGCATGCGCTCGAAGAAACCCCTAAGTCCGATGATCCTGCCTTTCATCGCTCCCGCTGGTGGACCGTGCTGTCTAACCAGACCGCAATCGAACAGGCAAGCCTGGCGGCCGAGCGCGCCGGTTTCTTCGTGCACGTCGACAATAGTTGCGATGATTGGGATTACCAGAAGGCCGCTGATTACATGTTGAACGAGGTTCGCGAACTGCGCAAACGGTGTTCGCCCGTGTGCCTCATCTCGGGTGGAGAAGTCACAGTGAAGGTTACGAACCCCGGGACAGGTGGAAGAAACCAGCAGTTCGCGCTGGCCTGCGCCGAGAAGATTGCGGGCGAACCCATGACAGTGCTAAGCGCCGGTACGGATGGTATCGATGGCAATAGCCCCGCTGCCGGGGCGGTGGTGGACGGAAGCACGATCGACCGCATCCGGCAACGAGGCCTGGACGCGCGCCAAGCAATTGAGCATTTCGATGCCTATCCCCTATTTCGCGCGCTTGGCGATGTCATCGAGACCGGTCCCACCGGGAACAATCTGCGCGATTTGAGAATACTTCTCGCGTACTGAAGTTCGCAGCGCAGGAACAGCAGCAGAGCAGCACGGGGATTGCTCCGTGAACCCCCGTGCCCTCCGTGGGAAAAGCCCTTAGGCGGTCTTCTGCATCTTGGCCATGGCGTCGTCCATGGCACGTTTCATTTCATCGCTGGACATGTCTTTCACGTGCGTGGCGATCGACCATTTATGCCCAAAGGGATCCTTGAGCCGTCCGTAGCGATCGCCCCAGAACTGATCCATGACGGGCATCTCGACTTTCGCGCCAGCCTTTACCGCGCGAGCAAAGGCTCCATCCACGTCTGCGACATAGATGTGCAGGCCCATGCTGGAGCCGCCCACGGATTCAGGAGATAACGCTCCAAAATCGGGAAATTCATCCGACATCATGATGACGGAATCACCAATCTTAATTTCCGCATGCATGACCTTGCCGCTCGGATCCTTGGCGATTCCACGCTCCTCGGCCCCGAATGCCTGTCTGTAGAATTCGATGGCACGAGCACAATCTTTCACTGTCATGAATGGGGTGATGGTGTGATAGCCCTCAGGAATGGGTTTTACTGCCATAAATGCCTCCTTGGCTGGAATTTTCCGAAAGTGTACACCAGTTGCGGGTGGAAATTGTCCGGAAGGTTCGGCCAGCGTGCGAGGTGACAACATGTTGTCTGCTGTTCTGTGTCCCTCGCCAGCGACACACGAACTCACAAGCCGCGCGTGGGCGGCAACACATCCAGAACAGGAAAATGAAGTGATTCAGGTTAGAAGAAGCGAGTGACGCCTTCTTCCAGGACCACAACTTTGTCCTGGACACCGGCCGCACGGGCTTCCTGATCGAGCAGTTGCAATGGCTCGTCCACCGGTTCATGCGAGAGCCTGAAAGTCCCGTAGTGCATGGGCACCATCCAGCGCGCCTTCAGATCAAGGAAGGCCTGCATGGCATCGGCAGGATTAGCGTGGACGTTGCGGAACTGCGGCGGATTGTAAGCTCCAATGGGCAGCAGAGCAAGATCGGGCGCGAGACGGCGTCCGATTTCACTGAACCCGGAAAAATACGCAGTATCGCCGGCGTGATACACCGAGTGCTTGCCCGACTTCAGCACGAAGCCGCCATACCCGCGATGCGAATCTTTCAGGATCCGGGCTCCCCAATGTCGCGAAGGCACGTGCGTGATCGAAACATTGTTGTGCCGGGAACTCTTCCACCAGTCGAGTTCGATAATCTCGGAGAATCCGAGGTCCGAAACCAGGTCGGAAACATGGGTAGGGACGATGACGGCAGGGGCGACGCCGCGCGTATGCAGGTTATTTTGCACAATCGCACGCAAAGACGGGCGATGGAGATGATCGAAGTGCGCGTGTGAAACCAGCACCAGGTCGATGGCTGGAAGATCGGCAACGCGTACTCCGGGTCTGCGCAAGCGCTTGAGCACAAACAGCCAGCGCGCAAAATTGGGATCGATGACCACGCTTTTTCCGCCCAGCTGAACAAAAAAACTGGCATGTCCGATGAACGTGATGCCCAGTTCTCCGTTGGTTGCCAGCCGTGGTTTATGAGTCTCGCCGCAACGCCGGGTCACGGCGGAATGGCGCACCAAGCGCGAAAATTGCGTGGCTCGCTTGCGGAGGGCGGGATTGCGCAGTGTCTGCTTAATCATCTAAGAGGGCACGTCGTAGCTCTGCAGCCGAAGCGCCGCGACGAAGTGCTTAACATCTTAGATGATTCTGCGGTATTGCAGGCTGCTTTTTACTATTGGACGAAGTACGCTGGTAACGTTGTAAGCTTTCAGTTGCTAGCTCCTCGCCTCTAGCCAGGTCACTTTGCGTCCTGCAGTTCGGCTTCGCGGAAACAGCGTTACTTTAAGTCGCACCTGAACTCGCGCTGTGGCAGCAGCTAGAAGCGAGTTCGCTTGACCTGCGTTACTCGCCTCATTTCTAATCCAAAAGCACTTCCGGCGCTGGTCTTCGCAGAAGGAGAAAGTTTCGTATGCGAGTGGCTTTTTTGGGATTAGGGATCATGGGGCAGTCGATGGCCGCCAATCTCGTGAAGGCAGGACATGAAGTCACGGTATGGAATCGTACACCGGGGAAACTGGTAGAAGGAGCGGCAGTGGCTCCCACGCCGGCTGCGGCTGCGCAAGGCGCAGAGGTCGTCTGGCTTTGTGTTTCCGACACCAACGCCGTCGAAGAGGTCATATTCGGCAAACAAGGCGCGGAATCCACGCTCTCCAGCGGGGCCATCATTGCCGACTCCAGCACGATTTCTCCCGCTGCCACCTTGAAGTTCGCCGAGACGCTCAGGGCCAAAGGCGCGGCCTGGGTAGATGCTCCCATGACTGGCTCCAAGATTGGAGCTCGCGACGGAACCCTGGTTTTCATTGTCGGGGGAGCCGAAGAAACGATTGAGCGCTTGAAACCCCTTTTCGCCGCCATGGGCAAGAAGATCTTCCGCATGGGCGAGACTGGGAAAGGGCAGGCCACCAAGCTCGCTATGAACCTGCAAATCGCGCTCATTTTTGAAGGATTCGCCGAGGCTTTAACTCTGGCTACCAAGCTTGGCGTCGACACGCAACAATTACTGCACCTGATCGAAGCCACCATGGTCCGCTCCGGAGTCGTCGACTATAAGGGGCCATTCATTCTGCAACGTGACTTCACTCCGAATTTCCCCTTGCGACTCATGCACAAGGACATACGCCTGGCACTCGAGGCGGCCAAAGAAGCCCGGGTGAAATTGCCCGCCCTCGAAACCGTGGAGGAGATCTACGAGATGGCAACTGAGGATGGGAATCAGGATCTCGACTACGCCGCGACTCTCACGTTGCTGGAAAAATGGGCGGGCGTGCAGGTCAAGGGCGAGGCAGCTTAGGACCGCCCAGAAAACAGTTTCGCGTTCCAGGTTTCAAGTTTCCTCTGTGCAAAGCCAAGCCCGAAGCCCAAAACCCGCAACGCGAAACTTGAAACTCGAAAGCTTCCAGAGGTCACCGTACTGCCGTAATGCCTGGAATGAGTCTGTTACAGAAGTATTACAGATACTGTCCTCCGTCTCCTGATAATTTAGCGGAAGTCCTTCATCTAAATGTCAGGGAACGGGGTCCCTCCTACCAATGCAACTGCAGGATCTGGAAAGAACACAGGCTCGTAAGGACGAGGTCAATTGGATCACCGCCGGCTTCATGGCGGCCTTTCACGTCGGAGCCGTCGCGGCTCTCTTCTTTTTCACCTGGAAGGCTTTGCTGGTCGCAATCTTCTTATGGTGGGTGGCAGGCAGCCTTGGAATCGGCATGGCATATCACCGGCTGCTCACGCATCGCGGCTTCAAGACACCCAAGTGGGTGGAATACTTTTTGACCCTTTGCGCGACGCTGGCGCTTGAAGGTGGTCCGATTTTCTGGGTGGCGACGCATCGCATTCATCATCAGTTTTCTGATCTGGAAGGTGATCCGCACTCACCCATTGATGGAAAGTGGTGGGCGCACATGGGCTGGATCCTGATGGGCAAGTCGATGCATCACGACTCGACCACGCTTGCCCGTTACGTTCCTGATCTTGCCAAAGACAAGTTCCATGTCTGGATTACCAAGTATCACTACGTTCCGCAGATCATCCTCGGAATCGCGTTGTTCGCTCTCGGTGGCTTGCCTTGGCTGCTGTGGGGAATGTTTTTCCGCACCGTCTTCTTGCTGCATGCGACCTGGCTGGTGAATTCGGCAACCCACTCGTGGGGATCGCGGCGCTTTGCCACGCGTGACCTTTCCACCAATAGCTGGTGGGTGGCTCTTCTAACTTTTGGCGAAGGGTGGCACAACAACCATCATGCGCATCCGACGTCGGCTTCGCACGGTTTCACCTGGTATGAGATCGATACCAACTGGTACTGCATCTGGATCCTGAAAAAGCTTGGGCTGGCGTGGGATATCAAGCGGGTGAGATTGTCCGATATCGAGCAGGGTCTGGTGGCCGCTCCCAATGGACGGCTGATTGTGCCGGAGTTGGCTGCTTCGGGCGATTAAGTTTCCCTGTTGTGAAGAACCCAGGCTACGGCCTGGGTTTTTGTTTGAAGCCCGCCAACGCGCGTGCGCACAGCCATGTTTTAATCGTGCTGTTTTGGAATGCGATCCCGGAGGGATCGTTGATCATAGCCCGCCAGTTTACTGGCGGGTGAGCGCGGACATTTTGGGACCGTGCCGTAGGCACGACTGAAATTGCACAGTTGCACACCACAATTTCAGGCGTCCCTCCCGGACGCGTTCGTCTTTCCGATCGGGGCCCGGCGTTGAAACGCCGGGCTATTCTCGACAGTCCCTCCGGGACTGGCCGACCGCGTGCCTTCGCATCTCGGAATCCCTCTAAACGCGGATAATCATGACCTCGGTAGCTTTGATGAGGGCGGCGGCGGTTTGTCCCTTCTTCAATTGCATCTCTCGAACTGCTCCGGAGGTGATTAATGAAGTGATCAGTTGGCCTCCTACCGAGAGTGTCACTTGCGCGACCAGTCCACTGACGCGGACGTCCACCACGCGCCCCACCAGTTGGTTCCGCCCGCTGATGCGTTGATAGGTCACGCGGCGCTCGCCTTCATTGCGGCCCCGCGTGCGATAGAGCAGGCGATCGATTTCAGATTGCGGGATGCGGTAGTGGCCGCCGGGTGTTTTTACCGCTTTCAGCTTGCGGTGGTAGATCCACTGCTTGATTGTGGGATAGCTGATCTGCAGTTGCACGGCAGCGTCCCGCGGACGCAGCAGCGTCTCACCCTCGGCGGCTCGAGTTTTCTTTACATTCATGCGCTGCTCTTTTTGTGGCCAACTTCAGAAAGGGAAGCGAACGGAAAGCGTTTTCGCGTGATTGAACTGGTGGAAATGTGTGACCGCGATCTGTTCGCCGGCTCCGATGCTCAGTCCCAGACGTCCCCACAAATGAAATCGTCCCGCCACCAGTCCCGGAGAGAGAAACACCTGTTTATCTCCGTCCAGCCTGCCATTGGGCCAGAAAGTAGCGTTCACTTCCACCTCCGGCCACAGCTTGCGTAACACATGGTACTGGAATGCAGTGTTGTAGGCCACGGGAGTGCCCGATTTCTGCCGGCCCCCGGTGGGAATCGTCCAGCCCAGAGTGCTTTGGAAATCAAACTGGTGGAATCCTTTGCCGAAGGCAAGCGTCGGGGTGATTGAACCGTACTCCGACGCGAAGCGTCCGTAGGGAATGCTGCCTCCCAGGAAAGCCGTGAGGATGTAGTTTCCGTGCTCTTCATTCCCGGTCAGAAAGCGATACTTCAGCAACAAGGGAATATTTCCGAAGCCATCCGAGCCGTTGAGCGGGACTTGATAGGGCGGCAGGCCGAGGATGATTTCGGTTGGCTTGGTCGGGATCAGTTCCAGACCCTTGCCGGCTCCATAGTTCATATTGTCGCCGCCTGCGACCGGGGTCCACACGATATCAGAACGAAACTCCTCTTCGAGCCGCGGTGTCGTAGTGAACATCGGAGTGAGCCAGTGGGGCTGTGCCGCCTGCGTTTCTTTCACACGGGTGAACCAGTTCGCAAAATAGCCATCCTGGGCGGACAAACTTAAGCAGCTGAAGAATGAGAAAATGCACAAGAGTACGAGCAGCCGAGACTTGAAGTTCAAGAGAAATCCCCAAAGAGTGGAAAGTGGTGTATATAAATCGATAAATAGTTCTTAAACAGGACGATTATATACGATTTCTCTATTTACCCTGTGTTCCTCTGTGGTGAGAAAAGTGTGCACCACATCGGACACAGGGGCGGTGATCCGTAAATGCTGTTTGTCGCTGTAAAATCACCGTAAGCCATGCGCATCACGAGCCGCCGCGGGACCATCGTGTTCTTCCTGTGCCTGGGTATTGGTCTGGTTGCCCTGGCAGTCGCGCTCAACGTTGGCTGGATCATCCTCAACTGGCGGGAAGGCGTGCTGCTGTTCTTCGGCATTATCTTCTTCGCCCTGATTATTGCCGGGATGGTGGTGAACACAATCTTCCTGGTGCGGGAATTACGCCGCAGCGAGCAGCACGACAGCTTCATCAACGCCGTTACACACGAGTTGAAGACGCCGGTGGCTTCCATCCGCCTGCACCTGGAAACCTTGCAGAGGCGCGATTTGCCGGAAGCACGGAAGCAGGAGTTTTACAAGATCATGCTCAGCGATGCCGACCGGCTTACCGAAACTGTCGAGCAGGTGCTGCGCGCCGGACGGGCGGGTGACAGGAGAGCCGGGCGGGAGAAAGCCGAGGTCGATTTCAGCCAAATGGTGCAAGATTGCCTGGAGGCAATTCGCACTCGCCATCATCTCCCGCCCGAGTCCATGCGCTTCGAACCGGCACTCAAGAATGGAAATGGCGTGCGCGTGCTGGGGAGTTCCGAGGATCTGCGCACGGCCGTTTCCAATGTTCTTGAAAATGCCGTCAAGTATTCCGGCAATCACGTCAGCGTGGCAGTATGCCTGGAGACTCCCGACGAAAAACGCGTTCTCCTGAAAGTGAAAGACGAAGGTGTTGGCATCGCCCCCGAGGATCTCAAGCGCATCTTTAAGCGCTTTCATCGGGTGGGGGGGCGCTCGCTCGCTCATATCAAGGGAACCGGGCTGGGCCTGTTCATTGTGCGGTCCATCGCCAAAAAGCATGGGGGAAAGGCCTTCGCGCAGAGCGAAGGGGAGGGTCGAGGGACGACGGTGACGATTGAATTGCCACGCATGTCCTCCCTGAGGCCAGACGCATGAGCCGGGTACTGGTCGTCGAGGACGAGGCGCACTTGGCGCAGGGGCTCCGGTTCAATCTGGAGGCCGAAGGCTACGAGGCTGAAGTGGTCGGCGACGGCGAGGCAGCGACCGAACGCCTGCTGGGGCAGCAGGAAAAGTTCGATGCCGTGGTGCTCGACATCATGCTGCCGGGCAAGGACGGGTTCACCGTAGTCTCGGAACTGCGCTCGGCGCGGAACTATGTCCCTGTGCTGATGCTCACCGCGCGCGGACGTCCTGGGGATGTGCTGAAGGGCTTCGCCTCCGGAGCCGATGATTACCTGCCCAAGCCCTTCGATCTCTCGATCTTGTTGGCCCGCTTACAAGGCTTGCTGCGCCGCAGCCAATGGATACGGGGCCAGCACGCTCCAGCATCGCGGGAGGGCCAACCGGACAAGGTGGACGATTTCGGAAGCTTTTCTTTTGCCGGCCGCACCATTGATTTCGGCGAACTCGAACTCCGCTCCGAACACAGCAATATCCGTCTTACGCTGATGGAGTCTGAGTTGTTGCGCCACCTCGTCCGCAATGATGGCAAGGTCGTATCCCGCAAACAGATTCTGGAGGAGGTCTGGGGCCTGCACGAGGACACGGATACCCGCGCCATTGATAACTTCATCGTGCGCTTACGGCGGTATATCGAGGACGATCCGGGAAACCCGCGGCACCTGCTCACCGTGCGTGGTGTGGGCTATCGCTTCCTGGCTAAACCGGAGAAGAAGTGACTTCAACCTACGCCCGACATAGTTCCGTCAGCAGGGTCTCGCGGTGCTGTAGTGCGAGGCGATCCATGCTGCGTAGGACGGCAACATAGATGAAGACCGAGATTGCCCCTAGAATCAAAAACAGCACGACCGCGATCCAAAGATCGTGATAGTACCGGGCGACAGCAAACACACCGGCTCCAAGCCCCACAATTACAATCTGCATCCCGAAACTCGCCAGGACGGTCGTCTGCGTGGCATTCTGCCTGCCAAAGGCGGAGAAGTCCCGCTTCTTTGGCGAATAGAGCGACAGCAGGTTCCCGGCGCTGAAATTCAAAGGCGCAGCAAACAGAAGTCCGGCCAAGGTCGCCACCGTGACTGCGAGATGAGGCGCGCCGTACAGATACCTGACAGCGATCCAGGCCAGAACGGTGTTCACCGCGACGATAGCGGCGTAGGTAAGGTTCTTGCCCAGGACGATCTGACGAAAATGGACCGGAGAAGCATAGAAGAACTGAATGCCTCCGCTGTCGGCGCCGAAGTTGTTGTAGACCAGATTTGTGAGCACCAGCAGCGCGTACGCGGCGGCTCCCGGGAATGCCATATCCGGAGTGCGGCTCAGGCCGCCCGGGTGGTGCATTGCATTCAGCGGACCCAGACGAAACACAACCAGCATGAAGACCGGCATGATCAGGGTCAGCAGCATGGGACCGCTACGCGCGAGGTAGCGCATCTCCTTTTCGAATACGGCCGCGACGGCCTGAGAGAACCCAGGAAGATCCCAGCCCACCTGCGGTCTTTGAGTTTGCGGCACGGCTGTCCGCCCGGCAGTCTCGCTCAGGCTTTCGCCTGCGAACTGAGCCCGAATCCTGAGATGGAGCAGATATCCCGCTGCCAGCCCGAATGCCGCCAGCAACGCTAGCGAACTGAGTCCGACAACAATCCGGGCGTGCAGCGCTTGCGCAATGGCGTCGGACGCCAGGCCGGGAGGCAGCACCGCCTGGACCTGGCTGCCCACTTCGAAAGCACGCCGGAACTCCGGCCGGGTGCCTTTGTTTAAGTGCGCCACGATGGGCCCGATCAATTGCAGGCTGAGCATTAGCAGGATAAACACCAGCCCGAAAATCTCGCGCGTTCGGCGCTGCGCCAGCCATCGCTCCAGCCAGGCAAAAACCATCTGCATCAGCAGCAGATTGAAGACCCCGAATGCAGCCAGCACAACTGCAGTCCAAACGAACGATAGCGGCTGCGCGACTGTGACGCCCAGCCAAACTCCTAACAAACCCAGACTGCCGATCGCGCACGCGGGATCGAACAATCCAAACGCCATGCGGACCAGGAAATACGAACGATAGCTAACCGGAAATCGGAGCAGTTCGGTGGAATCGGGATTGTTGGTGAAGGCCGTGGCCATGACGGGGAAGAATTGCCAGAAGAAAAAGACGGGCCACAGGATCAGAGCGAGGTACTCGGGCTTGCCTTGAGAGACCAGCAGATAGGAGAAGAACGACGCCACAAGGAAACCGCCCAGGCCACCGAGCGCGAACACCGAACTGACCACCATGCGCGAAGCGAATTCAGTTTTACCTCGCCGGCTTCGCAGGCCGTTGACGAACATCCGCCAGCGCAATTCAGCTATGGCCTTTAGTTGGGTGGACACCGGTCGACCGAGGTTCATTTTGGGAAGCTTCAATTGTTGCACAATGGCCGATCTTGCGGCTGCAATCCGCGCTAAGCCATTCCGGGTTAACGATGTTGGAAAAAATTGGTTCCCGCGCCGGTACCAGAGTTACAGGTTAGATTGCTGTCGTGAGCTTCATCACGGGCGACTGTTAGATGGCTCACAGGGAAATTTGTATCCTGCGTGCAACACTGAAATGGACTGTGGAGGTAGTGGAATGTCTGGGTGGGAAGAAGGTCCGTTGTGGGACAGTTTCACACATCCGTTGGTCAGCGTGCTCGAACTTGCGTTTGGCTGTCACCACAGCAATGTTAGCCGGGTGTTCACCATCAATGGGCATAGTTACAAAGTCTGTTGTGACTGCGGCGCCACCTTCGAATATTCGTTACGGACCATGTCGGTCCGGCCACACCGGAGATTACTGTCCGCGCTAAGGCGATTGCATGCGCAACGCAAACGGCGCAAAATCGTCGACCGCACCCTGCAGTCCTGAAGCGCTGCTACGTCAGCCAGGAGAGTTCCTGCTCGGCGGCCCGTGATCCGCCCACGGTGCGCAGGAATATTTCTTCCAGCGTGAGTTTCTCGGTCGCGGAAGTCAGTCCCTCTCCCGCCCCTCCTTCCGCCTGCACCCCCGCACGCAATTGTTCCAGAGATCCCTGCGCCACCAACCGTCCTTGATGGATGATGGCGACGTGGCTGCAAAGCCGCTCCACAATTTCCAGAACGTGGGAGGTCAGGAAGATGGTCGCCCCGCGAGCGATCATGCGCTGCAGCATGGCCTTCAGAGTACCGGCAGCGATGGCGTCCACGCCTTCGAAAGGCTCGTCGAGAAACAACACCTTGGGCCCGTGGATGACGGCCGCGGCCATGGCCAGTTTCTTTTGCATGCCGTGCGAATAGTCAGTGACCAATTTTCTGGGCTGATTGGCGAGTTGCATGAACTCGAGCAACTCGGAGGCGCGGTTCGCCGCAGTCTGGCGATCCAGGCCGTACATTCTTCCCGCAAAGCTCAGGAACTCGGCCCCCGTGAGGCGCCCAAAAAGCGCCATGCCTTCAGGAACTACCCCGATCTGCCGCTTGACCTCCACCGGGTGAGTTTGCAAATCGAGGCCGAGGATTTCAATGCGCCCGGAACTCGGGGCCAACAGACCGGTCAGCATTTTGATGGTGGTCGATTTCCCCGCGCCGTTAGGGCCAAGGAAACCGAAGAACTGTCCGGGAGCGACGCGCAGATCGAGTCCATCTACGGCCGCAAGTTCTCCAAATCGGCGAGTCAGTGACTGGGTACAGATAGTCGGGGCGATTTCCATGAAAGCTTTGAATCTAGCATACGCCGGAGCTTCGCCCTCAAAAGCAGCCTTACTCTTTCGACGCCGCTTTCTTCTCCGCTTTCTTTTTCTGCGCGTCTTCAGTCCAGGGTGGGACCACGCCTGCTATTCGGCTGTAGGCGATGGACTGGCCGAGGTGTTCGGCGCCGTGACGAACGATGAACAAGAGCACCCCGCGTTCCGTGTTCTTGCCGCCGAACCAATCCATGCTCTTTTCCAGATCGGCATCCGGCATGGCTTTGATAGCCTGCTTCGCGTGGGCGAAGGAGTCTTTCAGTGTGGCGATGATTTTCGCCTTGTCAGTGGTGGACTTCTCAATGTTTTTGCAGGTCGAGGCCCGCTGGTGGCGGGGTGCCGACCATTTCGTAGAGGTTGTAGTTCGCCGCGCTGACATGCAGGAAGACTTCGGCAAACGAGCGCACATCCGCCGCGGGCCGCCACGTATATTTCTCGGCGGGGATGGCTTCCGCCAGGTGTGTGAATTTGTCCGCCTGCACCATCACCTCCGCGATAACTTCAGAGCGGTAACCGCTCACCCGGGTGTGCCTTCCTTGTACGGATTCACGTGGCCCGCGGCGGGAAGCATCGCAACGGTAATCACAATGAGACTCAAAGCGGACACGGCGCGTTTCATCCGTCTCTCCTGTTCGTAAACTGGTTATAGATAAGAGTTGTATGCCGGCGCGAAAGCCGCCGGCTACCTGGGACTTTGGGAACTCCAGCTTAGACGTAAGCCGGCAGTCTTGGTCAACGGAACCGGGTGGTGCGCCACAGAACGATTCCGCCCGCGGCAAGCAGTGCCAGCATTGCCAGGCTCAGAGCCAAGCCCCACCCGATGCTGATATCCATTGCGGGCAGGCGCGCCATGCTGGCGAGCAGGATGAATAGCGCCGTGGTGCCGAGAATGAGCAGCCAATCCAAAAGCGTTCTTGAGTCTTGCCGGTTGTCGAACGATCGTCCTTCCATTCCTGCCCTAACGTATTCGTGCTCCACTCCATAGCGCTCGCCTTCCCGCGCTGCGGCGTTCCGCCACGACGAGTGTTCTTGCTCGGTAGCAGACGACAGGGCGATCGCGACCGCGCCCGCAGCCATCAACAGCGATCCTCCCGCTACTTGGGCGTATACAGTGTGGGTTCCACCCTTCAGTTCGTGGAACACAAGAATGCCCCACAGCAATCCCCAAAGTTGATTGGTATTAGAGAGCGGAATTCCGCGGCTGATGCCCACGTATTTCGTGGCGTACTGCTGGAACAGATCACCCAGCACCCAAACCAGCCCCCCGAGCATGAGCCAGAACAGCACCGGCTTGGCTGCATTCAGCTCTCGCCAGAGAGGCGTCGCGCCGCGATATGCGACGGCCACCACCACCATCGTCAGCAGTTCTCCCACCGTGAAGAAAGTGATGAACGACAGCGGATTCATGCCGGTCAGATAGGCCTTGCGGTAGGGGATGTACATTGTTCCCCACAAGATCCCTGCGCCCAGAGCGGCGGCAACGCCCAACGTCGCTCTCCCCGGAGCAGCCTGGTGCGACGAGGCGATCGCCAGCAGCGCTGCTCCCGCGAACATGCAGACCGCTCCTCCCAATACCCCGGCCCACCTCTTCCACCCCGCCAACCGCAATTCATGAAACAGCAAGAAGCCCCAGAAAATTCCCAGCAAACTGTTCGTATTCCACAGCGGAAAGGCAATACTGAGACCCACATTCCGAATGGCGTAAATGGTCAGGGTGTTGGCCACCGCCCACATGCATCCCGCCAGGATCGCCCACACCACAAGGTGCGGCGCCTGACCGACGTCAGTGCGCACATGCGACGTCCCGCGAATCAATGCGGGAACGCTCCAGCGCGCCAGAAAAACCCCGCACACCATCACGAGCGACACCGTGACGGGCGATATGTCAGCATTTATCAGCTTGATGGGAGCTTCGGCGCCGCCCAGCCAGGCTCCAGCCGCAAAGCCGCAGAAAATCCCCAGCGCCTGCAGCCTGCGCAGGCGGCTGCTCTCGAATGGCGTTTGCACCACCGATAATTTTGGAGGCTGCAGCCTTTCGTGGCTGGTGCTCAACGGAGTTTGTCCAGGAGCACGAGGCCGCCCAGCAGCACACTGAAGGGAATCCAGAAATGCACGTCAGTGGCAACGGCGCGAATGAGACTACCGAAGCGCGAAGCAGGCATTGTAGCCTCGAAGTGGAATTTGAATCCGGACCATCTTAGGTAGGAAGCAAGGTGCGCGTCAACGGTTGGCGGGGCTGCAGGTCGAGGATCAGTCCTCATTCGGCGGGCTGGCGCACGCAATTACGTCATTTGCTCGATTGTCGCGTGAGCGTGCCTTTTCTATAGTTCTTTTCGGCGGCGGGATCGCCGCTCAAATCACTACCCGAAGGAGATATTCATCCAATGTCGGTTGTCCATGCAGAGACAGCAAAGGATGCAGGAGCGTTGGTCGTGCGGTCCGGCCAGGGAGAGACGCTCCGTTGGGGGCCCACAGGTAAGATCCGCATTGTGGCGGGCGCCAGCTCTACTGATCGGTCTTTCAGCGTCGTCGAGTGTGTTGAACCGCCGAGCAGCGGGGCACCGCTGCACGTACATCATGGGGAGGCGGAAGCGTTCTATATTCTCGAAGGCGCAGTCGAATTGACCTGCGGAACAGAAACGGTGACGACTCGCACGGGAGACTTTGTCTATACGCCGAAAGACGTGGCGCACAAGTTCACTGTGGTGGGCGACACGCCTGCGCGCCTGCTAATGATGTTCTCGCGGCCCGGCTTCGAGATGTTTTTCGCCGAGGGCGGCTCGCCAATCGAGCAGCCAACCGGCGGACCGCCGGATCTGGCTGGCTTTCGTCGTCTAGTCGAAAAATACAACATGGAGCTACTGGACGCACCAGCGCACTGAAGTTCCGATAGAAGGATACTCGGATGCTCGGTGAGCATGTCCTTATGCGCGTTCAGCGCTGCGCAATCGACTACCGCGTCTGGGTCTGTCCGTTCGCACAAATGGTCCGAACTCCGGCTCCGTACCGGCCCGCAGCGCAGCCTCAATGATGCGGTCACTGGCCCGGACCAGGGCCGTGAGTTCGGCCCGCGAATGCACGTTCAGCTTCTCGTAAATGTTCACCAGGTGCGTGGAGACGGTCCGCCGGCTGATGCAAAGCCGGTCGGCGATCTCCCGGTTCGCAAACCCATGGACAATGTAGCTGACTATTTCGCGCTCGCGGTCACATAGCCTTTCCTGGAGCACGGTTCGGAGCTGCCCCTTGGGAATGAGATGGGCAATCCGCGACCAATAGGACTCGTTCTCGCGCTCAACCAGCCGCCGGAGTTGTTCAGGTGAGAACTGATGGAGCAGGTCGATATCGTGGAATTTGCGCGCGTGTTCCACGGCCATGTCGATGAGCCTCTCTTCGCTCTGAGCCGCGAATACCTCGCCGCATGGCGGACAGGTGAATCTAAGGGAGGGGGTGATTACTTCCTTCGTCATTCCAATGACTATGATACCGCCGGACAGAGTTGCCGGTCAGGACAGGGGTTGCAGCCAAGGCCATCTAATTCGACAGCAAGGGCATGTTCGTCCGCAGGATCCCTAAACAGTTTGAGACAGAGCATTCTCGGGCGGCAGGACCCTCACGGCGAACCTCTCAAGACGGGCGGCGGGCGCTGCGATCCAGAGTCACGCATTTGCTGCAGGTGCAGTGAAACAGGGGGGAGGCGGGCAGGGAGAGATGTCCGCAGTTGACGCACATGTACCAGTCGCCGCCGTTTTGCGCCAGCATCGGCCTGAAATTGCCATGCTCCACGCAATACGGGCAGCGCACAATCTTCGACTTCTGAGCAGTTCCAAAATCCACTGCCCTTGCTGATACAGTGCAACTCTGGGACGGGCAAGCGCCAAAATACGCCAAAACTCGTGCCCTTCACCTGCCAAAGGAATGGGAATCCTTGCCCCGAGCCTCGTTTGCCGTTCCGAATTCGCCGATCTAGAACAGGTTCCAAAGGAACTGGTTGTATACCTCGTGGTGGAACTGCACTTCCTGGGCCTTGACGAAAGTGCCCAAAGCGCGCGGGCAGCGGTCAGCCGAGGCCTGCTTTAGATCGGCATAGCGACCCTTCACATCGTCGCCGAATATGGTCGTGGTCCATTCAGCCTTGCGGAAGTTCGCCATGGCATCGTAGATGTTGTCCGGCAGATAGCGTTCGGCTTGGCGCAAATTCTTGATCTTCGACGTCTCGCCGTTCAAGCCGGTCTTGAAGATGGAGTACATGACCATATAGGGATTGGCGTCGGGC
Organism: Candidatus Sulfotelmatobacter sp.; assembly: GCA_036376495.1. Lineage (GTDB taxonomy): Bacteria > Acidobacteriota > Terriglobia > Terriglobales > Acidobacteriaceae > Sulfotelmatobacter. Next base: position 86,078 of record DASVAE010000003.1, on the reverse strand, counting down.
GCCACCGAGCGAACTTCTACCCGCATGCTCTTTTCGTTGCCGATGGGAATGCGAATCATGGAGCCACGGTCGACCGCAGAAGCCTTGATCTGGTTGGGCGCTTCAAAATGCGGATCGAGGCGCCGGTACGCATTGACACTGGGATTCAGCAGCAGGCAGACGTCGTTCCCATGGGTCAGAATGCGGTCCACGAATGCCCATCCCATCTTGCTGAGCTTCTCTTCGCCCTTCGGATCCCAGAACAGATTCTTCCCGTTCTCGCTGATGGAGACGTTGGTGTGCATTCCGCTGCCATTCACGCCCACCACCGGCTTAGGCAGGAAGGAAGCGGTCAATCCCATGTTGGTGGCGACTTGCCGGCAGATCAGCTTGTAAAGCTGGATCTGATCGGCCGCCGCTACTACTTCGCCATATCCGTAGTTGATTTCGAACTGCGAGGGCGCAACTTCGGGGTGATCTTTCTCGTTCTGAAATCCCATCGAGCGCTGAACTTCCGCCGTGGTATCGATAAAAGTTCGCAGAGGATCCCCGGGCAGCGAATGGTAGTACCCGCCTGTGTTGACGTATTCGAACTTCAGGCTTTCGTGATAATGGCGCTCCGCGTCGGAGCCCTTGAACAGGAATCCTTCAATCTCGTTGGCGGCATTAAGCGTGTATCCCTTCTTCTTGTGCAGATCGTCGGCGAAGTTTTTCAGCACGCCGCGAATGTCGCCGGAGTACGAGGTGCCTCCCTTGTCGATGACCTCGCCGAAGACCAGCACCTTGCCGGAGCCAAACACGTCGGCGGGCGCCCAATAGAAGGCCGACCAATCGATGCCCAGGCGCAGGTCACTCTCGCGCTGCGCCGTAAATCCGCGAATCGACGAGCCATCGAACGTCAGGTTGTCCCAGCTCTTGAGCAGGAACTTCTTGTCGTAATCGAGCATGTGCAGCCGGCCCTCGAGGTCGCTGAACAGCACGGTCACAGCTTTGATTCGCTTTTCGTCGGTGAGATATTTAAGACGGTCTTCCTGAACCTTGTGCGCCGCGACGCGGTTCCTGCGCTGCTCCTTTGCCTTGAGGTTAAGTTCTTCCAGTTCGTCGTAGGTCAGTGCCAGGAAATTGCGCAGTTCGTTCGACATGGGTGTGGTTCAGTCTCCTTCGCCATTGGGCATGAGTTTAAGCACAACGTGTACGGGAAGTTGAAATGGCTGGTTTCAACAGCGTTTGGAAGTCGGAAGCATAGCGCGTGGGGAACGCATCAGCCAATCGAAAATGCTGATGCGCGGCATAAAAGGGATTTATTTGGAACTCTACTGCAGTTCCAGAGACATGACACTGGTCTCGCCCGAATCATTCTGACGATAGTTCAGCGCAACCTTCCGGTTGCTCCATGAACATGAGAAGTGATCCGCTCCCATAAGAATTACGTGAGTCGTGTCGGCAACCTTCAAGGTCAGTGTTTTCGATCCAGAAGCCACGGTGAGCTGTGCCGCGGGTTCAGTGGAGCAATCGACGCGCTGGAGAATCCCATGAATGAAAATTGGCGCACCCCACTTGGCCGGCTCAGGTGCCGGAAAAGGCGTGTTCGTGTCGGAAGATCTGGCGGGTTCAGGGTCGCCTCTTCGGACGAGAGTGAGCGCGGTCGGATTCGACTGCGGTTGCTGTTCTTCCTCCACTTGCTGCATGTTCCTTAGTGCTGACTCGGCGCTAGCAGCGATCCCAGGAGTGGAAGCATTGCGCAAGCCCTGCAGAACACTCCTGGCCTTGTCCACTTGACGATTGGCGAGATAGATCTTTGCCAGATTGAAGCGGTAATTTTCATTGCGGGGATCCAGCGTTATGGCTTTTGCCATCGTCTCGAGAGCTTTTGCAGGATCTCCCGACGCAGTTTGCGCGAACGCCAGCAGGTCATAGGAGTCGGCGAAGTTGGGATCGAGGCTGATCGAAGTTTCGATCTCCCGCGTGAGCGAAGGTAAATCCGCTGTGCTGCTGAATCCGCTCTGGCGCGCCATCAGTAGGGCGTTGTAGTAGTGCACTCGCGGATCTTTCGAATCAAATTGAGAGGCACGTTGGAAATACTCAGCAGCGTGGCTGTAATCCTGCTTTTCCATGTAGAAGTACCCAAGCCCGCGGCAGGCCGCGGCATTATTGGGATCAGCTTTCAGCACATCCTGGAACTCGGTAACAGCCTGTTCGTGGTGATCGAGAGAGTGCAGGTGGATGTCTGCGATGACGGCATTGGCGTCCGATTTGCTCAGCGCATGGGAAGTGTAGGTCTTCTCCGAAATCTGGGCGGGAGCTGGGATCGCGTAGTACCGGTAACGTCTAGACTGGACATAATCGCGCAGGGTCCTGTCGAACTGTGCCGGGGTGAGAGCGAAAGCCTGCTGCATCGCGTCTTCAATGCTGGCCTGTTTGTTGTACCTCGATTCGAAGTAAACCGCGACTCGCGGCAGGAGTTGGTGATCGTAGATGTAATGCAGCAGCATGCCGGCTTCTGCATAAAAAATTGTCCGATTGCTGCCGTTGTCGTTATAGGTTTCCGAATAATGCTGGACCTTAAACAGGTCCGCGACTTTCATCATCCCGACTTGCTGCAGGATCAGGTAATCCTCGTGCGGCACGCGCCCCACCTGTGCCTGTTTTCCATCGACTTCGATGCTGGAAAAATATTCGGCGAAACCTTCCTCGAACCAGGGATCGCATGCTTCCTTCAGGTTGGCATTCATGAGCTGGTGAGCATACTCGTGAAAGACCACGGTCCAAGGGTTCTCGTCCGACATGTCGAGCATGATGAAACTGCGATCGCCTCCGGCCTGAAAAAGTCCCGCGACTTGGGTGGGCTTGCCGTGAAAAAGGGGAGCGACCTGCCGCAGCTCCTTGGTGTTCCGAAAAGCCACGATTTGCAGCGGCACCGGCAAGCTGACTTTGGCTTGGGTGATCAGCGTGCCGAATACAGCGCGCATCTGTTCGAAGCGCAGGGCGGCTTCGCGCCCGCGTTTTTCGCCGGCATCGGTGATGACGGAGAAATTAGGGGAGTGTACTTCCACCCATTCCGGCTCTCCCGCCCGGAGAGGGGAAGGATTCGCAAATAGCAAAAGAAGCAGGGCAAGCAACGCAGTTTTTAGTCGAAAAGATGAAAGCAAGCGGCGCATGGGACGATACTCCCGTATTTGGCCGGATATAGTACCACCGATGGCCGACTTTATCCGTGAAGAAAGCGGATGAATACTGGTAGGAGAACAAGCTTGTGTAGGGGTAAACGCCTCGTCCGCCCCGGTCACGAAGCGAGCGTGTTTAGCCGCCGACCTTCAACGGCATTGCGCGCTTCGCACCCCACCCCGGACCGGGCGTCCGGGCGACACCTGAATTAGAGGCTAGGAGCGACGAGCGTGCGAGACATCCATTCGTGCATGGGATGCAGATGCCCGCAATCCAGGCACCGAGTAGCAGGGAACTGAGTCCGGCAGTTGGGACATACTGCCCCGGTCTGAAAAGTATCGAACCCCTGTGCGCAATTGGAGCACTTCCAATAGTCACCGACCGGCGGCGCCGTGTTGCAGCTGGGACACTGAAAGCCGTCACGCCGCGGTAGCTTGGCCATCTTCAAAAGGTCTTGCGCGTGCTTTAGTCCGCCCCAGCAGTTCATCAGCATGTATACAGCAACGAATCCAAGCCAAGAACGGCGTTCATAGACTGCTAGTCCGATGAATCCCACCACGCCCAGAAGCCCGAATATCGTAGCGATCATCAAACTGCGAGCTCGCCCAAGTACGAACCAAAGCAGAGAACGGAGGATTTGGCCTCCGTCTAGAGGGTAAATAGGCAGTATGTTGAATACGAAAAGCGACAAATTAATCCAACGAATAGCGTAGAAGAATTCGGCTAAGTCCCTCGATCCCGTATGTGCCCTTACTTGAAGAAACAACAACGAAAGAACCGGCATCAACGCGACATTGACCAGCGGCCCAGCCGCAATGCTCCAGAGGGTCGCTCCCGGACGCTGTGGTGGATCGACGTAAGCCACTCCGCCGAGAGGCCAAAGCACGATGAGGTCTGCTCGACCGCCGACTTGTCGGCAGGCAAGCGCATGTCCGAACTCGTGTGTGAGAACGATCAAGAACAATGCTAGATATTCGAGAACGTTCCAGGTGATTGACGAGTATCGTCCCAATGGGCTCTGGATCAAGTACACAGCTGCCAGGAACCACCACCAATGCAGAAACACGTCGACTCCGAAGAGCCGAAACAGGTGGATTGATCCTTTGCGAGTAGGCATGGAACACTAGTTTACTTGAGTCGGCACCGCCCGCGTGATCACTAACGAACGTGCCTGGAGGTTGGCAGACAATTCAGATGGGCAAGCGGAACTCGCCGTCATCTCGCGACGGGCACAACACACGTAGGGGCGGATCCATGGGGCCGCCCCCGCCAAGCGAGCACTTGGGCACGGCACTGTCTGACCAGAAACCCAGCCGGACCGATGGGTCCGGCTCTACGTGATTACGGGGGCGCGGTCTTTACTCTACTGCCGGTGCGCAGACGCGCCGGCGGCCAGCTCGCGCAGGGTGCTAAGGAACCCCGAGGCGGTCTTGGGATCATCGAGCGCGTCTAAGGCGATGGTCGCCGAGAACTGCGGAGACTCCGGCCGGAAGCGCACCTGCAGCACGTCCTGCTGGCGGACGGTCATGAGCGTATTCAGTTCCGGGGTGGAGTCCTGCTTCCAATGCGTCCGCGTGGTGAGGATGATGGGGCCGGGTTCGTAGATGTCCCATTCACGTTGGTCTCGTTGCCGGGCATCGACGCCGCGGCTGTGGGCGCACCAGCGATGCCGCACCACTTCGAGGTGAAAGTTGGGAGAGCCTCCCAGGTCAGCTTCGAAGGTCAGAGTCTCTTTTTGCTTATGAATGCGGCTCAATAGCCACTGGATGGGCAGCGGCCGCGGCCGGAATTTCATAGTCACGTGCGCATTTTCGAAGTTGCGGGAAGGGAAATGTAAACGCGCGTGCAGCCGCGAACTGTTCAGCCAGCGAAAATCCAGAATTCTTCCTTTGCCAGCGCACGCCGACTGCACCCAGCGCAACGCTTCCGCGCCTCGCCGGCGATTATAGGCGGCAAACAGAAGGTACCAGATCCCCAGTGCCGCGACAGCGCAAATCACGTCAATGATTAGAAGGCGACCCACGGCGTCCTTCGCTTTCGTTGTTTGTCTGATGCCGATGGTACGTCCGAGGTTGCGACATGAGCAAGGGGCCAAATTTCCCCTGTTGAAGTTCTTCGCGTTCCGTCGAGGCGGCTTGTGGAAATAGGGAGCTCCGGCGCGATCCCGCACTCGCCAGTCACACCGTTTCGATCCGCTGTGGGTACAATGTCGTCAGCGTGATCCGCGACTTCGAGCCCGAGGACTTCGAAACCTTATGGCGCATGGACCAGGCCTGTTTCCCGCCCGGTATCGCCTATTCCAAGCAGGAACTGAAGGCCTACATTCGTCATCGCGGGGCGTTTAGCCTGGTTGCGGTCGACCCCCAGGGCGGAAAAGCGCAGGGGTTCATCATTGCCCATCGCGGGCCCACTGGTCATATCGTCACCATTGATGTGGATCCCGCCACTCGCCGTTCCGGAGTGGGTTCCGCTCTGCTGCAGTCCGCCGAAGAGCGCCTGCGTGCCGCCGGAAGTCACGCCGTCGGCCTGGAAACCGCAGTGGACAATATCCCCGCTCTGGCCTTTTACAAGCGGCACGAATACAACGTGCTCCGCACGTGGCCGCGCTACTATTCCAATGGTGTAGACGCGCTCGTGCTGAAGAAGGATCTGAACGGCTATAGCGGCCCGAAGAAATAATTTGCAGTGGGATCGCGTCTCCAGATACCTTGCCTTGCATATGAAAGTCGCGATCCAGGGGGAGTTGGGTTCTTTCAGTCACGAGGCTGCCGAACGGATGCTGCCTCGCTGCAGTGTGGTGCCATGTGCCCGATCGGCAGAGGTGTTCGACCGCGTGGAGCGGGGGTCGGTAGAAGGCGCGGTCATCCCCATTGAGAACACACTGGCGGGAACCGTTGCCGAGCATGCTGACTTGCTGGTTTCACGAAACGTTTTTATCCAGGCGGAATTCCTGCTTCGCATCATTCACAATGTGATTGCGCCGCCAGGCGTGCAGATGCGCTCGCTTCGGCGCGTGTTGTCACATCCCGTTGCCCTCGACCAGTGCCGGGACTTCTTCCACCAGCATCCCCACATCGAGCCCGTTCCTTTCTATGACACCGCGGGTAGCGTAAAGCATGTCATCGAGAACCAATTGAAAGATGCCGCGGGCATCGCCGGCCGGCAGGCGGCTCGGGAATACTCGGGAAAAATTCTGAAAGCCGGCATCGAAGACGAGAAAAGCAATTTCACCCGCTTTTTCCTGGTTCGACAGCTCGGCCGCGCCCGTCGGACACTCACCCGCGTCTCGCAACATCGGCGAGACGTGGGGCACACCGGCGGCGGAAGCGATTATCAGCGGCTGATTCCCGCCGGGGCCAATAAGACTTCCATCGCATTTAAGGTCAAGAACCTGCCCGGAGCCCTGTTCAAGTCCCTGAGCGTCTTCGCCCTGCGAGACATCAGTCTGAGCAAGATTGAGTCGCGCCCCATGCGCGGACGCCCCTGGGAGTACGTCTTCTATGTTGATTTTCTGCGCGGGGATGATGAGCCGGCGCAAAATGCGCTGCGGCACCTGGGCGAAGTGGCGGATTTTGTCAAAGTGCTGGGCGTCTACCCTGCGGCATAAAACGTTTTTCCGCGCCTTTAATGTCCTATTGTCTGGGAGAAATCATGAAACATCCCATGCGCAGACGCAGTTTCCTGCAAAACTCCATGATCGGGGCTGGATGCTTCTTGCCCGGTATGCTGCTGGCCCAGCAAAAACCCGCTCACAACGAGCAGAACGAAGCAGAAGACATTTCGCCCGCCGAGGATTTGATGCGGGAGCACGGGCTGCTCAACCGCATCCTGCTCATCTACGATCATCATGTTCATCTGCTATCCGCTAAAAAGCCATTCGACGGTTCGATCCTAGTGAGTTCCGCCGATATCGTCCGCCATTTCGTCGAGGAGTACCACGAAAAGCTGGAGGAGGATTATCTTTTCCCACGGTTCAGGAAAGCCAAAAAATTAGTGTCGCTGGTCGATACGCTACAGACTCAGCACAAAGCTGGAAGGGAACTCACCGCTAAGATACGCGACTTGGCGGGTACCGCTTCTTTGAAGTATGTCTCCGCCGACGAGGATCGCCTGGCCGATGCCCTGCGTGCCTTCCTGCGAATGTACCGGCCACACGAGGCGCGCGAGGATACGGTCCTGTTTCCCGCTTTCCGCTCCATCGTTTCCAAACACGAGTATGCCGCCCTAGGGGAAGACTTTGAAAAGAAGGAAGATCAATTATTTGGCGAAGAGGGTTTTTTCAAGGTGGTGGACCAGGTTGCTAGGCTCGAGAAACGATTAGGAATCTATGATCTCGCGCAGTTTACCCCGAAGTGAAACTTTGCCCGGTGCCATCACAAATAGCAGTGACCACACGCACATTGAACTCGTCGCAAGGCCTTTACACTTCTCCTGATCTCTCATCGGGATCGCGAAATCCTACATTGGAGGCTTTATGCGACTTTTGCGCTTTCTGGGACTTTTGATATGCGCCTGCAGCGTGATGGCAGTGGCTGCCGACAACAATCTGGGAATCAAGGAAGTGAACCGAGTGAAATTCGATACTCCGGTCCGGATCGCATCCGTTAACTTGCCCGCAGGCGAGTATGTGGTGCGCCACACCATGCAGGGCGACGAACATGTAATGGTGTTTCAACGCCAGAGCGGCAACGATCAGTTTAAAGTGAAGTGCACTCTCGTCCCGCTGGCGCAAAAGGCGCCCCAGACGCAGACCGTCTACGAAATCGCGGGTAATGACCGAATCGTCCAGGAAATGGTGTTTCGCGGCGACAAAGCCAAGCACGTTTTTGAAAAGTAGATATTTTTACAAAGAAACAAACCACCCCGCGCGCTCGTTTCGCTCTCCAACTTAGGCGCGCGGGATGGAAGTTCTATGCTGCGGCGCATCGCTCGACACAGCCGAGTTAAGGTTCATCATCGCTATACTTCGTTTTTAGAACTTGCCAGCAGGGGTTCGTCGCGTTAGCCTCTGCACCTTAGGCACATTCCGATCCTGACATAACGGAATAGAATTCGAGAGTTTGGGAATCGTTCCGGCCCGTCTGAAACCTTTCCCTCTACCACAACATCTAAACTTGAGCGAGTTACACTCAAGGAGAACTATGAGCCAGCAGACGCCAGCAGAGCGCACTCCTAAGCATAAGGAAGAAAAAGAGCAAACGGCTCTCCCGGTGCTCCCTGTCCGGGACACGGTTCTGTTCCCCCATGCTGTCTTGCCACTTACCGTGGGGAGGGAAAGCTCAGTTCAACTGATCAATTCTCTTGGGGAAGATAAGACCATCATTGTTGTGGCCCAGCGCGAGGCTCGGGTGGACGCTCCTCAACCGAGCGACCTTTACACCGTTGGTACTTCCGCAGTTGTACATAAAGTCGTCAAGATGCCGAATCAGAGCCTATTCGTTTTTGCCGAAGGCTTGGAACGCATCCGTCTAGGGGAATTTACTCAATTAACCCCGTTTATGAACGCGCACTACTCCGTAATGCCGGAGGGAGCGGCGCCGATTGCCACCTCGCAGATTGAAGCCCTGCAACGGAATGTCTTAACCCTGTTCCAGCAGATCGTGGCCGGTTCGCCAACGCTTTCTGACGAACTCTCCACCGTGGCGATGAATATCGACGAGCCCGGCCGGTTGGTCGACTTCATTGCTTCGTCCCTGCCATCGCTTTCCACGCCCGACAAGCAGGATACTCTCGAGACTCTCGACATCCACGTGCGGCTGGAGAAGATCAACCAGCACCTGGCCAAGGAACTGGAAGTCCAGCAACTACGCAACAAGATCCAGAGCGAAGTGCAGGATCGCGTCCAGCAGACCCAGCGGGAGTACTACCTGCGCGAGCAGATGAAGGCCATTCAGAAGGAATTGGGCGAGCAGGACGAAGGCCAGCGCGATGTCGAGGATCTGAAGAAGAAGATCGAAGAAGCGGGCATGCCCGAGGAAGTCAAGAAGGAGGCTCTGAAAGAACTGGGCCGCCTTTCCCGCATGTCTCCCATGGCTGCTGACTATTCTTTGACCCGCAACTACATCGAATGGTTAGCTGTGCTGCCGTGGGCGAAAACCTCCGGCCAGGAGATCGAGATTCCAAAGGCTAAGGAAATCCTCGACGCCGACCACTACGATCTGGAAAAGGTCAAAGATCGCATTCTGGATTATCTATCGGTTCGCCGGCTGAAGCCGAACATGAAAGGTCCGATTCTGTGCTTCGTGGGACCTCCGGGCGTGGGCAAGACTTCGCTGGGTAAATCGATTGCCAGGGCTCTAGGACGGAAGTTCGTACGCCTCTCGCTCGGCGGCGTGCACGATGAAGCGGAAATCCGGGGGCACCGGCGGACCTACATCGGGGCGTTGCCTGGACAGATCATCCAGGGCATTCGCCGTGCCGAGACCAAAGATCCGGTCTTCATGCTCGACGAGATCGATAAAGTTGGACGCGATTTCCGCGGCGACCCGGCTTCCGCGCTGCTCGAAGCCTTGGATCCTGAACAGAATTCAACTTTCCGCGACAACTACCTCGACGTGACGTTCGATTTGTCGAAAGTCCTGTTCATCACGACCGCGAACATGCTCGACCCTATCGCCGAGCCGCTGCGCGATCGTATGGAGATCATCGAACTGCAGGGCTACACCGAAGAGGAGAAGGTGCACATCGCTTTCAAGTACCTGATCCCGCGACAAATCGACGAGAACGGAATTACTGGCGAGCAGATTGAATTTCCCGAAGAGGGAGTGCGCTACGTAATCCGGCACTACACTCGGGAAGCAGGTGTGCGTAGCCTGGAACGCACTATCGGCACCATCTGTCGCAAGCAAGCGCGCCGTTTGGCGGAAGGAAAGACCGAAAAGCTCGTCGTGAACAAAGAGGTCATTCAGGAGTTCCTGGGTGGTATCAAGATCCGCAGCGAAGGTGAAATCGCCGAGCGCACGGAACGTCCGGGGGTGGCCGTGGGCCTGGCTTGGACTCCGTCTGGCGGCGACGTGCTTTTCGTCGAGGCCAATGCCATGAAAGGCAAAGGTGGATTTACCATGACCGGTCAAATCGGTCAGGTCATGCAGGAGTCCATGCAAGCAGCTCTGACCTGGGTACGGTCCAATGCGGATCGCCTTGGTGTGACGGAGGATTTCTTCGCTAACCATGACCTCCACATCCACGTGCCCGCCGGAGCGATCCCCAAGGATGGGCCGTCAGCAGGCGTGACCATGGCGACAGCGCTGGTATCACTACTAACCAAGCAGCGCATTACGCCATTGATGGCGATGACCGGTGAGATCACGCTAAGCGGAAACGTGCTGCCGGTGGGCGGAATCAAGGAAAAAGTTTTGGCGGCAAAACGCGCAGGCGTTCGCGACGTAATTCTGCCGGCGGAGAACAAGATGAACCTCCAGGAAGATCTCACGGCCGAGCAACTGGAGAACCTCAACGTTCATTTTGTGAAAACCATCGATGAGGCTCTGGCAGTCTCTCTGCCCTCCGTGGAGCAGAGCACTGCGGCCAAGATGATTCCTCCTACTCCGCCGAAGGATCCGAAGCAGGATTACCAGCCGACTCAGCCCATCAAAGAGCCGGAGCCGGTACATGATCGAGTCCTGACGCAGGCATAGATATAGATCTGAATATAAAGGTTTCAAGGTTTGAGCCTTGAAACCTTTTCTTTTGCCTCTGCCGGTCCCCTGAGCCCTGCCTTCTGAATTTCAGTGCAAAACCCTCTCACCGCCAAACCAGCCGAGATCCTCGGTCGCGGTACACTGATGTGCAATGCAAGTGCAGGTGCTTTTTTTCGGTGTATTACGAGACTTGGCGGGCAAGAGCAGCGACTGGCTGCAGTTGCCCGAAGGCGGCTCGGTGCGCGACGTTCTCATTCAGTATGAACGCGAAATTCCCGCGCTGAAAAAGCATCTTTCCTCGATCGCACTCGCCGTCAACGAGCAGTACGCATCCCCTGATACCAAGCTGAAAGCCGATGACGAAATCGCTCTGCTTCCCCCGGTCAGTGGAGGAGCCGAGTCGCCCACTATCCCGCGCCACTACGCGTCCATTACTCGCGAGGCCATCAAAACGCAGAAGATTGTGGACTCCTTGAAGCGTGGCGAGGATGGCGCGGCTCTGGCTTTCGAAGGAATTGTGCGCAACCAGACGCGCGGACGCAAGACGCTTTACCTCGACTATGAAGGCTATGAACCCATGGCACTGCAGGAAATGCGCGCGCTGGCCGCCGAGGCGCTCTCGAAATTTCAGGTCCGCGATGTAGCCATCGTGCACCGTTTGGGCCGCTTGCAGATAGGTGAAACCAGCGTGCTGGTCGCAGTCGCATCGGCGCACCGCGCGGCCGCCTTCGACGCTTGCCGCTGGCTCATCGATACCCTCAAGCGCAGAGTCCCCATCTGGAAGAAAGAGTACTTTGAAGATGGCGCCGTTTGGGCCGATGGCGATGCCTTCCCGCCAGAAATTCCCCGGGCGAATTCCTAGCCTCGGGCAGCCCGAACCGACGCACAGCATCTAACAGAACGGCCTCGGCTGATCCGGATCAAGCGTAAAAATTGCCAAAGGTATAATTCAGCCCTCGATGAGAAAATTCATTCCGACTCTGCTCCTGGGCCTCTTGTCTCTTCCGGTCTCCGGCTTACAGGGGCAGCAGACGTCCAGCGCGCCGACGCAAAAACCCGCGGACAGCCAGGCGTCCACCACCCTGAAAGTTGACGTCAACCTGGTGAACGTTTTTGTGACCGTCACCGACACCAAAGGCTCGCCCGTCGGTGGTCTGAATAAGGATAATTTCTTTCTCGAAGAAGACGGCCACGAGCAGAAGATCGCCGTCTTCGACAAGGAATCCGCGGTTCCACTCTCTATTGCGCTCGCCATCGATACCAGCCTGAGTACGCGCCGTGACCTGCCCCTGGAGCAGGCCTCAGCCAAGCACTTCGTTCATACCATCCTCCGGCCAGTGGACGCGATTTCGGTTTACGCTTTCAGCGAAGTTGTGCAGGAGACCACTCATGGCTACGTCTCCGATCTCAAGCACGTGGATGATGGGATAGATCACATCCGGGTCGGGGCTGCCACCGCACTTTACGACGCCATTTATCTGGCTTCGCGCTCCCTCGACCGCCGCAAAGGACGGAAGGTGATGGTGCTGATCACGGATGGCGGCGATACCATCAGCAAAGTGGATTACAAGGAAGCGCTCCGCGCGGCGGAAGAAGCCGAGGCTATCGTCTACTCCATCATCATCGTTCCCATCGAGAGCAGCGCAGGGCGCGAAACCGGGGGAGAACACGCGCTGATTCAGCTTTCCGAAGATACTGGAGGGAAGTACTACTACGCCACCTCAATAGGGCAACTGGACGAGGCCTTCCGCAGAATCAGCGACGAACTGCGGACACAATATCTTCTCGCGTATTATCCATCGCAGCGCAGCTCTTTTTCCGAATTCCGCCGTATCGGGGTCAAAGTCACTAGGGTACCTGAATCGGCGGAATACCGCGTGCGACACCGGGCGGGGTATTACACTGTGAAGTCGGAATTCTGACTGCCTTTGTCTCAGCGGCCCGCGTCGGCAACTCACAAAACAACTGTCTGCCACTCGTGTTGGACACGTTTGTGATGAACGCGTTGAAACGGGTGGAATGTCTAGGGGCTACACATTCCCGAAATAAAATACCGAATTTAAAAGGCGCCAGTTAACAAGCGAGCGCAGGAACCAGCAGTAAAGCCACCAACAAGTTGAAACTACTAGCGGTAGATCAACTTCGAGCCGGTCTGGACTTCGTGGCTAAACAATTGCTTCACTGAACACACAGTAGTGGCGCAGATTTGAAGAGTGTTTCTTAAGATTCTGAAGTTGTTATGACACCGCAAGAACAGCTCAGATCCTTGCTCACGGCGAAAACCTCTGGTTCGCGCCTGTGCCGGTGATGAATTCTTCTGGCAATAACAGCCTTCGATTCCGATTCTATTTCGAAAGGTAAGGTGGATGATGTTGAACCAAGATTCTTGCAGCCAAAGCCACAAATTTTCTCTGCTCGCAGTCATCGTAGCGTTCGCGCTTGTTGCTACCGGGGCGGCATTCGCCCAGACGACAATTTCGACTGGCAGTATTGTCGGGACGATAACCGATGCGACAGGTGCTGTGCTGGAGGGGGCCAAAGTCACCATTACAAGTCTTGACACCAATCAGCAGATTAATCTCACCTCCAACGCTTCCGGTGCCTTCAATTCGGGTGCTCTGTCCCCTGGCAACTATAAAGTGCAGGTGGCGGCTAAGGGATTCAGCACGACCAGTCAGACTGTCGCGGTGCGCATTGGCAATACTGCAACGGTTAACCCCAAACTGGCGGTTGGACAAGAAAGCACGGTGGTGGAAGTGCAAGGGGCCGCACTGGCTGTGAACACAGAACAGGCCGAAGTGCAAGGTGTACTGACCTCTAGCCAGATCGAGAATCTGCCTGTAAACGGGCGCAACTTCCTCGATCTCGCGCAGCTCGAGCCCGGCGTCCAAATCCAGGATGGCCAGAACTTCGATCCGACTAAGGCCGGCTATTCATCGATTTCATTTGGGGGACGCTTTGGCCGCACAGCCCGCATCAACGTCGACGGTGTTGACATCTCCGACGAGACTGTGGGTACTACGACTCAAGATATTCCGGCTAGCGGAATTGATCAGTTCCAGTTGGCGCAATCGTCACTCGATCTTTCTAACGATCTGACCTCATCTGGTGCGGTGAATGTAACCACAAAGTCAGGAACGAATCAGTTCCACGGACAAGCTTTTGGAGTTTTCCGTGATCGCACGATTGGTGGCGTCGCAACTCCGGGGGGAGGCTCGTTGCCCTTCCAGCGGTCGCAATACGGAGCGAATCTCGGCGGGCCGATCATCAAGGACAAGCTGTTCTTTTTCGGGGACGGCGAACGGATCAAGCAAGACTCCCGAGCGCCGGTGCTCTTCGCCCCACCTTTTCAGAGCCTGAACGGCGGCTTCGGTGTCCCCTTCCGCGATAACGAGTTGATGGGGAAGTTGGATTACACACTGCCCCACAATGCTCGGCTCTTTTATCGCTTTAATTACTTCTCAAACTCGCTGCCCTCGGATTTCGGACTTGGCTATTCGGTATACAGCAACAAGGACATTGCACGGTCCCATGTTGTGGGCTTGGACTTCAGCAGCGGAACGTTCACGCATGCTGTCCGGTTTTCGTATTTGAAGTTTCAGAACCAGATCGTAGACGTGACGGTCGGAAGTAATCTTCCCTTCGCAAACACCGGAGTCACTCTCGACGCGCTCGGGAACGGGCTCTATACGGGTCCGAGTCCGCTGGCGCCGCAAAGCACGCCCCAGCGCAACCTTCAAATTAAGTATGACGGCAGCAAAGCGATCGGGTCTCACATTCTGCGCTACGGAGTCTCTTTCAACAATATTCAGGGCGGCGGATTTGCCAGCTTTTATGGCACGGCGCCTCGAATTTCCTGGAACCAGACCGACGCGAATGCAGCTTTCGCGGCCACCGGACCTTATCCTGGCCTGAACGGGGGCGGACCAGAAACCAATCCCTTGAATTGGCCGGCAGAACGCGTTCGCTACGGCAATGGTCAGGGCTTCAGCACCCTTGAGCCCGCTCTGGGATTTCCGGCCGGCGGGCTTGGTCCGGATCATCGCTTCGCCTTCTATGTAGGCGATGGGTGGAAGGTAAAGCCGAACTTCACCGTTACTGTAGGCGTTCGATACGACCACGATACCGGACGAACCGACAGCGATCTCCCGGCGGATCCCGCGATCAATGCTCAATTTCCTGGATGGGGAAATCGTGTCAACCAACCCAATACGAATTTTGCTCCGCAGTTGGGCATCGCTTGGGATCCGGCTAAGAACGGCAAGACAGTCGTGCGTGCCGGCATCGGGTTGTTCTACGAGAATGTCATCTTCAACAACGTGCTGTTCGATCGTCCCTACCGCCTGAAAACCGGGGCCTTTAACCAAGCTAACTATGGGTGCTCGAGCGGTGTGCCGCTGCCGCTCACTATAGCAGGCAACGCCACTATTACTCCGCCCGCTAGCTCTTGCGGGACAGACGTTCACGCAGGAGATGCGATTGCTTCCATTCTGACATTCTGGGACCAGTACAAGGCGGGCAATCCGCTGGACTTGAAAGCCGCCAATCCAAACTACGTTGGCAATTTTCTTGACGCCGGCTTAGGTGTTCCGCTCGGAGTCTTTGCCCCTAACTACAAGACGCCTCGTTCTGTCCAGATGAACTTCGGAATTCAGCGTGAAATCCATCGAGGCATGATCTTTAGCGCAGACTATCTGCGAAACGTTGAAACTCGATCCCTGCTAGGTATAGATATCAACCACGTCGGCGACGTATCGCACTTCAATTTAGGCATTGCCCAGGCAGCGATCGCCGCCACCAACACGGCGTTTGGCTGCGGAGATGTAGGATGCGCGATTACTAAGGGCGCTACCATGGCTGACTATGCCGACCACGGACTTACCTCCGATGCGGACTTTGGCCAGGCTTGCATCCAGGCCTTGACCGTCCCGTGTGCTTTCGGTGGTTCCAACCCGGCCCAGGCCACGGCAACGTTCCTGGAACCCATTGGACGTTCCGTTTATAACGCTCTGCAAATGAAGCTGAGTCAGAACGTGACCACTCCATTTCGCGGCGTAAGAGGCATGAACTTCCAGATCTCGTACAGTTTGTCACGGTTTGAGAACTCCGGAGGGTCGGCCGCGACCGGCACTGCGGTTGACAACGACCAGGACTTCGTTCTGGCCACCGCCGACAACAACAAACCAAATCGCTATTTCGGGCCGTCTCTTCTGGACCGTACGCATCAGATCTCGTTTGGAGGCTATGCCGATCTCCCGGCTAAGTTCAGAGTCGGATTAGTTGGTCATTTCTCCAGTCCGCTTTCTACCGTGTTGGCTGTTCCCAATACTGGTTCTGAGGGAGAAATTTTCCGCACCGACTTCACCGGAGATGGAACCGTCAGTGACCCCGTCCCGGGAACTCACTTCGGACAGTTTGGGCGTAGCACGAATGCTTCGAACATCAACGCGCTCATTAGCAAGTACAACACAACCGTCGCGAACCAGGCTACGCCCGCAGGCCAGGTGCTGAT
This sequence comes from Candidatus Sulfotelmatobacter sp., assembly GCA_036376495.1. Lineage (GTDB taxonomy): Bacteria > Acidobacteriota > Terriglobia > Terriglobales > Acidobacteriaceae > Sulfotelmatobacter. The sequence goes on along the minus strand of DASVAE010000003.1, from coordinate 69,782 downwards.
CGCGAACAATCTCATGACGCTCGATCAACTGCAGAAACTGGGCGGAGTGGCACCTATTCTTCCAACAGCGCCCGCGGATCAAGCGAACCTTCCGTGGATGCGATCTTTCGACCTGAACATCGCCTGGAACTTCACCATCAAGGAAAAAGTCTCGATTGAACCTAGCGTCTCTGCGTTCAACATTTTTAACTTCAGCAACTTCAACAATCCGCCCTTTACCATGTCCGGTTTATTGACCGGTTCGGCAGGGTCGGTTAACGGCACTGGCACAGAGTTTCAAGCTAGTTGCGGCTGCGTACCCAATGATACGTTCAGGGTCGGAAACGGCACTGGAACGTATGCAGTAGGAGCCGGTCGGCAGATTGAATGGGGTCTGAAAGTGACGTTCTAATCCCCGTGCAGTTAAATCGGGGCCACCATGGTTATGGGTGGCCCCATTTTGTTGCTGGTAATAGGATCACCTTTTCCCCGGTAGTTTCCCAACGCTCGTTGGAAGCGACGCTTTGATGCGATTGTGTCGATTCATCCCCTTACTGGGTCATTTGGCTGCGCAGGTGTTTCGATAACTTCTCAATCTGCTTGAGCTTTTCAATGGCGTCTTTGGGCAGCATGCCTTCTCGGATCTTGGTCATGTCCGCGGGAACGGTCTGGGCGATGCGCGCCAGTTCATCGGCCTCGCGCTGTGCTTGCTCCAGATCGAGGCGTCGGGCGGCTGTGGAAGGATGTTGCCCCGGAGCTTGCCCTTGCTTTTCCTGGTCGAGCGATGGCGGTGGAGTCGGAAAGCCGCGCCCGGGCGTTTGCGGCACCATGCTTGATGCAAAGAACAGAAACGCTGCGACTGACAGGATACAGCGGTGAACCACGATGGCCTCCTGAGTGGCGGCGGGAAATTCAGCAGGTATTTTACTCCTCACTCCGGTGTCGCTTTCATCAGCCCATACCAATCTTCATGAGGGCCCGTTGCGCCTTCAGACTGACCACATTGTGTACAATGCCTGCATGTCGTTTCATGGCCAGCAGCAGGGCAATAACCACCAGAAGCGCGGCCGGACGCCCCCTCCGGAGGACACGTATGAGGAGGCACTGTTCCTCAAGTCCATTGGAGAGAAGCAGAAGCCGGTATCAGTCAAACTGATGGATGGCCAGACCGTCCACGGGTGGATCGAGTATTTCGATAAGAACATGGTCCGACTGACACGCGAGGGCGCGCCCAATCTGTTCATCTTTAAGCACGAGATTATGTACATCGCCGAGGAAGGCGGGAAGAAGAAGTAGGCTTTGTCTCATTCGAAACTGAGGTAGCCAAAGCCGGATGCTGAAAGTGCAAGCATGACGTCCTCTCCCAGCCAAACACAAAGTTTTATCCCCGCCATGACCGCCATCGCCCGTGAGGCGGGGGCGTTGCTCCTCGAATATTTTCATCAGGGACTCAAGATTGAGTACAAGGGTGACGCCGATCTGGTCACGGCTGCCGACCGCGCGTCCGAGGTGCTCATCCGTGAGCGGGTGGCCAAGCAGTTTCCATCCCACGATGTCTTAGGCGAAGAGCAGGGACTCAACGATCGCGGCAATGAATATCGCTGGTATGTCGATCCGCTGGATGGAACTACCAATTTTGCGCATGGCTATCCGGTGTTCTGCGTTTCGCTCGCCATCGAGCATCGAACCGCCGATTCCCAATCGCGGGTTGCGGCCGTTGTCTACGATCCCACGCGCGACGAGCTTTTCAGCGCTCAGCACGGCCAGGGAGCGCGCTTGGATGGCAAGCCCATTCATGTGTCAAAGATCGGCCAGCTGAAAGAATCTCTGCTCTCGACAGGATTTCCCAGCCACAAGCGGCACAAGAATCCCAACATTTTTTTCTATCACCAGATTACGCTGCGCACCCACGGTGTGCGCCGGGCGGGTTCGGCTGCCCTCGACCTGTGCGATGTGGCCTGCGGGCGCTACGACGGCTTCTGGGAATTCAATCTCAATCCCTGGGACACGGCTGCGGGCGTGCTGATTGTCGAAGAGGCCGGAGGCAAGGTCAGCGGTTTCGACGGTTCTCCCTTCCAGCTGAACAGCCGCGAGACGCTCGCCTCCAACGGTTTGATTCATGATGCGCTGGTGCATGAGTTTCAGGAGATCTTCGCGGGCCGCGGATTGGATCCCTTACCGGATCCCCGCGAATACCGCAGATAACAGCGAATCGTGTAACCGGCTCGGAATAAATTATGACCAAGAGGCGCACCGTTCTGGCTATCGCAGTTTTGCTGCTCGCCACGTGGTCTGCCCGCGGGGCAGACTCACGGAGTGCGCCAGACCCCGCTTACATCCAGTCCTTCGAAAAGTGGAAGGCGGCCGAAACCGACGACCTCAAGACAAATTGGTTGCCGCTTGTAGGCCTTTTCTGGCTCAAGCCGGGCGTGAATGCGTTTGGGAGCGATCCGTCGAACGCCATCGTTTTTCCTAAAGGACCGCCGCATGCCGGAGAGTTTGATCTCGATGGCAAAGACGTCACCTTGAAATTACGGCCCGAGACGCAGGCCTCAGTTGACGGCAAGGGCGTCACCAGCGCGAAACTCGAACCTGACACCTCCCATCATCAAACCGAGGTCGAGTTGGGAACGCTGCGCTTTCATGTCATAGTGCGGGGACAGCGCGTGGGAATTCGACTAAAAGACAAAGACAGTGAGTATGCGCGGATGTTTAAGGGAATGCAGTTTTTTCCGCTGAATATGGACTATCGCCTGACCGCAAAGTGGCTTCCCGGAGACGGAAAGAAGACGGTGCACGTTCCGAACGTTCTCGGAGATGTGATTGCAGAGCCGGCACCGGGAACGGCTGTGTTCACGCTTCATGGCCAGGAGTTCAAGCTGACGGCGCTCGGGGGAGATCCCACCAAGGGTTTGTTTTTCGTTTTCAGCGACGCCAGCGCAAAAAGCGATACCTATCCCGGCGGACGTTTCCTCGATACCGGCCCAGTGAGCAATGGAACCGTGGTGCTCGATTTCAATCGCGCTTATAACCCTCCGTGTGCGGTGACCCCGTATGCTACTTGTCCGCTGGCTCCAAGGGAGAACCGCTTGTCGGTAGCCATAACGGCGGGTGAGAAGTTCGACAGGTCCTTGCACGCGCAGCATTGAAGCATGCTTGTGCAGGGGCGCGACGCCTCCTCCGCCCCGGCGCTACAATACATTTATGTGGGACGCCGGCTCCGCTCCGGCGGCCAATCTCGACTCCTCAGGTCAAGCCCGTGATCAGCTCACTCCTCGAACGCAAAATCGAAAAGCGCCCGGATAGAGTTCGGCTGCCAGGCCGCATTCTCTTTCTCACCGAAGATCCCGAATTGATCAGGCGGCAACTGGCGGGCGAAGATCTGCCCTGGGATACCAGGAATGCGGCGAACAATCCAAAACTGCGCGACGATATTTCCACAGACGAGATCACGCCAGCGCATTACTGCTTCTACTTCGATGAGACTCTGGGGGAGATTCCGTACCTGGGATTGAAGTGCGGCAATGTCACTCCGATCGGGCGCGGAGAGGTCAAGCGCGGCGGCTTCGTCTGCGCGGTGAGCGGCAAACGCCGCGGCAAGGGATCGAGCCGGGAACAGTCGCCGTACGCCGAGATGTGCGCCGGTATCCGCGTAGTGATCGCAGAAAACATCGAGCGCATTTACAAGCAAAATTGCCAAAATCTCGGCCTGCTCACTTCGACCAACTTTTCTCTGGTCGACCGCATACGCAACGGAGAAGAAATTGCACTGAGCGAATTCACCGCGGGCGAAGATGAAATCACCCGCCAGGTGATCGAATACGGCGGTTTATTCCCATTCAACGTAGCCCGGATGCAAGGAAAAGTGTTTCTGCCGCCCATCAAGGGAGCAGACGAGCGCCGCCCCATGACGGTGGCCGAAAAGATCTTCGCGCGCCACATGATTCAAACGGACCACGTAGGGGCGGACCCATCGGTCCGTCCCGCCGAGCCCAGCTCGGCTGTGGGTGTGCTCTCGGTCAAGCCAGGCGACACCGGTTTTGCCCGGGCCGACCTGCGCTTCAGCCACGAGTACGTCACCCCCATGGCCGCCATCTTCTTCGAGCGCTACGTAGGAAAAGATGCCAAGGTCAACGACCCCTCCACAATCATTTTCTTCCGCGACCATCTGACCTTCCTCGATGAAGTGATCTCGGAAGAAAAGAAGAAATTGGGCCTGCTCGACCTGGCCACGCAACTGAAACTCAAGCAGCAGGATTTCGCCAACAAGCAGGGAATCAAGCTGCATGGCGAACTGACCGACCGCAAAGGCTCCGAAGGAATCTGCCATTCGATCGTGCTAGAGAGCTACGCCTTGCCGGGTCAGTTGAACATCGGTTCCGACTCGCACACGCCCCACGTCGGCGCGATTGGCTGCGTAGCGTTCGGCATTGGCACCACCGATGTGTTCAATTCCTGGATCACGAAAGATGTGCGGGTGAAGGTTCCGGAGTCGGTGAAGATCATTATCCGCGGCAGGAAGCATCCCAATGTCACCGCCAAAGACTTCATCCTGAAGATTCTCAGCCTCGATTACGTGCGCAGCGGCAAGGCCTTAGCCAAAGTGATGGAATACGCGGGCGAAGCCATCGAAGAACTCAGCGTAGATGAGCGCGCGACCATGACGAACATGGCCGCCGAGATCGGCGGGTTCACCGGCATTGTCGCGGCTGATAAGAAAGCCGTGGATTTTCTTGTCGAACGCCGCGGCATGGATCGCAAAAAAGCAGAAGCGATTGAGGGCTTGTACAGCGATCCGGGTGCACAGTACGCGCATGTCATCGAACTGGATGCCGCCGACATCACGCCCATGGTCGCCACTCCGGGAGACCCCGGCAATGGAAAGTACGTCCGCGAACTGAACACGCCCGTGCCCGTAGAGATTGCTTACGGCGGTACCTGCACCGCCGGCAAGAACGAAGACATGGATATGTATGCTCAAGTCCTCGCCGATGCGCTCAAGCATGGCAAGCGCGTCGCGGACTCGGTGAAGTTCTACATCCAGTTCGGCTCGCAGGAGACGCGGAATTACTGCCTGCGTCGGGGATATTTGGACATTTTTAAGAAAGCCGGAGCGCAGGCGATTGAGCCCAGTTGCGGGGCCTGCATCAATGCCGGGCCAGGCGTTTCCACGCGCCCCGATCAGGTCGTAATCAGCGCGCAAAACCGCAACTTCCCCGGCCGCAGTGGCCCCGGGCAGATGTATCTCGCCTCTCCGTTCACAGTCGCGGCCAGCGCAGTCGCCGGCTACATAGTGGAATACGAAGCGAGCGAAAGAAAAGAGTTGGTGCACGCGTAAGGTCGCCACAGCCCACGTAAGAAAAGCCCTTGCGCTGTCCCAGCGAAGCGAGCGGGTCGCAAGTCGCTCCCACTTGAGAATCCCTCATGGCGCAAATCGGCGAGATGTGGGGCACCCCGAAGTTGCACCCCAATGGGCCAACCAGACTCGCATCTCGTGCGACTTGGCGCGTGGGCCGATTTATCTTCCTTAATGTCACTCCTTTGCGAATGTGCCTAACTGGTTGAAATCAAGCAACATGGTTTAAATCAACCACTCCAGTTTCCGCAACTTTTTTGCCCTCCTGAGGTTCCAATCACTAGAAGCAAGCGGACCGAAGCAAGGCAAGAAACCGGCCCGCTACAGGCTGAGGCCGGAGGGTTTTTCAGGTCGAGCCAGGGGGTTTTATGCGATATCTCAAATACGTGGCGTTGTTGGCAGTATTGATGGTGCCTTTGGCGTATTCGCAGGCACAGGTTTCAGTTGGAATTGGGGTGGGTCCGGTAGGCGTGTTGGTTGGGCATCCCTATGTCGCGGGACCGCCGGTTTGTGAGTACGGTTATTACGACTACTATCCGTACGCCTGCGCTCCCTATGGTTACTATGGGCCGAGCTATTTCGTGAACGGAGTCTTTATTGGAGCCGGCCCCTGGTACCGCGGATACTACCATCGCGATTGGGATGGCGACCGCTGGCGTCACGAGGCCTGGGAGCATGGTCGAGGATGGGGCTATGGCCATGACGCATACCGGGGATACGCGCGCGGAGGCTATGGGCATGCTTACGGGAGCCGCGGCTATGACCGTGGATACAGTGGCGGTCAGTTCCAGAATCGTGGCTACGCCCGCGGGTACAATGGCGGCCAGGTTCACGCTGAGCGGGGATTCCGCAGCGAAGGCGGCCACCACGGATACCGCCGGTGACAGTCAGAGCAAGGAAAGAGCGGAGAGCTGGCAACGCAAGTTGCCAGCTTTTGTCTTTTTGTCTGGAGTGACCGATCTAAGCTTTAGCGCCTTGCGCTTGCCCGCTCTGCAAGTCCTCGACTGCAGGGTACGACCTCGGGGAGATTATGGTGCGCTCTGGCGGCTGTGAGCCGGAGTTCTTTGCTGCAGCGAGTATCTGCATCGCTTCGCCGATCAAAGCAGGGGCGATCACGGTGGCGGTCATGCGTTTCTGCCGCACCCACTCCTGGCCAGCACGGGGCACCCCGTCGCAGCCCGTCAATGGCAGATGCAGCCAGGCGTCGCGTTCCTGCAGATCTCCAAGTTCCTCAAAGGCGCGGCGAGCTCCAACGGCCATGTCGTCGTTCTGGCAGGCAATCATGTTGATTTTCATCTGCCGCGAGGTGGTGAGCGCCAGCCACGACTTGATCGCGGTGTATCCGCTCTGCTGCGTCCAGTCTCCCTTAATGCTCTTTACGCTCACGCCTGGGGGTTTGGTCGCAAGCATGCCCTTGGTACGCAATTTGGCGACGTCGCGTACCGATGGTCCTTCGATGTACAGGACGTTCCCCGTATCCCCCAGCAAGGCCGCCATCTGCTGCCCTTGGATTTTGCCAATGGCTTCGTGGTCGCTGACCACCGAGAAGGCGGGAACTTTGCCTTGCCCCCGCAAATCGGTGAGGTACTCCGCACTGGAGTTGATGATGCCCCAAGCGATGTCCGCCTTTACCGCAGCGCGCGCAATCTGTTCCATGCTCGTTCCGACGGGCTCGGCCAGGATTGCATCCGGCCGTTTGGCGGGATCCTGAATGAAAGCCAGAATCTGCTGGGTTTGCTGCACAGCATCATTGCCCGCATAAACGACTTGAACTTTAGCCCCGAGTTTGGCTGCGGCAGCTTCCGCCGAGGCGGCCTGCTCCAGCTGGTAGTCGTTTTCCTTCGTGATCAGGGAAACCACAACGTTGAGCTTGTTCATGATGGGGGCCTTCAACGTCGAATGTGACTGCAGCGTGTGCCTCATTAACGCATTCTGATCCGGACTCCGCCAGTTACTTCGGTCATTCAAACCTGGAGCCCTTAACCCTGTGTTCCTCGGTGTCTCCAGCGGGTGAATGATTTTAAAGGACTCACCAAGGGAACACCGAAGAACACGGCCGCGGATTCTTCCGTCCCCCGGAGCTCCTGCCCTGTACCATATTCTCGATTTCTTGCTAGAATGTGCCGTTCTGTGGCTTGCCCACGCACGCCGCCGTGGTAGTAAGATAAAGGTAACCATCCCAGGAGAATAAACACCGTTATGACCTACGTCATTGCTGAACCGTGCATCGGCACCAAGGACACCGCGTGTGTGGACGCGTGCCCGGTGGATTGCATTCATCCTAAAAAAGACGAGCCCGCCCACGCGACCGAGGAACTGCTTTACATCGATCCCGTCGAATGCATCGACTGCGGCGCCTGCGTTCCGGTGTGTCCGGTCTCGGCAATCTTCGCTCTCGATGATCTCCCGGAAAAGTGGAATGCCTTCACCGAGCGCAACGCGAAATATTACGGCCGCTAGCCGGCACTTGTAGCTCGAATGTCTGTGTCGCCCCGGACGCCTCGTCCGGGGTGCTTTATGCCAAGTGCGACGAACTGGCCACCGAAGTTCAACGCGCTCTTTCGCACCTCTTTCGTTCGCGTTTTCGTGCCGAACGCCGAGGGGACGACTTTGCCCTCATCCGGTAGAATCTCCCCATGCCCGCCGCCATCGAATGCCGCGACCTCCGCAAGACTTACGATGACAAAGTCGAAGCTGTGCGTGGGCTGAATCTCGAAATCCAGGCAGGCGAATGCTTCGGCTTGCTGGGGCCGAACGGGGCGGGGAAGACCACTACTATCGAAATCCTCGAAGGCCTGCTCGCGCCAACTTCCGGCATGGTCTCTATCCTGGGACACAGCTGGGACGACAACGAGCGCGAAATGCGCGAGTGGCTCGGAATTTCCCTCCAGGAGACGCGGCTCTCGGAGAAGCTGTCGGTTCGCGAGACCATCGACCTGTTCGCCAGCTTTTATCGCGAGCCGCGATCCACCGACGAGGTTCTTGAGGAGTTGCAGCTCTCCGAAAAGGCAGGCTCGTGGGTCGGCAAACTTTCCGGCGGCCAGCGGCAGCGACTGGCAGTCGCGACCGCGCTAGTGTGCAATCCGAAAATTCTTTTCCTGGACGAACCAACCACCGGACTCGATCCGCAGAGCCGGCGCCAATTGTGGGACATCATTCGCGTGTTTCAGCGCAACGGCGGAACCGTGCTGCTCACCACCCACTACATGGACGAAGCCGAGCGCCTGTGCGATCGCCTCGCCATTATCGATCACGGGCAGGTTATCGCTGAGGGATCGCCTGCCGAACTGATCACACGGCTGGGCGGACATCACGTCGTCGAATTTTTTGTGGAAGGCAATTCCGCTGGCTCACAGGATGCGTGGCGCACTTTGCCCAGCGTGGAGTCTGTTCGCGAAGACGATGGCCTGATCGCATTGAACGTGAAACAACCGCATCTCACTATTCCCGCCCTGCTGGAAGCGATCGACAGGCAAGGCGGCAAGCTGCAACATCTGACCACGCGGCAGGCAAGCCTGGAAGACGTCTTCGTGCGCCTGACAGGCCGCCACCTGCGCGAAGATTGAAGATGATTGTGTAGCCCGCGATTCTGTAGCCCACGATTGTGTAGCCCCGGACGCCTCGTCCGGGGTGCTCCAAATGGAGTACAAAGCCAGAGGTTCGGTATGAGCGTAGCCCAGGAAACTCCAGTCAGAACTCAATCCGCGACTCCGCCGCCGCCCGAACAGCGCCGCAACGGCCGCTGGGCCGGCTACTCCCATTTGTTGATGGCTCGCATGCTGGAGCTGAAGCGCGAGCCTGAAGTCGTGTTTTGGGTTTTCATCTTCCCCCTGCTGCTCGCGCTCGGCTTGGGAATCGCTTTCCGCAACAAGCCCGAAGGCGCCGTTTCCGTGGCGATTGTGCGAGGAGCGGAAAGCGCGCAAACTCTGCTCAACAAGTCTCCGCAAACGAAGCAGTTCAAAACGCAAGTCGTCGATGCCGAAGCGGCGCACCAGGGATTCCGGCTGGGCAAGTTCGATCTGGCCATCGAACCCGGCCCCAACGGAACCTTCACCTATCGCTACGACCCCGCCCGTCCTGAAAGTGTGTTGGCCCGAGCGGAGGTGAATGATGCTCTGCAATCCACCGCCGGCCGCACCGATCCAGTGCCAACGAAGCCCGTGAGTTCTTCCGAGCCGGGCTCGCGCTACATCGACTTTCTCATTCCCGGACTGCTGGGCATGAACCTGATGAACTCCGGGATGTGGGGCATCGGCTTCGCATTGGTAGACATGCGCCAAAGAAAATTGCTCAAGCGTTTTGTAGGTACGCCCATGCGCAGAGGAGATTTCCTGCTCGCCCTCGCCTCCAGTCGCCTGATCCTGATGATCGTCGAAGTCGGTCTGCTGCTGGCTTTTGGCGCGCTTTTCTTCCACATGCGCGTGATGGGCTCGATCGCCGGTATCGCGCTCATCGCCGGAATGGGCTCGCTCACCTTCGGCGGAGTCGGCCTGCTCACCGCCAGCCGCGCGCAGAAGATCGAGTCCGTCAGTGGCCTGATCAACCTCGTCATGATGCCGATGTGGATCTTCTCAGGCGTCTTCTTCTCTTACGAGCGGTTCCCCGCCATCATCCATCCCCTGATCAAAGCTCTGCCGCTGACCGCGCTCAACGACGCACTTAGAGCGAGCATTCTGGAAGGCATGCCGATTCTGCATCAATGGCCGCGCTTGCTGGTGATGATCGTGTGGGGTGGGGTTTCTTTTGTGCTGGCCCTGAAGTGGTTCCGCTGGACCTAGTAAGAGCCCGGCTTACTCGATCGAGGTGCCGCACGTGGCGGTGCCCGGGTGCTCGCCGTCTTTGCGAGACGTGGGAAGATGACTGGGAATGTTTCAGGAAGAGTGCTAACTGGTAATGGCTGCATCTTCCGCTCAGGCCTCGCCCGCAACGGTGAGGAACGAGGCCTTTCTGCGGCACTTGCGAATGACTGCGATTACGATTTGGCCAGCTTGGCTTTCCGCACTTTTGCCCAGCGTAGCCGTTGCGCTTCGGCGATCCTCCGGCGAGCGTCCTTGCTCAGGTTACGTCTTGTCCCAAGCCTGTTCCCCCCACCAGCACTGCCGAGAGCGCTCAGCGCCTTCCCTACACGCTCCATCTCTTTTTGGAGACGGGCGTACTCACTCCGTAGGGAGGTGACTACCTTATTCAGGTTTGCCATTTAGTACCCCCTCGTAAGTCAAGGTAACACGAGCGGACCAAAAACTTGTAACCCCTGCCTGCCGGATTAGAGGAAACAAATCCTCACTGTGGAGAAACGCTAAGAAGGAGCAAGCCTTCTACCTGATTCCAATCGTCCTTTTCGCGTTTGAATGACACTTCTCGCCGAGAATCGGAGTAACGTGGGTCCAGTAGAAAAAGCTGATTGATGGTCTCTGCGAGGCTCCCATCGGCGTACTGTGCTTCATCAAACAGTGCTCCATAGAGCACGTACAGGTGCGAGTTCCACTTTAGGAGCATGGCCCTTTTATTAGTGAGTGCGCGGACCACCGTGCCTGGATTCCTCGTTACCTGTGGCGCAAGATCCAGTACGTCGATCATGACGGGCCGGCCATCACTGAGCAGGTGTCTTCCCTCGAGCTTGGCTACGATGTCTTTCACCGACCTGCCGTCTGCGGCCGCCGCACTATCGCCCAGAGCTGAATCCTTCGTGCAACAGATGCTCTGGTCGTGAAAAATCGTATCGAGAGAGGTCAGCAACACAAACGAAGGATCGGGGGAACGCGCGGCCAACCTGGGCAGATGCGCTACACGTACTTCCTGATTGAGTTTCACAAACGGATAGGAGTGGGGAACGTCCTGACCATAAGCAAACGAAACCAGACACAGCAGTGCCGTGACCCAAAGCTTCGACATAACGGTCCTCGCGCCTTACTTCAGATTCTAATCTAGATTAATTCGCGGCAAAAATCGGGGCGCTTGCCGTGCCTTAGTGGCCTGCTCGAATGCATAAGCGATCTTAATCAGATTAGGTTCGCTCCAGGCGCGTCCAAAGAAGGAGATACCAACTGGCAGGCCCAAAATATTTCCGGCGGTCACGTTGATATTGGGATACCCTGCAACTGCCGCGGCGTTGGAACTTCCTCCCCCAAAATGGTCGCCCGTGATCAGATCGGTAAGCCACGCCGGGCCTCCGGTAGGTGCAACCAGCGCGTCCAGCTTGTTCTTATCCATGACCGCATCAATTCCCTCGGTGCGAGCAAGCTGTCGATTCTTCGCCACGGCGTCGACATATTCTTTTTCGGTAAGTGATCCTTTAGCTTCAGACTTGAGAAACAAGTCTTGGCCAAAGTAAGGCATCTCCTTTTCTCGATTGCGCTCGTTGAATTCGATGATGTCCTTCAATGTCTTCACTGGAGACGAGGGGCCCAGCCGTGCCAGGTAGGCGTTCAGATCCGCCTTGAGTTCATACATAAACACGGTCATCTCGCTGCTGTCGAACTTGCCCAGCGTCGGTATGTCGGCAGGATCGACGATCACAGCTCCTTGCTTTCTCATTACATCGATGGACTGCTCCATGAGCGCATCCACGGCATCGCTGAACCCGAAATACTTTCGCGCAACGCCGATGCGCGCGCCTTGCAAACCGTTGGAGACACAGTATTGTGCATAGTTCGTCTGCGCCTTGCCTACGCTGGCCGCAGTCGCGTCATCCTCCGGATCGGCTCCGGTCAAGACACCTAAGAGCGTCGCCGCATCGCGCACGGTCCGGCACATAGGGCCGGCAGTATCCTGGCTGTGCGAGATAGGAATTATTCCCGCGCGGCTCACCAATCCCACCGTAGGCTTGATTCCCGCCAAACCGTTCAATGATGACGGGCACACAATCGATCCATCTGTTTCGGTGCCGATCCCGATTGCAGCGAGATTCGCCGAAATTCCCGCGCCAGTTCCCGCACTTGATCCGCAGGGATTACGGTCCAGAGCATAAGGATTCTTAGTCAATCCCCCTCGACCGCTCCATCCACTGCTCGAGTGACTGGAGCGAATGTTGGCCCACTCACTGAGGTTGGTTTTTCCCAGGATCACCGCTCCGGCGGCGCGCAATTTCTGTGCGACGAAGGAATCCTTCGGCGGCTTGGACCCAACCAGCGCGAGCGATCCCGCGGTGGTCTCCATGCGGTCCGCCGTAGCAATGTTGTCTTTGATCAGCACTGGAATTCCGTGCAGAGGCCCGCTTGGGCCCTTCGCCTTCCGCTCGCGGTCGAGATCTTCCGCAATGGAAACGGCGTCCGGATTCAGCTGAATGATCGCATTCACGGTGCGCTTGTCGATGTCTTCAATGCGCGCAATGTATTTCTCGACTAGAGACCTCGCCGTAAACTTGCCGGAGTTCATCCCGTCCTGCAGTTCCGCAATCGTGACCTCTTCCAGTTCGAAGGGTTTCACTTCAGCAGCCGGAGATTCGGTCGCGCGTGAGACTTCGCGCGCCGAGCCTAATGCGGGCCGTAAGGCGAGAGCAGCGGAAGTAGTCAGAGTGTTTCGCAGAAATCCACGCCGTGATGAACCCGACTTTGAGGAACGCATCAGTGTCCTGAGACGATCGAGATTGAACGCAGGCCGACTATTTAAACACGAATGCCCGCGGGAGTTCACGAAGCCCCCGAGCATGGTCGCACGCCAAGCTGTGATAAGGATCGCAGGAATGCTGCCGGCGCTTTGCCCGAAAACCTCTCCGCGCCAGTCCTCATCTTCTACGTTATGAGGCTTTATCCCGAGTGGCTGCATGTAATTTCGTGGGTGTATCTTGTGCTCTGCTCCGTGATTGCCTTGTGGATCGTTTCTGACTTCCTGCAGGGCCAACGCCAGAAAATGTGGATCATGTATGGGGTGTGGCCTGTCACCGCGATGTACTTCGGGCCGCTGGCGGCATGGCTTTACCTGCGCACCCGTTCCGTTAGCCTCGCGACTTCGCCGAAGCCTGACCGCGAGACAAAACAGCGGATGAAGGAAATGGAGCCTACGCGGGAGCAGGTCTCGGTCGCAGTCTTTCACTGCGGGGCAGGCTGTACGCTGGGCGACATCATCGGGGAAACGGGACTGTTTGTGATTGGCGGGTCCGTGGCAACATTCGTCGGCGGTTCAGATTTTGCTACGAAGCTGGTAGTGGACTTTGTTCTTGCCTATGTTCTCGGCGTTGTCTTCCAGTACTTCACGATCGTCCCCATGCGCGGACTGTCCCCCGGCCAAGGGATCATCGCCGCGATGCGCGCTGACACCATTTCGATTGCCGCATTTGAAATCGGCATGTTCGCCTGGATGGCTTTTACCAGATTTGTTCTCTTCCCGGAGCCGGCCCGGATCTATCCCAACGTGCCGGTTTACTGGTTCATGATGCAGATTGCCATGATCATTGGCTGGGCGACGTCATATCCGGCCAACGCTTGGCTGATTCGAAAGGGCTGGAAAGAGAAGATGCCGATGTATCCCTCTATCGAGAGCAAGCAAAAACACGAGCTGCCGCGAGCCGCGTAAACCGGCACCTTTTCGAATTCAGATACGGTCGTTGATCCCTGATGGATCGAGAGATATTGGCCTTGTTTTCCCACTCTCCGGTTAACTGTTCATAAAGCAGATTGCTTTTTTCTGCGAGAGGTTGTGCCGAAGGCGCCATTTCGTTGACTGGCAAAAGGCCCATCCGTAAGATGAGTCAACCTGAAAGCGTGGGAGTTCCTAGTGCTCGGCCAGACCATCTCGCACTACCGAATCGTCGAGAAGTTGGGCGGCGGTGGGATGGGCGTCGTCTACAAAGCCGAGGACGTGAAACTCGGCCGCTTTGTGGCTCTCAAGTTCCTTCCTGACGAGGTCGCCAAAGACGCCCAAGCGCTCAGTCGGTTCGAGCGTGAAGCCAAGTCAGCATCCGCGCTGAACCATCCCAACATTTGTACGATCTACGAAATTGATGACCAGCACGGACAGATGTTTATCGCGATGGAGTTCCTTGACGGTGTCACGCTCAAGCACAGGATTGCGGGCCGTCCGATCGAGACCGAGCTCATTCTATCGCTCGCCATTGACATTGCCGATGCGCTCGACGCCGCCCATGCCCAGGGCATAGTCCACCGCGATATCAAACCTGCCAACATCTTCGTCACCAAGCGCGGACACGCCAAGATTCTGGATTTTGGTCTGGCCAAAGTTACGACCGCTCCTGGTTCTTCCAGCCAGATGGCCGCAGCCCACACTCTGACAGCAACGCTACCGGATTCGCATTTGACCAGCCCGGGCACCGCGGTGGGGACCGTCTCCTACATGTCGCCCGAGCAAGTCCGCGCCAAGGAATTGGACGCACGCACGGATCTATTCTCATTCGGCGCCGTCCTCTATGAAATGGCGACCGGGGCGCTGCCGTTCCGGGGTGAGAGTACAGGTGTGATCTTCGACGGGATCATGAACCGCGCGCCCCTCTCTCCCTTGCGACTGAACCCTGATCTTCCTCTCAAGCTGGAAGACATCGTCAATAAGGCTCTGGAGAAAGATCGTGACTTGCGTTATCAGTACGCTTCAGAGATTCGCGCCGATCTGAAGCGGCTGAAACGGGAGATGGAGTCGGGCAGGATCGCGGCAGAAACTTCATCTTCAAATTCCGCGATGGCGGGATCCGCTACGCCCCAGGTTGGCATGGCTGCGTCTTCTTCAATGCCGTCATCCTCCCGCGCTGTGGTCATCCCAGAAGTCCGGCGCCAGCGGGGAGCGCTGATCGGCGCTGCCGTTCTGGTGATGGCGCTGGTAGCTGCCGCTGGATTCGCCGTGTACAAACGAGTAAGCCGCCCTGCACCGGCATTCGATGCGCGCAATCTTGCCATTCGTCCACTCACCGACCATGGGGAAGTTACCAATTTTGCCGCGATTTCACCGGACGGAAGGTTAGTGGCATACGGCCGGAGGGAAGGGGAACGAAGTCTGCGGGTGAAGCAGGTGGCCACCGGCAGTGAAGTCACAGTAGTACCGCCGCAGCCGGGTTTCTTCGGGCTAGGTGCGGCGTTCACGCCGGACGGGAATTATCTGTACTACCCGCATGGCGATCCTGCCAATCCAAATAACGTCAATCTTTACAGCGTGCCGTCACTGGGCGGGAGTCCTCGGCAAGTGGCGAGTGATGTCGTCGGCGCAGCGGCATTTTCGCCGGACGGAAAGCAGATCGTGTACCGCCGCATCATTCAACAGACCGGCGAGGATCAGATTTTGATCGCGAATGCCGACGGAAGCGGAGAGCGAGTCGTCGTTCAGCAAAATCGAGGCCAGGGGAAGGGGCTATCCACAGATCCTTCATGGTCCAAGGGCGATCTCATCGCGGTGGGTGCTTTCGATGTGGCGAAGGGGCAGATCACCTCGATTCTGGTCTACACGCCACAGGGCCGGTTGCAGAAGAAGTTTCCACGACCCGAGCTGGTTACATCCGTGGCCTGGCTGCCGGAGGCGTCGGGCTTGCTCTTTGTGGGCGCAGAAAAAGGGGCGGGATTGCGCAGCCAGATCTGGTTTCAGCCCTATCCTGCAGGCGACGCGATCCGGGTCACTAACGACCTGAGTAGCTATTCCTCGCTGAGCGTAACCGCAGACGGACGGTCGTTCATTACCACCGAGCAGCGTCAGGCCGCGACGGTTTACGTGGGAGACTCGCCTGCTGTGCTCAGCGACAAGATCGATTGGAAGCTGACCCCAATCTCCACCCAGCAAGCGACCGGATACGATTTGTCCTGGACTGCGACCGGCAAGCTTCTGCAAAAAGATATGAGCTGGCACATCGATGAGACCAGTTCGGATGGCAGCGACCGGATTCGCCTGCTGCAGAACGACAGTCTGCTGTTCAGTGCCATGCCTTGCGGCAGGGGCGACTTGGTCGTGGTGGGGAGAGTTCTTGAGGACAATAAACCGAATGTGTGGCTCCTGAATACAGTCAGCGGCGAGTTGAAGCAGCTTACGTTTGGAATCGATGTGGAGAAGGGTGACTGCACGCCTGACGGTAACTGGCTACTCTACGCAGAGGGGGCAGCCCGGGACGGTGTGGGGCGCATTTATAAACTGTCAACCGCTGGGGGGACTCCCGTCGAATTGGCCCGCGGAACCAGTTTTTCTCCAGCGGTTTCTCCGGATGGCAAACTGATCGCCTATGGGAAAACTGAGGGACAGGGAGCCAGCACAAAATCGAAGATCATTGTGCAGAGGCTGGAAGATGGCGCGATTGAGAAGCAGGTCGAGATGGTCGCGCCCTTTGACGACTGGCATGCCCTGGGCTGGACACCCGATAACAAGGCCCTCACCTTTGTGCACAACACAACTGGAAGCACGCAAAATGTGTACATGCTCTCCTTGTCGGGCGGCGCTCCTGTAGCGCTGACTCACTTCGCCTCCGAACCCGTGTTTGTGCCTTCCTATGCCTGGTCCAAAGATGGCAAGAAGTTTGCCCTGACCCGCGCCCGCTATAACGACACGAATGTCGTCCTGTTCAGCGGATTCCGCTAGGCGCTCCATCAACATTAGGGTCAGGCCCAGAAAGTCAAAGACTGCTGTTTTTCGGATTACGGGTGGCGTGAAGGATCCAGTCAACTTTCCCGAACGCCCCGAGACGAACCTCTGGCACGTATCAGCTTCCACCACGTCGCCGTACGGTACAATCCGTCCTCATGGTTACCTGCCCGGGATGCGGAGCAGTATCTTCGGAGAACGTCCGTTTCTGCTCTTCCTGTGGGCGAGCCATCGCCATTCTCGACACGCCCACCCTGGAGCCAGATCGAGCGGTAGTTGCGCCTACCCCAGTCCCTCCCAGTTCGCGCGCGGTGCAAGGCGGAGGATTTTCGCCGGGCACTGTGATCAACGAGCGCTATCGGATTGTCGCTCTGTTGGGGCGTGGCGGGATGGGCGAAGTCTACCAGGCTGAGGATCTCAAACTCGGCAATGTTGTAGCCCTCAAGTTTCTTCCCGCCGCCCTTCAGAAAGACGCAGCGGCTCTCGCTGGGTTTCACGCCGAGGTGCGGAACGCTCGCCAGATTTCGCATCCCAATGTTTGCCGGGTTTACGACATCGGAGATGTGGACGGCGAGCACTTTCTCACCATGGAGTACATCGACGGCGAGGATCTTGCGTCCTTATTGCGCCGCATTGGCCGCCTGCCAACAGATAAGGCGTTGGAAACCGCACACCAAATCTGCGCCGGCTTGGCGGCCGCACATGATTGCGGCTTATTGCATCGCGATCTCAAGCCAGCCAACATTATGCTGGACGGACGAGGGCGAGTACGCATCACCGACTTCGGGCTGGCCCTCAGTAGCGCCGATGCGACCGGCCGGAGAGAAACCGCGGGTACCCCGGCTTACATGGCTCCGGAGCAAATTGGCCAGGGCGAGGCCAGCGTTCGCAGCGACATCTACTCGCTGGGACTGGTGTTCTATCAGCTATTCACCGGGCGCATGCCTTATCAGGCAACCACTCCAACCGAGTGGCGACGTGCGCACCTCGAATCGTCTCCCAGACCGCCATCGCTATTAGTGAAGGAAATCGATCCCACGGTGGAAATCGCGATCCTGCGCTGTCTGCAAAAAGATCCTGCTCTTCGGCCATCTTCGGTACGGCAGGTAGCGGCCGCTTTTCCGGGAGGCGATCCGCTGGCCGCGGCGCTGGCGGCGGGTGAAACGCCATCGCCGGATATGGTCGCTGCTGCTGGCAAGGACGGTGCCCTTAAGCCCGTCCCCGCATGGCTTCTCCTCACCGGAGTGGCCGTTACTCTGCTTTTGGCGATGATAGTTGCCCAGCGCGGGATGCTGCTCAATCAGGTTCCTGCGAAAGCTCCAGACCTGCTGAGCGAACAGGCCAGACGGATCGCCTCCTCCTTGGGCTACACCAACGCACTGGATGATGCTTACTGGTTTGATGTCGACGACGCCTTCTACACCTATTCCTCTGGGATCGTTGCCCCCAAACGCTATCGAGACTTGGCGGGAGCCTATCCTTCTCCGCTGGAGTTTTGGTACCGCCAGAGTCCGCACTCCCTGGAAACGATACATATTCCATTCCAAGTGACCAGGAAAGATCCAGAACTTTTCTATTCTGGCGAGATCAAGGTCGGTCTGGACTCAGCCGGAAGGTTGAACTACTTTGCCGCCGTCGGACCCCAGGATTCCACCCCTGCCGCCGATCCCCCACCGGACTGGCAGGCGCTTTTCGCGAATGCGGAACTGGATTGGTCCCACAGCCGTGCCATCCCCGCAACCTGGCTACCCGATGTTCCTTCCGATCAGTCCCTCGCTTGGGAGAGCGTGAGCGCCGGCCGGACGGTACGTGTGGCAGCAGCCAGCTACCGTGGGAGGGTCGTATTTTTCAGAGTGTTCGCGCCCTGGTCTGCGCCAGAGCGCATTACGGCCGCAGAAGGTCCGCTCGCGAGCCGGTTTGGATTTACTTTCTTTGTGGTGTGCGCGCTGGCTGTCTTCGTTTTGTGCTTCTTGTTTGCGCGCAACAATCTAAAACTCGGGCGGGGAGATCGCCGCGGAGCCTTGCGTTCGGCCGGGGCTTTCTTTGCTGCCATCTGGATCGGGTATGCGCTCAGCGCTCACTACAGCCGATCCGCGCTGTGGATCTTCAACTGGGTCAACGAATCCTTCGCATCCGCCGCAGGGGCCGCGCTGGAGTTCGGGTTTTTTTATCTAGCGCTGGAGCCATACGTGCGTCGCAAATGGCCTGAGATGCTGATCTCGTGGAGCCGGCTGTTAGCGGGTGGCTGGAAGGATCCGCTAGTCGGTCGCGATCTCCTGATTGGCAGCTTTCTCGGAGCTGTCGCCTCGATGACTGGCTTCATCCGCGTCGCCCTGCCTTATTGGTTTTCCGTAGCCGGCATTACGAGCGGCGGGGGAGTGGAAGACCAACTCGGAACCGTACCCGCCTTTTTTGGCCTCGTCAGTCTCCGCTCTTTTGCTTTGATAAATACGATGGGAACTCTCGCTATCTTCTTTATTGCAACTCTCGTGACCCGAAAAAAATGGATTGGCATCACGTTTACGGGACTGTTTCTGGTGATCATCAACCTGACCGGTGAGAACTTACGGATTGAACTGATTCTGGTCTTAGTCTTTGCGACAGTCATGTTGTACTCGCTTTTGCGTTTCGGGTTGTTTTCCTCGGCGGTCTCTTGGACAGTTTCCCGCACTCTGTTTGCGCCACTCACGACGGACTTCTCCCGCTGGTACGCTTGGCGTGGATTATTCACGGTTGTGTTGGTCCTGGCATGCGCGCTCTACGGCTTCAAGCTCGCGCTCGCCCGACAATCCGCCTTCGGCAGGGTCTTCGAGGAATAGCGGCGACCACGTAGCGACAACCCCTATAGGCTGTCGCCTGGAACCCTCCCTCGAACCGCACCCGGTATTGTTGAGACCAGCGCCTCGGGGTGATACTCTAATTCGGTCACGCCTGAGCGGGAGTAGTTCAGCGGTAGAACGCCAGCTTCCCAAGCTGGATGTCACGGGTTCGATCCCCGTCTCCCGCTCCATTTTTCTCGTTCCTTCCGAATTTTCGAACCCTATCCGGTGTCCCTTCCATTTCCCCCTCTTTGGTTACTTCCGTTTGCCCGGAATTGCAATTCCGTGATTTCGATCACCAACAGCCGTGACGTGTGCCATTTGCCCTTTATAGCGGTTGGACGAAGATGACCTTGAAGATGCGCGAGTTGCAAGCGCCAGTCCGCAATTGCCAGTGGGCGGACATTTCAGAAGGGGTAGGCAGGAGGTTCTGATGAGTACCGTAGATATCCATGAACCAGAGGTGAAGGGCGTCGAACCAGCAGTACGCGGGAAGGCGGCTGTCATGGTGCGCGCGGAAATGGTCCTGGGACCGCCGCTGCCCCCAAAGCCAATGTTTGCCGACAGCGTCCTCGACTTCGGCGCGCAGAGCAAACGCAAGGCGGTGGCGACGACTACCTCGTTCATTGTGAATTGCCTGGCGATTTGTATGATGTTGCTCGTCCCCCTCATGTTCACTGAGGAACTGCCTAAGGGTCAGTTGCTGACTATGCTGATTGCGCCCCCGCCTCCTCCACCCCCACCTCCACCGGCCGCCGAGGCGGTTCGGAAAATTGTCAAACAAATCCAGACCGACATGCTCAATACCGGGCAGCTCCGCACCCCAACCCGCATCCCGCAGAAAGTCCAACTCATTAAAGAAGAAGAGGCGCCACCGCCGATGGCCGCCACCGGTGGAGTGGTCGGCGGAGTCCCAGGTGGAATTCCGGGTGGGCAACTCGGAGGCGTGATTGGCGGGATCGTGAATGCCACCTCTAACCTCTCGGCAGTGCCGAAATTTGCCCCTGTTCAACCGCAGCGCGTGCGCATCTCCCAGGGTGTTACCAAGGGCCTGCTGATCCGTCGCGTCGAACCTAGCTATCCCACCCTGGCGCGAGCGGCGCGAGTGCAGGGTGAGGTCGTGTTATCCGCCATCATCAGTGTCACCGGCGAGATTGAGAACCTGCAGTTAGTGAGTGGCCACCCCATGTTGGTGCCTTCCGCACTCGCCGCCGTAAAACAATGGCGTTATAAGCCATATCTGCTGAATGGGCAACCGACAGAGGTTGAGACCACGATTACCGTGATCTTCACCTTGTCGTCTTGATGGGGAAACGGCGCAGTCTGGGAGCGCCAGGAGTCTAAAAAATGCCTGCTGAATATACCTATCGCGTTTCGGCTTGGTGGACGTCGGGCCGCACTGGACTGGCCAAGTGCGAGTCCTCCCCTAACACGATCCATTTCTCCGACGCCGCGGAACTGGGCGGCCTACAAGGCCGCTGGACTCCTGAGCAACTGCTGCTTTGTGCCTTGGCAGGTTGCTTCACGACAACTTTTAACGATATCGCACACGCCGCCAAGTTCGATTACGTCGATCTCGAGGTTGAGATTGAGGGATCGGTTCATCGCACCCGTGCGGCGGGATGCAACTTCACCGAAATCCTGATTCGTCCCCGCTTGACCGTGCCTTCCGATGGACTACGTGAGACCGGGCTGGGGCTTCTGCGACGCACCAAATCGGTTTGCATGATTTCGCGAGCTATTACGGTACCCCAGACGCTTGAGGCAGTGGTGGAAACCGTGAGAGTTCCCGTCGAAGGCTGGGCCAACGATGACGCTGTCGTAAAACTGGGAGTTTAACCGGCCCTTGAATCCGAAAAGGGGGTGAGTATGATGTTCTCCTACAGGCTGGTGCGCCTAATTGAGTCGCACGCCGATGCGCTCGCTGCCGGATTGGAAGAGAAAGTGCAAGCGAGTTGCCTCATCGCGCACTTCCGCGAGGTTCCGGCTCATGAACTGAGGGAGCGCGTCTACGAGATTTATCGTCACCTGGGCGAATGGCTGCTGGGCAAGAACGAACTCGATATCGAGCACCGTTACAGAGAGATTGGTGCTCGGCGGGCTCGCCAGCACATTCCGCTCAGCGAGGTGGTCCACGCGATTGTCCTGACCAAGGAGAATCTCTGGGATTTCCTGAAGAGCGAAGCCGTGATGGACCGCGCCATTGAGATCATGGGGGAATTGGAGTTGCTGCAGATGCTCGAAATGTTTTTCGATCGGGCAATTTATTATGCCGCTGTGGGGTATGAAGACGAAGTCGCCCAAGGTTCGCGATGTGGCGAACTGAGGGCAGTTTAGGGAGCGGAACGGATGTCGATGTCATGGGAAATGGAATACAAAAAGCGTCTCAAGACCGCAGACCAGGCGCTGGCCTGCGTGCAGTCGGGGATGCGGGTTTACATTCAGCCCGGTTGTGCCGAGCCTGAGACGCTGGTCGAAGCGTTGATCCGGCGCGCGCCGGATCTGTTCAACGTGGAAATTGTGCACATGATGACCATGGGCTGCGCGCCCTACGTCGCCCCGGAAATGACCGGCCACTTCCGGCACAATGCCATGTTCATCGGCGCCAACGTGCGCGAGGCCATTAACGACGGCCGCGCCGACTACACCCCCATCTATCTCAGCGAAATCGAAGGGTTGTTCGAAAGCGGCGAGATGCCGATCGATGTAGCCCTGATCGAAGTTTCGCCGCCCGACTCTCATGGCTATTGCAGCTTCGGGGTTGGCGTAGATACGACTTTGACTGCCGCGCGGGTGGCAAAGTACGTGGTCGCGCAGATCAACGACAATATGCCGCGCACTTACGGCGACAGCTTCATTCAAGTCAACGACATTGACGCCTTCGTGGAGTCTTCGCGGCCGCTCTGCGCGCTGAAAAAGCCGGTCGTGAATGACTTGCAGGTTGCCATTGCCCGCAACGTTGCCGGACTCATCGATGATGGAGCTGTATTGCAGACGGGCATCGGAGGAATTCCCGATGCGGTTCTGCCCATGCTGATGGACCGCAAGGACCTCGGGGTGCACAGCGAACTGGTATCTGACGGAGTGATCCCTCTGATCGAGGCTGGCGTACTCACCGGCGCGCGCAAGAATTTCAAGCCGCGCAAAATCATTCTGGGTTTCGCTTTGGGTACGAAGCACCTGTTCGAATTTGTCGATAACAATCCGATTTTCGAATTCCATCCCACGGCATACACCAACGATCCCGGCCTGATTGCCCGCAATGACAACATGGTTGCCATCAACTCCGCGTTGCAAGTCGACCTGACTGGGCAGGTCTGCTCCGATTCTATCGGCAACCAGTTTTACAGCGGGATCGGCGGCCAAGTTGATTTCCTGCGCGGGGCATCGCGCTCCAAAGGTGGGAAGGCCATCATCGCCATCTCGTCCACCGCGAAGAATGGAACCATCTCGCGCATTGTCCCCATGCTCGATCCCGGCGCCGGGGTGGTGACCTCACGCGGTCTTGTGCGCTACGTCGTGACTGAATATGGCGTGGCTTACTTGCATGGAAAATCCATTCGCGAACGTGCCAAGGCGCTGATCAACATTGCGCATCCCCAGTTCCGCGAACGGCTTTACGAATACTGCGAGAAGACCAAGTGGTTGCAGCATCCCCAGGCGGCACAAACGGCGTTTACGAGGTGAAAGCATGCCAGGACCAGCGCGCGGCAACGTGGCCATTGACGTAGAGGAGTGCAAGGGTTGCGGGCTCTGCGTCGAATCCTGCCCGCCCAAATGCCTCGGGTTAGCTCCTGAGTTGAATCGTTACGGCGTGCATGCGGCGCATTACACCGGACATGATTGCACCGGATGCGGCATCTGCTTTTACTGCTGCCCGGAGCCGGGCGCCATCACCGTATACCGGCTGGCACCGCCGCCCAAAGCTGTAGTCGCAGCGCAGGGAGGCAAACATGCGCCAGCTCTGTAAAGGCAACGTGGCGGTGATCAAGGGCGCCGTGCTCGCCGGATGCCGCGCTTACTACGGATATCCCATCACTCCCGCCAGCGAAGTCGCCGAGGCCGCTGCCCTTTATCTGCCCGAAGTGGGCGGCACTTTCATCCAGGCGGAGAGCGAGACTGCTTCCATCAACATGGTGTACGGAGCCGCCTCAGCGGGCATTCGAGTCATGACTGCTTCTTCCGGCCCCGGCCTCAGCCTGATGCAGGAGGGGATTTCGTATCTCGCGGGCGCCGAACTCCCCTGCGTGATTGTCGACGTGATGCGTGGCGGCCCGGGGCTCGGCAACATCGCTCCCGAACAGAGTGACTACTTTGCCATGGTCAAGGGTGGAGGCCACGGCAACTACCGCAATCTCGTGCTTGCCCCGGCCTCTGTACAGGAAATGGCCGACCTTACGGTCCTGGCCTTCGAACTGGCGGACAAATATCGCAATCCCGCCATCGTTCTGACCGATGGTTTCGTCGGCCAGATGATGGAGCCGCTCGACCTGCAATACCGCGACATTGTTGCTCCCGAGAAACCCTGGGCGGTGAAGGGAACTGCCGACACTCGCAAGAATATGGTCAGCTCGATCTATCTCGAGCCTGATGATCTCGAAGCCCACCAGCGCCGTATGGAAGCGAAGTACATGCGGGCTCAACGGTGCGAAACCCGCTGCGAAGAGTACTGTACCGACGACTCCGAACTGATCGTGGTGGGATACGGCATCGTCTCCCGCATATTGCGCTCAGCCGTGGATCAAGCGCGCAAGCAGGGAATCAAGGTCGGGTTATTCCGTCCCATTTCGCTGTGGCCGTTTCCCACGATGCAATTGCAAGCCACCGCGGCGCATGCCGAAAAGATTCTTACGGTAGAGCTCAGCAACGGACAGATGGTCGAAGACGTGAAGCTGGCCATTGCGGGCAAGCTTCCGGTTGAGTTCTATGGGAGAGTAGGCGGCAACGTCCCCAGCGTGGAAGAGTTGCTGGCAAAGATCGAAGAGCATATTGCGGTAGCGGTGTAGCCCCGGACGCCTCGTCCGGGGTTGCGCGCGAAGCGCGCAATGGAAGTGCACCAGGCGAACGGATGTTACGCGTCGCTTTGCGACGCGGGGCGGACGGGGCGTCCGCCCATACACGAACGAAGATGGACGACAACATGGAGACCGCATCTATGGCGAATCACGAACTTACGGAAGAAGCGAAGCCCGCCTACGAGGTCGTCCACTCCAAGTCGCAGTTGTTCTATCCCGAATACGAGCGTAAATCCGACCTCAAGCACCAGACTCACTACTGCCCGGGATGCGGCCACGGGGTCGCCCACAAACTCATCGCAGAAGCTCTCGAAGACTTGAATCTTCAGGATCAAACCATCCTGGTAAGTCCGGTAGGCTGCTCGGTTTTTGCGTATTACTACTTCGATGTGGGCAACGTGCAGGTGGCTCACGGACGCGCCCCCGCCGCCGCCACTGGGCTTAAACGAGCCTGTCCGGACAAGATCGTGCTGGCGTATCAGGGCGACGGCGATCTGGCGGCCATCGGCACGGCGGAAATCGTGCATGCCGCAAATCGCGGCGAAAAGATCGCCGTTTTCTTCGTGAACAATGCCATCTACGGCATGACCGGTGGCCAAATGGCGCCGACCACGCTGGTCGGACAGCGCAGCACCACCTCCCCCTGGGGACGCCGCCCGGTCAACGAAGGTTTTCCGCTGCACATGGCCGAGATGTTGTCGTCGCTGGAAGCTCCGGTTTACATCGAGCGGGTTGCCCTCTCCGACAACAAGAACATCATGAAAGCGCGCCGGGCGGTCCGCAAAGCTCTCGAATTACAGCGTAACGGTGCCGGATTCACTTTCGTGGAAATACTCTCTCCCTGTCCCACCATCTGGGGGAAAGATCCCGTGGAAGCCCGCAAGTGGGTTGCCGAAAAAATGATCCCCAGCTTCCCGCTGAACGTTTTCCGCGATCGCAACGTAGAAATCCCTAACACCAACCAGCCGCCCCACAAGACCGTGCAGCAAGTTGTGGAAGGGGAACGGCAGGCAGCTCGCGCCGCCTTTGTGCCCGGACGCCATCACCAGTTCGAGCATCTCGATATCAAGATTGCCGGATTTGGTGGACAGGGCGTGCTGCTGCTAGGCCAGCTTCTCGCCGAGATGGGAATGCGGGAAGGCCTCGAAGTCAGCTGGCTGCCCTCTTACGGTCCCGAGATGCGCTCCGGCAGCGCCCATTGTCACGTGTGCCTCTCGAAACAGCGAATTGGATCGCCGCTGCTATCGCGTCCCAACGTGCTGCTTGCTATGAACGAGATCTCACTACGCAAATTCGCTTCCCAGGTCGCGCCCGGTGGCACGATCATTTACGGACGCGAGTGCTTGCCCGAAGATCTTTCTTTTCCCCAGGTCCAGGTCGTCTGCATACTCGCATCGGAGATCGCCGACAAACTGGGCTCGGCGAAAGTGGCTAACGTGGTCATGATGGGGGCCCTTCTGGAGGAAACGGAGTGCCTCGCTTCAGACACGGCTATGAAGGTCCTCGAAGCAAAGGTGAAAAATCCAGCCCTGCTGGAACTGGATCGCAAAGCCCTGGATGCCGGGCGGTTGTACATCGATCACACGGTAGCCATCGGCGCAGTCACCCAGGCCGACGGCTTCGCGGAATAGGCGCTTTGGATTGTGAACCCTGAACGCCTCGTCCGGGGTGGCGCGCGGAGTGCGCCATGAGAACTCGCACTCGCTTCGCTCGCGGCGGAGGCGTCCGCCTCTATACAAACGTCAGTCTGTGATTTCAATCACAAAAACCGGTGATACCGGGCATACCCGCCAGACCCCTCCCAGGGTGATCCTGACCATGGTGCAGGAGGCAACCATGGCACCATACGAAGAAAAATCAGGGGT
This sequence comes from Candidatus Sulfotelmatobacter sp., assembly GCA_036376495.1. Taxonomy (GTDB): domain Bacteria; phylum Acidobacteriota; class Terriglobia; order Terriglobales; family Acidobacteriaceae; genus Sulfotelmatobacter. Next base: position 43,246 of record DASVAE010000003.1, on the reverse strand, counting down.
TTCTCACAGTGCAGTAGCCGAACCCGACGTTAAGACTAAGCCGTTTGTATCGGTAGAGAACGTTCTGTTCGCCACGGACTTTTCTGCCACCTCCGACGCTGCCTTGCCATACGCCGCCGCTATTTGCCGGCGCTTTGGCAGCACGCTGCATCTCTTCCATGCTCTTTCCGAGGCCAGCTTGCTCATGATGACCGGCGGTGTCGACTACGTCAGTATGGGAACCATCTACGACGACGCGGAAGATGAGGCCAAGCAACGCCTGGAGCAGATCTGCGTTCCTCTGAAGGACATAGCGCACCGCAGTTACGTTCGCCATGGTCAGGTGTGGAACACGCTCGCGCCCATCCTTGCGGAAAACAGGATTGATCTCATTGTGCTGGCGACGCATGGAAGAACCGGCTTAGGCAAGTTGCTACTCGGTTCGGTGGCAGAAGATATCCTGCGGCATGCCGCCTGCCCGGTCTTGACGGTGGGCCCGAAAGTCTCCGGGCACGCGAAACTCCCGGCTGTTCCCGAGCATGCTCATGACGTTGCGCCCCCGGAACTCGAACTGCGGCAGATCGTGTGCGCCACCAACTTCGGCAAAAATTCTGACGCGGTGGCACAGTCGGCGATTGCATTGGCCGAAGAGTTTCGCTCCCGCTTCACCCTGCTCCACGTCATTGAAGATTACACGCAGCTGGGTCGCAAGCCCGGACCCATGGAAGAAGGAATTCGCCGCCTGCAGGAACTGATTCCTCGGGATAGCACTTTGCAGTACGCGCCCGAACTTCTGCTTGAGTTTGGGCCCGCGCCGGAACGCATTCTCAAGGTTGCGACCGACCGGGAATCCGACATGATCGTGCTGGGGGCGCGTTCCTCCGCCGAGGTGGGCACATCGCATTTTCCCTGGTCGTCAGCCCATTACGTAATCGCGCAGGCGCATTGCCCGGTACTAACCATTCGGGAGTAAGGAAGGGAACAGATTGAAACTGGCAGCCAAATCGATTGGCGCATCAATTCAGCTCAAGCGTTTTGCGCGGCGCCAGGGACTCTACAACCCAATCGCAATTCCGAACCGAATCCTGCGGTTTCGCTTTGGGACGGCTGAACCAAAACGATACCTGCTCAACGGAAATATCCATTCGTGCTGGTGGTTGCAACGGGATCGAGGAATAGAATCACCCGTTCTACATAAAAATTTCCATCGTCTTCATACTTTAATAACGTTTGGTCACGAAAGAATCTTATGGTCTCATACGTTGCGAAACCGGTTCCGCCCAATCAGGACAAGCGCTGGAAGCTGGTGGATGCCACCATACGCCGGCAGGGAGCCCAGCCGCGCGGGCTGATTGAAACCCTGCACACGGTGCAGGAAGCCTTTGGATACTTAGACGACCAGGCGCTGCGTTATGTCGCGATGTCGCTGCGCGTGCCGCTGAGCCGCGCCTTCGGAGTCGCCACCTTCTACCATTTCTTTACCCTGAAGCCCGCCGGCGAGCACACCTGTGTGATCTGCATGGGGACAGCCTGCTACATCAAGGGTGCGCCGCAACTGCTCGATGCCGTTCGCAAAGATCTCGGTATCGCCCCCGGGGAAACTACTCCCGACAAGAAGGTTTCACTGCTCACGGCGCGCTGTCTGGGCTCCTGCGGCCTGGCACCGGCAGTTGTCTACGATCAGGAAGTAGCCGGCAAGGTGAGCACCGCCGCAGTGCGCGAACATCTGAAAAAGTGGACGGTCGCATGACACCCGAGGAACTCGACCAGATTGCCGAAGACGAACGAGCCGAACAAGGCAAATACAGCCAGCGCGTCAATGTGTGCGTTGCGGCCGGCTGCCTCTCGTGCCAGTCCCAATCGGTCAAGGACGCGCTCGACCAGGAAGTCGGCCGCCGCGGGACCAAAGATCATTGCCAGGTGAAGGGCGTCGGCTGCATGGGGCTGTGCTCCGAAGGCCCGCTGGTCTCCACCAGCAACGGGGTTCTTTATAAAAAGGTCGAAGCTGCGGACTCTCCCGCCATCCTGGATAGCCTCGCGGGTGAGCCGGTATCGCGGCTGGTTTGTCCTACCGATGTGCCCTTTTTCCAGCGCCAGAAAAAGATCGTGCTGGAAAACTCGGGCGTGATCGATCCTGAGCGCATTGAAGACTACATCGCCGCCAATGGCTATTCCGCGCTGATCAAGGCGCTGACGGAGATGTCGCCGCGGGAAGTGATCGACGAGGTTACCAAGAGTGGCCTGCGCGGCCGCGGCGGTGCGGGATATCCCACGGGCTTGAAGTGGAGCACGGTATCGAAGGCGGTGGGCGCGCAGAAATACGTGATCTGTAATGCGGACGAGGGCGATCCGGGCGCATTCATGGATCGCAGCGTGCTGGAAAGCGATCCCCATCGCGTGCTCGAGGGCATGCTGATCGGGGGCTACGCCGTGGGCGCGTCGGAAGCCTACATTTATGTGCGCGCCGAATATCCGCTGGCCATCAAGCGGCTGCGCAATGCCATTCGGCAGGCGGAGCGCGTCGGCCTGCTGGGATCCAACATCTGCGGCACGCGCTTCAGCTTCCGGGTCGATCTGCGCCTCGGGGCAGGAGCGTTTGTCTGTGGCGAAGAAACGGCGCTCATTGCCTCGGTGGAGGGCAAACGCGGTACGCCGCGTCCGCGCCCACCTTATCCCGCAATGGAGGGTTTGTTTGGCAAGCCCACGCTGATCAACAACGTCGAGACCTATGCCAATATTGCGCCCATCATTCGCAACGGCGGCGAATGGTACGCCCAGGTGGGCACGGAGAAAAGCAAAGGCACGAAAGTATTCGCGCTGGCGGGCCGCGTGGAAAATACCGGCCTGGTCGAGGTTCCCATGGGAATCTCCCTGCGCGAGATGGTGTTCGAGATTGGCGGAGGCATTCCCGAGGGCCGCAAGTTCAAAGCGGTTCAGACCGGCGGCCCCTCCGGTGGCTGCCTGCCCACTGATTGCCTCGACATGCCGGTGGATTACGAGTCGCTGGCCCGCGCTGGTTCCATCATGGGTTCCGGTGGCATGATCGTTATGGACGAAAGTTCCTGCATGGTCGATGTTGCCAAATACTTCATGGATTTCTGCATGACTGAATCCTGCGGCAAGTGCATCCCGTGCCGGGTGGGCACGTTTCAGATGCGGCGCATTCTCGAGGCGATCGGCAACATGACTGCTACCGAGCAGGACTTGAAAATGCTCGAGGAACTCTGCGATTTATTGAAACACACCAGCCTGTGCGGGCTGGGACAATCGGCCCCCAATCCTGTGCTAAGCACCTTGCGCTCGTTTGCCGAGGAGTATCGCGCACACATTCAGGAACACAAATGTCCGGCGGGGGTTTGCGGCCAGGCTGCAGGAGAATCCCTATGAGCCCCGTGGCCACGGTCAAGACGCTCAAGATCGACGGTCGCGACGTCAGCGGTCGGCAGGAAGAAACCATCCTCGATGTTGCCCGCCAGAATGGCATCTTCATTCCCCGGCTGTGCGAGATGGATGGCCTCTCCGACGTGGGCGCTTGCCGCCTGTGCCTGGTCGAAATCAAGGGACAGAACAAGCTACTTCCCGCCTGCGTCACGGTAGTTGAAGAGGGGATGGAGGTCACCACCGGCTCCGAGCGCTTAAACAATTACCGCCGCATGATCCTGGAACTGCTTTTCACGGAGCGCAATCACGTCTGCTCGGTCTGCGTTTCCAATGGCCACTGTGAGATGCAAATGCTGGCCCAGCGTCTCGGCATCACCCACGTCCACTTTCCGTACCGATATCCCAAGGAAGATGTGGATGCGTCGCACGAGCGCTTCGTCATCGATCACAACCGCTGCATCTTATGCACCCGTTGCCTGCGGGTGTGCGACGAGATTGAAGGCGCGCACACTTGGGACATCATGGGACGGGGTATCGACGCCAAGGTGATTACGGATTTGAACGAATCATGGGGCACGTCGGAGACCTGCACCAGTTGCGGCAAGTGCGTGCAAGTCTGTCCCACGGGCGCGCTGTTCGAGAAAGGACGCTCGGTCGCGGAAATGATGAAACGCCGCCAGTTCTTGCCGTATTTGACCATGATGCGCGAGGAAAACGAATGAAGAAGAAATACGCACATGTAGGCGAGAGCAATGTAGCCCCGGACGCCTCGTCCGGGGTTGTGCGCGAAGCGCGCAATGAGGCTCTCAGGCGTGCCTCTGCCGAACCAGAGCATTCCGCTCTCACGCGGCGCTGCGCGCCGCGGGGCGGACGAGGCGTCCGTCCCTACAAGAACGGGGTGGCGGAGACTGCATGACGAAGAAGAAGATCGCCACCGTATGGCTCGATGGCTGCTCCGGTTGCCACATGTCGTTCCTCGACATGGATGAGCGTGTGTTGGCCCTGGCCGGAGCTGCCGATCTGGTTTACAGCCCGCTGGTGGATGCAAAGGAATTTCCTCCAGACGTGGACGTCACATTGGTCGAAGGCGCAGTCAGCAGCGAGGAGGACCTGCACAAGATCAAGATGGTTCGAGAGCGCACCAAAATCCTGGTTTCGCTCGGAGACTGCGCGGTTACCGCCAACGTTCCCGGCATGCGCAATCCCTTCGGCACGAAAGCCGTCTACGATCGCGCCTATCGCGAGAACGTGACTTTTGATCCCGGAGTTCCCGACCAGGTTGTGCCGCCTCTGCTGCCAACGTCGCGTCCAGTGCACGAATTCGTCAAGGTGGACATCTATATTCCTGGGTGCCCGCCGTCAGCCGACAACATCTATTACGCCATAACGGAATTATTGGAAGGCCGCACTCCGGACCTGACTCTGAAAACGCGCTTCGGTTCGTAGGTGAGCAATGAGCCATGAGCAATGAGCAGTGAGCAATGAGCAGACCGTATCAGCTGTCGCGTTGCATTGAGTCTTAATAGGCGCTGTTCGCTCATCGCTCATCGCTCATAGCTCATCGCTAAGAGGGAGATTTCGTGAGCCAAGGCAAGACCATCGTCATCGATCCGGTAACACGCATCGAAGGCCACTCCAAGATCACGCTGCATCTGAACGACGACGGCCGGGTCGAGGATGCCCGCTTCCATGTCACCCAGTTCCGCGGGTTCGAGAAGCTCTGCGAGGGGCGCCCGTTCTATGAAATGCCCTCGCTTATGGCGCGCATCTGCGGCATCTGCCCGGTGAGCCATCTTATCGCGTCGGCCAAAGCCTGCGATTCACTGCTGGCGGTGAAAATTCCTCCCACTGCGGATAAACTGCGCCGCATCTTCGGGCTGGCGCAGGTAACGCAATCACACGCGCTCAGCCTGTTCTATCTCTCCTCGCCGGATCTGCTGCTGGGCATGGACGCCGATCCCGGCAAGACCAACATTTTCGGCGTGGCCGAAAAGAATCCCGCGCTCGCGCTCGACGGCATCAAGCTGCGTCAGTTCGGACAGAAGATCATTGAGCGCCTGGGCGGCAAGCGCATTCACCCGGCGTGGATCGTTCCGGGCGGGGTCAGCGCGCCCCTCACCGAAGTGGATCGCGACGCCATTCTGGAAGGTATACCTGACGCTCTAGCCATCGCCGAACGCACCCTGGAGTGGTTCAAGGGCACCATGGAACGTTTTCGCGAGGAAATCTCCACGTTTGGCAACTTCCCCACCATGTTCATGGGAATCGTGAAAGAGGATAACGGGGTCACGTTCTACGACGGCAAGCTCCGCATCGTGGATGCCTCGGGCAACGTCGTCGCCGACGGTCTCGATCCCACGAAATACTCCGACTACATTGGCGAAAAAGTGGAGCCGTGGAGTTATTTGAAGTCCACGTATTACAAGCCCAAGGGCTTTCCGGAGGGCGTGTACCGGGTGGGCCCCCTGGCCCGCTTAAACGTTGCCGACCGCTGCGGCACCGGCCGTGCAGATCAGGAATTGGCAGAATTCCACGAACTGCAGCGCACGGCCGTGCTCAGCTCATTTCATTATCACCATGCCCGACTGATCGAAATTCTCTACTGCATCGAGCGCATGGAGCAGTTGCTCAACGATCCGGAAATCCTCTCCAAGCACGTGCGCGCGATTGCGCATCCCAACGCGCTGGAAGGAGTGGGCGCCTGCGAAGCGCCGCGGGGAACGCTGTTCCATCATTACAAGATCGACGAGCAGGGCCTGATCCGCTGGGTCAACCTCGTTATCGCCACCGGCCACAATAACCTGGCCATGAATCGCAGTGTATTGCAGGTGGCCAAGCATTTTGTGCAAGGCAAGCGCATGACGCCAGGAATGCTCAACCGGGTCGAGGCCGTCATCCGCTGCTACGATCCCTGCCTGAGTTGCTCGACCCACGCTCTTGGACAAATGGATCTGCAGGTTCAGCTAATCAGTCCAGAAGGCGAAGTGCTGGACGAAGTCGTGCGCGGCTAGCACATATATAGCGACAGCTCATTGGCGTCCCATGAACATGGAGGGACAGCCGCCCTCGGCTGTCCAGCGGCCCGGCAGTATCGGGCCGCACAGTCTTCAAGATATAGAATCCACCCATGCCCCGCCTGCTCATCGTCGCCTATGGCAACCCTCTGCGCTCCGACGACGGCGTAGCCTGGCGAGCCGCTGAAGCCCTGCAAGAAATGTTTTCACCGAACGAAGTGGAGATCCTGACCATGCACCAGCTTGGCCCCGAACTGGCAGAATCTGTCAGCCGTATCCAATGCGTTATTTTTGTGGATGCCACCGCGGGCCCGGGTCGCCCGGGCGAGATTGAACTCAAAGAGCTGTTGTCGACCAACTCGGAGGCCGCCGAATCCTCTACGTTCTGTCACGCAGTGTCGCCCGGGAACGTGCTCGCGCTGGCCGCGCAACTGTATCAGGCCAGACCAAAAGCATTCTCGGTCACCATCGTAGGCGGGGACTTCCAGCACGGCGCATCCTTGTCTCCGCCCGTTGAAGCCGCGCTGCCGTCACTGCTCGCGAAAATTACAGAGCTTTCCAGAAAATTCGTCTAGCAATCGAGCCCGGTTCCATCCCCGCCCTTGCGGGCCTAAAATCATATTGCGATGCCAGTCGCCTCCGAATCTCCTACCCAACGCCTGCGGATTACTTTGCGCGGGGCCGTGCAGGGCGTAGGTTTCCGGCCGTTCGTCTATCGCCTGGCAACTGAAATGGCGCTCACCGGATGGGTGCTGAATTCCTCCTCGGGCCTTGTAGTCGAAGTCGAAGGACCGTCGGATCAACTGACACTTTTTGAGCGGAGGCTGGAAGGCGAGCGCCCCAAGGCTTCTGTGGTCACGGTTCGCGAGTCGGCTTGGATTCCCGTCGAGAACTCCACTTCGTTCGAGATTCACGCCAGCGACTCGGATACCGGTAAATCGGTTAACGTCTTGCCGGACCTTGCCACTTGCGAGAGTTGCCGCAACGAGCTGCTCGACCGCGCCAACCGGCGCTTTGAATATCCCTTCACCAATTGCACCAACTGCGGCCCGCGCTACACCATCGTGGTCGATATCCCCTACGATCGCCCGAACACCACGATGAAAGATTTCGTGCTCTGTCCCCAGTGCCGGGAAGAGTACGAAAATCCTGCCAATCGCCGCTTTCACGCGCAGCCCAATGCATGTTCCATCTGCGGTCCGAAACTTGAGGGAACGATTTCCGAAACGGCCCAAGCTTTACTGCGCGGAGAGATCGTTGCCCTGAAGGGTATCGGCGGATTTCAACTTCTGGCGGACGCTCGCCAGCCGGCGGGTGTAGACCGCCTGCGTCAGCGCAAGCATCGCGAGGAAAAACCGTTTGCCCTGATGATGCCGTCGCTGGCCATGGCCCACGAATACTGCAAGATATCTCCGGCGGAAGTCGATTTGCTTGAATCCCAAGCTGCGCCCATCGTCTTGCTGCAACCCAGGCCCGGCACCGACATTGCCTGGAACGTCGCCCACTGCTCTCCGTATCTGGGCGTTATGCTCCCGTACTCTCCGCTGCATCACCTGCTGATGAAGCACTGCCGGTTTCCACTGATTGCGACCAGCGGCAACCGCAGCGATGAGCCGATCGCCATCGCGAACGGCGAAGCCAAGTCGCGCCTGAAAGACATCGCCGATCATTTTCTGATGCACAACCGGCCAATCGTGCGAGCCTGCGACGATTCCGTCGTTCATCTCACCCGCGGCCGCGCCGGCATTCTGCGGCGAGCACGCGGATACGCACCGCTGGGAATCCGCGTTACTCGCGACCTTCCGCCCGTGCTCGCGGTCGGCGGACATTTAAAAAATACCGTAGCCATCGCAGTCGGGCGCGACGTCTTCCTCAGCCAGCACATCGGCGATCTGGAAACTCTCGAGGCGCGTCAGGCCTTCGAACGAGCTATTGCCGACCTCTGCCGTCTCTATAGTTTCAAGCCGGAAGCGGTTGTCTGCGATCTGCATCCCGACTACGCTTCCACGCACTGGGCCGAGAAGTCTGGCCTGCCCGTGATCCGAGTGCAGCATCATCAGGCGCACATCGCCGCGTGTGCAGCAGAGAATAACGTTAAAGGTTCCTACCTCGGCATTTCCTGGGATGGCACCGGGTATGGCCTCGATGGCACGATCTGGGGCGGAGAATTTTTTCGCGTCGAAGGCAATCGCTACGACCGCGTCGCCCATCTGCGCCCCTTCGGTCTCCCCGGCGGAGATGCCGCCGTGCGCGAAGGCTGGCGATCGGCCGCGAGCCTGCTCTTCGAATGTAGGGACAGCCGCCCTCGGCTGTCTGGCGAGCGAAGCTCGCCCCTGGAACTTTTGCGAAATGTGGGATCTCGGCTGACCAAAGTTCAATCCATGCTCGAACGAGGAATCAACGTAGTCCCCACGACCAGTGTGGGCCGTCTTTTCGATGCGGTGGCGTCGATCGCCAGCCTCGCCCACCACAACCGCTTTGAAGGCCAGGCAGCCATGCTTCTGGAAAACGAAATCGGCACATTGCGAACCGAAGAGGCGTATCCTTTGAACAGTGGGGATTGGGCTCCGCTGGTCTCAGGCGTGGTGCAGGATTCACGCGCAGGAGTACCCGTTTCCCGCATCGCGGCGCGATTCCATAACGCATTGGTAAACTGGATCGTGGAAGTTGCGGAGCATGTGAAAGAGAAGCAAATCGTGCTCAGCGGCGGAGTTTTTCAGAACCGCTATCTGACCGAGCGTGCGGCAGCAGGGTTGGAGTCACGCGGCTTTGCTGTGTACACGCACCGTCAAGTCCCCCCCAACGACGGTGGAATCGCGTTGGGGCAAGCAGTGATGGCGGGTTCGTAGTGTCGCGGGATAAAGGTACTCCGCGAAAGCAAGACCGGGAAGGGCACGAATTCAGTCGTGCCGCAAAAGCTGGCGTTGGAATTTCAGCTTAGCCGCTGAGGTTTGTGTTATGTGTCTGGCAGTCCCAGGCCGGATCGTCGAAATCATCGATGCAGGCGACATCGCCTTTCGCGTCGGAAAGGTCGATTTCGGCGGCATCCGCAAGGAAGTCAATCTCGCCTACACTCCCGAAGCGGAGGTCGGCAAGTACGTCCTGGTCCACGTCGGATTTGCCATCAGCGTGATTGACGAGGACGAAGCCAAACGAGTTTTCGAATACCTCGAGCAGATGGGTGCGGTGAAAGAGGAACTCGGTGAAATTCCTCAGTGAATATCGCGATCCGAAAGCCGCGGAACAGCTATCAGCCGCCATCCGCAATAAAGTCACCCGCCCTTGGACCATCATGGAAATCTGTGGCGGCCAGACCCACACCATCGTAAAAAGCGGCCTCGAAGATTTATTACCGAAGGAAATCACGCTGGTTCACGGACCCGGATGCCCCGTCTGCGTCACGCCCATTGAACTGATCGATAAAGCGGTGGCGATCGCGCAACGCACGGACACAATCTTCTGCTCGTTCGGAGACATGCTGCGCGTGCCGGGATCTTCGAAGAGCCTGTTTGATGCCAAGGCGGAAGGTGCAGACGTCCGCATCGTTTACTCCCCGCTGGATGCGCTTAAGCTAGCCAAAGCGAATCCTCAAAAGCAGGTGGTCTTCTTCGCTGTTGGATTCGAGACCACGGCCCCTGCCAACGCAATGGCGGTTTGGCAAGCGGATCACGACGGCATCGAAAATTTCTCTATCCTGGTGTCGCACGTGTTGGTGCCTCCAGCCATGGAAGCCGTGCTTTCCTCTGAACATTGCGTCGTTCAAGGATTCCTCGCTGCCGGACACGTTTGCACCGTGATGGGATTCGAGGAATACTTTCCCATTGCGGAGAGGTATAAAGTTCCCATCGTGGTGACCGGATTCGAGCCGCTCGATCTGCTCGAAGGCATTTACATGACAGTGAGCCAGCTGGAAGAAGGACGGCACCAGGTCGAAAATCAATACACGCGCGCCGTCCGCCGGGAAGGGAATCGCCCGGCGCAGACGACGATCTCCGAAGTATTTGAAATCAGCCCGCGGCAGTGGCGCGGCTTGGGAGAAATTCCCGCCAGCGGTCTTCAACTACGAGGACGTTTTCAGAAATATGATGCGAACCACCGCTTTCCCTTCAGCGGCCAGCCCGCTAAGGAATCACCTGAGTGCATCAGCGGCCTGATCTTGCAAGGACTCAAGAAGCCGCACGAGTGCCCGGCTTTCGCCGTGAAGTGTACGCCGGAAAACCCGCTGGGCGCCCCGATGGTATCCTCCGAGGGCGCGTGCGCGGCTTACTACCACTATGGCAGACGCCAAAATCAATCCGTTCAACCTGAACTGTCCGGTCCCGCGCGTCGCTGACGATCGCATCGTCCTCGCGCATGGCGGCGGCGGACGGCTCACCCATCAGCTGATCGAAAAGATTTTTCTCCCGGCATTCTCCAATGCGGCGCTGGACCAGCGTCATGACGGGGCAGTCGTGCCGGTGAATGGCGCACATCTGGCTTTCACCACCGATTCGTTCGTAGTACGCCCGCTGATTTTCCCCGGAGGCAACATCGGTGATCTCGCAGTGAACGGCACCGTGAACGACCTTGCCATGTGCGGCGCGCGTCCCCTGTACCTCAGCGCCGGCTTCATTCTGGAAGAAGGGCTGGAAATGGACACGCTGCGAACCGTAGTGACCTCGATGCGGCAAGCCGCTGCGAACGCGAATGTGAAGCTAGTCACCGGGGATACGAAGGTCGTAGATAAAGGTAAGGGAGACGGAATCTTCGTCAACACTTCAGGCATTGGGCTTATCGAAGCGAATTTCAAGAGCAGCATTGGACCGGCCTCGGTTCAACCCGGAGACGCCGTGATCATCAGTGGCGATCTCGGCCGCCATGGGATCGCGATTCTTTCCGTGCGCGAAGGCCTGGAATTTGAATCGCCGATTCTGACTGATTGTGCCAATGTGTGGCCCGCAATCGAAGCGCTGCTGAATGCCGGAATCGAAATCCACTGCCTGCGCGACCTGACCCGCGGGGGCCTGGCGACCACGCTGAACGAGATCGCTTCCGACCGCGACGTTTGCATCAAGCTGGAAGAAGCATTGATACCGGTCGATGAAGTGGTACAGGGCGCCTGCGAGATTCTGGGGCTCGATCCTCTCTACGTGGCGAATGAAGGCCGCTTCGCCGTGTTCGTACCGAAAGCGCAAGCCGAGGCGGCACTAGCAGTGATGAAGGCTATTCCAGTGTCGCATGGAGCAGTGCAAGTTGGCAGGGTGGAAGAGAGTCCTGCACGTACGGTAGTCCTGCAAAGCCGCATCGGAGGGAATCGCGTGGTAGATATGCTGAGTGGCGAGCAGTTGCCGAGAATCTGCTAAAGCTATGGTGCCTGCCACGGATTGACTATCTTCACCCCGCAGCCCTCGAAATCGGCCGTGTTGCGCGTGGCCAGCGTCGCTCCGTGCACTTGTGCGATCGAGACAATTTGCGCGTCGAAATCGGAGATTGGCTTGCCCCGTCTCCGACGCGAGGACGTAATCAGTGAGAATGCGCGAGCGGCCGTCTGGTCAAAGCCAAGAACGTGATCTGTAAAAACAACATCAAACAACCTTTTCGCACTCGCGTCCAGCGCTTCGCGCCGTTTGCCGGAAGCAAGTAGTTCAATCCCATACAGGACTTCTGCCATCGTAATGGCGGTCACGTAGACGTCGGCCGCCGAAGCACTATCGAACCACCGCAGCACGGCGGACTCTGGCTCCGGTCGCATCAATTCGGAGACAACATTGGTGTCGAGAATGATCATCCGCACAAAGCGGTTCTACTTCCAATCTTTCAGCCAGTCCGGATCGCGTACCGGTTCGCGAGGAAAAGGCTCCAGTTCGACTCCTCCAAGGGGCTCAAAAATCTCCCTTATACGTTTCACGAGCTCCGCTCCGGTTTTAGGTTTCTGGTCTAGCTTTGGCCGCAGTGCACTCTTCAGAATTTCGCGAGCTTCCTCTTCCATGGAACGGCCGTGACTGGCAGCCTGGACCTTAAGCTTCCGCTTGGTAGACTCCTCGAGATTGCGTATTGTAATGCTCGCCACGATTTCAATGATAGCATTGCAATCATTGATTGCACAACGGGGCACATTTTCGTCGGTTTGGCAAGCAGACTGCCGGCTTCCCGTGTAGCACTTTAAGCTGGCCTGATGCGATGGAAGCTGCGCTTCGCCGGGCCGACGAGGCTGAGGCTCTACACAATACGTTGCATTGAATCTGCCTTTCGCTGACAATGTCCCGAGCAGGAGGTGCCCATGTCGTCACTCTCCGCGGCGTCGCGCAAGTCTCTCATTCCGCACTACCTTCACTCCCCGTGACCCCAATCACGCCCGCCCGTGAGAATTATCACTGCCTGGTTTCATTAGAGGTCGACAATGGAGAGCGGAATTATGCTTTTTAGGCTGTACCTACGGAGGTAGGAAACTTATGACGTCCGTGATGACACCGCCGGGAGTGCGTACTCCCGCGGACTACATTGAATCCGTGATGATCAGCGTGAAAGCGAAGAACCCGGCCGAGCCCGAGTTCCACCAGGCCGTCCAGGAAGTGTTCGACTCTCTCAGGTTGGTCCTCGCGAAGCATCCCGAGTATCAGTCGGCGCGTCTGCTCGAACGTATCGTCGAGCCCGAGCGCGTTCTTATGTTCCGCGTGCCGTGGTTCGATGACCAGGGCAACATCCAGGTGAACCGCGGCTTCCGCATCGAGATGAACAGCGCCATCGGGCCCTACAAGGGCGGACTGCGCTTCCATCCCAGCGTGAATCTCGGCATCCTGAAGTTCCTGGCCTTCGAACAGGTCTTCAAGAATTCGCTGACCACGCTGCCCATGGGCGGCGGAAAGGGCGGTTCGGATTTCGATCCCAAAGGGAAAAGCGATAACGAGGTCATGCGGTTCTGCCAGAGCTTCATGACCGAGCTGCAACGCCACATCGGCCCCGACACCGACGTTCCGGCCGGAGACATCGGCGTTGGCGGACGCGAGATCGGATTCCTTTTCGGCCAGTACAAACGGCTGCGCAATGAATTCACCGGCGTCCTGACGGGCAAAGGCCTGGGCTGGGGCGGATCGCTGATTCGTCCGGAAGCCACCGGTTACGGCTGCGTCTATTTCGCCAACGAAATGCTGAAGAGCCGCAAGGACTCGCTCGAAGGCAAGCTCTGCCTGGTTTCGGGCAGCGGCAACGTCTCGCAGTACACGATCGAGAAGCTGCTCGACTTCGGCGCGAAGCCCGTGACCGTCTCCGATTCGAACGGTGTGATCTACGATCCCGACGGCATCGACCGCGACAAGCTGGCCTCCATCATGGAGCTGAAGAATTTCAAGCGTGGACGCATTCGCGACTATGCGGACAAGTTTAAGAAAGCCATCTTCATGCCCACCGACATCAAGCTGGAGCACAATCCGCTGTGGAATATCAAAGCGGACTGCGCTTTCCCCAGCGCGACGCAAAACGAAATCACCGCAAAAGATGCGACGAACCTGTTGAAGAATGGCTGCAAGCTGGTTGCCGAGGGCGCGAACATGCCGTCCACGCTCGAAGCCACCAAGATGTTCCTCGACGCCAAGATCCTGTACGGGCCGGCCAAGGCTGCCAATGCCGGCGGCGTGGCCACGTCCGGGCTCGAGATGTCGCAGAACAGCGCACGCCTGAGCTGGACTCGCAAGGAAGTCGACGATCGTCTGCACAACATCATGATCGCCATCCACCAGAATTGCTACGAAACGGCAGAGAAATACGGCACGCCGGGCAATCTGGTCAACGGCGCTAACATCGGTGGCTTCCTGAAAGTAGCCAATGCCATGCTCGACCAGGGCCTGGTGTAACGCTTGTGTAGGGGCGGACGCCTCGTCCGCCCCGCGCTCTCTGCGAGCCTTTCGCCAGCCAGGTCTGCATCAGATCTCAGGGCGGCGCGCTCGACCCGCAACCCCGGACAGGCGTCCGGGGCATTGTGCGGTCATGAAGCATTTACCACCGGTGCCGCGAGCGTAGCGGCAGAGGTGGGGTTTTCTGCAGGCCTTTTTCAGGAGACCAAAAGTCAAGACCTCGATCAGCTACTTTCTGCACTGCTAGCAGGGCGATACGTGCTAGTTCTGTCATTCCGAGCGGGTTAGAGACTTCAAGGGCTGTGCGAATTAAAGCTCGCATGCGGTTCATTATCAGGTACATACGCTAGAAAGTTAAATCGGTTTAACGGCTCCTTGGCGAGCATCTTTTACGCCATGACCGGGCAGCCCCTTCTCGCATCACTTCGGTCGCCCATCAGTCTGCTAGTTTGAGGGCGACCCATTCCTCAAGGTGAGCCGCCGGTCGAGTTCTGCTCAATGTGCACTGAGCAGTCTCACCTTTCTGCCTCCGGCATTTTGTTCTACGATACGGGGCGTGACGGTCCCGACGATTTCCGCGCCAATTCTCGACGTCGAAGAGCGTTTCGAAGCGTTCGAGAACCTCATGCCCTTCCGGGTGCAGAACATTCTGCTGGTCTCGAGCCTCTACGATTCGTTCATCCTCCGGGAAGATGGCCGGCTCAACGAGTTGCTCATCGACGAGTCGCTGGAGATGAACCTGCGCCAGATTCCGAACATCACTCACGTTTCCAGTTGTGCGGAGGCGTTGGAGCTGGCGAAATCCAATCCCCAATTTAATCTGATCGTCACTAATCTGGCCGTGGGCGACACGAATGCCGCCCAATTGGCTCGGGACGTCCGTCGCGCCGGGCTGGATGTGCCCGTGGTCGTGCTGGGCTACGACTATCGCGAGATCAAGGATTTTGTGGCGCGCAATCCGGCCACCGACATCGATCGCGTCTTCCTCTGGCAGGGAACTGCCCGCATCCTGATCGCGATTGTCAAGTACGTCGAAGACAAGCGCAATGTTCTCCATGATACCCGCGCCATGGGCGTGCCGGTGCTGCTGGTTGTGGAAGACAACATTCGCTACTACTCATCTTTTCTTCCGGTGATTTACACCGAGTTGATCAAGCAGTCGCGCCGCGTGATTCAGGAAGGCATCAACGTCGCCCACAAGCTGGTGCGCCTGCAGGCGCGGCCGAAGATCCTTCTGAGCTCAAATTTCGAAGAGGCCGCGGAACTGGTGCAGCAATACCGGGAGTACATTTTCGGAGTGGTTTCCGACGTGGAGTTTCCTTGGGAAGGGAAGCTGAGTCCCGAAGCCGGTTTCGAACTTGCTCGCATGGTGCGCAGCCTCACGCCCGATGTGCCGGTAGTTCTGCAGACCAGCCGGACCGAGTTCCGCCCGCGCGCCCAGGCCCAGGGCTATTCCTTCCTGCGCAAGCGTTCGCCGACTTTGCTCAAAGACCTGCGGCGCATCTTGACCGATCAGTTCGGCTTTGGCGATTTCGTTTTCCGCATGCCCGATCAGCGCGAGGTGGGCCGCGCGAAAGACCTCACGGAACTCGAAGTAATGCTGCAGACGGTGCCCGCCGACAGCCTGATGTTCCACGCGCAGCGCAATCACTTTTCCCACTGGCTGATGGCCCGCACCGAATTTGCCCTGGCGGCCAAGCTGCGGCCGCGGCGAGTGTCGGATTTCAACGGCCCCGAGCACCTGCGGCATGACCTGATCGAATCCATCAACGACTACCGCCGCGAGCAGAATGAAGTCTTGATCGGCGACTTCAATGCCGACACCTTCAAGCCTTCGCAGTCCAGTTTCCTGCGCATTGGTTCCGGCTCGCTGGGGGGCAAAGCTCGCGGCCTGGCGTTCGTTCGACATTTATTGCGCACACGGCGTATCACCAAACGCTTCCCAGGCGTGCGCATCACGGTGCCTCCCGCGGTAGTGATTGCCACCGATATGTTCGACCAGTTCCTCGCCGAAAATAATCTGGGCGATTTTGCCTTGCACTGCGACGATGACAACGAAATCCAGCAGCGTTTTCTGGATTCCTCGCTGCCCCCTGCGCTGATCGAGAACCTGGAGGTCTTTCTCGAGGAGGTTCCCTATCCCCTCGCGGTGCGCTCCTCCAGCTTGCTGGAAGACTCGCAATACCAGCCGTTCACCGGCGTGTACGAAACGTTCATGCTGGGGAACCAGCAGGGCGGACCGCGCGCCCGCTTGGACGAGCTGTCGGAGGCCATCAAGCGCGTTTATGCGTCCACCTTCAGCCAGCACGCGAAATCGTACGTCCGTGCCACGCCGTATCGCCTGGAAGAAGAAAAGATGGCGGTGATTCTGCAGCAGGTGGTCGGCACGCTGCACGGGCAGCGCTTCTATCCGGACTTCTCCGGGGTGGTGCGCTCCCACAATTTTTATCCCGTGCCGCCCATGAATTTCGACGACGGCATCGCGGCGGTAGCTCTGGGCCTGGGACGCACGGTCGTGGACGGCGGCAAGTGCCTGATGTTCTGCCCGCGCTATCCCAAGAACCTGCTGCAGTTTTCTTCCGTCGAAGACATTCTCGCCAACACGCAAACCGAGTTCTGCGCCCTCGAACTTGACGCCGTTCCGCCGGAGGGGCCGGGTCACCTGCGGGAAGCGCGCTTCGGACTCGATGTGGCCGAGAAGGATGGAACTCTGCACGCGGTCGCATCTACCTATTCCGCCGACAATCAAGCCGTCTACGACGGGCTAAGCCGTCCCGGCGCCCGCGTGGTGACGTTCGCCCCCATGCTGAAACTGGGCATGTTTCCTCTGGCGCAGATTCTGGAATTGCTGGTACGAGCCGGAGAAGAGGCGTTGGGCAATCCCGTGGAGATCGAGTTCGCCGTCCGCCTGCCCCGCGGAGAAGAGCCCGCCGATTTCGGATTCCTCCAGATCCGCCCGCTCACGCTGGCGCGCGATCATCAAGACCTGGCGATTGACGACGTTGATCCCGCACAGGTGCTCTGCCGCAGCACAAAAGTTTTGGGCAACGGACGCATCGAAAATCTGCATGACATTGTGGTGGTGGATTCGCATCGTTTCGAAAGGAGCCGCAGTCAAGAGGTGGCAAAGGCCGTGGCTCACTTCAACGCCAGCCTGAACGCCGAGAACCGCCCCTACCTGCTGATTGGCGTAGGCCGCTGGGGATCGAACGATCCCTGGCTCGGCATCCCGGTCGAGTGGGACGAGATTTCCGGAGCGCGTGCCATCGTAGAGGCCGGCTTCCGCGATTTCCGCGTGACTCCTTCCCAAGGCAGCCATTTTTTTCAGAACCTCACCGCGTTTCAGGTTGGCTACTTCACCGTCAACCCCGACGCAGGAGAAGGCGCTGTCGATTGGGATTGGCTGGCCGACCAGCCCGCGGTGGCGGAGCAGGAATGCGTGCGCCACCTGCATTTTCCGGACCCGCTCAGAGTGGTGATGAACAGCAAGAAGAGCCAGGGCGTGATCTTTAAACCCAATGCTAGCGTGAACGCATAGCTACACTCCGGTTCCCTGCAATAGTGTGAACTCAGGCGTTAGTGCGTTCGGGGGGGTGACATTTTGAGTCACAATGGCGATACCTTCGCCAGCCACCGCCGATTCCTCTCCAGGTTCGAATCGAAGCCGTCGGCTAAAAAACCTCGCATCTAATCGGTGGCGACATACTTCTAGGAGATTGCGAAGCGATCATTCAAATGGCAAGATTGCTTTTTGAAGTGAGGTGCAGGATGCCGTTGCTGTTTGGAAAGGCGGACCTTACAAGTAAAGAGTGGGCTATCACAGCGCTAGTTTTCCAGGGACACACGAATTCACAAATCGCGGAAGAGACCCAAACGACGGTGCATGTGGTCGAGAGTAATCTGCGAAGAATCTTCGAAAAGACAGGTTGCTGGAATCGTACAGAAATCGCTTTGTGGTATATGAAGTTGCGGGTGGGGAATGAAAGGCGATTTTACGATAGGCGTGAAGCAGACTGGAAGCTTAGTCCTGAGCGTCGAAACGTTGATCGTCGTCAACCTCCAGAGCGTTCTCCCAGGGCGATTGAGCAACACGACATTAACTTGGACGAGTGATGTTTGACAGGAGAGAGTGGCTGTTGCGAGCAAGGCCACGCTCTTAGGGCGCGGTTTTGAGCACAATCGCGCATGTAACTTGGCCCTCGGCCGAGATGCTAATCTTTTCCGCGCTGCCGTCGGTGGCTCCTTTTAGGCTTCTCTCGCCCACCATCGCTTCCTCGGTTATTTTCGTAATGCTCGCGGCAACCACCTCACTTTTTTCTCAGTCATCTCCGTTTCGGACGTGAGGAATGCTCATCTTACCGCGATGAACAGCCATGTCGAGGATGCAATGGGCGGTGGATCAGGGTGTTCACGGCACGAAAAAAAACCAAATGCCGCCGCGTCGGGGAAGCAAGCAGGCATGCCCTCCCCTTCAGCAGTGAACGGAAGGGCATCAGAACGGAAGGGCATCAGAATGGCAGCGCTCGCGGAAGGTGACTCCTTTACTCCTTGTCGTACACCGCAGTGCTCTTGGATTTCTTACCTTTGGCATCGGTCGTATTGACTGTGACTGTGCGGCTTTTGCCATCGGGCGCGACCACAACATGGGCCGTAAGGACAACCTTACCGCCTTTTTTGGAAGTTACGTGGAGCGTCCGGGCGTCAAGTTGTTTCACCGACCGCGTGTCCTCATTCGGATTGCCCGTAGAGGGATAATCTTTCCCGTCGAACTTGCCGGTCCACTCACTATGCGTAGCCGTCCCGTCCGGCGCGGTGCCATCAATGGTGACTTTTATGCTGTCACCGGCAGCTTCGTAGACAACCGTGTTGTTCTTGGGTGAACCAGCTGCGATTTTCGATTTCGCCTCGTTCAGCTTCCAGGTGCCCATACTTACGTCGCTGGCGAAGCACACTGCCCCTGCCAGAAAACACAAAGCCAGAGTCAAAGCACGCGTTCTTGCTTTCATACGTCCTCCAGGGCGAACAAATTGTGTGGATGATTTACCGCGCGGATTGTAGCCCTGCACCGCGCATCTGGCAACTCGCCAGTTTTCGATGTTGCCGCAAGAAAGGGATGTCAAGATCTCCACACTAACCTCGCAAAACACGCGACGTTAGCGTGGGGTACCCCTTGTTCCAGGAATTCAGAGACGCGCCGGGATAATTGACGTCAGTTGGCGATACCAGGCCAAACTCTTCTGAGCCCGCCAATCGTGTTCAAATTACCGGCGAAGCACGAGGCTGTTGCGGATAACATTGAAATCAGAAGCGCAGGTCGGTTCGACATCTCCCTCGTCACGCATCAACTCATCGGTGCTCACATCGTAGAGGGTCATTCCTTTCCGGACAATCAAATGGTGCTCGATGAGGTCTCGTCGTCCCAGCGTCACGGAAACGCGAATGTCCCGCCCCTTGAGCCCGGATAGAACTGCTGGCTGCTCGTCGAGCACCTTTCCGGTCAGGTTTTTGGCTTTTGAAAATTGGTCCGCGAGCTGCCCCTTGAAAGCTCCCAGTCCAAGCAGGGGTGACCAGGCGATCGGTTGCAGTGTCCAACTGCACGCCCGATCCGAGCGCACTGCGAGAACAAGGTAACGGGGTTCGTCATTCTTTATCGTCCACCGGGCCGGTGCGCGCAGGCTTACGCCGTAAGTCCGGTTTTGATAGGACACGCCCTCGGAGTCTGGCACAATTTGCGCCCTGGATTGGTCAACCTGAGAATAATCGGGGAGAAGTACTCCCACGAGCGCCAGAACAAGATAACCCGCCGCCAGCACCGCGGCAAGGCCGATCGGAACCGCCGGCGGCAATCCTTTTCCAGATGCAGGATGGGTCCGCAATCGCACCGTCGTCAGAATCTCTTTCTCTGACTGGCGAGCGATGCTGTAAGCATGGGCACCCATAGCAGCCAAAATGAACTCCACGAGCAGACCGCCCACGGGAGTCTTGCCCAGGGGCGCCTGAACAAACATGAGACCGAAAAAAACAACGAAACCAAGCTTGCGCTGACCGAGATAAAAATAGCCGAAGCCTCGCGTCAACAGGTTTAAGATCGCGGCGATGCGAGGACTCTCGGCAACAAAGGCATCCGTACCGGCGGTCATCTCACGAGCGGTGAAGAAAGCATCCAGAAATGCGAACCCGTAAAGAAATACGGTGATTCGAACCAGTATCCCCCAAAAGAAAGTGCTCTCTGCCGCCTCCAGGCTTCCCAGTTGCAGGGTCAAGTACATAGTCAGCGCGAGAGCCGGCAGGAAGATGCCCAAAGTCCACAAGCCGCGTGAGGTCTTGCCACAATAAATCTGTCCAGCTCCAGGCAAGGCCAGAGAAAGCAGGAAGGCGATGAGCGAACTCTTTGGCACCGGCTGCGGGTCGAACATCACCGGGGCCGTATCGATGGCATCCCGAGGAGTTAGCGAGAGAATTGAAGCATTATCCATGCCTGCCTTAGGCGAGCCTCTCCTGCATCGGAAAACCAGCAGCAGCTTACGCTCAAGTGCGCGAGTTTTCCATAGTTGTCGTAGGCAAACGCGATTTCGTGTGGACTGTGGATCAGCCACAAGAACCGAGGCGAGCTGCCCTCGCCCTGTACAGCGATGGTCCCTGTGCCTACATGAGGTTGCCCTACATGATTTGGAAATCCCTTCTTCCCAGCGCTTTGCCCGCGCAGGCCAACATCCGCTCTCGCCAGAGCATCCGATCTGCGGCTATTGGGCCCTGGATTTATGCGTTTTAGGTTCATTTCCCTTGTTTCAGCGGTGGCATTGGCAATGTTGCTTAGCGGCTGCGGCGGCGTTTCCACTGGGAAAGCAAGCACGCCCACTCCAACTCCGACTCCTACCCCTACCCCCACTCCGACTCCAACGCCGACGCCAACCGGGGCAGACATCACCGCCGTGAATCACGTCGTTCTCATGATTCAGGAGAATCGCTCCTTCGATCACTACTTTGGCCAGATGACCGCCTACAGGACAGCCAATGGCATTCCGATCAACGGAACCCCCGCCACTATCGACGACGAGAGTACGGGATCGTTTTCCAATTTCTCTCCGGTGACGAATGCGAACATCGCTGCCTATCACAGCGGCTCCGTGTGCACGGAAGACCTGACGCCCGACTGGACGGAATCGCACAAGAACTTCAACTGGCAGAACCCGGTAGGCGCGGATTCCAACTCGCCGATGGATGGCTTCGTCCAACTCGCGACGCAGATCAGCCAGTACGCCACCACGCTCGGAATCAACATGGCGGACCAGGACGGCCATCGCGCGATGGGCTACTTCGATGGCAGCGACTTGAACTACTACTACTTCATGGCATCAAATTTCGCTATGAGCGATCGCTTCTACTCCCCGATTCCCAGCAACACTCCGGCGCAGCGGCATTTCCTTTTCGCCGCGACCTCGCAGGGATATGTACATCCCCTTCCGAGCGGGACCCAGCTCACCGCCAAGACCATCTGGCAGGAACTGGATGCCGCGGGCGTTTCCTGGAAGATTTATTCGGAGGAGAAGAACGTTTACACCTATCTGCAGGACTTCGCCTATTACAGCCAGCCCGGAGTGTCAGCCAAGGTCGTGTCGATCGATCAGTTCTTCACTGACGCCGCGTCTGGACAGTTGCCGGGAGTTGCCTTCATCGAGACCGGGCTGCATGACGGACTTTCCGAGCACACCAGCAACTTCGATCCGGCGCAGCCGCAGCTGGGCGAGGTTCCCATCAACGTGCAGACCGGCGCGCAGTTTGCTTCAAAAATAATTAACTCCGTCATGCAGGGGCCTTCATGGACTGACAGCGTGATCTTCTTCGCCCACGACGAGGGTGGAGGATTCTTCGACCATGTGCCTCCCATCTCCGTGCCCAGCCCGGACGGCATCAAACCTGTGGATCTGACGTCCGGCGACGTGCCCGGCGATTTCACGCTGACCGCCAGCCGCGTGCCCAACATGGTGATCTCCCCCTTTGCGAAGAAGAATTTCGTTTCGCACACGCCCATGGACTACACGGCGTATCTGCGTTTCATTGAAACGCGATGGGGCCTGCCTACGCTCACGGCCCGAGACGCCGCCATGCCCGACATGACTGAGTTCTTCGATTTCACCAACAAGCCCTGGGCGACTCCGCCCTCTCCACCGGTTCAGAACACGAGTGGAGCCTGCGACTTTACCAAGCAGTAGGGAACTGACGGCGTTACCGAGCCCGGCAGCGTCGTAGTTGTGGATCCTGAATTGTCGCTAGCTCCACACGCTGCACGCACAGAGATCAGGCAGATTGTGAGGAGGCCCAAAGAACCGTCGCATAAGTTGGACCTCTGCAGGGTTAAAACGAGGCTTTGTACATTATCTGCGAACGGGGCGATCTTCACCGATCACTTTGCGAGCGGTAATAGGTAGGTCGGGTTGTTCTTGAATGCACTGCCAAAAACTTGTTGATCTGCGTCGCGCATATCCCAAAAGATCACACTTTCTGGCGCGAGTCGGACGGTAACGTCGTCCCATCCGGCAAACACCGGGCCCACCTTGGGATCCGCAATTGCAGCTTCGCTTAGATACTTGCGATGAATCTCCGCGTTGCATTTACGAGACGAGTCCCCGGTAAGCATCTGGGCCGTGCCCGTGAGCGTGACTCCGAAAGATGCAGCGGGATCGCGCGCGTCGATCATTAGCGAGACCTTCGGATTTGCCTCGAGATTTCGGGCTTTGCGGCTGCGCGAAGAGGTCGCAACGTAGATGTCGGTTCCGTCAAACCAAAACCACACGGCAACAATATGCAGCGAGCCATTCGCATTATGGGTGGCAAAAGATGCGATGTATCGGCCTTCCAGCAGTTGTCTGACCCGTGCATCTGATAATGAAGCCATGGTCGGATCTCCTTCCGTAACTGCAGCCTTGGGTTACGCCACGGCGAAGGCATACAGCATAGCTGAAAAATTGCAACGGCCGCCCGTTTTGTTTTCACATGTTTTTCTCTTCTCAGCCGGGGTTGTGAAAGCAAGAGAATTTTCTGGCCCGAGATGCGTTTTCTTGTGATCATTTGATTTTCTCTATGCGCATCCTCCTGATTGGCGGGAATGGCTTCATTGGGCGGTTCGTGGTAACCGCGCTCAAGCAGCGAGGACATACGCTGGCGCTGTTTCACCGCGGCACGACGGCAGCGCCCGCCGGGGTTGGAGAGATTCGCGGCGACCGTAACCAGCTCAACGTCAGTGCTCAGGAGCTCAAGCGCTTTGCTCCCGATGTCGTGATCGACTTCGTTCTCAGTTCGGGGTCGCAGGCCGAAGAGCTAATGAACATCTTCCGGGGTACGGCGCGACGCGTGGTCATGCTGAGCAGCATCGACGTGTACCGCGCGGTGGGCATTTCGCACGGGACCGAGCATGGGCCCCTGCAGGAGGTGCCGCTTACGGAAGAGTCGGAGTTGCGGCGCCATCTGCATCCCTACCCGGCGGAGAACATGCAGCACCTGCGGAAAGTCTTCGCCTGGGTGACCGACGACTACGACAAGATCCCGGCTGAGCGCGTGGTGATGAACGATCACAAGCTTCCCGCCACGGTGCTGCGGCTTCCGATGGTGTATGGACCCGGCGATCCGCTACGCCGTTTCTATCCCGTGGTAAAGCGCATCCTCGACGGGCGTCGGCACATCATTTTTCCCGAGACGCTGGCTGGATGGCGCACGCCCCGGGGCTACGTAGAGAATGTTGCTTCGGCCATTGTGCTGGCAGCGACGGATGAACGCGCCGCGCGGCGTGTCTACAACGTATGCGAGGAGCCAGCGTTCAGCGAACTGGAATGGGCGAGAAAGATCGTCGCCCAGATGCGGTGGAATGGAGACTTTGTCGTTCTGCCGCTTGAACGTACACCGCGACATCTGGTGCAGCCCGGCAACGCCGCCCAGCATTGGACGGCGAGTTCGGCGCGCATCCGTCAGGAACTTGGATACCATGAACCGGTGGCAATCGAGGAGGCAATCCGGCGGACGATCAGCTGGGAACGAGAAAATCCCCCGGCGGGCGCTCTCATGGCACGGTTCGATTATCCGGCAGAGGATGCCGCGCTAGCAGCCCACCACGCATGACAGGGCGACGAAGCAGGTCTCGCCGAAGTTTGGAGTCTCCGGTAACTCCGGTAAGTCCTCCGCACATTGGTTTGTGACGGAGATCACAGCCCATCCGATGTGATTCCGAACACAATCATGGGTCGGGCGAAACTGTCATTTCCCCGACGTGGAGCGCCTGTGTTCAAAATCATCCACGCGGAATTTCTTGCGCCGGGCATCAAGCGATTCGTGCTTGAAGCGCCGCGGATCGCGCGCAAACAGAAGCCGGGGCAATTCGTCATCCTGCGGATTTACGAGGAAGGCGAGCGCATTCCGGTCACCATCGAGAACTCCGATGTCGAGCGCGGCACGATCAGTATCGTCGTGCAGGCCGCGGGGAAGACTACGCACCTGCTCAACTCGCTTGAAACCGGCGACGCGATTCTCGATGTGGTCGGCCCTCTGGGCAAGCCGTCCGACATTCGGAGGTACGGCACCGTGGTTGTCGTCGGCGGCGGGGTTGGCACCGCGATGGCTTTTCCCACGGCCGCTGCGCTGAAGCAAGCGGGCAATCGCGTGATCTCCATTGTGGGGGCGCGTAATCAGGAATTGGTCATTCTTGAAAACGAGATGCGCGCGGTCAGCGACGCGGTGATGATCACGACCGATGATGGCAGCTATGCCGACAAGGGATTCGTTACCGACAAACTTCGCCAGCTGATTGAGAACGGCACACGAATCGACCTCGTCATCGCTGTCGGGCCGATCGTGATGATGAGAGCTGTGTCGGAGATGACGCGCAAAGAGAACATCCACACCGTGGTCAGCCTGAACCCCATCATGATCGATGGCACGGGGATGTGTGGCGGCTGCCGCGTCCTGATCGACGGCAAGAGCGAGTTCGCCTGCGTCGACGGCCCCGAGTTCGACGCGCACAAAGTGGATTTTTCCGTGTTGGTGCAGCGCAACGCCATGTACCGCGACGCGGAGCAGCGATCGCTCGCCGAATATCAACGATCCAAAACGGCGGAAGCGGGGAAGTGCGCAGTCACCACGCTGCAAGGAGCGCGAGCATGAGCCCGACCGCGACGAAATCCAAGAACCCGGTGCCGATCAAAGAGCGCATGAAGATCCCGCGCCAACTCATGCCCGAGCAGCCGGCCCAGCAGCGGGCGCAGAACTTCGAAGAAGTGAATCTGGGATACAGCGCGGAACTGGCCCAGCAGGAAGCCAAGCGC
Source organism: Candidatus Sulfotelmatobacter sp. (assembly GCA_036376495.1). Lineage (GTDB taxonomy): Bacteria > Acidobacteriota > Terriglobia > Terriglobales > Acidobacteriaceae > Sulfotelmatobacter. The sequence continues at coordinate 17,731 of DASVAE010000003.1, read as the reverse complement.
TGCCTGGAATGCGCCAAGCCGACCTGCACCGACAATTGTCCGGTGGGCATTGACGTGAAGAAGTTCGTCGAACTGATTGTGGCCGGAGATTTCCTGGGCGCTGCGGCGAAGATCCGCGAGGCCAACGTGCTGCCCGCGGTCACTGGCCGCGTATGCCCGCAAGAAGATCAGTGTGAAGGGAAGTGCCTGCTCTCGAAAAAAGTGAAGCCGCTGGGAATCGGGTACCTGGAACGTTTCGTCGCCGACTACGAGCAGAAGATGGGCCAACACGTCGTTCCCAAGGTTGCGGCTACAGGAAAGAGAGTCGCCGTGGTGGGAAGTGGTCCTTCCGGCCTTACCGTCGCCGGAGACCTGATCCAGAAAGGGCACAAGGTGCGCGTCTTTGAGGCGCTGCACGAAATCGGCGGCGTTTTAGTCTACGGCATCCCCGAGTTCCGGCTGCCCAAGCATATCGTGCGCGAGCAGGTCGACTACATGCGCGAGATGGGCGTGGAGTTCGAGACGGACGTGGTCGTGGGGCGCACCCTCACCATCGACGAACTCTTGGAAGAAGAAGGCTACGACGCTGTCTTTATCGGCACGGGCGCGGGCTTGCCGCAGTTCATGAACATTGCCGGAGAGCATCTGAACGGCGTCTATTCCGCCAATGAATTCCTCACGCGCATCAACCTGATGAAGGCGTACAAGTTTCCTGGGTATGACGAGCCCATGCTCGACCTGAAGGGTAGAGATGTAGCCGTCATCGGTGGGGGCAATACAGCGCTGGATGCGATCCGCTCGGCCCTGCGACTGGGGGCGCGCAAAGCCTATGTGATCTACCGCCGCAGCGATGCCGAGATGCCTGCCCGCGCCGAAGAAGTGCACCACGCCCGGCAGGAGGGCATCGATTTCCAGATGCTGACGGCCCCGGTCGAGTTTCTCTCCGACGGCAAGGGATGGCTCACGGCCGCGAGTTGCGTGCGCATGGAATTGGGCGAGCCCGATGCTTCGGGCCGCCGCCGCCCGGTTCCCATCCAGGGTTCAGAATTTGATCTGCCTCTGTCGGTGGCCGTGATCGCGATCGGCACCAGCGCCAATCCCATCGTGCAGAGCACCACGCCGGGATTGGGCACAAACAAGAAGGGATACATTCAGGCCAGCGAAGAAACCCAGCGCACCACGCGCAAGGGAGTATTCGCCGGAGGAGACATCGTAACAGGCAGCGCTACCGTGATCCTGGCGATGGGAGCGGGACGGCGCGCTGCCAACTCCATCCATGAGTACTTGACTACCGGTACTTGGTAGGCGGGAGAGGTTTCAAGTTTCAGGTTTCGGGTTTCGAAACTTGAACTTCACTCAAAGCTGATCTCAATATAAGTGTCCGTTCTTCGCCAGATCCATGGAAGGCGAGCCATCCAATACTTGCGATCCAGAGTCTGACGCGCGCTGCGATGCTGTTCGGGAGGAAGGATGCGAGCCCGGGCAGCGAATTCCGGCCCGGTCACCTTGCCCCGAATCGTACAGGGCGCGACCTTGACCTGCGGATTGTTTCGAATCCGCTTGGCCTTGCCCATATCGCTGCGGGTCATCACGTAGAGCTTGCCGTTTTCCTCTCCGAACCACACAGGGGTGGGGACTCCCACTCCGGTCTTTCGAAAGGTTGTGAGCGAGATATATTTCTGAGCATGGATCGCGGCCGGAGCTTGGCTTGGCATAGGACCTCATTGTAGAAGCCCGGAATGTAAGGCGTGCGGGCCGTGAACTCGGTGGTTCGAAACAGTCGGCGCGCATTGCCCCAGTCCGGTCATCTGTGTTACAAGCCTGAACATGCGTAAATGGATGCGCGATCGCATACAGCGGCGCAAAAAGAAAACTCCGGAGCAGGGAAGTCAGGCTGCGCCTCCGCCCCTGCAACCAGCGTATTTCGACGCTGAGGAGCCTTCGGCAGCACCGGAGGAGGCCGTCCACAGCGAGCCTCAGCCAGCCTATTCCGAGCCTGAACTGGAAGCGCCGCGGGAAGCTGAAGCTACAACTGGATATACATCTGCGAAGACCAGTGAGCGAGCGCCGCAAAGCCGGGGAGCTACCAGGGGACGTCGCCGTCGCGGTGGCCGTGGACGCGGAGGGCGCGGCCGCGAGCAAGCGGTAGCGCAAGCCTTTACCCCATCCGCCATCAAAGGGGTGAGCGCTGAGGTTTCCGCCGAGCCTGGCGAAGAAGCCGGGCAAGGAACAGAGCCGCAGGCGGACGCTGCGGTCCCGCAAGCGCCGGCTGCTACGGCAGCGGTGCCGGTCGCGCCGCCTCGCACGCCCAAGGGCATCGTGGTTCTGGCCATCGGGCTGCCTGGCTCGGGCAAGACTTCCTGGTTCAAGCGTCATAGTCTGACTCCGCTCTCCAGCGACATGGTCCGCTCGTTGCTGTTCGATGATGTGCGCGAGCAGCGCTTTCAGGACCTGGTTTTTTCGAATCTGCGTTCGATGTTAAAGGCGCGGCTCATTGCCAAGCGCCCGATGAATTATGTGGACGCGACCAACCTCACCCCGCAGGAACGTCAGCACTGGATCAAGCTGGCCAAGGACTACGGCTACGAAGTACACGCGGTCTTTTTCGACGTCCCGCTGGAGGTCTGCATCGACCGGCACCAGCGCCGCGATCGCGTGGTCCCCGAGGACGTGATGCGCCGCATGGCGGCGAAGCTCAAGCCCCCGTCGTTCGAGGAAGGCTTCGCCAAAATCACGGTGGTCCGGGTGAAGAAGAAAGAGCAGGAGCCGGCGGAAGGCTGAGCTATCCTTTCAAATGCGGCAACAATTCCTTAAAAGCCGCCGAGGACGAGGCGCGCATCAATTCATAGATCATCATCTCAGTGGATGAGATGACGGCGCCGGCAGCGCGCATTCGATCAAGCCCGATCTTCCAATTCCATTCCGTCCGCGAACTCACGGCGTCAGATGCGACGTGAACCACGTAGCCTTCGCGCAGGGCGGCCAGGGCAGTCTGGGTTACGCAGATGTGGCTCTCCATCCCGCATAGCAACAAGGTGTTGCGCTGGCCGGGCAAGCGCTTGAGCACGCTGCAGAAGACGTCGCTGCCAAAACAGGAGAACAGAGTCTTGTCGATCGGGTCGACTCCGGGCAGAAGGGAAGCGATGTCAGGCACGGTGGCGCCCAGGCCCTTGGCATACTGAGTGCTGACCAGCGCGGGAATTTTCAGAATACCCGCGGCGCGGATCAAAAGCTGCGAATTCCGCACCAGTTGCTCGCGCTGGAATATGGGCGGTAGCAGTTTCTCCTGAACGTCGATGACGACGAGGGCGCAGCGCTCCGCTTCGAGCGGGCGGCGCGCGATCTCTGCATATTCGGAAGTAGTGGGGAGATACTCAATGCCAGTCGCCATGAATCCTCGTGGAGTTCAACTAATCTTACCGCCGGCCAGAGTATTGTGTGGGCCGCAACGCGTATTGACCGCACTTCGCCCAGCACCATAGAATCGAGAAGGCACGCGGCTCACATCGACTCGCTGCCCCCTCGTTCAACGGCTAGGACACCTGCCTCTGGAGCAGGTTATCGGGGTTCGAATCCCTGGGGGGCAGCCAAATTCCTGCAAAAAATTTGTGCGGTTTTCCTGACCTGCGCAGCGCGGGAGCGCAAGTTTAGTTTCCGGATTTTCGCTTGGGCTTGGCTTTGTCCTTCGCCTGGAGATTCAGCGCGACCGCAGCGCGGATCAGGTCCTTCAAGGCAGACTCATTGATCTTCTCTCCTTCCTGGATATCGATGGCGCGCCTGACATTGCCTTCGAGGCTGGAGTTGAATAGACCTGCGGGGTCCTTCAACGAAGCTCCCTTGGCAAAGGTCATCTTGACCACGTTCTTGTAGGTCTCGCCGGTGCAAACGATTCCGCCATGGGAGAAAACGGGAGTCCCGGGCGAGGTTGCCTTGACCCACTTCCACTCTTCGACAATCTCGGGGTCTGCCTGATGAATGAGACGGCGGACTTTCGCGAGCGTCTTGCCGCGCCAGTCGCCGAGTTCGTTGATTCTTGCGTCGAGGATTGCGGAGGCGGAATTGTCAGAGGGCTTTTTCATGGAACTTAAGTCCGTTCAAAGCTAATCCAGCGGGGCTAGGTTTGGCCTTGCAACGTTCGACAGGCGCGAATCGTTTTTTCGAGGCGGATTTCGTAAGATCCTCCGTTTGAAGGGGTTGCGAAGTTTGAGTGCTCGTGATGCGCGGTAAAGTATTCAAAGCAGGTAGGTTACAGGTAAAGTATTCAGGAGTAAGGACTTGCGCCAAATTTTTTCAGGTCTTTGCGAAACATCGCATTCGACCCTGATGATGCAAGTTACTGATTGCAATGCGGTTGGACGATGCCTATCGCCGGCATGCCTTGCAAAGTATTGTCAAATAGCGAGTTACGCGCAAAGTCTTCCGGAATAAGGAGTTGCTGGCCGAATCAAGGCCAACCACGCGCTTGATTGGGCGAGTATCACCGGACGGTTCTGCGGTGCAATGCGCACACTACAATTGTGCGCTTTTGGGGGGCAGGGTCAAGGTTGAATGTCACAGAAGTGAGGAATTCGGGTGTGGAAAAGTTCTGCGGCGCAATTCAGATCGGTGATAGTGCGCTGCATAGATGTGAACGTATTCTCCGCCAACCGAACCACCAGCCATTACGTAGGGCGGTCGCGATCGTACCAGCAGGTGCGAGTGAACATTGCTATTTTGGATTGTTGCAACAGCCACGAATAACCGGGCGAGTTGCCTACGGGCGCAAGGATCACGGTAGGAGAATGCTGGCCCGAGCAGTAAAGGTTCAGAGTGAGTCCCCCGATGTCGACGGCCTGTCCGACTCGTGGAGGCAGTTGGCGGGCCTCGGTGGCTCGACCGATCTGTTCATAGGTAAAGCCAGCTAGAAAGGCGAGCAGCAACAGGCTCAGAAACAGGTACGAGATTCTCCGAATCCAGGTTTTCATTGCCGGACCTCCGCGGAAGGAATGGCGGCGGATATAGATTGTTTGCGGCGTAGAATGAGGTTACCTCAGGGGCTAAAGCCCGAAGGTTTCCTGGCGTCGGACGGCACGGCTAAAGCCGTGCCCCACCCAAAGCCGTGCCTCAGCCAAAGCCGTGCCTCAGCCAAAGCCGTGCCCCAGCTAAAGCCGTGCCCCAGCCAAAGCCGTGCCCATTTCAAAGGGGGGCCCAAGCTATAGCCGTGCCTCAGCCAAAGCCGCGGCCATTTCAAAGTGGGGCCCAAGCTATAGCCGTGCCTCAGCCAAAGCCGCGCCCATTTCAAAGCGGGGGCCTAGCCAAAGCCGTGCCCACCCAAAGCCGTGCCCCAGCCAAAGCCGTGCCCCAGCCAAAGCCGCGCCCATTTTCAAAGTGGGGCCCAAGCTATAGCCGTGCCCACCCAAAGCCGCGCCCATTTCAAAGCGGGGCCCAGCCAAAGCCGCGCTCGACACAAGACGCTGCCAAAGAGGCTTGACTGGGGCGTCTGACGCTTTCTCTTTATGAATGCTATCCTTAACTTATGGAGCATCTCGAGGTACTTCGCGAAAAGATTGCCGGGCTTCGGTCCGAAATTGCACAACTGCAAGAACTGAACGAGCGGTATCGACGGGAACGGGGCCAAGATGCGTCAGCGCATGTTGCGCACGGGCAACGGCAAGAACGGCTGCTGGAAATCCAACAAGAACTCACGCTGCTGGCTCGTCTTGGCGGTCGAGTTCATTCGGTTGAGCAGATGAAGGAGCAGCATCGCTCCCGTCTGTTGAAAAGAGCTTCGTAAGTCTTGGCATGGCTTTCACGCCGTCGGGGCGGCATAGGAGAGTTCGACGAAGCCGTTCTTGTAGGCGACTACGTTCGTCAGACTCCACCTCTTCTCTTTCAGGGAATCGCCAAACAGGCGCAGTCCTTCGCCCAACAGCACCGGGGCTATGGTTAATTTGATTTCGTCCACGAGGCCTAGTTCCAGAAAGCGCTGCGACAACACGGCGCCGCCTACCAGCCAGATGTTTCGATAACGGCTCGCGAGTTTTTCGTTAATCAATGTGTTGAGGTCGCCGGTATAAAACTCGACGCTCTTCTTTGTCTGCGGCCATTTTCTCGTGGTAACCACTATGACTGGGGTATCACCATAAGGCCAGCCCAGTTCCAGCGCGTGTTCATAGGTACGGGAACCTAGCACGTAGCAGTCTATGGACTTGAGGAAGGTCGAGACTTCTTCCTCCGAGATGGAAACGCCGGGTTCGTAGATGCTTGCGGGAGTATCCATCCAAGAGACGCTGTTGTCATTCTTGGCAATGAAGCCGTCCAGACTGGAAACCATGTGCAGAATCACGGTTCGTGCTCGAGCGGTTCGTGAGTTGAGCGACATCGTTCCTCCTCAGGGACGTGAGTTGCTCTGGAATGCTACACGCAGCTGTCATTGTGCATTGCCGGGCACAACTTCTCTTTCGCTTTAAAAAAATCTTCACTCAAGCCAAATGGCGGGCCTGGAGTGGGGCACCGATTCGGGGACATCCATTCGTTCGCGTACAAATTTTTGTCAGATCTTCCCGCGTCAACTCGATCCTGGCGTTCAATTTACTCAGAAGTTCTACAGTACGTTGCGGAGTAGAGCCCATCGAGATGTAGGAAAGAACGTATTCAAGTGGGGTTTAAGACTCTGCAAAATAGGAGGCGCTTAGCGCGCGCCACGACGCCCGTGATGAGAGTCATTGAACTTCAATCGAAAGGCGACATACATGCGCAAGGCCCTCCCCCTGCTTTTCTTGCTGATGTCATTAGCGCTGTTCGCTCAAACCACTAGTTCGCATCCTGTGAGTGGAGGAAGCGGAACTGCCACAACCCCGACACGGATCAGCTTTGGGGCCATGGGCGGCAGTCAATTTTTCGAGTCTGGCTACGGCACGAGTTGTGGCGGCCAGACAACCCAGGCTTTGGGATTCGTGCTGTTGAATGGCGGAATATTTGGAAACGGAGTCTGCGCCAGTGTGACGACGCAGCCTGTGGGATCGTGCGGAAATTTGTACGCTGAGTTTTACGGGAAGGACGCAGCGGGGATTCCGTTCAAGGGATCGCTGAGTCTGACCACAACCTGTCAGTATGTCCGCTTACGCTACTCGAAGACCGTGTATACGGTAACGGGCGGGATGCTGACGATCACGGAGTAAACCTCAGATTGTGCGGATGTCGAACCGGGCTATTGAACAGATAGGAACTGCCCCACCCAAGCCTAACCAGGCTGGGGTGGGGCACCGGTTACTGGCGGCGCCATATTCCGAGTATTGTGGTCTTTCGAAGGTGTAGAATCTGTCCACACTGGGAAACCAAACACTATCCGTACGCAAGGCACTGGCTGGGTTGCGCAATCTGCGGCCTCGCTCGTGACGGCCCCGGCGTGATTTACCACGATCACAGGAGGAGCTGTCATTGAGAATCCTGCTCTATAACCCCGACAACGGGGTCACCCGCAACTTCATGCCGCATTTATGGATGTTTCTTCTGCAGTCGCTCACCCCACCCGGACACGAAGTGATTCTGATCGACGGTAATGCGCAGCCCATGGATGAGGCGCAGATCGCGGAGTACGTGCGCGAGCAGGAGATCGGACTGGTGGGGATCGGTGCGATGACGCGCATGATCGCGAAGGCCTATCGCATCGCGGACGCGATTCGCGCTGAGGGAGTTCCGGTGGTGATGGGAGGTCCGCACGTGACCGAGCTGGCCGACGAAGCGCTTGGCCGGGATGGCGGTCCGCGACATGCGGATGCAGTCGCTCTGGGCGAAGCGGATGACACTTGGCCGCGGATCGTCAATGATGCAGCTCGGGGCGAGTTGAAAGAAGTCTACGCGCCGGTCGATATCGCGGGGAAAGAGAGCAAGCCTTCCCTCAAGAATTATCCGAAAATCCCGTGGGACAAAATTGACCTGCACCAGTTCAATCTTTTGCCCAAAGTCGTTTACCCGCTGCTGAAGAAAGTGGGTGAAGGCTGGGGCACCTTCCGCATCGTTCCGGTGGAGTCGGGGCGCGGCTGTCCTTACGGATGCGAGTTCTGTACTGTGACCGGATTCTTCGGCGACTCCATACGCTTCCGGACCAACGAGAGCGTGGTCAACGAACTTTTGCTGTTGAAGGCACGGGCGCGAAAGGAAAAGGGCCAGATCGCCGTTTTCTTTATCGACGACAATTTCGCGATTAACGTGAAGCGTACCAAGTCACTGTTGCGCGATATCATCGCAGCAAAAGCGCAAGTACACTGGGTCGCGCAGATCAGCGCCAACCTACTGCGCGATGAAGAACTCTGCGACCTGATCGCGGCGTCGGGGGGGAAGTGGGTGTTCATCGGCATGGAATCGATCGATCCCACCAATCTCAAGGACGTCAACAAGGGATTCAACAAGCCGGGAGAATACGGGGCGGTTCTTGAGCGACTGGCCAAGCGGAATGTTTATGCCATTACCTCATTCATCTTTGGCATGGACAACGACACGACGGGAGTGGCGGAGCGTACGCTGGAGCAAGTGCGCACCTGGCCGCCGGGGTTGCCGATCTTCGGCTTGCTGACGCCGTTGCCGGCTACGCCGCTGTACAAGCGTCTGGAGGCGGCGGGACGGTTGACGAGGCACAAACATTGGCAGGAATTTATCCCGTTCGCGATGGCGCACACGCCACTGAAGATGTCGATCGAAGAAGCGCACGCGGAAGTGAACTATGGATGGTCGCACTCCTACAGCGCTGAAGCCCTGGCGCAAGCTGTCGGCGCCTTGGATAACCAGCCTCTTGGATATCGCATCAATATTTTTCTGGCGCGGCTCTGTTTCCGAGGAATCTATTTCCCCATGCTGGGAAAGATGGCGTGGCTGAAAGTGGCAGCGGAAAATCGGCGAACTATTTTCAAGCTGATCAAGGAATTGATGTTCGGTCGCAAAGATCAGCTGACGAGGGGCAAGGTCGAACAATGCGAAGACGTGCCCACTGCAGAAGTCCACGGCGAAGCCAGTGCGTGAAAGCAGCTTGCCAGGGGAGCGTGAAGGCTTCGTTCATATCCTGAGCCATCCGCGGAAGCCTCTGGCGGCATAATAAGAGTCGGCGCCATTGTGATAGACGAAAACCGTGTCGTAGCGGCGATCACAGAAGAGAGCGCCTCCGAGTTTTCTGATCGCAGAAGGTGTTTGCACCCAGCTCGAGGTTTTCATATCGAAGTTTCCAAGTCTCTGCAACTCGCGATATTGTTCTTCGGATAAGAGCTCGATGGACATGGCAACCGCCATGTCCAGAGCGCTACCCTTTGGCTTGTTTTCTTTTCTTGCGTCCAGCGCGGCGCGGTCGTAGCAAAGACTCCTGCGGCCTTTCGGAGATTCCGTGGAACAGTCATAGAAGATGTATTCGCCGGTTTTTTTATCGTGACTCACCACGTCTGGTTCGCCGCCCGTTCTTTCCATTTCATTCAGCGACGAGAATTTTTCAGGATTGGCTTCCAGCCTGGCTTGCACGCTGTGCCATGGGACATCTTTGTGGCGGTTCATGTTGTGCTCAAAACGGGCCTTCAGTGTCTTAAGAAGGTCTTCACGTTGTTTTTTTGAGAGAGAGATGGTCGGCATAGATTTGCTGCCTGGATCAGCGATGAACTTTAGGTTTTTGTTTGACCTGCAAAATCGAGCAGCGATGTCAGTGACTCGAAAGGGCCCCACTCAAGCCAAGACCGGGATTGAATGGGCACCATGGAGTTTAGGAGTTAACGGCGGCGCCATTTTGTGCGGCGGATCTTTTGGAGATTAGGCGTCGAACGAGGTGGCCTTTCCACATCCATAGTCCGGAAAGGACCATCACTGGAACGAAGACATACCTCGTTAGCGGGGCGTAGTCGGGGAGTTTTTCAAACGGACTGTAAATGTAGCCGAGTATGGGAATGGCAAAGACGATGTGAATCCAGCGAAAAATCCAACGTCTGGTGCTTTGGGTCAGGATTGGCTGTGGCATGGCTTTGAACCTCGATTTATGAATTTTGAGCTGGGCCCGGGGACCACTTGGGGCTCTCCACCCCGAATTGCTTGGCGTACTCGGCGGTGAGTCGCTGCCAGGAGTCGAACTTCATGGCGTCAGCCCCAGCGATGCGGCCGATGGGAGTGCCGTTGAGAAGGCGATCGAGAACGTCGAAGGCGATGTGCCAGCCCGCAGCGCCCCAGGAGATAAAGCGGCGATCGATCTTGTGCCACAGGGTCAGGCGCGTGCCGCCAGCGAGGGCTTCGAGTTGCCAGCGGAGATCGCCGTACTCCAGCAGAGTGGGGGGCTCGGCGCGCGTCACCTTTGTTTCGAGCGGTGTAGGCGCGGCCACCCAGGTGAGGTTCACCGTTCCCACTGTAGCCAGGCTCGCGTCGGTCACGAATGGCGCCCATTCGCGCAGATGCGCCGGGTCGGTGAGCGCGTGCCAGACTTTTTCCGGCGAGTGGCGCAGCTGGCGGACGAGAACGAGCGTCCACTTGCTTTTATCTTCGCCGTCTTTATTTACCTGTGCGCCGTAGGCCGGACCCGCTGTGTAGTGCTGGCGATCGGTCATCTTGTTCTCCTTAGTATGTCCCGGTCTACCAGCGCATCAACTGGGTGAGCTGAATGAGATTTCCGCAGGTGTCGTTCAGCATGGCGATCTTGGAGGCGGTTACGTCCTTGGGCGGCATGGTGAACTCGGCGCCGCGCGCTTTCATACGGTCGTAGTCGGACTGCAGGTCGTCGGTGTAGAACATGGCGGCGGACTGGCCCTGTTGAAAGATGGCCTGCTGATACGCCTTGGCTGGGGGATTATTGTTGAGCGCCAGCTGCAGCTCAGCGCCTTCCGGGTCCTCGGGTGAGGCGACGGTGAGCCAGCGAAATGGGCCCTGACTGAAATCGGCCTTCTTCACGAAGCCCAGGACTTCGGTATAGAAGCGCAGGGCCTTGTTCTGGTCATCGACGTAGATGCTGGTCAGTTTGATCTTCATTTCTTTGCTCCTTTGTCACGTCCGGCGTCGGGGCGGCGTGGTTTTGTCTTGGTTTTCTGTTTGAGGGGTGTTGGCGGATGCATGCGGTCGAGGTGGCGTTCGAGAGCATCGAGGTGAGCGGACCAGAAGCGGCGGAAGGGAGCCAGCCAGGCATCGACTTCCTGAAAGGGTTCGGGCTTAAGGCGGTAGAGACGACGCTGAGCGTCGACTGTGGATTCCACGAAACCGGCCTGGCGCAGGACGCGCAGGTGCTTTGAGACCATTGGCTGCGGCAGGTGAAGCTGACGCTCGATCTCCCCGACGGACTGTTGGGACGAGACCAGCAGGCTCAAGATGGCGCGGCGGTTGGGTTCCACCAGGATGTCAAAAACGGATTGCACTCTCTGTATATACCCCAGATGGCATATACGTGTCAAGGTATATATAAAAAATTACGGAGGAACTACCCCACTCAAGCCAAAGGCGGGCTTGAATGGGAGCACCGAGATTCTTACCTGCGGGGGCTGGGGACTATGGTTCGCCGTTGGCAGCTTTGGGGACGTGCGGGGTGATCTGCTTGAGGACGAATTCGCGTACTAGATTAGCGACTGCGTCGGCGCCGGTGCTTGCCAGGCCATTGAACAGGACCAGGGAAGCTCCGCGATCGGAAGCCGGATAGTAAAGGTTCGAGATGGCTGCGGCGGAGAAACTGCCCAGCAGATGCGAGTAATTCGGTTTCCATTGCCCATCATCGCCCCTTGTAATGATGGCAGCGGATACGGCATACAGCGCGCGAGAGCCGATGCTGCCTTTGCCGTTGTAAAAATAGCGTGGATCCTGATGGAAAATTGCGGGGTAAACAGCTCTGCTCAGCAGACTACTGGATACGTGATTTGCGAATGCAGCCCCGTATCGCTTTCCGTATCCCTCGATGCCGCTTCCGTAGGCGGGGAAGACATTCTTATATTGCTCGGCGCCGGCCAGTCCGGCCACGGTCAGAAACGAAACCGGATCGAAAATGGAGCGAAGGCTAAGTTGAAATTTCTGTTTGGCCAGCATCGGAGGTGCGTTCCAGTCGTAGGAGCTGTAAAAATTCGGGATAACGCCTCCGATGCGCTGGTGAAGCGCGATGTGCAACTGCTGCTCGGCAAGCTGCTCCTTGTTTCCATTCACGGTAACGATGGTGGAGCCGCCCGAAACGACCAGGGTCACCGCCGGGAGGATGCGGGCTTCGCCTGGCTGTATCGCGATGTCGGCCGAAGTGAAAGTACTCATGCCGGGAGCCGTTACGGTGAGCTTGTAGACATCCGGCGGTAAAGCGGGGAAGGCGAACTGACCGTGGTTGCCTGATTGCGCGCTCCGGATCACAGAGCCAGATTGTGCCCTCACGGTGACGCGAGCGCCCTGAAGGACGTCTCGATTGGTGTCGAGGACCGTGCCCGTGATGGATGCAGTGCCCGACTGCGCAGGCCCGGCTGGGCTGTCTGTAAGTGGAGAAATAAGATTTTGTGCCGGTTGAGGTGCATCCGGAAGATTGCGGTCCTCGGCAGGAGCGCTTACGATGGCCTGAGCTAACGCGGCTGGAGTGGAGAAGGTAGGAAAAATCAACAAAACGGAGCTGCACGCCAGGAGCAGCTTCAACCATCGGAAATTCAGCACCAATCAGCCCATCCTCGTGGTACCTCGAAAATTGATCTGTCTTAGGTTCGACGCGAATTATGGCTGCAGAGTTTCCTGCCAGTGCGGAATTGATAGGTGAAAAAGCGATCTTTGCATTAAATGAATTGACTGCACCTGCCAGACCAATAGAATGAGCGCTTTGGTGAGGTGCGGCGTCAGCGTGGCTTGCCGAGGGCGGGAGCAGCATGATCGAAAATCTATACGAGTTGGTGGGGGGGCAGGAGACGATCAAGGCTGCAACGGAGCGGTTCTATGAGAGAGTCATGAAAGACGAGAGGCTCCGTCGATATTTTGAACAAAGTGACATGGCAAGGTTGCGGTCCCGGCAGGTGATGTTCATTTCCATGCTGCTCGGTGGACGCGTGTATACAGGCAAGGAGATTCATTCGGCGCATGCGGCGGTGAGGGAGCACGGGCTGACGGCTGCGCAGTTCGACTTGTTTCTCGACCACTTTCGCGCGGCGTTGGAAGAAGTGGGCGTGAAGCGAGAAAATGCGGAGAAGATGAGGAAGCTTTTGGAAAGCAAACGAAAAGCTGTCCTGGAGGCATGAACGCTTTTAGCGGGCGGCCGTTCGGTAAAAATTCTGTGCGCTCAGCCTTATGTTGGCAGCTGTAGCGATGGCGGGGCCACTCGCGGGGCGGGCACACATTGCGCTAGAGCAAGTGCAGTTGCAAATTTTTGCAATGTTTCCGGCCGCCGTCAGTCATGTCCTGCTCCCCACCGTCCAAACACCCTGATTTTAGGCATCATTCGTCCTATTTGTGTTGACAATGGAACAACTGGATTAGAAAATCGGTGCGCACGTTGTGATGGGGAGAACGTGAGCGGCAATCGAATCCGAGAGCGTGTGTAGGACACGAGCTCGGTACCTGGGTTCATCATCAGATTTTTTTTGGAACGCGATGAGCAGGTCAAGCCTGCGGTGCGCCTTTTACTGCTTGCATAAAGACGTAGAACGGCAAGTCCGTTTGCTTGGGGAAGAAGCGCTATGCGGGTTGGCAGTGGTGCGATTGCGGCTGTTTAACACCATCGCGAGAAATCCTTAACCGAGAAGTAAACGAGAGCTCAAACGCAAGGCTTGTCTGGATGAGCTGGGCGTTGATGGTCAGCCTTTGTCAGAATCGCTTGACTCCCAGGTTTACTCGACGCGAGTGAGTGTTCCCATGTCATTTCCTCCCTACTCGTTACCTTGTAACAGAGAGGTTGCGGCCTTGTGCGGTTCACTTGAGGGCAGTTCTACAAGAAGATTTTCAAGGGAAAGAGGAACGTGAAATGAAGCCGATTCGCAAAATCCAATTTCTGTGTCTGTGCGTTCTTCTCGGGTTAGTTTCGACCGCGGAACAATCGGCCTTCGCGCAGGCGGACCCTCCGCTTAGCTTTGCCAACAATTATTTTGTGCGCGGTGACTTCACCGTCGCGGGCGCGCAGGGCATGCTCTCAAATTTCACCACCATCAGTGGGAACTCCTATGCCGTCGGAACGATCACGGTTCCGGACACAAATCCGGGGATCAAGCCGTCGGTTCTTACCGGCAACGGTTCAAACGCGGTTCCGGCGAACGCCGAGGTCATAGCCGCGGTGCTTTACTGGCAAACGGTGGAGAAAGTAGGAGTAACCCTGGGGGGCCCGGGATCGGGCCAGAACGGATTCTTCAGACCAGTGATCAGCGGCGGGCCCGCTGCCCCGGGTTATGCCATAAGCGGAGTATCCCTCAGCTCGGGCACCAACACGGTGTCGTGGAGCGCCGGGGGCTGTACGTCGGGCTCGACGGGAAAGATCATTCGAACCTATCGTGCAAATGTTCTGGGCTCGCTGCCACGAGACGCAAGCGGGAATGTCTCACCCAACGTTAAATACGAAATTCGTGTGCCCGGCACGTCCAGCACCACCCCTATCGCTGTGGGTGCGTCTCTGGTCCTGATTTATCGGATCCTGGACCCGAACGTTCCGTTGAACTCAATTGTGATTTACGACGGCGACTATGCCCCCAGCAACACCTCGTTGATCATGACGCAGAGCATGCAAGGCTTCTATGATGCCGCGCACGACGCAATTTCGAGGCTGGCGCACATCGTTGGCAATGGCAAGAGCAACAAGTTCGAAACGGTTTATCTGAACAACCAGGCGCTGCCTTCTTTATATTCGAAGGGACAACCTCCATTCCCCGGCCATTACGGGTCTTGGGACAACATCGTCTGGACTTTTGACCCAGCAAAGACGTATGTGAATCTTCCCAATCCGGTGATTGAAGACTCCGCGTCTGTGACCACTCAGGTCGTTCCCTCCAGCAACATGCAGGGTTGCGTGAGTTGGGGAGCGTCAATTATCAGCACAACGGTGAAGAACACGGATGGTGATGGTTTGGTGGACGCGTGGAAGAAGGCGCCTAGCGGGTACCCGAACCCGGGCTATTGCGACGCCGCCGTAAATGAGGGGGTTTGCACACCGGGAAGCGCCTCCTGGGTCGACCTGCCCGGGGCCGTCCTGGGGACATCACAAAATCCGCATAAAGACGTTTTCATCCAGATGGATTACATGTGCAGCCAAGTGACCGGGGGCGATTCATGTGCTCCTCCGCTTGACGGCAGTAACTATTCCTTCGATCCGCGGTTACCGACAGATCCGACAGACAGCAAGAATGCGATCCAGAAGGTCATTGACGCGTACTCTGGGCATGGTATTACGCTTCACGTCAATCCTCCTGGCACCAACCAACCCAACGTTCACGCAATGGCGGAACCGTACTGCCAGGATGACACATCCACCAGCCCGGCTTCGCTTTGCGCATTCCCCAATTCCCCGGGGACTTCGGCGAATCTCGGCGTGGTTACATGGCCAGGCGGATTTAATTTTCTCAAGAGTCAGCTTATCGATTCGAACGACCCTACCAATCTCACGGACTGCGCCACCTCGACCCCGCCGGCATACTGCATTCCGCGCTTCCAGCCTGCTGCAGCGGCCAGCAAGCACTACTTGCTGTTAGGGCATGCCGTGGGGGTGCCCGAATGGGCGCTGGCCGGCGGCACACTGACAAACGTATCGCAGTCCGGCAACACGGTCACGTTCACCACCTCATCTCCAGTAGGGGTGCTCGACAGTATCGGAACTGACGCTAACGGGAATAATATCCCCGACCAAGCATGCCCAAACGGCCGGGTCACGGTTATCGGCGCCGCAACGAATCCCGACCTCAACGGGACTTTTTGTATTTCCAGCCCGGCGAATCCACAAGGCAACACGTTTTCGATATTCATCGGCAGTGCAATGAAGGCCAGCTATAAGCTCGCGACCGACCCGAATCTGGCTGTCGCACCCGGCTTCACCGGCACTGCGTCCGGCGTTTCCGATGTGGGGGGAGCGAACTCATATATTTCGCTGGGCCTGTGGGGGAATCCCGCGTTCAGCGGTCAAAATGCTCAAACGTCGCCTGCGTCCGATGGACAGAAGGCGTCGGTTATCGCCGGGACGATCATGCATGAACTCGGGCACGGAAATGGCCTGGCGCATGGCGGCCCGGCTGCAGATGTTGCCCAGGGCAAGCAAAGTTTGCCGTCGGTCACAACCAACTGCAAGCCGAACTACCTCAGCGCGATGAGCTATTCCAGGCAGGTGGACTTCCCACCGAACTATTCCGGCACGAGTCTGCAGGACCTCAACGAAAGTAGCGCAAGCGGCAGTCTGAGCATCGTGGATACTACGAGCTGGTATGTTGCATGGCCTTTGAAAGACTCCAGTGGCAACACCATCGTCGATACGAACGGCAACCCTATCGGCTCACCAGCGAAGGCGTTCTGCTCCGGGTTACCTTTGCCGCTCTCGGCACCACCATTAATGATGCGGGTGACCGGTCCGGCGAATACATTCTCCTTTTCAAATCTGGCAAGTCCGGACATTAACTTTGACGACCTCATTGAAGATTTGCTCGGCGCAGATGACTGGCACAACCTCGACTTGGCCCAACTCGACGCGACGGGAGCCGATACGAACTCCTCGGGACAGCGCTTTAACGGAGGCGGCCAACGCTTTAATGGAGGCGGACAGCGGTTCAACGGGGGCGGGCAGCGCTTCAACGGAGGTGGGCAACGCTTCAACGGAGGCGGTCAACGGTTCAACGGAGGCGGGGAAATTGATACCGCTACGGTTAACTCCATCACGCGTCCTCCCCAGAACTTGACAATAACGGCGGAGGAAGCGTCACCGCGCTATGTAGATCTTCAGTGGGACGCCCCGACCTTCGGCAGCATCGGCGCATATCGTGTTTACCGGTCGGCTGACGCGGGACAAACATTCAAACTGATTGCCACCCTTCCCAGCACACAGCTTACTTACCAAGACACTAATGGAGCCGGGGCTGGTCCGGCCTGCCTTCCTTCGGGTAGGTATGAGTATTTTGTGACCGCAGTCTTGGCCGGCACGTTTGTGGGGCCGCTGCCGCAGCCAACCGAGGGGCAGGAGAGCGTGCCTTCGAACACGGTAACAGGCGAACCGAACAGTCCAGATCCCCTGACGGGCTGCTACACCGTGACGAACTTCTCGTCACCAGGCAGCGCTATACAAGGGCAAGTCGTTCCCATAACATTTACGCTGTTTGACGACTTCTATAGCACCACCAACCCGGTAAACCGCCCGGCAGCAATAACCAGCCTCGTCGCAATTGGCACCGTGGGGAGCGATGCGGCCTGTACAACAGTGACAACGGGTCATGTGACGCTGGTAACGAACGGAGTGCCGGCATCCTTAGGTGCGAGTACATTCCCTGCTCCGAACAACGGGCAGTTCACCTTTAACTTAGACACGGACGCGTTCCCATTCTGTGCCGGTTCGTATACGTTCGAGTTAGATCTCGACAGCGGCCAAAAGCTAACGACTACGTCAGCATTGCAGCTCTCCATCGACGTCACGGACGCCGACACCGCTCCACGAATCCCGGCCATCTCTGTGCCTAAAGCGATTGCGGGGGTTCTCTACACGTATCAAATACCGGAGCACGGTGGCACTGGACCATTCACTTGGACGATCACATCCAGTTCACCCACCGCGCTCCCAGGCCTCACTCTCGATGCGAGTTCCGGCACACTTTCCGGCACCGCGACCGACGTCGGCACCTACACCTTCACGGTAAAAGTG
>DASVAE010000002.1:0-6738 GCA_036376495.1 Candidatus Sulfotelmatobacter sp. | reverse complement strand
AACAGTCCACACCAGGTCGAGGTCGCTCCTGACACCCCGCTCTTGTGGGTTTTGCGGGACAAACTCAACATGACCGGCACCAAGTATGGCTGCGGCATGGGGCTGTGCGGGGCATGCACGGTGCATCTTGATGGGGAAGCTGTCCGCTCGTGCCAGACGGCCGTCTCTTCTGTCGGATCGAAGAAGATCACCACCATTGAGGGCCTCTCCGCCGACAATTCGCATCCGGTGCAGAAGGCGTGGATTGCGGAGCAGGTACCGCAGTGCGGATATTGCCAGCCGGGACAAATCATGTCGGCGGCGGCGCTGCTGGCGAAAACTCCCAAGCCGAGCGACCAGCAGATTGATTCTGCCATGGGCGGGAATCTCTGTCGGTGCGGCATGTATCAGAGGATTCGGCAAGCCATACACCGGGCCGCCGGGGAAGGAGCATAGCCATGGCCACCGCTATATCTCGCAGAAAATTCATGGCGCGTAGCACGGTTGCGGGAGCCGGCCTCATTGTGGGACTGCGGTTCTCCGGGCCAATGCTGCTATCGCAGGAATCGGAGAAGGCGAAGAACAAGGCTCTGGTAAATCCGTTCGATGCTTACATCCACGTGCACCCGGACGGGAAGATTTCGCTGATTGTGGCGAAATCTGAAATGGGGCAGGGAATCAAGACCGGGCTGGCGATGATTCTCGCGGAAGAGGCGGAAGTGGATTTCAACGCAGTGACCGTGGAGCAGGCGGAGACGCGGCCCGACATCTACGAGCACATGGGGACGGGAGGCAGCGGCAGCACGATGGAGAACTTCCTGCCCCTGCGGCGAGCGGGCGCTACGGTTCGCGAATTGATGATCACGGCGGCGGCACAAAAATGGAATGTTCCAAGGACGGAGTGCATCGCCAAAAAAGGTACGGTGACGGACCGGGCATCGCAGCGGCACGCGACTTATGGCGAACTGGTCGAAGCGGCTTCCAAGTTGCCGCTGCCGGATCCGGAGAAAGTTCCGCTCAAGAATGAATCCCAATTCGAATTGATCGGCCATGCCACCCCGCGCGTGGATATTCCCTCGAAGGTCAATGGCACCGCGGGCTTTGGACTTGATGTGAGGGTCCCAGACATGCTGTTCGCGGTAGTGGCGCGATGCCCAACATTTGGCGGCAAGCCGACGCACTTTGAGGCGGTGAAGGCGAAGTCCGTCGCCGGAGTGCGCGATGTTTTCGAAATACCTGCGCTGGGTAAGGATATGTACACCGCGGGCGGGATTGTCGTGGTCGCCGATTCGACCTGGGCTGCGATGAAAGGGCGCGAAGCTTTGCAAATTCGCTGGGACCACGGCACTGCAGCTTCGGAATCCAGTGAGTCGCTGCATGGCGAGTTGCGGGCAGCAGCCAGCAGGCCGGGTAAACGCATTCGCAATGACGGCAATGTGGACGCTGCGTTGCCGGCCTCTGTGAAAAGAGTCGAGGCCATTTACGAATTTCCCTACCTTGCGCACGCCACCATGGAGCCGATGAACATTACGGTGCATGCCCGCGCCAACGAGGCGGAAGTCTGGGCTCCGACGCAGTCTCCTGATTGGGTACAGCGAACCGTGGCGAAACTTCTGGATTTACCGCCGCAAAAGGTGATCGTGCACACGACTTTGCTGGGAGGAGGTTTCGGGCGTCGCTACATGGCGGATTACCCGGCAGAAGCAACGCAGATTGCGAAGGTCGTTGGCAAGCCCGTCCAATTGGTGTGGAGTCGGGAGGACGATATGACCCACGATTTTTATCGTCCTGCGGCATGCCATCGGATGCGGGGTGCGGTGAATCAAGCGGGAGATCCTCTGCTCTGGTCTCATACCATCACCTCGACCTCCATTGGGGCTTTCTGGGGTTCGCCTGACAAATTGGAAGAGTCCGAAGTCGGCGGGGCCAAGCAGATGCCCTACGCCATTCCCAACGTACGACTGGAATACGCTGCGGTGCCCAGTTCGGTGCCGCCATTGTGGTGGCGGTCGGTCGAACACTCGTTCAATGGTTTTGCGGTGGAGTGCTTCATCGACGAATTGGCCGGTGCTGCCGGAAAGGATCCGGTTGAGTTCCGGCGCGGACTGCTGGTGAAGCCGGCGAACTGGAAGCCCAAGGATGAAGACGATCCGGATCCATCACGCCTGCGTGGAGTGCTGGACATCGCTGCCGAAAAAGTGGGATGGGGAAAGGCTCTTCCCAAGGGCAAAGGCCGTGGCATCGCTTCTTATCATTCCTTCGGAAGCTACATTGCGGAAGCTGCCGAGGTGACGGTCAGCGGTGAAGATTTTAAGATCGATCGCATCGTTGCGGCCATTGATTGCGGACAGGTCGTGAATCCCGAGTCGGTACGCGCCCAGGCTGAGAGTGCGATCATCTACGGACTGAGTGCCGCCTTGAAAAATGAGATCACGATCAAGGATGGGGCGGTGGAGCAGTCGAATTTCGATGGCTACGATCCCATCCGCATCGATGAAGCTCCGCCGATCGAGGTGCACCTCCTGAAAAGCAAAGAAGATCCGGGAGGCATGGGTGAGCCCGCGCTTCCACCGGCGGCACCCGCAGCGGCGAATGCAATCTTTGCGGCCTCAGGGAAGAGGTTGAGGAAGCTGCCGTTTCAGTTGAAAACATAAATTTGGGTTGATCTCCAGAATTCCTTCCGGTCAGCTGAGGAATCTGCAACTTGGGTATCCGCCGGTCTATCACTGATTACGCAATGCGATGATTGGACTCACCCGTGTGGCATGTCGGGCGGGTACGTAGCTGGAAAGGAATGCGACGGCCAGCAAAGTGAACACGACCGCGGCAAAGGTCGCGGGATCTGCCGCTCCGACTCCATACAGAAGGTTTGACATCAGCCGAGTGAGGGCCAGCGCAGATACAATTCCAACACTCACTCCCGCAATCATCAGATGCAGGCCTTGTCGTAGAACTAGACCAAGCACGGCTGCGCGCTGTGCCCCAAGGGCCATCCGAATTCCGATCTCGTGTCTGCGCTGAGCCACGGTGTAGGAAATGACTCCGTAAATCCCTACAGCGGTTAGCGCCAGCGCGACGCCAGCAAAGACTCCGAGCAGCGACATGGTGAATCGCGAGCGCGCCAGCGAATCGCCGAGCAACTGCTCCATGGTGGCGACCGACGCCATCGGCAGTTCCGGATCGATCTCCTGCAACTCGCGGCGGATGGCCGGAACCAGCGCCGTCGGATCATTCGAGGTTCTCACCAGAAAGGTCATGCGCGAATACGTCAGTTCGGGTATCGGCCAATAAACGGTCGGTTTGGCTTCGCTATCGAGTCCCATCTGGTGAACGGCGCCGCAAACTCCGACGATCTCCGACGGGTGGTCGTCGTCGAATTTGTCTCCATGCATATAAATGGAGATCTTCTTTCCGATTGGGTTTTCACCGCGCATATACTGCCCGACAAAAGCCTGATTCACTACAACGACGTGGGATGCTTCGGTGGACTCGCGCTCGTCGAAGGAACGGCCAGCCAGCAGCGGAATATCCATGGTCCGGAAATAATCTGGACCAACGACACGCACTCCGGAGACCGGAAGGTCCGCCGGCCCTCGCTTAGGCTCTCCGATAATGTGCACGCCCGTGGCGCTTCCCATCCCAGTAAGCGGTGGAAAATTCTCCATACTGACTGAGCGCACTCCGGGAAGCCTGCCTGCGCGCTGCAACAGGTCTCGGAAAAATGCCATCTGCGCTTCATCCTTGGCATACTTTCCTTTAGGCAGTCCCACCTGAAAGGTGAGCAGGTTGCGCGGATCGAATCCGGGATTGACAGCTGTAAGCCGGACGAAACTGCGGATCAACAATCCCGACCCGACCAGCAGGACCAAGGCAAGACTCATTTGCCCCACGACCAGCATGCTGCGCAGCAGTGTGCCTTGTGCTGTCGGGGTACTTCGAGCCTCGTCTTTTAGTGACCCCGCGATTTGTGGGCGGGCGGAAAGAAATGAGGGAAGCAATCCGAAAACGATCGTAGAAAGCATGGTCACGGCAGCCGTGAATGCGAGAACTCGAACATTTAACGTGACATACTGCAAATCCAGCAGATCCTTCGGGCCTGATGTGAGCAGTGCTCTCGTCCCCCAGAAGGCCAGAAGCAATCCCAAGGCACCGCCGCTTGCCGCCAGTAATATGCTTTCGGTCAGAAGTTGACGCGCGATGCGCCAGCGGCTCGCGCCAATGGCCGCGCGAATCGCGATCTCCTTCTCGCGTTTGGTGGCGCGCGCCAGCAGCAGGCTGGAGACATTTGCGCATGCAATCAGCAGCACAAACGCAACGGCACAAAATAGAGTGAGCAGCGCAGGCCGACGATCGCCCGAGAGTTGCTCGCGAATGGAAACGACGGTCGCTCCCCAATGCGCGTTCGTCAGCGGATATTCCTGCTGCAGGCGTGATGCAATCGTGCTCATCTGATCCTGGGCCTGCGCTAGAGTGACGCCCGGTTTCATGCGCCCCAGTACGGTGAGATATCGCCCGACGCCTTGCTTGCGATCTCCCCAATCTTTCGGCACCGCCCAAGGTGACCACATTTGCGGTCTGGATCCGGTGAGAGTCCCATCTTTGATGAAGAAAGTGAAATCTTTAGGGGCGACGCCCACGACAATTACCGGCTTCCCATTGAGTTCGATGGTCCTTCCCACAATGCCTGGATCGCCGCCAAACCGTTCCTTCCAGAAACCGTGATCCAGCAGAACGACGTTGTCATTGCCTTCTTTCCAATTATCCGGGCTGAAACCGCTACCCAGAATGGGATTTACTCCCACCACGCTCATAAAGCCGGGCGTTACATTTCCTATCACGATTTGCTGAGGATTGCCTGAGCCGGTCAGGTTGGCGCTGGTGTCGGCCATCGCCGTCATGCCTTCAAAAACTGTGTTCTGGTTTTCCCAGTCCAGAAAATTGGCGGGAGCCGCAACGTTATGAGGATGGTTTTGGGCTAGAGAGTTTTCCCACACTACTACGAGCCGTGAAGGATCACGGAAAGGAAGAGGTTGTAACAGCACCGCGTCCACTACGGAAAAAATTGCGGTCGTTGCGCCCATTCCCAAAGCCAGGGTGAGCACCGCAACCATCGTGAAGCTCGGATGCTTGACCAGCATGCGCGCGCCATAGTGGAGATCCTGCAAGAGCATTTCGAGACTGCGCACGCCCCGTGCCTCGCGGCATTCTTCCCGAACCTTCTCTTCACCCCCGAATTTGAACCACGCTTGCCGCCGGGCTTCCTCCTTGGACATTCCAGATCGCACAAGCTTCTCTACTTGCTGCTCGAAGTGGAAGCGCAGTTCATTATTCATTTCTTCTTCTACGGTGTTGTGGAGAAACAGCGAGCGGAGACGAAACCGGAGATCGGAAAACACGGAGCGCTCCTATGTGGTTTGAAGAACCTGCGCAATGGCTGCGGTGAGCTTACGCCAGGAATCCTGCTGGGTGTCGAGCTGATTGCGCCCAGCGCGAGTGAGTTCGTAGTACTTGGCGCGGCGATTGTTTTCCGAAGTGCCCCAGCGGGCCTTGATCCACCCCCGCCGCTCCAACCGATGCAAGGCTGGATACAGCGATCCCTGTTGTACTCGCAAAACGTCCTCGGATATCTGCTGAATCCGCTCCGATATTGCCCAGCCGTGAAGCGGAGTCAATGCGAGCGTCTTGAGAATAAGAAGGTCGAGAGTCCCCTGCGGAAGATCGATGCGAGCCAAATGCTACTCCTCTTGCACTTCTACAGGAGCATACAGACTCTCGTGTCGAAGTGCAAGGGGAAAGCGGGCCTTCGTTATACTTCGCGCCAGATATCTTTGAATTCGTAGAAGCCTTTTTTGCCGGCGAGCCATTCGGCGGCCAGCACCGCCCCCTCGGCGAAACCCCGGCGGGACTTTGCGTCGTGGCAGAGATATATACGGTCGGCTTTCGCCTCCAGTACGATTTCGTGGAGGCCTACGACTTCTCCCTCGCGAAAGGAAGTGATTTCCACATCCTGCTTTGTGCTGCTGGCTTCACGGAGGATGCTCTGCATGGCGATCGCGGTGCCGGAGGGCGCGTCCTTCTTGTGGACGTGGTGGCGTTCGAAGATTTGTGCGGAATAGTCGTGGCGCAGAGCGGCAGCTGCGGCACGGGTCATCTCCAAAAAGATATTTACCCCCACTGAAAAGTTGGCCGCATAGACGAAGCCGGTGTCGTGCTGTCTCACCAGGTCGCGCACGCGGTCGATCTCTTTGTACCATCCCGTCGTGCCTACTACCATGTTCTTCCCGGCCTTCACGCACCCTTCGATGTTCCCCATGACGCAATGAGCGCCAGTGAAATCAAGCACTGCATCGATTCCGCGGAGTTTTTCCGGATGGATGGCGGCGCCGTTTAGGTTGTTTCTTGAACTCGCGACTTGCAGGTGATGTTTGCGCTCGGCGGCGACCTCAGCCACTTGCGAGCCGGTTTTCCCATGGCCGAGAAGGAGAAGATTCATCTTCTGAATACCCCGAATGATTTAAACACACAGAGGCGCCGAGGAGCACAGAGGAACACACTACCGTGAATACCGGATTGCTTGCACGTTCATGCGAGTACTCCCGCGCTTTCCACAGCTCCGATTTGATGATCTGACAACAGTGGTCATTTTGGCCGCATCCCATAGCAGCGCCGCGGAGGAGGGTTCATGGATCAGAACCAGATAACAATATTAGTCGTCGTGGTGATCATCGCGATCATTGTGATTGCGGCAATTGGGTATGT
>DASVAE010000001.1:0-43505 GCA_036376495.1 Candidatus Sulfotelmatobacter sp. | reverse complement strand
GAACCGATCCGCTGGACCACCCGCCAACAACGTGAGCAGTTGCTCGAAGCCGCGTTCTATAACCTCTTTCTGCTTCCTGCCGAAGACGTTCTCATCGATCTACTCACGGATTCTGGAACCGGCGCGATGTCCACCCATCAGTGGGCCGGCATCATGGAAGGCGACGAAAGTTACGCCGGCAGCAAGAGTTTCGACCACTTCAAAGAATCCGTTCAGGAGATTTTCGGCTACAAGCACGTGATCCCCACGCACCAGGGACGCGCCGCCGAACGCATCCTGTTCGGCGTCGCCTGCAAAAAGGGCGATGTTGTCCCCAACAACACGCACTTCGACACGACGCGAGCCAACGTGGAATTCGTGGGCGCCGAAGCCGTCGACTTAATCATCGAACAAGGCCGCCATCCCTCCGCCCAGCACCCCTTCAAAGGCAACATGGATGTACCAGCGCTCGAAGCGCTGATCGAGCGCGTAGGGCGCGCCCGCATTCCCCTCGTGATGCTCACCGTCACCAACAATTCCGGCGGCGGTC
The DNA here is from genome assembly GCA_036376495.1 of Candidatus Sulfotelmatobacter sp. GTDB lineage: Bacteria > Acidobacteriota > Terriglobia > Terriglobales > Acidobacteriaceae > Sulfotelmatobacter. The sequence continues at coordinate 42,976 of DASVAE010000001.1, read as the reverse complement.
AGCCCGTGTCCATGGAAAATGTCCGCCAGATTAGCGCTGTCTGCAAGCGCCATGGCATCCCGCTGTATTTCGATGCCTGCCGCTTCGCCGAGAATGCCTGGTTCATCAAGCTACGCGAACAGGGATACCAATCGAAGACGCCTAGAGAAATCGCACAAGAAATGTTCAGCTATGGTGACGGCTGCACCATGTCGGCGAAGAAAGACGGCATGGTCAACATCGGCGGATTTCTCTGCACCAATGACGATCTGCTCGCCCAGCAGGAAAAAGATCTTCTGATTCTCACCGAGGGATATCCCACCTACGGCGGCCTCGCCGGACGCGATCTCGAGGCCATCGCCATTGGCGTACAAGAGGCGCTCGAAGAAGATTACCTGCGCTACCGCATCGCCTCCACTGCCTATTTAGGCAATCACATCGCGCGCCAGGGGGTCCCCATCGTGCTACCTCCCGGCGGACACGCCATCTATCTCGACGCCCGCTCCTTCCTGCCACACATTCCTCCGCATCAGTTTCCCGGCGTAGCGCTGGCCGCAGAACTTTATCTGGAGGGCGGAATCCGCTCAGTCGAAATCGGCACGCTGATGTTCGCCGCCGCAGCCCAGATGGACTTAGTGCGCCTCGCTATCCCGCGCCGCGTCTACACCCAGAGCCACATCGACTACGTGGTCGAGATCATCCTGGAAGTCTGGAAGCATCGTGATCGAATCCCGGGCATGCGCCTGACCTACGAAGCGCCGTTCCTGCGGCATTTCACGGCGCACCTGGAGCCCCTGCCCGTCGCAGTGGCGTTGAATTCTGATTTTTCGATTACGGCCAGGTGACGGCCGTCACGGTGCTTCGTCTCGCGGCGATATACAAATGTTCTGCCGAATCATTGCGCCAAATTCGAGGAACCGTCATGCGAAACTTCGTTGCCTCTGCCCTCATTCTCTTGCTGCTCGTGACTGCGGTTGCAAGTCTTCGCGCCGGAACTCTGGCGGCGGTGACTTTGCCAGACAAACTGCAAGCGGACAGCGCATCTCTCCAGCTCAATGGCATGGGGCTGCGCACAAAATTCATGGTGAAGGTCTACGTCGCCGGGCTCTATCTGCCGCAAAAATCTTCCGACGTAAACGCAATTCTGAAAGCCGACATCCCCAAACAGATCGTCATGCATTTTGTCCGCGAGATAACCAAGAACCAGCTCACCGATGGATTTGCTGAGTCTTTCCACAACAACACACCGGAAGCAGAGAAGGCTTTGAAATCCGATATCGATCGCCTTTTCGCGGCCCTCGGGCCAGTGAAAGATGGTGAGGAGATCGCCTTTATCTATCTGCCTGACAAGGGCACCTCTGTGGTCCAGGCCGGCACAGAGAAGGTGACCATCTCCGGCCCAGCTTTCGCCAAGATGCTGTTCTCCGTCTGGCTCGGCCCAAAGCCCCCGAATGTCGGATTGAAAAAGGGTTTGCTCGGTCAACTTTGAGGTGTCAGCAATATCGAGCTTTCAATCGTCCCGGTGCCGACCCGAATGGCACGGAAATTCGACGCCTAACTCTCTTGCCGTGAAGACTTTACCTGTAAGTTCTTATTTCAGAATACTTTGCGAGTCAAGCCGAATTCAAGTGGTTTGGATTCAATACTTTAGGAGAAAGAGTCTGAAAAATTTATCGTCGATTTCCTACCTCCATTCGAGAAAATCTCGCCCGCACCTCCCCTCCCTGGCTCACCCGGTTTGCTTCCTTTCGAGGTGTAAACTGATCAAAGCCTTATACCGCATTTATCCGTCGTGAAAGGATCTCTCCCATGGCAACCTTAGAAGCCCCGGTCCGGCCTGCGCGTCCAAACCTCCATTCCGGACCATTTGTCAGCGAACCATTTTTCGATTTCCGTAACGAAGAGAACGCACGCCGCATGCGCGCGGCCATCGCCAAAGTCCGCGGCCAGCTTGGTCACGAGTACGACCTGGTCATGGGCGGCAAGCGCGTCAAGACCACCGACAAGATCAAATCCCTGAATCCCGCCAAGCCCTCCGAGATCGTCGGCATCCACCAGAAAGCGGGCCGCGAGCACGTCGAGCCCGCCATGAATGCCGCCCTCAAGGCGTTCGAATCCTGGAGCCGCACCTCGGTCGAAGAACGCGCTAGCCTTCTATTTCGCGTCGGTGATCTGCTCCGCCAGCGCAAGATGGAATACATGGCATGGCTGGTATTCGAGGTCAGCAAGAATTGGGTCGAGGCCGATGCCGACATCTCGGAGACCATCGACTTCTGCGAGTTCTACGCCCGCGAGGCACTGCGCCTCTCGAAGACGCAGCCTCCCATTCAGTTGCCCGGCGAGCGCGACACTCTGGTCTACATTCCGCTGGGCGTGGGCGCCGTGATTCCACCGTGGAACTTTCCCTGCGCCATCATGGCCGGAATGACTCTGGCTTCGATCGTCAGCGGAAACACGGTGATCCTGAAGCCTTCCAGCGACTCGCCGACAATCGCCGCGAAGTTCATGGACCTTCTCGAAGAGGCCGGGATGCCCGAAGGTGTAGTGAATTTCTGCCCCGGTTCCGGAGCGACGTTCGGCGATGCTGTCGTGGCGCATCCCAAGACTCGTTTTATCGCGTTCACGGGATCGCGCGAAGTGGGACTGAACATCAACAAGGTCGCCGCCAATCAGGCGCCCGGACAACTCTGGATCAAGCGCACCATCCTTGAGATGGGCGGCAAGGACGCCATCATCGTCGATGCCGATGCCGATATCGACTCCGCCGTTGAAGGGGTCGCCGCTGCTGCGTTCGGCTTCCAGGGTCAGAAGTGCTCGGCGTGCTCACGGGCAATCGTCGACGAGCGCGTTTACGACAAGTTCCTGCAACAACTGAAAGCCCGAGTCGAAAAGATCCAGGTGGGCGATCCCAGCGAGAACGCGAATATTGGCGCCGTCATCAATGAAGGCTCCATGAAGACGATTCTCGGCTATATCGAGCAGGGCAAGAAAGATGGACGCCTGCTCACCGGCGGCGAACGCGCCACCGAAGCCGGTGAAGGGTACTTCATCAGGCCCACGATCTTTGCGGATATTCCGCCGAAGTCCAAGCTCGAGCAGGAAGAGATCTTTGGCCCCGTGCTGGCAGTGATCAAAGCTCGCGGCTTCGACCACGCGCTCGAAATTGCCAACGACACCGAATTCGGACTCACGGGCGCCGTCTACACCAGTTCGCGGGACAAGGTCGAGCGCGCGGTTCGCGAGTTCCACGTCGGCAACCTGTACATCAATCGCAAGTGCACGGGAGCGATGGTGGGAGCGCATCCGTTCGGCGGTTTCAACATGTCGGGCACCGATTCCAAATCCGGCGGCCCGGATTACCTGTACCTGTTCACGCAAGCCAAGTCGATTGGTGAAAAGATCGTTTAGTACGAGATGCGAGGCGCAGTCGAAAGCTGCGCCTCTTTGTGTGTCCGTGACAAATGGAGTTGAAGTCCGTCCAAGCTGATCCAGATCATAGGGGCTTGCCATGAAACTTCGTCTGGGGATGATGTTCTCGGTTCTCTGCTTTTGTTCACTCAGCCTCACAGCTCAGAACTCCGCTGAGCGCGCCGCGATGGACGCTGCGAGCAAGGCCATTCGTCCCGAGCAGATTCGCGCCCACATCCGCTTTCTCTCTGACACGCTGCTGCAAGGCCGCGCTCCGGGTACTGCCGGATACGATATCGCCGCGCGCTACGTTGCCACCGAACTCGAAGGTATGGGCCTGCACCCCGCCGTCTCGGGCAAATGGTACCAGCCCGTTCCGCTCGAAAAAGCTGTCACTGATGAGGCGGCAAGCTCGTTCGCGCTGACCGTGAACGGCAAACAGCAGCAACTGACTGGTGCCAAGGATTACATCTTGTCCACATGGTTCGCGAGTCCGGCGGCCAAGGAGACGAAAGCCGAGAGCGATGTCGATGCTCCCATTGTGTTCGTCGGCTTTGGAGTCACGGCTCCGGATCAGAAATACGACGACTACGCTGGCGTCGATGTACACGGCAAAATTATCGCGACGATCTACGGCGCGCCCTCATCTTTTCCGTCGACAGAGCGCGCCTACTACTCCGATGGGGTGATTAAGGCAAAGAACGCGGTTGCGCACGGAGCCGCTGGCGTCATTTCCATCATGCTGCCGGAGGACTGGAAGCGTTACCCGTGGGAATGGCTCGTGCCGCAGATTCAGATGGGAGAGATGCACTGGCTCAACAAAGACAGCGTGCCGCATGACTTCTTCCCGCAATTGAAAGGCTATGTTCTGTTGAACGAGACGACGGCAGAGGCGTTGTTTGCGGGGGCTCCTAAGACTCTCGACCAGGTCTTCGCGACCGCCAAAGCAAGCAAGCCGCAGGCATTCGCCCTTGCCGCGACCGCGCGCATTCACACCGTTGCGAACACGAGTGTGATTGAAAGCCCCAACATCGTTGCGGAACTGAAAGGCTCCGATGCCTCGCTGCGCGATCAATACGTCGTCTACACGGCGCACGTGGATCATCTCGGAATCTGTCCGGCAGTCGAGCGTGACAACGTCTGCCATGGAGCGCTCGATAACGCGTCGGGTACTGCGTCGCTGCTCGAGATTGCGCGCGCATACGCGAGCCTGCCCAAGCCGCCTCGGCGTTCCGTGCTCTTCGTCTTCGTGACCGGAGAAGAAATGGGCCTGCTCGGCTCCGACTACTTTGCGCACTATCCCACTGTCCCGCTGAAATCGATCGTGGCTAATGTGAACATCGACGGCGCGCCGGGCGTCTACTTCCCCATGAAAGACGTAGTTGTGCTGGGAAGTGAGCACTCCAGCATGTCGAATGAGGTAGATTCCGCGGCAAAGGCTTTGGGTTACGATCTCAGTCCTGATCCCATGCCTGAAGAGGTCCTGTTCATCCGCAGCGATCAGTATTCCTTTGTGCTGCAGGGCGTGCCCGCAGTCGATATCACCGACGGCGTGAAGTCCACGGACCCAAAAGTTAACGGGCTCGAAGTGATCAAGAAATGGCTGGTCACGCGCTACCACACGCCGCTCGACAACATGGATCAGCCGATCGACTTCGACTCGGCCGCCAAAGGGTCAGTCATGAATTTCCTGGTTGGATACGAAGTCGCACAACGTCCCGGTGTGCCCGAGTGGAACAAAGGCGACTTTTTCGGCACTACCTTCGGAGCCAGACACGCAGGCAACGCTACCGGAGAGTAGCTGGCATTCTGGCGCGGGCTTTTGTGTTGAAGAAGCGTTCGCCCCGACGCGTCCCAGAGGCGGCTTCAAAGATTGCGACTGGTCTGGTGCTGTCCGCTTTCGGACGGCTCACAACTGAAAGTAGACAGTTCGCGGGCCGGCCCATGTCGCTAATGGCAAGTGGTGCAATAGATTATGCGAGGCGGCGATTGGAAGCCAACCTGCTCGTGACATCTTTCGATTTGGGGAGACGCCATGCTCTCTACATTTCTGCAGGACTGCCGTTTCGCTCTGCGCCAGTTGCGCAAGACGCCCGGATTTACGACGACCGCTGTGCTCACGCTGGCTCTGGGGATCGGGGCCAATGCCGCGATCTTCACGCTGGTAAACGCGGTCATGCTGAAGAAGCTTCCGGTCGCGGACCCGAAGTCGCTGGTGCATCTCGGCGATCAGGCCGACTGCTGCGTCGGATATGGCGGCCCTGATAACGGCGACCGCTCGCTATTTTCCACTGATACCTATACATACTTACGGAAGAACGCGCCCGAGTTCGACGATCTCGCGGCGATGCAAGCAGGGTTCGCATTCCGGCCACTGGTCATTCGTCGCGAAAACACGCAGGAAAACGCCCGTTCGGTTATGGGTGAGTTTGTTTCCGGCAACTACTTCCGCACCTTCGGGCTGAATCCAAGCGCGGGCAGACTGTTCACCGACGCCGACGACGAGCAAGGCGCACCCCCAGTGGCGGTGCTGAGCTACCAGACTTGGAAGAACAGTTACGCCTCCGACAAGTCGGTGGTCGGGAGCACGTTTTACATCAACACCAAACCAGTCACCATTGCTGGAATTGCTCCGGAAGGATTTTACGGAGATCGCCTCTCCAGCACCCCTCCGGATTTTTATCTTCCTATTGAGTCGATGCCGGGTTTGGCGAATGCGCCATACGTTCACGATCCGCGGGCGAATTGGCTCTACATGATAGGCCGCCTGAAACCGGTAGTTTCGCACTCGCAACTGCAAGCCAAGCTTAGCGGGCAGTTGCGGCAGGCGCTGATGTCGATTAACGATTTGTCGGAACGAGATAAGGCCGATATCGCGAGGGTACATCTCGTGCTGACGCCAGGCGGCGCAGGCATACGGGAAATGGAGGAAAACTACGGTTCGCATCTAAAACTGCTGATGTGGGCCTCCGGGCTGGTGCTTCTAATAGCCTGCGCCAATATCGCGAATCTTCTTTTGGCGCGCGGCATGGCGCGGAAGGCAGAGATGTCAGTGCGAACTGCGCTGGGAGCGATGCGCGGCAGGATCATTCGGCAGTTGCTCACAGAAAGCGTGCTACTCGCCGGCTTGGGAGGAATCGCCGGCCTCATCGTGGCCTATGCCGGAACGCGCATTTTACTCGCCCTGGCTTTCCCGGGGGCGGACGCTTTGCCGATTCATCCTGGACCATCCCTACCGGTGCTGGCCTTCGCTTGCGGCCTCTCGTTACTGACCGGAGTTGTGTTCGGCGTAGCGCCCGCGTGGATTGCGGCGAAAGTCGATCCTGCGGATGCGCTGCGGAGCGGTACTCGAGCGACGGGCGGAGCGTCGCTATTGCAGCGCGGACTCGTAGTGGTGCAGGCAGCGCTCTCGCTGGTGCTGTTGGTGGGCGCGGGACTATTTGCACAGAGCCTCAATAAGCTGCAACACACCGACCTGAAGCTCGAGTCGAGGAATCGCTATATCGTGCATATTAATCCCCAGACGGCGGGCTATTCGCAGCGGCAGGTTGGGGATCTGTACCGCACGATTGAACAGCGTTTTCATGCCATCCCCGGCGTGCTCAAAGTGGGTATCTGCACGTATACGCCGATGGAAGATAACAATGACAGCTGGCACGTTCAGGTACAAGGCAGACCTGAGTTGAATGTTCCCGCATCCGATGTGAAGGCGAACGCCGAATATTTCGATGCGGTCGGAACTCACGTGCTTATGGGCCGCGGCATCACGGTGCAGGATACTCCGGCGTCGACCACGGTTGCGGTGGTGAACCAGTCATTCGTGAACAAGCTGTTCAAACCGGGCGAAAATCCCATCGGCCATCTCTTCGGACCTGGCGAAAAACATCGTGGTGATTACGAGATTGTCGGCGTTGTGGAAGATACCGTCTATACCAGCGCCCGCTGGAAAAATCACGCCATGTTCTTCGTTCCCATGCTGCAAAGACCCGCGAGCGCAAAGGAACCAATCGAGAAAGACGAAATGATGTATGCCGGAGCTATCGTGCTCAAAACGGATCGCCCGATGAGCGATATGGAGACCCTGGCCCGTACGACGCTATCCGGCATTAACCCGAATCTGAGTGCGATCAAGTTTCAGACATTCGATGGACAAATTGCGGATCGCTTCGTTGAAGATCGCATGCTGGCGCGTTTGACGATGCTATTTGGTTTTTTAGCCCTGCTACTGGCCAGCATCGGACTATACGGAGTCAGCGCGTATACGGTTGCGCGGCGCACTCCCGAGATTGGAATCCGCATGGCTCTGGGTGCGGAACGTGCGAAGGTCACGGCCATGATGATGCGCGGTGCCGCGATCCAGGCGAGCCTGGGGCTGGCGATCGGCCTTCCCATTGCGCTGTTGAGCGTTCGTTTCGTGCAAGCGCAACTCTATGAAGTGAAGCGAGTCGACGCTGCCGTGTTGTCTGGTTCAATCCTGATCTTGGCGCTAGCCGCGTGTTTGGCCGGATTAATTCCGGCGCGCCGCGCGGCCTCGATCGATCCGGCGAAGGCACTGAGGACTGAATAAACCCAGAGCACGTGACGCGCGACGTGCACGTGCGGGTCCGAGTTATTCGTGAGGCGGTTCCTGCAGCACCGATGCAGTGTTTATACCGGCGGCGAGTTCAGGAATGATTCCCATCTGGGCGTAAATGGGGCGGACGAGTTCCCGTACCACGGGGAGTTGCCAGGCAAACAGCGCCGCTCCGACCATGCAGATCGCGCCACCGAGCATCAGCGTGTGTGGCGCGCCCATGCGATTGGCGACCGCGCCTGCGATCAGGCTGCCAAACGGCGCCACGCCCTGGAACGCCATGGAGTAGAAACTCATGACACGTCCGCGCTTCTGGTCTTGCGAAATGGTCTGCAGGATGGTGTTGCTGGAGGCCATCTGCTGCATGAACGCGAATCCCGTAACGACCAGTAGCAGCAGCGAGAGCCAGAGCTGGCGGGATGCGGCGAAAGCGATCAACGACGCCCCGAAACCTGCGGCCGTGATCGGAATGAGACGTCCGAGCCCGAGGACGCTGCGGCGCGCGGCCAAAGAGATGGCGCCGACGAGCGCGCCCACGCCGGATGCGCCCATCAGAAAGCCGAAGGTGTGCGCACCGCCATGCAGGATGCTGCCGGCGAAAATGGGCATGAGCGCGGTGTACGGCATGCCGACAAGACTGACGAGCGAGAGCAGCAGAAGGATCGACCAGATCGGGCGAAAGCCGCGAACGTAATCCCATCCTTCGCGCACTTCGGATCGCACGCTGGCGTGCGGTCGCGGATTCCAGGGCACGAGGGACATCGCCAGCAGGGAAGCGATCACTGCGATGTAGCTGAAGCCGTCCAGTAGAAAGCAGTATCCTTCGCCGACCGCGGCGATCAGCAATCCCGCGATCGAGGGGCCGACCAGGCGCGCTGCGTTGACCAGGGAGGAGTTGAGCGCAATGGCATTGGGCAGGTCCTCCCGGTTTTCCACCATCTCGACCACAAACGCCTGGCGTGCCGGCATGTCGAAGGCGTTGATCGCGCCCTGAAAGAGATTCAGCAGGATGACGTCGAGCACCGTGATGGTTCCGCTCAGTGCCAAGACTGCGAGGGCGAAGGACTCGAGCATGGAAAGAACCTGCGTGACGACCAGCACGCGGTGACGGTTCAGCCGATCGACCCAGACGCCCGCAACCGGACCCAGGAGCAGAATAGGGATCTGTCCGGCAAAACTGACCAATCCGAGCAGGAACGCCGAATGGGTGAGCCGGTAGACCAACCAGCCAGTAGCCACGCGGGTCATCCACGTGCCAATCAGCGAGATGCCCTGACCGCCGTAGAACAAGCGGTAATTACGATGTTGCAGCGCCCGAAGGATGATCCGCCAGCTGGTTCCGCCACGCCGGGGTGGGTTGCTTATTTTGTCCGGCAATCTTGCAGCACTCCGCTTGGATTCATGCGTTTGTTTCTGGTTTCCATTTTCAGATGCCGTTTTAAGCGAAAGCAGCCGGCGAGGTTTTAGCCCCTCCGGTTAGTCTAGAAACTCCTGCGATCTTCCGGGATTCCTTCCATGACGCGAGCATACTGGCATGAGGATCCCCCTACTCTGCCTTGTTCTCACGCTTGCCTGCCAGTGCTTCGCATCGGTGGACATCACCACCACCAGCCTTCCTAATGGCACTTTCAACAAGTCATATTCAGCTACGGTCTACGCCACCGGAGGCTGTACACCTTATAAATGGGGCGTTGTCTCGGGGACATTGCCCACCGGGATTAGCTCCAAAGTATCGAGCAGCACGACATCCCTGGTTCTCAGCGGGATCCCGACGTCTGCGGCAACCTACACACCGACTGTGCAGGTGACAGGTTGTGGAGGCGGCACGTACAAGGCCTCTTACAAGATAGTGATCCAGTCTTCGTCGACCGTGCAGATCAAAACCACTAGCCTTCCCAACGGAATTGTTGGGAATGCCTATTCAGCGGCGGTGAACGCCCTCGGCGGATGTACTCCGTACAAGTGGAGCATTGTTTCGGGAGCGCTGCCGGCAGGAGTCAGCGCAAAAGTGTCCAGCACCACGACATCGTTGGTCCTCAGCGGGACTCCGAGCAGCGCAAGCACGTATGCACCCACGGTGCAGGTGACCGGCTGTGGCGGAGTCACATACAGGCATTCCTACTCGATCGCGATCCAGGGCACGACAAACCACGTGGTGGATGTGAGCTGGAAAGCCTCGACTACGTCCAACGTCACTGGATATAACCTGTACAGGAGTCCGGATGGAGTGAACTGGAAGAAGGCCAACGTGAGCTTGATTGCTTCCACCATGTACAACGATTCCACGGTGGCCAACGGAAGTACATACTATTATGCGGCCACAGCGGTGGACATCTACGGGCACGAAAGCAGCAAATCCGCGTCCATCAAAGTGAGCGTGCCGTAGCAGGCAAGCGTGGCGCAGTAACAGGAGTGGGTCAGTTCCCACGTTTCGCAAAGGCGGCGAGAAGTGGGAGCCGCAGCCGTCACAGACCCTCAGATCAACTGGGCGGAATCCGTGAGCGTCGATTAAGAGAGTTCATCCTGTTGCATGGGTTGCGTGTTCTGCAGGACTGCCGTAGGTTGTGCACTGGCTTGGCCGGTGTATCGAGAAATTACGTGAGCGATCATGCTCGCCCAGATCTCATTGCGTTCGATGTCCTCTTTGGCCGGCACGTGGGGACGGTTATAGTGGCAGCCCAGGGATCCGAGGCAGTCGCCTCTCTCGTCGATGACGGGAACAGAAAAGGCAGACCGAATGGGGGATACCTGAGCCGCTTTCTTGGCAGACGCGAATAGCGGATCCTCGAGCATGTCGCTAACGATCCATGGCTTGCGCTGTTGCACGGCTCTGCCGCAACACTGATCTCCGATGCGGACCTCTCCGCAGGCTTGCACGTATTGCTCTGGCAGGCCGAAAGTAGCCAAAGGCTTCAGGACTGCCTGGTTGGGCTCGAGCACGTATAGCGAAGCGGAGGTGGATTTTGCCGAGTCGGCGGCGAGACGAATGAGTTCGCCAATCGCTGTTTTCAAATTCCCGTTAGCGCTGGCCTTGTGGAACAAGGCATTCTCGAAAAACCGCAGCATGATCGTATAACTCCAACATCTGCCGAAGGCACGTGAGCCGAGGGCAATTTCGCTTGATTATTGTTAGGCTTGGCGCACAGAGTTGTCTGTCAGGAGAATTCCTAAATATGAGGTTGGCAGTAAAGGCCGCCAGGTGGCGGCCTTTGGATGATCCCGGGCAGACGGAATCTATTGCGCGACGCCTGCCGGCGGTTGCGGAGCAGGGCCGGCCGTTGTGGCCGCAGCGGCTTCGTTCAGGATCCGGTGGTGGATGGTGAAGAGCGCCAGTTCCAGCCGGTCGGAGACGCCGATCTTGTCGTAAACGTTGCGCAGGTAATTCTTGATCACCTGCTCGGTGGTTCCCAGCTGCGAGGCGATCTCTTTGTTTTTATATCCCTGCACGATAAGGGCGACGATGCGCAGTTCTTTCGCGGTCAAGCGGTCGCGCACGCGCAGTCCGACCATATCGTTTTCGGTGAGCTCGCTGGGAATGGCGACGTCCTGAACCCAGGTTTCTCCGCGGGCTACTTTGCGGACGCAGTCCACCAGGGCGGCACTGGTCACGTTGCGATAGACGACGCCATGGGCGCCGTTGGACATGTGTTTCTGCGCGCTCTCCCCGGTATCGGCCAGGACGATGACGCGGGTCCGGGCCTTATTAGCGGCTTGCACGATGGCGGCAAAGTCGTTGTGGAACCCTCCCGCCACCACCAGCACGGCGGCGCGAAACTTATCCAGGGCCATGAACATCTGTTCCGGATTCTGCGCCTGGGCTACGATGCGCATCTCGTCTTCCACGGCCAGCACTTTCGCGATGCCCGCCCGGAAGATCGCCTGGTTATCTGCCAGAATCAATTTGAGCATTTTCAGCGCTCCCCAAAAATCTATGAGTTCCTGACGAACTCGTAAGTATCGATGACGCACGCCACGCCGCGGCCTTCGCCGCCTTCGCCAGTTTCATCCGCGCGGACCACGCGTCCTTTGCACTGGATGGTGACGTTTTCCTGTCCTCCGGTCATCTCCGGAGGCAGCGTGATTTCAAACTCCACGGGCGAGCCAATTTCCATGGACGCATCGGCGCGGATATAAACACCCGCCGCGCTCAAATTTCCGGTCACACCCTTGGCGTCCGGGGCATCGCCCTTATGAATCTTGATCGGCAGTTCCAGCGGGAATCTTTTCCCGGTCCGTGCTTCTTCCCCCACGGTACCTCCTCCAAGTTGGCCGGTTATCATTTCGTTATTCGTGTATGAGGCCAACGGCAAAGCAAGCTCCTGGCGGGCTTCTGCCCACTTTTAGGCTCACGGGCGGTTATATCACGGAACGTTATCCCTGTAAAACCCTGATAGCCCGTTAGTTACCAGTAACATCTAGGTTCCCCCGCGGCGGGAATGCTCCGGAAAGCTAATTTCGAGACGAATCCGGTCTCTTGGCCTATTCCTTAATACCCAAGCCCGCGATCTCAGAGTAGGCTTGCTGGAAGCATTGACACTCTGGAGGTGCGCCCATGAGCGAGCCTTTGGCGTATGTAGCCAGCGTGGCGCAGGATTTTCGCCTGGCAGTTCGTAGCTTTCGCAAGAGCCCGGGTTTCCTCACCGTCGTAACGCTTTCGCTTGCTTTGGGAATCGGGGCAAACAGCACCGTCTTCAGCGTAATCGATACGCTGCTGTATCGCCCGCTGCCGTACGATCATCCGGAACAGCTCATCACATTATGGAATACGAACGCGGGAGAGGGTGTGGATAGGGCTCCCATTGCAGAGTCGCTTGACTGGAAACGGCAGAATGACGTGTTTCAGGATATTGCTCTCACCAGCTTTGATGAGGAAGCGGTGCTGTCGGGCGCAGGGGCTCCGGAACATGTCACGGTGCAGGACGTCACACCCAACTTTTTCAGCTTGCTTGGGGCAAAGCCATTCTTGGGCAGGATATTTTTTCCTTCCGAGATGCAGGATCACGATCAGACCATCGTCATCAGCTACTCGTTTTGGAAAACTCACTTCAACAAGGATCCCAACGTTCTCGGAAAAACGCTGAAACTGAGCGGGATTCCGTCCACGGTGGTTGGAGTCATGCCGGAAGGCTTCGCGCCGTTCGACGGTGGAACGATAGTTTGGCAACCCGTGAATCCGGAGAGCCAAAGATATGCAGATCGTTCGGATCACTGGCTCATCCCAATCGCGCGTCTCAAGACCTCCGTCACGCAGGCGCAGGCTCAAGCCGAAATGGATGCCATTGCGCATCGGCTGGAACAACAATATCCAACCACCAACAAAGGAGTTGGGAAGAAACTCGTTCCGCTGCGGGAGACTTTGTACGGGTGGGCGAGGAGAGCGCTGTATCCCCTGTTCGGCGCCGTAGTGTTCGTGCTGCTGATTGCATGCGCGAATGTGGCAAACCTTATTCAATCGCGAAGCGAGCGGCGCAGGGGTGAATCTGCGGTTCGCCTGTCGCTTGGCGCAAGCCGGGCGCGCCTGGTGCAGCAGTCGCTGGTGGAGAGCCTGCCGCTAGCCTTATTGGGCTGCGTCTTCGGGCTGCTGATCGCCTTTTGGGGCATTCGCGTATTCCTCTGGATTGCCGGTCCTGATTTCCCCAACGCGGATTCCATGACGGTCAACTTGCGCGTGGTGGTATTCACGCTAGGCATTTCCTTACTCACGACAGTGCTGTTCGGGGTGGCACCTGCTCTGCAGGCTTCGAAGACGGATCTGAACAACGATCTTCGCGGTGGTGCTCGCGGCAGGGTACCTTCCTCGCGGGGGATCATGCGTCATTTTCTGGTCGTTTCTGAAGTTGCGCTAGCCATGGTGCTGCTGGTTGGTACCGGGCTGATGATCAACACGATCCTACGTTTACGCCGCGTCAACCCCGGTTTCGATACGAGGAACCTGCTGACCATGACGTTTCAGCTGCCCGAGGGTGGGAAGTACGTTGAGCGTGTTCCTGGTGGTGATATGGAAAGAGCCAAGCCGGCGATCACGAATTTCTACCAACGCCTGCTCGAACGAGTCTCAGCCTTGCCGGGAGTGGAGTCGGCCGCGTCAATGACCGGTCTGCCGACTCATTTTATGGAATGGCCATCCTTCGTGATTCTGGGCCGTCCTGTACCGACGCGCGACCAGAGGCCCAACGCAGCCTGTGCTCAGGTCAGCCCAAACATCTTCCGTACACTCGGAATCCCGCTGAAGAAAGGCCGGCTTCTTGACGAACAGGATACCAGCGCCGCACCCTGGGCGATTGTAGTCAATGAAGCAGTTGTGCGCCGCTATTTCCCTAATGAAGATCCGATCGGCAAGGAAATACGGCTGCGCTATGATCCTTACCCTACGGATGAGGACCACCCGCGGCAGATCGTCGGGGTTGTGGGCGACATAAGACAGCGAGGGTTGGGGAGGGAACCGATCCCATTTATGTACACTTCGTTCTTGCAGGAGCCCGAGGTGTATCCCGGGGGCTCCATTGTGGCTCATCTCTGGCAAGACCTTGCGGTGCGAATGGCTCCGGGCGTCCGGGTCGGCGATTTGACTAAAGCGATCCGCCAGATCGTCACGGAACTGGATCCCGATCAACCGATCGCGAACGTGATGTCGATGGACCAGGTGCTTACGCAGGACTTGGGCCAAAGCCGAAGTTACATGCAATTGCTAAGTATTTTTGCGGTAGTCGCCGTGTTTTTGGCAGCGATGGGTATTTACGGTGTTATGTCGTACTTCGTGACCCAGCATACGCACGATATTGGAATCCGCATGGCGCTGGGCGCGCATCCTTCCAACATTCTCCGCTGGGTCTCCACTCTTGCGGCGAAGCTTGTATTGCTGGGAATTCTCGTAGGCATAGGACTTGCGCTCGGCCTGACGCGGGCAATCTCAGCTGTGCTATTCGGAGTCACGCCGAGCGATCCGACTACTTTCTTAATCGTGGCCATTACCCTTGCGCTGGTCGCCTGTATCGCGTGCTACATTCCAGCACGCCGGGCAACCAAGCTCGATCCGCTGGTTTCGCTACGTTACGAGTGAAAGGTATCGACTCTATTTCGAACTGGCGGCGGCATTAACTTTGTGCATCGTAAGTGTCTGGATCGCCGGCCCGATGCCTTCAGCCAGCGCTTCAAGAACTCGAAGATCATCCGCGGTAAACGCATCCTGGCCCGCGCGATATAGCGCCAGGACTGCGCTAAGGCCTGACGTGCCTTCCAAGGGCACTGCGAGCGCCGAGCGCAATGTGCTGTACTTTTTGGTGTCGTTCAAATATCCGGGTTCGACCGAAGGATTGCCGTTCAGGATGGCTTTGTGATTTTCTGCCACCCAGCCCGATAGTCCTTCGCCCAAGGGGATCTGCAAGTTGGAGAAAAGCCGGAAATTTTCTCCACTCACGAAAACGGGAATAAGTACCTCGTCTCGCAGACAGTAAGCTGCCAGCGCATCGTAGGGCACGAACTGCTTCAGTCGAATGGCAGCGAGGGAAAAAACGTCTTCGAGCCGAAGGAATGGACTTTGCTTCTTGAGCTCGACGACTTCCGTGGCGGCATTGCGCGCGGCTGAGATCAACGTGCTTAGATCAGCGCTCTGGCTTGGCGTCAGCGTTTCAGGTTCTGCCGACGTGGCAAATCCAGCGGCTGGTGCCGAACCTCGTTCCACCTTGATATCGGTGGACAACTTCGCCGGCGCGTCCGGCGTTTGCTCGGTCGCCAGTTTCTCCAGTTCAAGGTAGCGGCGCTGCAGAATCTCGACGACTTGCGGGTCAAAGGCCTTCCCGGCGTCGGCGACTACTTTTGCCATGGCCTCACCGAGCGGGAGAGCCTTGCGATATTGCCGGTCGGACGCCAGGGCGTCGAAGCAGTCCACCGCTGCCAGAATCCTTGCGCCAATGGGAATAGCTTCTCCCGTCAGGCCGTAAGGATATCCCGTTCCGTCCCATTTCTCGTGATGGGCACGCACAATCGGCACCACCGGATAGGGAAAGTTGACGCGTTCCAGAATCTCCGCGCCGACGATGGGATGGATCTTCATCTTCTCGAATTCTTCTGGAGTCAGCCTGCCGGGCTTGGAGATGATGTGCTCCGGCACCGCCAGCTTACCGATATCGTGGAGCACGGAAGCCGCTTGCAGGGCTTCGGTTTCATCTTCGGTCAGGCCGAGTTCGTTTGCCAGTGCCATCGAGTAGACGCGCACCCGCTGCAGGTGCTCGGCGGTGTTCTCATCTTTCGCTTCAATTGCCAGGGCGAGGGCTTCAATGGTTCGCAGATGAAGCTTTGAAACCTGTTCGGCGTGACGCTTCTCCGTTTCCAGCTTTCCGAGATAAAGGCGATAGGAACGGTACATCAGATAAATTGGCGGCAGAACCAGCAGCGACGACTGCCATCCGATATGAGCATTGAGGAAGTGGATCAGCCCCGCGGTGGCCGCTCCCACCATGTAGTAGGGGAACGACCAGAGATAACTGCCGTTCCATACCTTGCGAATCGGCTTGCTCTCCGTCAGTCCGATGATGGTCGACATCGCGCCGGTGTTGCAGGCGAAGTGCGCAATGGCGGCTACAAGGAGCGCGAGGTGTCCGGGGCCATGCAGGACTTTGAGCACCATCAGTCGGTAAGCCGCAAAGGCGACAGCGCTGGAGACCGTGACCTGCGAGAGGTTGAATAGCAATTGCACCGGCTTGGGACGGCGTACCGGTCTCCAATAGAACTGCGCGAGCGTGCTGGCGAGCCCTATGCATAGAGTTTCCGGCAGGCTCAGTTCCAGGATGCCGAGCAGGGTGAACAGGAAGTTCACTGAAAGAGTGCCTTCGATCCCTGGCAGAGTCACTTTCAGCGACGATGCAAATAGGGCGGCGAGCAGATAAGCGCCGAACTTCACCGGGTCGCTGGAATGCCAGTGCGCGAAGCCGTAGAACAGGCTGAGGCTGGCCGCGAGAGACATTGCGGCGATGAACGCGCGAACGGCGATCGTCCGAACCTCTGTCATAGGAACTGTTTAAATTTTCAGCGATATAGATGAGGATGTCCGCACCAAAAAACACCCGCTGATTACCTTGGTTTAGCGAATCGAATCAGCTATTTAACGCCCAAACGCGGCGAGGTTCCTGCGTCGGAGTCGCTCGCCGGATGTGCCAAGTTGTCCCATGCCCGCATGGTGGGACAAAGTGCCCGTTGCCTTTCACAACAGCAGCTTCTAAGTCATTGATTCTTCGCAGTAACTGCGGTCACGTTTGGTCTTGCAACTGCAATGGTAGAGGTGACTTTGGGAACGCCCGCGCGCCAGCAGGCGCGTGCACTGGGGGGGCAATGAGAAAGTTCGCACCTTTGATTTTGATAATCGCGGTTACGTTAGCCTACGCCGATGATTCGAAGATTTCGCCTGACTTGCGCAATTATCCTTCGACCCAGAAGGCGCAAGTGGTGGTGCAGTATGCGCCGGGAACGCAGCTGAACTGCAGCGGCCTGCTTGGTTTGCTGGGCTGCGCCCTGAACAGCATTCTGCAACTTGGCGGCTCGATTCTGGGGCAGCTGCCGCTGGTCAACGGGGTGGTCGCTATCCTCGATGGCAACGGCATTGTAAGCCTGTCGAACCAGTCGAATGTCGTGTACATTAGCGCGGACCGACCGCTTGCACCGACGCTGAGCAACGCTGCCCCGGCGGTGAATGCCGAGTTCGCCTGGCAGTCAAACTACACCGGAGCGGGAATCGGGATCGCCCTGATCGATAGCGGCATTGCCAAGCACCCGGACCTGAACCAGGGAATCCTACTGACTTCGAGGGTGGTTTATCAGCAATCGTTCGTTCCGGGAAACTCCAGCGCCGCCGACCAGTATGGTCACGGCACGCACATCGCGGGTCTGATCGCCGGAGACGGCCTCAGTTCCAGCGGCCTTATCTACAACAGGACCTTCAAAGGCGTGGCGCCCGGAGCCAAGCTCGTCAATTTGCGAGTGCTGGACGCGAATGGCGCCGCGACCGATAGCGTCGTGATCGCTGCGATCAACAAGGCGATCTCGTTGAAGTCCACCTACAACATTCGCGTGATCAACCTCTCGATGGGCCGAGCCGTGTACGAGAGCTACAAACTCGACCCGCTATGCCTGGCAGTCGAAAAGGCTTGGAAAAATGGAATCGTAGTGGTGGTCGCGGCGGGGAACAACGGTCGCTACCAGCCGACCAACGGCTACGGCACTGTGACGTCGCCCGGCAATGATCCTTATGTGATCACCGTCGGCGCAATGAAGACGATGGGAACTCCGCAGCGCGAGGACGACCTGATCGCGAGCTACAGTTCCAAGGGGCCAACGCTGATCGATGGAATCGCGAAGCCGGATGTCGTCGCCCCCGGCAACCTGCTGGTTTCACTGGAAGCGCCGAACTCGACGCTGTACAACGAATTTCCGGGGAACCGCGTCCCGTACAACTTCTACGTCAAGGGAGGCAGCACTGCTTCCTCTTCGAGTTATTTCACATTGAGTGGAACGAGCATGGCGGCGGGCGTGGTGAGCGGAGTGGTTGCCGATCTGCTGCAGGCCAGACCGAGCCTTAATCCCGATCAGGTGAAGGCGCGCCTGATGAAGACAGCGTGGAAGTCCTTCCCGGCGTTCAGCAGTACGACCGACCCGACCACCGGGATCACTTACACCGACCAATACGATGTGTTCACGATCGGTGCGGGATATGTCGACGTGGAAGCCGCGCTCGGCAGCACGGACACGGCGAGCGGAACGGCGATGTCTCCGATCGCGTCCTATGATGCGAACACGGGCAACGTATATCTCAAGGATGACCGCAGTGCGGTGTGGAATACATCCGCCAGTTGGTCGAATGCGGCGGTGTGGGGATCCGCGCAATTTATCGCAGGAACTTCATCCACAACCATGACCGGCTCCAACGCCCTTTGGGGCAGCAACGCCCTGTGGGGCTCGAACGCGCTCTGGGGAACTAATGCTCTGTGGGGCACGAATGCGCTTTGGGGCACGAATGCCTTATGGGGAACCAATGCCTTGTGGGGCACGAATGCCTCTGCAGGCGAACAATAAACCAAGCTGCTGGAAACAGGAGCCGCGATGAACTCGCGGCTCTTGTTATTTGACCCCAACCTCCTCTGTGTTACGCAGTTCCGGAGTTTGCGCTTAAGGGGATTTTTTCACCAGTCGTTATGGCTTGATGCGCCAATTGAGAAGCAGCGGCTTTACAAGCGTTTGCCTTTCTCAGCTCTAGCATGCTTTTTGTCCGCTTCTACCTACGTTTGCCTCCACACCTCAGCCAGCAGACGACCAACACGCATAGGTTCCGACTAGTAGTTTCTGATAATGGCTTCCGAATCGAACTGTTCACGTTTGGATCGTCCTGTCCATTCGCGAACAACAGGAGACAAACCACCGGGCCAGAACCTCAATAAAATCAGCATGTCTCACTGGTTACCGATTTGCAACTTGGGATTTGATTCTCCACCCGGGTACCACAACCATCGGTCGTGATCTTGAGGGGAATCATTTGAGTGCGCGCTAGTGCAATTTGCCACCATTGCATCGCGTCATCAATAGACATGAAAAACATTGTCCTGGACATCCATTACACGCTGCGAAGAATCCCCAAGGAGCCAGCTTTCACTGCGCTTGCCGTCTTGACGCTCGCGCTGGGCATCGGCGCAAGCACGGCCATGTTCGGCGTGTTAAATGCGGTGCTGCTCAGACCGGTTCCATTTCCCGACCCTGAGCGTCTCGTCAGAATTTTCTCTACGCAGCGAGGCAATGTGCTTGGCCCGTCACCAATGGACCTGCGCGATTTTGCTGCCCAGAACCGTACATTCGAAAAGATGGCGGTATACGACGTGTGGAGAAAAAACGTTAGCTTCACCAGTGGGTCGATTGAGCCTGAGCAAATGCGCGTTGGACTGGTCCCGGGCGAATACTTTGAAATTTTGGATATCAAGCCTCTCATGGGACGGCTCTTTAAGGATGATGAGAACGTTTGGGGGAACAACTTCGTAGCGATTATCTCCTACAACTTCTGGCAGATGCGATTTCATGGCGATCGCGCCATTCTCGGCAAAACCATTCGAATCAACGATGAACCTTACACGATCATCGCCGTGATGTCCCGTGAGATTCCCGACTTCTGGGTTGGCACCCCCAGCGGCAAAACTGAGCTGTGGACACCGTTTGTTCCCTACTTGGACAAGAACAGTAGTGTCTGGACTGAGAGCGCGCGCGGAGACCGCGGCTGGGGTGCTGTTGGTCGGCTGAAAACCGGCGTAACCATTCAGCAGGCAACCGCTGATCTCCAAAGGATCGCAAGCAGCCTTTCGGCGAGATATCCGGTCGATCACGGTGTTGGTGTGCAGCTGCAGCCCTTACAGGAAGACCAGGTCAGAAATCTGCGCCCCGTGCTGGGCCTGCTCATGGGGGCGGTTGTCCTCATCCTTCTCATTGCTTGCTCCAATGTCGCTAATCTGCTCTTGGTAAGAAATTCTGCGCGGAGTCGCGAGATGGCTTTGAGAAAAGCCTTGGGAGCAGAAACCTGGAGTCTTATCCGGCAATTCATAATCGAAAATTTGGTCTTGGGATTGCTTGGCGGAGCGATCGGCTGCGCGCTGGCGTGGTGTGCCTGCGCGACTGTGGCCCGGGTTCATCCCGCGCAGCTGCCGCAGCTGTCCTCTGTGACTGTCGATTTCCGCGTCCTGGCGTTTACTTTTTTCGTGTCCATATTGAGCAGCGCAATATTCGGGACCGCACCCGCGTTGGCAAATCTAAAGGTAAGTCCCGCGGAGGCATTTAAGGAAAGTGGTAGAACAAACGCTGCCGGCCGCAGCCGAAAGCGTTTAGGGGGAATGTTTGTAGCCAGCGAGATTGCGTTCGCCGTTATGCTTCTGGTCGGGACCGGGTTGCTTTTGCAAAGCTTGCTTCACTTGCAGAACCAGCGCACCGGCTTCCGCCCGGATCATCTGTTAAGAACCCATTTGTTCCTCTCACGAGTTCGGTATCCCGGTACTGATAGCATTACGAGATTCTGCGATGAGTACGTAGAGCGCGTGCGCCAATTACCGGGAGTGCTGGATGCGACCATAAGTGCCGCGAGCCCACCCGATGATCAGTGGAAACAGAACTTTACTATCGAGGGCCGGCCTGTGTCGCGCCTCGAGGACACACCGGTGGCCGCACGCAACGCCAGCGATTCTCATTATGTCCGCACGCTCGGAATCTCGGTGGTTCAAGGCCGCGACTTCTCCGATTCTGATAACGAATCCAGCCCGCGTGTGGCCTTGGTGAATCAGGCCTTCGTGAGGACGTATTTTCCAACTGAATCTCCAATTGACAAACAAATTCGCATCAGCGTGGGGCAGCAGGTAGCGTCCGGGACCGGCGCGGACGAGGTTTTCACAATCGTCGGCGTAACCGCAAACACCATGAACCGGGGTCCGGCGCTGCCGCCCATGCCGCATTTCACTACCCTCTTCCGGCAAACGCCCGATCTGAACGTAGGTTTCAAGACCCTGATCGTGCGTACCGCTCTTGATCCGTTGCAGCTTGCAGGGTCCATTCGCGAGCAGTTGCGTTTGCTGGATTCCGACCTGCCATTTGCGGAAGTCGCGACCATGCACGAACTGATCGAGCAGCAGACTGCAGACCGCCGATACACCACCGGACTGCTCGTGCTGTTTGCGGCTGTGGGATTGCTGCTTGCGGGAATTGGTGTCTATGGCGTGGTGTCTTACGTAGTGGGGCAGCGAACGAGCGAGATTGGCCTTCGCATGGCACTCGGAGCTCAACGCTCTGATGTCGCGTGGCTAGTTGTGCGGCAGGGAATCGGAATGGCAGCGGCAGGTGCTGCCGCGGGACTTCTGGGCGCGTGGTTTTTCCGAAAAGCCATCGCCCAACTCGTCTTCGGAATTTCACCGGCGGATCCAATCACGTTTCTCAGCGCTGCGGTTGTGCTCATCGTCTTGGCAGGAGCTGCCTGTTTGATTCCTGCACGTCGAGCCATTCGCATTGATCCGATAGTGGCATTGCACTATGAGTAGAACGACAACGGCTTTGATCCCAAGCAGCACAGTTGCCAGATCTGCTCGGAATGGCCGTATGCCGTTCCTGAGTGACAAAAGCAGGCAATCACACTCGAAACCTCTTCTTGCAATTTCAATCCTTCATCCCTCACATCGAACTTCCTTCATATTTGAGTTCGACGCGTCTTGAAGCGGGTGTAGCCCTGGACGGTCCTGCTGGCGAAGCCCGCTAACTGGCGGGTACGGTCCGATGCAATGCGGCCTGCAACTCATCGGGCTTGAATCCGAACGGTCCCGGCTTGCTCTTGTAAGCCACTCTCCCGCGCCCATCGATGAGATAGATTCGATCCGGCCACGCAGTGTACGCGGACTCGGTGGAGTTCCCAAATTCGTCCAGCAGCGCCGGCATCTCTATCCCGAGTTTCCGGACACACGTTCCCGCCAGCGATGCCCGTTCGTCTTCACTGCGCGGACTGGCAAAGACGACGTTGTCTTTGAAGTTGTTCTGCGATTGCCAGACGTCGCTCGGATGGGCCTCCGTGATGTAGACCACCATAAAGCTCACCCTATCTCCGAAGTCCTTGTAAAGCTTGTTGAGCGCGGGAACCTCCCGCCGGAATGGCGGTCACGTGTAACTGCCGAAGATCAGTACAACCGGCTTGCCTTGCGCCGTTAGAGATGAGAGTTGAACATGCGCGGTCTTGTCGAGCTTGGCCAATGTAAAGTCGGGCGCCGGGTCTCCGACCCGCAGTGCGCCGGCGCGTGCCCGCATCCACATGGTTTCGAACGGGAAGATCATGAAAGGCAATTCTCCGGGCAACTTCGACATCACTCGTCCAAATTGTTCCGGGGGCCGGCGCATGCTGCTGTAGATCAACCCGCAGCCGAGCACCCAGAGCAGTGCAAGCGCGCCCACTGCAGGCACGAGGGTCTTTTTCACAGAGGAGGATGTCACGTGCACTTTTCGTACCCCAGAAAGAAGTTCCGCGATTATAGGGCGGCAGAGTAGAACATCAATAATCAGAAAGTAGTACGCTTAATCGCGCGGTGAACCATGCACGCTTTGCTTCAGGATCTGCGTTATTCTGCACGGCTGCTCGTCAAGAGTCCAGGATTTAGCCTGACCGCAGTGATCTCGCTGGCGCTCGGCATAGGAGCGGCCACCGCTGTATTCAGCGTGATCTACGCGGTGCTGATGAAACCTTATCCCTATCCTGCCGCCGATCGAATCGTACGACTCACGGTCGACAGCGTAGCGGGTTCCGGGGACCCCGTCTACCTAAACGGCGCCGAAATTCAGATCTTGCGGCAATCGCCAGTGGTCGAAAGCGTTCTGGCTTCGGACAACAGCGCACTGATGCTGACCGGCGAAGACCTTCCGGAGACGGTGCACGCCGTGAGCCTCATCTCGAAAAATTTCCAGGATCTCGGGGTGCCCGCTTTGCTGGGTCGCGGACTTTGGCCATCCGACGCAGTGGACGGCCAGGAGCCACGACCTGTTGTAGTTCTTTCTTACAGGTTTTGGCGGAGACACTACTTGTCCACTCCGGATGTCGTGGGCCGCACTCTGCAACTTGATCACAGGAACTTCGAGATCGTAGGCGTTGCGGCGCCGCGATTCACCTGGTATGACGGCGACGTCTATCTTCCGCTGAAGCTGTTGCGAGATCCGGGGCGCACGTCTATCGTCGATCTGCTTCTGCGGCCCGGCGTCCGTCGCGCCAAAGCCGAAGCCGCGCTGCAACCCCTCGTGGAACAGTTCGCCAATTCCAGGCATACCGATTTGCCGGATGTCTTCAGGGTCCATGTGCATGGGCTGAACGACTGGGTCGTTAGCTCCTTGGGCGGGACACTGTATGTGCTTTTTGGCGCGGTGATGTTGTTGCTTGCGATCGGATGCGCCAATGTTTCGATCCTGTTGCTGGCACGGGGTACGGCGCGGCAGCATGAATTGGCGGTCAGAGCAGCCATCGGGGCGGGTCGCGTGCGGATCATTCGTCAATTGCTTACGGAGTCGCTCCTTCTCGCGGTGCTTGGCGTGTTGCTCGGTGTTCTAGCTTCTTACGGCGCATTGGTACTGACGCTGCGTCTGGTGCCACAAAGTACGTTTGCGTCCGAGGCCGTCATTCGTATTAACCTGCCGGTGCTCTTCTTCAGTGTCACTATGGCCTTGGGAACGGGCGTGCTGTTCGGGCTTTGGCCAGCGCTGCAACTTTCGCGTACGCACATCGGGGAGATCATGCAGTCTGGCGCGCGCCGGTTAGCCGGCAGTGTCCACGGACCCAAGGCCCATAGCACGCTGATCACCGCGCAGGTCGCGCTGACATTATTATTGCTCGCAGCTGCGGGCTCCTCAATGAAGGGGTTCGCCCAACTGATCCACCAGCCGCTCGGTTATGACCCGCACAACGTGATGGCGATATGGATTCCTTTGCGCGCAGGCTCCTACGGCACTTGGCCGACGCGCGCAGCCTATTTTGAGCAACTGCGAGAGAAAGTGGCGGAGACACCGGGCGTGATCACGGCGGCGATTTCCACCGATGCGACGCCGCCGCGGAATGGGTGGATTATGGGATTTGAAGTCCTGGGCAAACTTATGCCTCCACGTGCGGGGGCGCTTTCTGATTCGAGTGGGTCTGAGGTCGGATCGGTCAACCTGATTAGCCCGGAGTACTTTGCGGCTTTGCGCATTCCCGTGCTGCAAGGACGGATTTGGAGCGACGCCGAGAATAACAAAGGCGCACATGTAGCCGTGATCAACCGTACGCTGGCGCAGCGCTACTTTCCGAATGGCGATGCCGTTGGGCACTCGCTGAGATCCGCAGGTCTCGAAGGCAATCCTGCCACAGTGCTTTCGCCGCCAAATATCGGAGCTACCTGGTTCCAGATTGTGGGTATCGTCGGGGACGCCCGCAATGATGGACTCCGAAGCGCCCCTAGAGCATCAGTCTACGTGCCCTATACATTCAGCATGGGAGAGGGCACGGAGATTCTGGTTCGCTCTCAGGTTCCACCCCTCACCCTGCAACATGCCGTGCGCGAGCAGTTGAGGGCCATCAACCCGGATCAGATCAGTGGCGCTTATGATCTCGAAACTCGCCTTACTTATGAACCCGAGTGGCAGCAGGAGCATCTTGCCACGTGGATCTTTGGCATTTTTGCATGGCTCGCCCTGGCCCTCGGCGCCGTCGGGCTCCACAGCGTAGTGTCGTACACGGTGGCACAACGGAGGAATGAGTTCGGGATTCGGATGGCGCTGGGAGCACAACGCGGCCATTTGTTGCGAATGGTATTTAAGCCGGCGTTCGAAAGCTTGGGCGCCGGAATCTTGGCAGGCGTCACTCTTTCACTGGCGCTAGGCCAAATCGTTGCGAAGTGGGCGCAAGGGAACCCGCGCGACCCCGTTATCCTCTTGGCCGGAACGATTCTCCTGGGCTTGGTATCTGGGCTGGCTTGTGCTATACCGGCGCGTCGCGCCTCCAAAGTCGATCCGATGATCGCTCTACGTTGCCAGTAGTCCCGGATCGCCCAGAGTCTTGAGCGCGAAAGCATTTCTCTGAGCTAGCCGTGTTCGACTCTCGCTTTTATATCCGAGTACGCCGCCTCGATGAGTTTGCTTAGCG
This sequence comes from Candidatus Sulfotelmatobacter sp., assembly GCA_036376495.1. Lineage (GTDB taxonomy): Bacteria > Acidobacteriota > Terriglobia > Terriglobales > Acidobacteriaceae > Sulfotelmatobacter. The sequence continues at coordinate 17,363 of DASVAE010000001.1, read as the reverse complement.
CCGTGGCGTTTGGCACCGTTCCGGGTCTCAGTTTCACATGGCGCATGAACCTGCCGGTGCCTTGCAACAAGCGTGCTGGATCTGGCAGCGATGCGCCATGAAAGAATCCCACGTTTACGTGCGAGGTGAATACATTCACGTAGCCGAAGGGCGCATCTCCCAGACATGCAACCGGGCAGCCGTCATGCAAAAGTTCACGAACTTCGTCTCCGCATTCTCGCATTACATCAAACCAGCGATGCGCGATCGCGCCCAATTCACCTGCATGTTCTTTCATCCACGAATGGATGGCGGGATCCCGCTCGACCGCGCCGTTGAATCGCAGAAAGTCCGTTTTCATCGTCGCTCCAAGCGGGGCGGGTCACGCTAGAACGCGCTGCCGCCGCCTCCGCCGAATCCGCCACCGGAGAATCCACCTCCGCCTCCTCCGCCCCCGCCGAATCCGGATCCCGAGGAACTTGCGCGCGGCGCCGACACGAAGACCTGGTGCATATCGCTGGCCATGCTATGCATGGAACTGGAGAAGAAGACCGGGTTGAAGACTCCCGGGTAGCTTCCGCCTGGCCCGGCGTACCACTGGGGAGGATCTTTCACAATGCCGGCGAATGCCTGTGCCCAGTGATGCTCTACGCCCAGCGCCATGGCGTAGGGCAGATACTTCTCGAAAATTGTCGGGGGCATGCGTTTCAAACGCTCTGCGTCCACACGATTCATGAACTCCTGGAAGCCAAGAACGGCGATGCGGGTGCGCGCGCCTTTGACGGTTTTTGCCGTCATCTGCCGGGCGAAAAGAAACCAGATCACGACAGAAATAACAATGCAGGCGATCAGCAGGGGAATGGAATTGAAGAAGTTCGCCCAGCCCGTAAATTGAAAAATCGCGAACGGGATCAAAATGCCGATACCGGCAACCACGCTGTACCCGTTGGCCGAATCCGGATCAAGCAGATAAAGCCCCTTGTTCTTGAGACCCGCCATAATGTCCTGGCGGATCACGGGCACGGCGCTATAGAAGCGATTTTTCAAGCTTGAAAGGCGCGTGTCAGTGCCAGCGGCGAAAACATTCTCCAGCATGACGCGTTCGTGCGGAGCCAGTTCCGCGCCCCACTGCTCCCGCGGCTTCAGCAGGTGAAAGACGTAATCCCTCTGGGTGAAGAGCAGAACCTTCTCGGCGGTTTCTTCGATTTTGATGTAACCCCGGACCGCCAGATCGACCATGGTCGAGGTGATGTCACGCGGATGAATGGAGTCATCGAGAAGCGTCCCAGCCTCCGCCGGAGAAAGACCGGGAGGTGGTTCGTACATCGGCGCCACGGACATACCCGCATCGGGATCCCGCCCTTTGTAGCGCCAGAGGACCCACATTCCGGCGAGCGTTACCAGCGGAAGAAGCAGGATTGGATTTCCAGCTAAGAACCAGAAAAATTTTGTGAGCGCGCCGGGCTCGTGCAGGATGTCTTTGGGGATATAGACATCGATGGTCAGGCCGCCGCGCATGGGGAGCGGGTTGTTGCTCTCGAACTGGGCCTCCGCTCCCTCGGTTGTGGCCGTCGCGTCCCGCTGCGTGGAACCGTACACTCCTGTGAAGGCCTGCACCCGCAGCGCGCCAGCGGCTGCTTCGGGGAATTGAACGGTCGCCGAGGCGTGATCAATCGGTACCGGCCAATCATTGCCGGTGACGTTCCAATAGAACTCGTCGTGATCCGGAAAGAAGCGGGTTCCGTTCCGCACCCGGTAGGCGATTTCGATGATCTTGCTGACATCGGTTGCGCCGGGAATATAGATCTTCAGGTCGCGATACCCTCGCGAGCGTGAGGATTCGTACTTGAGATGGCTGCCCTCGGCGTCGGTGACGCTCTGAATGTCAACGAACAGTTCATAGTTCGTCCCATCCGGCCCGGGATATTCAATGGGAATCGTACGGTGGATTCCGTGCCACTCGCCGACGAAGACCAGGGAAATGCGCTCGCGGACCAGCGCAGTTCCATCTTTGTCAACCGTGATATTGTCCTGAAAATCGGCGATCCGCCATGACTTGGCGGACGCATTTGCCGTTAAGGTGCAGAACAGAATTGCGAGAACAGCGGCTGTCTTGGCGTTTTTCAAATTACAAAGTTACCTGATTTCTCAATCCAAGTCTCAGAATTTCACCTGAACGGGCTCGCGATCCGCCGCCGTGGTCTCGAAGAACTGCCGCTGGGTGAAGCCGAACATCCCTGCCATCAGGTTCGTGGGGAACACTTGGATTTTGGTATTGAGATCACGCACGACAGCGTTGTAGTAGCGGCGCGCGTTCTGAATGGAATCTTCCGTCTGGCTGAGCGAACCTTGCAGCTGGGTAAATTCTTCGGACGCCTTGAGCTCGGGATAGTTCTCGGCCACAGCAAACAGGCTCTTCAAGGCTCCGGTAAGCTGATTCTCCGCGACGGCTTTGTCGGCCGGCGTAACTGCCTGCATGGCCTGAGAACGGAATTTCGCAATGTTCTCGAAGGTCCCTTTTTCGTGGGCGGCATACCCCTTCACGGTTTCGACGAGGTTCGGAATTAAGTCGTGCCGCCGCTTCAGCTGCACATCAATATCGGACCATGCGGAATCGCAGCGCACTCTCAGCTGCACCAGGCTGTTGTACATCCCGATCAGGACGACGGCAATGACCGCCAAAATGACAAGAAAGATGATCGCAATCATGAGACCTCCTCATTCCCGATGAAGCCCGAAACACCGTGGGAATTCACTGGGACGGTAACATACGCGACGGTAAAGGCGCAAAACACAGAAATCAACGTGAGTTCACTTCTGCAATCGCTTCTCACGAGCGTAGCCGCGCGATGGGCTTAACAACTCTCGAAAAAACTGAAGCTGGATGCATTCCCATGCAATCCAAAAAGCAACGGAGGAAATCATGCAACGCTTCGACTACGGGAAAGTCGCTCCTGGCGCTTATCACGCTATGCTGGGCCTGGAACACTATCTTCACGAGTGCGGGCTGGAAGAATCTCTTCTTCATCTCATCAAGTTGCGCGCCTCGCAGCTCAACGGGTGTGCGTACTGTCTCGACATGCACTGGAAAGATCTGAAGTCGATCGGCGAGAGCGACCAGCGCCTCTACGAACTCGATGCCTGGGAGGAGGGCCCCTTTTACTCGGAGCGCGAACGGGCGGCGCTGGCCTGGACAGAAGCCGTGACGCGAGTGGCCGAGAGCCGCGTGTCGGACCACGTTTACAGCGAGGTGCGGAAACAATTCTCGGAGAAAGAACTTGCTGATCTCACGGTCGCTGTTGCAACGATCAATGCGTGGAATCGTCTTGCCATCGCGGCCAGGACTGTTCCGGGAACCTATGAGCCCGCTAAGGTGCGGCTAAAGCAGCCGGCCTAAAATCAGACCTGACTTCAATTCGCTCTGGTCGGATGCCTTATTTAAGCTGAGGGCTGAAGAACTGAGGGCTGAAAACTGAAGAACTGAAGAACTGAGAACTGAGAACTGAGAACTGCTCTTACTGTTGTGGCGCGAAGTATCCCTTGCGCGCTCGCACCTGCAGGTCCTTCTTCAGGGAGGAGATTTCGATGGAACGGTAACGGCCATCAGCATCGAAATTCGCAGGTTTGTATGAGACCACGTACTGACTGCGCAATTCGTCTTCAATTGCCGCAAAAGAGTGCGTAATGTCCTTCATCTTGAACGGAAAGAACGCGCGTCCGCCGGTGGCCTCAGCAAGCTGCTCCAGCACCTTATCTCCGCGCATGACCAGGCCGCTGTCGTCGGTGGAGATGGCGTAAATGATGACTTCGGCGCGCTGGGCCATTTCGATGGCCTGAGCCTTGGACACATCACTCTGATTGTCTTCTCCATCGCTGACGATCACGATCGCCTTGCGTACGGGGCGCTCGGGCCGGTCCTTCAGGAACTTCTCTTTGCAGGCCCGATATACGGCGTCGTAGAGTGCGGTTCCGCCGCCGTTTCGCAGCTTGTGTACGCCGGTCGAAAGCATGGTCACGTTATCAGTGAAATCCTGTGCGACCTGGCTGTGCGTGTTGAAGCCGGTGACGAATGCCCGGTCGTATCCTTTGCGAAGGGTGTGTTGCAGAAAGGCAGTCGCGGCAGTCTGCTCGAACTCGAACCGGCTGCCCACCGATCCGCTGGTGTCGACCAGCAACCCCATATGCAGGGGCAGATCGGTTTCGCGCCGGAAATTGAGGATGGCTTGCGGCGGCTTGTGGTCGTCCAAAATGGAGAAGTCGCCCTGATTCAGGTCCCGTACGAACTTGCCGTGCTTGTCAGTAGCGATGAAGAGTACGTTCACTTCATTCACCCGAGAGTGAATGGTGATGATTGCGTTCTGCGGTTCATCGGCGCTTTCGGTGGAGGCCGCCGGGCTGGCGCCGTTAAGAGTCGGTGCACCGGAAACGTAGGCGGATTGAGCTCGCGATTGACCCAGTCCCAATAAGGTTGCCGCCAAAAGGCCTAAAACCCGAATTTTCCAGTTCGTGTACTTCATGCCCGGAGAATCCAATTTTTTCACCCTGAGTGCCTTCTAACCCGCGTCCCTGCAAACTTCTTCCTTCTTTAGATGCACTTGGCGTGCCGAAGTAGGAACGCTGCCGGACCGCTATGTGCTTGACTTTAGGGGGATGGCGTCGATGTGCCAAGTTACAAAAGGAGCACGCACCAGGGCATGGCACAAAACATGCAATCCAAACCACTTGCGCTGTCCCAAGCCGCCGGCACGTTACCCCTCAGATGCAGGGGCAACATAGTCTCACGGCGGTTCAGTTTTTTTCTTAAAATCTTTTGCAGGGGGTTTTGATGAACAAGCTCATGGTGTGTCTGCTGACCGTTCTTATGTCTTTCTCAGCTTCCGTCTTTGCTGCCGATAGCGAGCACGAGCAAGAACGGGTGAAAGATGCTGGCGAGGTCTTGAAAGAAATTCTGAATATCCCGGACGACATTCCTCAGGACTTGCTCGACAAGGCCGAGTGCGTTGTAGTGCTGCCTTCGGTGAAGAAGGGTGCGTTCGGCATCGGCGGCAGCTACGGGCGCGGCGTGATGGTCTGCCGCGGCGGCCAGCACTATACGGGAAAGTGGGGCGCTCCCGCGCTCTATGCGCTGGAAGGGATCAGCATCGGTTTCCAGTTGGGTGGGCAGGCTACCGATTTCGTCCTTCTGGTGATGAATCCCAAAGGGGCAACGTCTTTGCTCAGCAGCAAGGTGAAGCTGGGCGCTGACGCGTCGGCAGCGGCCGGCCCGAAAGGGCGGACGGCCGAGGGTGCGACCGACATTGTGATGAACGCAGAAATCCTCTCGTACTCTCGTAACAAGGGATTGTTTGCAGGTGTCTCTCTGGAAGGGTCGACTCTGCGATCCGATGGCAGCGCCAACGAGAAGCTCTATGGACGTAGGCTGACGGCCAAAGAAATCATTCGCGGCGGCAAGGTCGGCATTCCCGGAAGTGCACAGCAGTTGGTGTCGCTACTCGATAAGAAGTCTCCGACAAACAAGTCCGAGCCGAAGTCGCTGCAGTAGCGGTCGGCTGCTGTAGCCTATCTGCGTAGCGTGGTTGTGTAGCCCCGGACGCCTCGTCCGGGGTGCTCTATTTCCGTGCCGCATGCCAAGAAACTCCTCCGATGATCGTCGTATGCGATGTTCGTGGGCGAAAGGCGAGAATTACATTCGCTATCACGACGAAGAATGGGGAGTGCCCGTTCACGATGACCGGAGACTATTTGAATTTCTCATCCTGGAAGGCGCCCAGGCCGGACTGAGTTGGAGCACGATCCTCAACAAACGCGACAACTACCGGCGGGCATTCCACAATTTTGATCCCGCCCGGGTGGCGCGATACGACAGCCGGAAGGTGAATACCCTGCTTTCGGATCCGGGAATCGTTCGCAACCGGCTCAAGATCACCTCAGCGGTCCAGAACGCCAAGGCCTTTCTCCGCGTGCAGCAACAATTCGGCAGCTTCGATCGCTACATCTGGCAGTTCGTGGGCGGCATGACAAAGGTGAATCCCTGGAAAGTACGAAAGGTGCCGGCGACCAGCGCAGAATCAGACGCGATGAGTAAGGACCTGAAGCGGCGCGGCTTCAACTTCGTGGGATCCACCATCTGCTATGCCTTCATGCAGGCCGTGGGACTGCTAAATGACCACGCGCCGGACTGTTTTCGCTATTCCCAACTACGTTGAGGGGAGCGCACAAGTGCGGTTGAGACTCAAAGGTTTTACAACCCGCTCCTTGGCTCCTGCGAACGCTTTCCCGCAAAAAACGATATTCTTGAGTTACACTCTCACAGTTTTAAGGCGTGAGATTCGGCTGCGCGTGTCAAGACGACACTTGGGTCGCCTGATCTCTCCGAGTAAGAAATGATTTGGCTCCGCTGCGTGCGGCATGCAGTCTGAAGACCTAGCCGGAACTGAGAAGCACATGTTACAGCGCCTGCCCGTTGCGAAAAGACTGCTGATGATTGTCGGCGTATTCGTCGCCATTGTGGTCTGCGTGTTCGCGCTAGGCGTGCTCCGGGCAGAGATTCTGAGCGGTGTTCGGGCTTACGTCGGCGGAGAGGGTCTGTGGTCCAAGGCGGAAAAACGGGCCGTCCTGAGCCTTACAGAATATGGAGAAAGCCGCAACGAGGAGGAGTTCCAGCAGTATCTGCGTGAGATCGCGGTGCCAATCGGGGATAAGCAGGCCCGCCTGCAGTTGCAACTTCCCAACCCTGACATGAAGCTCGTTCGTGAGGGCTTGATTCAGGGCCGCAACAGTGCCGATGACGTGCAGAACCTGGCGTATGTATTCCGCCATTTCCGGCGCTTTGGCTATATGGCGCAGGCGATTGAGATTTGGACCGAGGGCGATAGCCATATCGACCAGATTCGTGTCCTGGCCGACGAACTCCATCGCGAGGTACAGTCCGGCCATGCTGACCCTGCCAGGATTCGGGAAATCACGGAACAGATTGGCGCCATCGATGCCCGCCTGACGCCGTTGGAGGACAAGTTTTCGTCCATCCTGAGTGAGGGCGCTCGCTGGACGAATCGGGCGCTCTCCAGCGCCATTTTGCTGGCCACAGCCCTGCTGCTCCTGGCGGGCATTGGGCTCTCGGTTCTTGTACTCCGGCAGATGCGCAACTCGGAAGAAAAATACCGCAACCTCATCAACACCGCCAATGACGCTATCCTTGTGATCGACCCCGAAACTCGCCGGATCGTGGAGGCCAATCAGAGGGCCGGCCACATGCTGGGCATCCCGGAACGCGATCTTATCGGGATGGCGGAGGCTGATCTCTATTCCAAACAGGGCGCTGGCTCGGCTCCATTACTCTCCTTCCAGGCCGATGGGAAGCACAGCTGCGAATTGGAATTACATCGTGCCGATGGTACGCACCTTCCGGTTGAAGTGAACGCGAGTATTACGGAGCTCAAGGGACGGCGGGCGATCATGGGCATCTTTCGCGACATCCGCGAGCGGGTCGAAGCCCAGGCGATTCTGCGACGGAGCGAGGAGCGCTTCGGGTACCTCATGCAGAATCTTTCGGACGTGATCACCGTCGTGGCTGTGGACGGAACCATGCTTTACCACAGTCCGTCCATCGAACGCGTCGCGGGATACAAACCTTCGGAGCTGTTGGGCCAGAATTTTTTGTCGTTCGTGCATCCCGACGATCGCCTTGCCGTACAGGCTGCCCTGGAGAGGGTCACGTTGAAAGTGGGAAGCGCCGCTCCTCCGGAGTTTCGCTTCTGCCGCAAAGATCACACCTGGGTTTGGCTGGAATCGGTGGGAAACAATCTGCTCAATGATGTTGCGGTCGGAGGAATTGTGGTGACCTCTCGAGATGTCACCACGCGCCGCGGCCTGGAGGAGCAGGTCCGGCAGTCGCAGAAGATGGAAGCGGTGGGGCGGCTGGCGGGAGGCATCGCTCACGATTTTAATAATCTGCTGATGGTGATTCAGGGCTACGCCGAAATCGTGCGCCAGGAGGAGAGCGTCACTCCCGAGATCCGCAAGAACGTCGACACCATCGTGCGGGCGTCGACGAGCGCGGCCGGGCTTACCCGGCAGTTGCTTTCGTTCAGCCGCAAGCACCAGTTCACGCCCCAGGTGCTCGAGGTGAATTCCCTGGTGGATCAAATGAGCGAGATGCTGCTTGGGGTTCTGCGCGAAGAGATGGACTTGGTCGTGAATCTTGATCCTCATGCGGGTTGCATCAGCGCCGATCCCGGGCAGATCGAGCAGGTCATCATGAACCTGGTGGTGAATGCGCGCGATGCCATGCCCAAAGGCGGCAAGCTGATGCTCGAAACCGCCCACATTGGCAGGGAAAAGGCACGGTTGGGCCGTTCCTCTACGCTGCCCGCGGGCGATTACGTGATGCTGGCCGTCAGCGATACGGGAATCGGGATGGATGCCGAGACTCAAAGCAAGATCTTCGAGCCGTTCTTTACCACCAAGAGCAAAGAGGAAGGGACCGGTCTCGGGCTGTCGGTGTTGTACAACATCGTGCGCGCGTCTGGCGGCCACGTTCGCGTGAGCAGCGAGTTGGGGCGCGGTTCCACGTTCCGCATCTATTTCCCGCGCGTTTCTTCGCCCGCCAAGCTCGGCCTCCCGGAACTTTCGCTGGAACCGGCTCATCCTGGTAAGGAAACCATTGTCGTGGCAGAAGACCAGCCCGACCTGCGCTGGATGATCTGCCAGTTCCTGCAGGGGCTCGGTTATTCGGTGCTGGAGGCGACGGACGGCCGTGACGCCGTTGCGCTCGCTGAACACTACACGGGCAGAATCGATCTGCTGCTTACCGATGTGGTGATGCCGCATATTCGAGGATCGGAGGTCGCGCGACGAATGCTGGCGCGTCGTCCCGAGATGCAGGTTCTCTTCATGTCGGGTTACACCGAGGGAGAAATTGGTTCGCTGCCGGGCGACGGCGAGGAAGCGCAAGTCCTGCAAAAGCCGTTCGAACTGCATGTGCTGGCCACCAGGATCAGGGAAGTATTTGAAGCGCGCAGCCGGCAGTGAACACGTAGCGCCGGACCCATTGGTCCGGCCCGCGAAGCGAGCGGCTCCAAGCACAGGCGTTTGGATCAGGACCACCGCGGCCCAATGGGTCCGCGGCTACGTGGTTCATCTCTTGGCCAAGACTCCTGCGGTCGCATACACCGCGACTAATCCCAACAGGAGCACTGCTCCTTCCACACGCGTCGACCAGACGTGAAGGGCGTCGAACTGCACGCGGGCAGGATCACTTAGCGGGATCGCTGCGAAATCTGCAACTGTAGAGCGCAGCGTGTCCATGCGCGGGATGATCCAGAACTGCGAGAAGAGCGTGAGCGCCAGCATGATAACCATGAGCACATGCCGAGCGGCAAAGACGTGCGCCGAGCCCTGTGTGATGCGACTGTAGAGCAGGGAAGAGATCAGGAAGATGATGCCAGAGAAGATGGCGAGCCAGTGCAGTTTGCCGAGTGCTCGGCCCACCACGTTGCCGGCGAGATGCGTATTCGGGAGAGCCTGGAAGGCAGTCGGCGCCAGCACGAACGCGAAGAAGGTCAGTCCGCCAATCCAGACCACAAGCGACAGCAGCATGAGAAAGCGCAGGAAGGGCATGACGGAGGATTATAAGCTCGTGCGATCTAAGCGCGTGCATCGCGCACGGAGGAACGGATTCTAGACCGGCACCGCGACGTTCTCAATGATGTCTTTTAAGACCTGGTCAGACTGCTCTGATTTCTTCAGAGTCGAGGCGTAGAGGCCGTTCACGACGATGCGGTGCGCGAACACCGGAACCACCAGCGGCTTGATATCTTCCGGCGTGCAGAAAGCCCGGCCTTCCAGGAACGCCATCGCCTGTGCCGCGCGATAAAGGGCCTGCGACCCGCGCGGCGAAACTCCCAGTGACAAGAACTCGGATTCGCGGGTGCGGCGCACGATTTCGAGCGCGTAGTTCACTAGCGAATCATCCACGCGCACTTTCTTTACCGCTTGCTGCATTTCGAGAACCTCTGCGCCGGTGAGGATGGGTCGCAGTTCGTCCAAGTGCGCCACGCCGGCTTCGGAGCGCAGAATCTGGCGCTCGGCCTGAGCATCCGGATATCCCATGCGGACGCGCATGAGGAAGCGGTCCAGCTGCGATTCGGGCAGAGGATAGGTCCCGTGATGTTCGACCGGATTCTGGGTTGCGATTACCAGAAACGGCTGCGGCAGTTCGTAGGAGTGCGCGTCAACCGTGACCTGGCCTTCGTTCATGGCCTCCAGCAGCGCCGATTGCGTCTTCGGCGTGGTGCGATTGATCTCGTCGGCCAGCAGCACGTTGGTAAATACCGGGCCACGCTTGAATTCAAATTCCTGTTCGGCCGCAGAATAGACGGAAATGCCCAGCACATCGGAGGGCAGCATGTCGCTGGTGAACTGTACACGCTGAAAGGTGCAGTCGATGGCGCGAGCGAGGGCCTGCCCGAGAGTAGTTTTGCCAACGCCTGGAACGCCTTCAATGAGCAGGTGTCCGCGGGCAAAAATGCTGACCACCGCGAGGCGGACTACATCGTCCTTGCCGCGAATCACGCGGCGCAGAGCCTTTTCCAGTTCGGCGGCTTTCTGGGATACGGCAACGGCGATTTCGGGAGACATCCCTTCGATTCTACTAGGCGGCGGCGCGTTGGATGGAGTTACGGGAGTCACTGATCGAGCTATGAGCTATGAGCAAAACCACGCTTTCGGCTCTCCTCGAAGAACGCTAGAAGCCACGAACTTGCACCGCATTTAGGTACCATTGTCCTCCGCTCACTGCTCATTAGCTCACAGCTCATTACTCGCTACTGCATAAATTCCGCCGGCCTTCCCGTGAGCCGCTCGATTCTTTTCGCGATCGGGGGATGGGTGGAGAACAGGTTGGCAAACATGCCTGCGCTCACCCCAAGGAACGGCTGAATGATGAACAGATGTGCCGTCGATGGCGTGGCTTGTAACGGCAAGCGGCGCGAGTAGGCATCGAGCTTCTGCAGGGCGCTGGCTAAGGCGTAGGGATTGCCGGTAAAGTGCGCGCCGGTGGCATCGGCCTGGTATTCGCGGGAGCGCGAGACCGCCAACTGGATCAGGCTGGCGGCGATGGGGGCGACGATCAGCATGAACAGTGCCGCGAGTCCCCCGCCGCGATTGTCGCGGTCATTGCGTTCGTATCCGCCGAAGATCATTGCCCAGCGTCCCATGCTGGCGAGCATGGTGATTGCTCCGGCAATGGTTGCGGCGACGGAACTGATCAGGATGTCACGGTTGTTGACATGTCCTAGTTCGTGAGCCAGGACGCCTTCGAGTTCTTCGTCGTTGAGCAACTGCAGAATGCCGTGAGTAACGGCGACCGAGGCGTGGCTCGGGTTGCGTCCGGTGGCGAAGGCATTGGGCGACTCCGTCGGGATCACGTACATTTTGGGCATGGGAATGCCGATTTTTTGCGTGAGGCGCTCGACCGCTGCGAAGGCGCGCGGAAGCTCTTCGCGCGTTATTGGCTTGGCGCGATACATGGCCAGCGCGATCTTGTCGGAATAGAAATAGGAGACGAAGTTCATGACGGCGGCGAAAGCCAGCGCCAGGAACATTCCATTCTGGCCGCCGAAATAGCGTCCGAAGAACATCAGGATCAGCGTGAGTGCGGTCAGCAGGAACGCGGTCTTGAAAGTGTTTCCCATAGTTTTGGTCTAGCTACTTCATTGGATGTTACGTGGAAGGGGTCGATGCAGGTTCCCAATTTGGGAATTGGAGCTGGTGCCGACCGGCCCCCCTCCCCCCGCGTACAACGGAATCTTAGAGTTACGGCGAAATCTCGAAATAATCTATGGCGCTCAGCTACTTACGGGCAAAATCTTGTAACGCAAGAACTTAGTGTCATGGCCGGAGCTGAAAGCGCCCGCTCCTTCGTGCGATCCTTTCTCTACAGGGCGGTGGACGTCAAGGACGGCGATCACAGGCGAACGTGCTCGGACCCCGGATCGTGGGAGGCAGTCGAGCTTTGCTCGGGTGGACCCCCCGAGGGCTGTCCCCAGGTGGATCTCTATGCTTTTTGGCTTTCGCGTTTTAGCGCGCGCTGCAAGGTTTGGTCCAGAGCGGCCTTGGTCTTCTCGTATTCTTGTTGGCTGATTCGGCCTTGTTTGTGTTCGACTTCCAACTCGAACAGTTCTTCTTTCAAGCCTTCCAGCAGCATGGTCCTCGGACGCGAAGGTTGGGCCGCGACCTGGGTTGCCGGTTGCGCCGCCGGACGACTGAGGCGGGATTCGCGCACGGCTGTTACCGGTGCTGGTTCGTAGATGTCGTCTTCTTCGACAGTCGATAGAGGTTTGCCTTTGGCGCGAGCCGCGGCGCGGTTGGCGGATTGCTGCCGCGAGGCAATGAAGATTCCGCCGACCAGTAGAACGGCCGCAATACCTCCGAGAATCCACCACTGATATTGCCGCAGCGGAGGAGGAGCGTCGATGGGCGGACCGAGGCCGCCGCCAGGACGATTCGCGCCCGCTTGTGGTTGCCCGCCGCCCTGGCCATTCTCGTCGGAGGGAGCGGCCAGCGTTCCCTCACCCGAGAGCTTGAACGCCAGAGGCTGACCAAGTCCCGCATTCGAGGCGACCTCTACATTGGCGTCAGGTTGTCCGGGAAAGTTCGTCAGGTTATAGCCGGCGCCCTGAGCCGGTTCGAAGTTCATCGATTTCGGCGCGATGGCAACGAAATGTTGCAGCGGATAAACACTCTTGGGATCGATGTTCACGCTGCCCGTGTAGGGCACCGTATAGACAACATTGAAGCGCGTCTCCCCAGGGCGCAGCGGAAACAGGAACGAATATTTGTTCTTGGACTTCTCGCCTTCGGGAACGGGAGCAGACTTTACCGGCTGGCCTCCGGCGGTCATGGCCTGACCTTCGTTGACGGTGGCGCCCTCGGGCACGTAGAACTCGAGGTTGTGCTCATTCATCTGGGTGCGAGGGGGCTTGGAATTGTTCTGGACTGCGAAGGTGCGTTCAATCTGTAGCTGCCCCTGCTGGGCCTGGAAGCGCATGATGTCAGCCACGACCTCGATGCCTTCAACGTTCTTGCTGACGTCGTAGACTTCAACTTCGACCGACGTGGTTCCCGGAGGAGCCATGCGGTGATAGGTGACCTCCTGGTGGATGACGCGAACCAGGTGTGGGCCTTGCTGATCGAGCTTGAACGAAAAGTTGCCTTTGGAATCGGCCTTGGTTCGTCCGGCTTCTTCCATTCCGTTGCCGAGGGTGATGAGGATAACTTCGTCTCCGGCGCCGGGCTTGCCGGTGGTGGTGTTCTTTACGACTCCGGTAAGGGTCTGAGCAGAGGCTGCCGCGGCGAGGAGGATGCAAGCAAGGAACGGCAGGATGCGTTTCGCCAGGGACTGCGCCGAGGGGCGGAGGATAGCGGCGCCGCGGGGGGCCCTTCGGCTCGGCTCAGGGCAAGCCTTCGACTCCGCACGGGCTTCACTGCGGGAAGCACGTGATCCGCTCAGGATGACAAAAATTTGGGTGTGATTCATGATCTCGCTTTTCTTGGCGCGGGAATGGAGCCGGATTCCAAGCGCGCGATTTCGGCCAGCAGACCGGCGGCTTCGTCCTGCAGGTTGGCTTTGAGCGACTGGTAATCGGCGTCCGGGACTTTGCCGGCGCGATATTCAAAGTTCAGGTCGCGCAGATTTTCGTAGACCACATCTTTGCGTTCGCGCAGATAGGAGGCGCGCGTCTTTTCAGGGCCTAGATACAGCTCGCCGGGCAGATAGAAAATGTAAAACAGCGAAGCGGCGGTAATCAGGGCCGAGCAAACGATTCCGAGAATCATAAGTCGGTCTCCTCGTCCGCTTGCCGACGGAATCTGTCGAATTCCCCGTCGGCAAGGGGTGGTCCTCCGACGAGCGCGGGAGAGGGACGATTTTTCCATGCGCGCACTACGAAGACCACCAGCACGGTCCCGACGGCGAACGCGATAAAGGGGAAGATCCAGGCGGCACGGTCAAAGCCTTTGGTGGTCGGAGCAGCTAGCACGGTGGGCCCGTATTTTTGCACGAACGCCTGCTGGACGAGGCTGTCGCTGTCTCCGCGAGAGACTGCGGCCATGAGTTCATTGCGCATGCCGTCTGAGTCGGGGCATCCCACGTGATTGCATTCAAGCAGGATTTGGCCGCAGGAGCATATGCACATCAACTGGTGGCCGATTTCGTTGAAGCGCGTGGAAGGATCCGAGGCGCCGGAGAAAATGAAGATGGCCAGCGACAGCAGGACGGCTTGCAACGCGCGTCTGGGAATGGTTTTCGAGAATGTCATGGTGGCTTTGCCTTCGTTGCCGGGACAGGCTGAGAGGCTGTCCCCATGTGAAGCATCAATCTCCTGCGACCGGGGCTGCGTGTTCCATCATTCTTGGGACTCGGACGGTTACTGGTACCGGGGCGTTTTCTACGAGGGCCAATCCCGTGCCGATGATCATGACCCAGGCACCGATCCAGATCCAGATCACCATGGGATTCAGGTGTGCCTTGATGACGGGTTGGCCTTTGTCGTTCTGGCCTTCGTATACCAGGTAAAGATCTTCTTTGAAGCCCTGATCGATATCCGGCTTGGTAGAGGCCTGCTGGCTTGCCTTGTAAAAAATGCGCTGCGGAGTCATGGTGCGGACCAGTTGTCCGTTCTGGTAGACATCCATGAGCGCCCACTCGGTTTCCTGATTTGCGTTGTCGTCCTGGGTGTAGGAGCGGCAGACCAGGTCATAGCTGCCGATCTGCATGTGGTCGCCGTAACCGAGTTCGGCTTCCTTGTCCTGGTTCAGGGCTGACCCAGAGAATCCGATCATCACCAGCACGACGCCGAAGTGCACGATGTATCCGCCATAGCGGCGCGTGTTGCGATGCGTGAGCTGGACCATAGAGGCGAACATGCCCTGGCCCGTCTTCTCGGCGATGACGCGGCCGCCCCGGTAAAACTCGCTGCCCACGGTGAAAGCGACGAGTACGGAGAGGACAATCGTCATCAGCGAATAGAAGTAGCTGACGTCATGCCATGGCTTGAGGCCGAAGATCGATCCCCAGCTCGCGGGCGTAAGCATCACAAACAGACCGGCGACGAGCGCTGCTATGCAAGGCCAGGTGAAATTGCGCTTGAGGCTTTCGAAGGAAGTCTTGCGCCATGCCAGCAGTGGGCCGAGGGCGGTGAGCAGCAAGAGGATCAACGCGACCGGAATAGCAACGCGGTTGTAGAACGGTGCTCCAACGGTGACTTTGTTGCCCTGCACCAGTTCGGAAATTTTCGGGAACCAGGTTCCCCACAGGACGTCGAGCGTCAGCAGAAGAAACAGCAGATTGTTGAACAGGAAACTGGATTCGCGCGAGATCATGCCTTCCAGCTTGTTCTCGCTGCGCAGGTGCTTGTGGTTCAGGACGAAGAAGAAAACGAAAACCGCGAAGGTGATGCCGAGGAACCAGGCGAACCAACTTCCGATCGAGGATTGCGCAAAGGCGTGGACGGAGCTAATGATGCCGCTGCGGGTAAGGAATGTGCCCAGGATGGCCAGCCAGAAGCAGGCGAAAACAAGCCACATGTTCCAGACCTTCAGCATGCCGCGCTTCTCCTGCATCATGACCGAATGCAAGAAGGCCGTGCCCACAAGCCAAGGCATCAGCGAGGCGTTTTCGACGGGATCCCATCCCCAGTAGCCGCCCCAGCCCAGGACCGAGTAAGCCCAGTGCGATCCCAGGAATATGCCGCAGGTCAGGAATCCCCAGGTGACCATGGTCCAGCGGCGGGTGATGTGAATCCACTTTTCGCCGGGGTACTTCATGATCAGCGCGCCGAGCGCGAATGCGAAGGGAACGGTGAAGCCGACGTATCCCAGATACAGCATGGGAGGATGGATAACCATCTCCGGATATTGCAGGAGCGGGTTGAGGCCGCTGCCGTCGGGCCGAAGTGGTCCTTCGAGCAGGCCGAAGGGATTGGCCGCGAAGTTTACAAGAGCAAGGAAGAAGATCTGGACGCCGGCGACGACTACTGACGCATAGGCGAACAGACGGGGATCGGTCTTGTACCGGAGGCGGAGCACGAAGGCGTACGCCGAGAGCAGCAAACACCAGAACAGAATTGAACCTTCTTGTCCCGACCAGAGTGTGGCGAACTTGTAGGGAGTGGGGAGATCGCGGTTGCTGTGATGAAAGATGTAGGCAATGGTGAAATCGTCACGGAAGGCGGACACCACCAACGCAACCGCCGCGAGGAAAACTGCCCCAAAAACGACGATGCCGGCGCGGCGCGCAGTTTCTGACAGGCGCTGCGAACTGGGTTCGTCAGGAGAGAGAAGCGCCAGCAGCCCTGCGCCAAAGCAGTAGATGCTCAACGCAAAAGCGAGGAGCAAGGCAAAGTTACCTAGGAATGCCATGTTTGGGGGTCCCCAAGGTATTTTTTCAGAAACTGAGTAGGACGGCAACCTGAGATGAACTTGAGGCTTGTATCGGGAGTACAACCTCAGGAATCTGGACGATCAAAGCGGAGGGTGGCCGAACACAAGCTGCGTAAACGTTTCCGCCGCGGGACGGCGGCCGGGGCTCGGCCGCCAGGGCGGATGGGTAGATCAGGCGCTCTGCTGGTGATAGCGCTGGCGAACCTCGCGTTCGGCAGCGAGCCAGTCTTCGTTTTCGTGGCCAGGTTCAAATCCACGACGTTCGGCCATCTCGTACGCCAGACGGCGAACCTCGTCTTCTAAATTGATGGGCAGGACATTGGAGCGGCTATCGCTCTTCACGATGGACGGCTTACGCAGCGATTTCTGGGGCTCGGCTGCGATGGTTTCGGTGACATCGGTAGCGGCGGAAGCGGGAGCGGCCTGCACAGCGGCAACTGTCGCTTCGCCATTTTGCTTTCTGGGACCTCTGAGTTTTGCCATGGTGGTGTACTCCTTACAAACTCCTAAATTTAGGAAAAATTGGATTGGGTTATGAAGGAACAACATCGCACGTCGCCCCTTGCAGATAAATAGTTACGGGTGAATTGGATTAATTCTAACTATATCGCCATTCGACCTGTGAATGGGAGCGATGGCCATAAAAAATTTCGATGAACAGGCGCGGAAATCCGAAATGGAATTTGCGATAGCGGAGTTGCTCAAGCAGGTGCACGGAAAGTACGTAGATGTGTGATCGCGAGGCGGAGCATTCCGCTCGCCCACCCTTTGTTATAATTGTAACCTCCCGCGATGGCGCTATCGTCTAGGGGTTAGGACGGAAGATTCTCAATCTTCAAACCCGGGTTCGATTCCCGGTAGCGCTACCAACTCAACTATCCCGTTATCAATCACTTGCACCATCCCGTAACACAGCCCCGTGAAACGATGTGACTGAAAATGTG